>JBNKMF010000016.1:22721-70979 GCA_050292965.1 Gammaproteobacteria bacterium | reverse complement strand
GCACACGTACTCTGGACATGTCGCGTATAGGCGATATTTTAACCGGCGATAGTGATGCTCTGTGTGGCGGAGTCCCGGTCAAAGCCATGTTGATTCAAAATACCAACCCCGTCGTGGTTGCCCCTGAATCAGCCAAAGTCAAAGCCGGTTTTATGCGTGAGGATCTGTTTGTCTGTGTGCATGAGCAATTCATGACTGAGACAGCACGAATGGCCGATATCGTATTACCGGCCACCATGTTTCTGGAGCATGATGATATCTATAGTCCAGGCGGTCATGCGGTACTACAGGTCGCTAAAAAAATAGTGCCTGCGCCAGGTGAATGCCGCTCCAACCATGAATTGATTTGTGCATTAGCTAAAAGACTGGGACTTAAACATCCCGGCTTTGAAATGTCCGCCTGGGATATTCTGGATGAGTCCCTGCTTCGCTCTGGTTACCCTGATGCCGAGCAAATTCATCAGCAACAGGGACTGGATGTTAGCACTTCATTTGAAGAGTCACACTTTCTCAATGGCTTCCTGCATGCGGATGGTAAGTTTCACTTAAAGGCAGACTGGGCTGCTCTAGGCCGAGTAGGACCTGGTATGCCATCATTACCCGATCATTGGGCAATAACGGATGAGTCTTCACAGCAGAGACCCTATCGTTTAGTCACTGCTCCCGCACAGAATTTCCTCAACTCCAGTTTTAATGAGACCACATCCTCCATTAAAAAAGAAAGACAACCTAAAGCACTAATCCATACCGAAGTATTGAAAAAAATTGGAGTTCAGAATGGTGAAACGATTCGTATTGGTAATGAACAGGGGTCAATTTTAATTGTAGCCGAGGCGGTGACAGGTCAGCACTCTGACACTATTATTGTAGAAGGTCTGTGGCCGAACAATGCGTTTATTGAAGGTCTGGGCATCAACGCCCTGACCTCTTCTCAGCCAGGGTTTCCAGCAGGCGGTACGGCTTTTCATGATACCAGTGTCTGGTTAAAACCTTCATGAGGAAATAGACCTTGCATCACGTCGCTTTTATTTAATCGATCAGGTGGTATGTTGGATAGATTCACAGCTATACCTGTCAGGCAATACACTATACGACATACGACCTGGGTTTTTGCCGCCAAAACCGGTGGCTACAAGCCATTTAATTTTGTGAGAAAAACGAAAATCACACTTTTCGTTTCTCGTGCTCTGATAATTCATGAATAAATTATTCAGAGCTTCCGTAAGCTATCTTCAGGCAGATTATTTGATAGATAATCAGCCTTATCATTTTGATATTGTCACGCTGATATACACCGATCTCTGTGCATTATCACCACGATAAAGAGTCTACTACAGAATATGTTGGTACCCAGAAATCTTTTATTTTTTCAGACGATAATCTAACTCTGGATAGATATCATCTTTGGACCTGATGAAAGCTGGTAAATTTTTTACTGGACTCAGTTTTTCACTAAACAGTATTGACACAGAACTTAAAACAGCTAGATCTATTTTACGGGAAGTTATTGGTGATCTAAAAGGTACAGAGTTCTGTAGTGAGAATTCCTTTATCGGTTTGATCACAACTAAAGTATAGATATATTTTTACTTTGCCCCTTTTTTTAAATATCGGCAATAAAAAAAGCCACCTCATTGAGATGGCTTTTGAAAATAATTGTTTTTTAATTGCAGTTTAAACAACTACATTTACGCGCATCAATCAGGAGCCAGTGCGCTCTAGCTCTAGTGAAGAAGCCCACACATCATCCTTAAAATAGATAATCCTGGCCTTATCTCCACGCTTAATCCCTTCAAAGAAAGTTGCGTTTCCATTTAATATCATAGTGGTATCTCTTTTCAGATATCTAGCCACTACTTCGCCATTATCAGCATTTATCCAAACTATTCCTGCAATCCGTCCACACCAATACCTATGCTGATGGTTACAATCGTAGGCTTCAACATCCTGAACCCTGCCTTCAAGTTCTATGGGTTGCGGTAAGTCCGGCATCCCAGGATCTTGCCTCTGACCAAATGCAAATGCTGGCAATGCTCCAATGCAGATTACGGATAAAAGAATTGCATACTGCGTTTTCATATATGTATACATCATTTTCCTCCTGTTTTAGCTGTTACCCCCCTTGCCCTCTAAGTAAAGCCATAAATTTTGGGACTATATTCCCAATCCTCTTCCTTGGCAGAATAGATGTCAAGTTTATAGCTAAGGTAAAATGTGATTTAAAGCTGACTTTCTTCCAATAAGACAAGAACTTGATACAGCCTAAATTCAGTAACAAATTGACTCTAAAGAAAAAATTGGATAGCTGTAAAATTAATAGTAAATATTGCACTTTTGTAGTGAATTAACCCAATTGACCTCTTTAGTGGCTACGGATAATAGAAAGCAAGAGGTATCCTGCCACCATGAAAATCAAAATTCAGTCGCTATTAATTAATCATCTACACTTTGATTCTACGCTTAAGCTGACATCCTTCCCTGGTTTCATTACTGGCAACAGAACGAGTTTCTCCAAAACCTGTCGAGTTGATTTTATCAGGTATTAACTTACCAATTTTCTCAAAATTGAGGCCACTATTTGAGATCTTTTTTGTGAATGCATTGATTTCCTGACGATGAGAGATAGGCTTCTTCAGTAAACATATTCCTGATTTGCCTGTGATGACCTTCAGCCCTACGTTTTTCTGCGCTTACTTTTGTATTCTGGATACCAATGGTATCTATCTGACCTTCCAGCATTGCTATATTCTAACTGGCCGATATTAGTTGCTGATCTTTTAGGGCCTACACTATTTTATTACCACTGTTGAGGTTTAAAAACCGCCAATCCAGGCGCGAGAAGCGTGGTTTGATCATTCCAAATGAGCGACGGGGAAATCGAGAAATTCTACCCCCATCATTTCTCTCAATAATCAAAGACTCCTTAAGGAAGCTCTGAATAATTCATCCATGAATTATCAGAGCACGAAAAACGAAAAGTGTGATTATCGTTTTTCTCACAAAATCAATGGCTTGTAACCATCGATTTTGGCGGCACATCCCTGTGCCGCATGAACTTCTGAATGAATCAGGGGTTCCTTAAATTAATTCTCAGGTCGTCAGCGTATCCATCAAATCAATCATAAATTCTGCATCCTCGACAGACATGGATTCAAAACCATCGACACCAATATCACCGAGAATATTATTACTAGCAGCATCTGCCGACAACGAGGTTAACAGTTCCCCGATCTTATCTCTTTGTGCTGCCAGGTTTGGTGAAACCAGCATCGCATGGTGGATCATATGAATCTGGCTACTTACCAACGGAAACAGTTCTTTCTTTACCAGTGCCGACAGTTCGTTGAATGATTCCGCAAGGAAAAAGCCGACATCTGCATTGCCCTTTATGATTTGTCTGGCAACCACGACAAAGTTATCACATTGAATGAGTTCGACGCTGGCTTTATCAATGTCGGCAGGTTCCAGCATAATCATACCAATAGTATTGACATCAGGCGCCTCAGTTTGCGCAACTCTTATATTACTTGGCAAATCCTGGACATCATTAAAAGCGCCTGCCTGGCATGCAATTATCGCCTCATCTGGTTTTGATACAGGTTTCACCACCGGTAAGAATCCCTTGTCCCTCACCAGTTTCGATACATCGAAGGGATTAGCATAGATCAGGTCAACCTTGCCCTGATCTATGGCATCGTTCTGTTCTTTGAAATCCTGATGAATTTCGAGGTGCACGCCCTCCCCCAGTTGCTTTTGCAACCAGGTATTAAAGAAAAACCAACCGGATATTAATTCAGGTTTAAAGTCGGGGCTGACTGCCAGATTGTATGACATCATTTACTCCATTATTGATTCGAATTGAGCCATTTCTATTCTTAATACCTAGAAAAGCGTCGGATAAAGAGCTATGCACTCTTCAATTTTTTTTCGCGAAGGTTCACGTCGAACCGAGGTGTAGCCCTGTACCTGGCCATTTCTAATATTTGGAATTGCAGTTGCAAACACCCAGTAAAAACTTCCATTTTTGCGTAAGTTTTTGACATATCCCTGCCATTTTTCACCACGCTGCAAAGTGTCCCATAAATCCTTAAATGCTGCTGGAGGCATATCAGGATGTCTCAATATATGATGCGGCTCACCGATCAATTCGGACTTTTCATATCCCGACATCAGTACAAAAGACTCGTTCGCATGGGTAATGCAACCTCTTGTATCGGTGCGCGACACAATGAGACACCCCTTGGGAAATGCTATTTCTTCCTCGGTAACCAGTACCTTACGACTAGTTCCATCAAAAAAATTAAGCTGATGTTCAGCATAATCACCGACAATATCTTGCGGATTCATATCATGCATTATCTGACTCCTCGCTGATAAATAAATAAGTTTTACAGGTACGATTTAAACCAATTGACTTATAGTTTCTGACGCACGTTTTACATCGAGAAATATTAGTCCCAGTTTGGCGTTAGGTTTAGCCAAAACTGTCAACACTGCATCCTTACCAGCAGATGTCATAACTACGTAACCGGTGGCACCTTTTATCAGTACTTGTTCCAAACCACCACGTGCTAACTCATGGGCGGTACGCTCGCCCAGTGAAAGCATAGCTGCGCTCATCGCGCCAACACGGTCTTCATCCAGACTTGCAGGAAGCTGTGAAGCCATCATTAAACCATCGGTTGATATTACAGCTGTTGCTTCTATGTCCGCTGAGGTACCATTTAATTCATTTAATATCGAATCGAGCATATCTGAACGCATTTTTATCTCTCCAATTTTTCCATGTTATTTATATTATTTTTTTCTTCGTTTAAAAGTCAGGCAATACTGATTAGTGCAATCAACTACCATAGCGTTTACACAAAGCCCAGATCAAACTGGTTAAGCTAAGTTGATTGAGGTAAGGAAGGCCGCTAATAACCAGCACAAAGCGTTGATCACCTACATACATTGGCCAAAAACCCACCTGACTGCAGCCTGCTGCATCTACCAAAGACCAGGCGCTAGTGCTCAATCCCAGATTTTTTTGTATCAAATGTCGATGCCTGTCGTGCATGGAAGCAATATCCGCACTTAACGCAGATAATTCTTCAGCTGTTTCATGAGGAAACCCTTTAGAGCATATATAGAAACCCTGAGAGTCTGCCAGCAGAGCTTTGTTTGTATCTGTGAGGTTCGATAGTAAATCTGGCAAAACCTCTTCCAGCACACCCTGCGGGGACTCGATTGGCTTATCCACACCTCCTACCCAGCCCAGATTCTGGGCATGAAAGAGTAAATCAAGAACTTCATCGTCATCATCTACTTCCTGCCATTGTTTGAGTTTTTCGATGGTTAAGAGAGGGCTGGTTTTCTGGCTTAATAATCTATGCAGTAAACGACGGGAAGGTGTCGGCTCATTATCGGAGACACTGTAGTAAGCACCGGCCGGAGTCGGAGTTATATAAAGCCCCTGATTCATTTGATAACGCTGCATGATCAGGCCACCAGAAGACCTGGGTCAAGGGTGTATAGCAGTGCTTCTAGTAACAGAGCAACATCCCTTCGCTCCCTGGCATCTATTTCAAATACTGGGGCTTTATATTTAGTCAGTTTCAATTGCTCGCGATAATCGCTAATCGTTGGGCCTGGTCTCGTATCCATAAAGTTGACTCCTACCACAAGCCTCGATTTTTTAATGAAGGAATCAAATGCATCAAGAAAGAAATGTAAATCTTGCATCGGATTTACGACATCATTGTTGATAAGTAACACCAGTCCGACACCTCCTTCGGTGAGAATGTCCCACATAAAGTCAAAACGCTCCTGACCGGGCGTTCCATACAGATGTAAACATTCTCCATCATCAAGATTCATAACACCATAATCCATCGCAACCGTTGTTGTAGTCTTATCACCTTTGGAGAAATCTGTGGCTAATTCTTCGGTTTTAACGGGAGGGGTATCACTGATGGAGGCTATCGCTGTTGATTTACCTACACCGACAGGTCCTGTAAAAATTATTTTATGATTATTCATGGTCTAAGCTCTTAATTATTATCAGTGTAAGCCTTTTAGACGCTCCAAAATGCGTCCAATAAAAGCACTCTTCCGGTTCTTTGTTACTGGCATGGCCTTACCTGTATCATTTGTTGAATCTTGTTTGACAGACGCGATACCAATGGCATTGCAGGCACTGTAAAACGCAAACACATAACGCTGAGGAATTTGAAGAGTCTTTGCTGTATCCAGTAGAGAACAGGGATAATCCGACCAGAGTGCCGCTATTCGTAAAGCATGCGGGGACAGAAGTAAACGAGATAAATTTGGCCAATACTGGAATGAAATGGGCAATGTCAGGCTTGTTCCTATGGGAACCCTGCCTCTCGATGACCAGATGGTTGATTTCCATACTAACTGTTCCAGGTCCATTATATTAGCCTGTTGGCTATATTCGGATAGATTACTTTCTTCCAGAAGTGATTGGGTTATTGTCTGATCAGTGATGGGTAATGCACTAAAAGCGTGTAATTTGGATTCCTGAATATTAATGAACACGGACCGGGAACTGGGTTGTATTACTATCCAGCCATCAGGAAGCGACAATAGCACCGCCTGATCGGCATTTCCCGCCTTGATCACTGCTTGATTAATATAACCCTGGAAATATTTCTCAGGATCATATTGGGCTTTAGCAAGTTCAGTGATGTCATCGTGACCGATATCAGGCGCTGAACCTATGTAATTCAACTCATCATGCAAACCGAGCGATTTGGCGACTTTATGTGTCTCTGATCGCGTCTTAGTAGCTATTGCTGGCACCTTTTCAACTTTTTCCTCAGTCGCTAGCGTTGGTTTTAATACTTTTACTACATCTGAATTATTGTGAATCTCAGTTTTATCAATCGGCCTGCTATCTGATTGTGTTACCTTTTCTTCCTGTTTGGCAATAGCCTTTTCAGGCTGGGCAACCTGGGGGGGATTTTTTTCGGTGGCAGTATCAGATAAGCCAATGCTACTCTGCACCTTCTGGTGAGCAGTTTTCAGTGCCGAAATAAGATTTTCGGGTTTCAGTGGTTTCTGAACGAGAATTCCATCCTCGATATCCTGGTTATTAATTGATAGCAAAATAACTGGTTTTTCAGGATGTTTAATTTGATGATTCTGCAGGCTTTGCTGACCGTTCAACCCATCCAGGTCGATAATAGTCAACTCAGATGAATCTTCTTCGACCATCTCACAATAATCATTGCAGGGTCCATGAAAAAAATACTGTAAAGTATTACGCATTTTCTCTGTTACCCCATGAACTGAGACCCGCAGTGGTTGATTCTGATCGATGGGCATATGTCATGTATCGCTCGAATCAAAGAATTCATCCAGTTCTTGCCAAAGAAGCAATAATGACTCTTTATTGATTTGAAGAAGTGGATATATCTTTTGAAAATTGATCTTGTCATGACTACGGCGATAGATTTCGATTAGATCTGAATGAACTTCCGGATCTACAGAACCGTTAAGTACCTCCGACTCCAACACAGATCTGGCGGAATCTAACTGCCCATACTCCATGTGGCTACGTGACTCCGATAAAGGGTCATAGTCTGGCTCTTCGCTGACATTAATTTTCTCCACTAAACGGTAGGGACTTACAAAACCAGGGGAAAGAATTGAGCGTGGGCTGGTTGGAATTGTATCCTGTTCCTGCAGGTTATCATTCAGCAACTGTTGCAGCTGATCAAACCGTTCCCCCTGAAGTAGTGGACGAGCGTAATTTAGCATGCGCTCCCTGAGTGATCGTCCGTGTTTTTTTAGTACGATAAACAGATCCAGTATCGCTCCATAGGTATCCTCTGAATTGTTATGCTGGATATGATGAAAGATTCTCTGCACATGATTTAGTAGATTCTCAGGAGTACGAGCCGAGTTGGCAGTATAGTAGTTAGCCGCTTCCTGACTCCAGTTACGCGTATCTAGCCATAGGCCACGATAACCCGGAATACGAAAAGCTGCCTCAATTTTTACTTGTGGTAACTCTCGTGAAATAGCTCTCTGGTCAATCCTGGAAGCCACTAATGGTTTAAATTGTATTTCTTTATAGCTCATAAGTCCCTTGATTCAAAAACAAACACATTTGTACTATTTAGTACAACTTAATCGCTCTGTCTATGCTCCAATGTATATTACGAAGAAAGAACTGCTTACTGTTTTCTGGATATCTAGGCATGGTTTATCTCTAGTTTTAACTACCCTCAAGTCAAATCTATGTTTTTTTGGGACTTTTTTTCTCAATATTGATCATAAGAATATGAATTGTCTAGCACATAAATTCAGTAAAATTAAATTCTTAGCAAGTCTCATTCTCTAGCCACACCAGGACCTGTTAACACTAATTTAATTCCTTCTGTTGAGGTTTAAAATCCACCAATCCAGGAGCGAGAATCGTGGTTTTGTCATTCCAGATGAGCGACGAGCAAAGCTTCCGCTCCTGCTCACGCTCCTTACCTACGTCCATGTAGGCAAAGCTTCCGCTCCTGCTCACGCTCCTTACCTACGTCCATGTAGGCAACAACGAGTGGAAAGTTGAATACAGAAAGCCACGCCAGCCTCAGTTTCAAAACTGTCCGTCAACCATCTCTGGCACTGTTTCCTTACGTTACACGAATACAGCCGATCAAATATCAGGGCCATTTGGTATCAGCCAACTGGCGCCAGATTGCTTACCCGTAAAAGCTCTGGAAAAAAGCATCAAACGTGGCATGCAATCCTTAGCTGAACAAATACATCAATATTCAGCCCCTCATGGACTGGAAGCATTGTGTTATGTGCTCTCATCACATTTCACCCAAAGTCGTTTTCCATTCTATGCACAGGAGCTTGTCATCACAGGTGGCTCTATCGAAGCTGTTCGACTAGCACTGGAAGTGATAAGCAAACCAGAAGATGGGATTGCAATAAGTTCTCCCTGTTTTAATGGACTACTGGATTTACTGGGGAGCATGTCGCGCAAAATCGTCGAAATCCTCTGTACCGAGTAAGGCATTGATTTAGCACAGCTGGAAGCACATATAAAAAATGGAGAAGTTAGCGCTGGCCTGTTTAGCAGCTCACATATGAATCCACAGGGAATAAGCTTAAGCGTCGCACAAAAAAAACAGCTAGTATCCCTCGCTAACCAGTATCTGCTCCCGGTTATCGAGGACAATATCTATACCGAACTCGCCTATGATAAAACCCTGCCCTTACTTGTAAAATCGTGGCATAAAAAAGGCTATGTACTATGGTGTAGTTCAGTATCAAAGTCCTTGTCTGCAGGATATCGTTTGGGCTGCTGTTTACCGGGTTGTTTTCAGGGCATATGAATTAATAAAAATCCTCCCCGCAAGCTGACGAGGTATTGATTTGAGTTTGCCTGAATATTCAATACCTGATAGTGCCTGATTACCTGTATGAATAATTAAAAACGTAGCCTTTATACCCGTAGCGTTTGCGCTGGCGATCGGTATTGAGATCGTTGAGTATAAACCCCTTGACCTGTACACCCGCCTGATTGAGTCGTTTGACTGTTTGCTCGAGTTCGGAAATGTGATGCTTGCCCGCACGCGCGATGATCATTGTCGCCCCCGCATGGCGGCCGATGATGGCCGCATCTGAAACAGCAAGCACAGGCGGCGCATCAATGATCAGAGTGTCAAATTCCCCACTCAACTCGCTAAGCAAGGCTTCAAAACGCTGATGCATCAGTAGTTCAGACGGATTGGGGGAAATCTGGCCAGTAGTGATTACAAACAGGTTTGGTACCAAAGTGGATTTGACAATTTCAGAGAGTGTAGACTGGCCGGTGATATACTCCGAAATACCGATTTCCCGGTCCAACCCGAATTCCTTATGAATGTGACCACGCCGCAGGTCCGCGTCTATGATCACGATGCGTTTGCCAAGTTGAGCCAATACTACACCGAGGTTTTTCGAAAGGAAACTCTTCCCTACACTGGGGCTGGGACCGGTAATAAGCAGGGAGCTACGCGCTGAGTCCAGCAGGGCAAAGTGTAAAGTGGTGCGCAGACTGCGCAGGCTTTCCACCGCATCATCATTCGGCTTGATCTCGGCCAACAATTCACCTCTCTTTCTACGTCTCTTTTGACCTCTCTTTTGACCGATCTTTTGACCTCTCTGCCAGTTACGGATCAGTGCTGCTTCCGCTTTACTGTGAGGCACTACAGCGTACACCGGTAGCCCCAGTTTGGCTTCAATAGATTCCGGGTCTTCAACGACCACTTGCAAGGCAAGCTGAAACAGGATGATCAGCATGCTTGCAACCAGCCCGAGCAGCAAGGCGATACTGAGTATAGTAATGGATTTAGTTCCCACAGGATTACGTGCAACAAGGGCATCATCGATAATCCGTACGTTACCTACGGTACCAGCCTTAGATACCTTCAATTGCTGAGCGGTATTGAGTAGCTCGATATAGAGTTTCGTGGACACTTCCATGTCTCGTGCCAGACGTACAACGGTCTGCTGAGTGTCCGGCAATTGGGCTACTTCCTGATCGAACTGTTTACGGCGCTCATCAAGCCTTGCAAGCTGAGAATCGACCGTCTGGATGGTCGGATGTTCAGCGGTAAAGCGTTGGCGCAGTTTTTCTCGTTCCTGCTTGAGTTTTAGTGTGGCATCCTCTATGTCGATCAGTGATTTCAGTATTCCCTGTGTTTCGAGACTGAGATCAAGCGAACCCCTGCTCTGGCGATAGCTGTTGTAGGCAGCTTCAGCGGTATCAACTTTCTCTTTAAGAACGGGAAGCTGGGTCTCCAGGAATCTGAGTGTATTTTGGGCCTGAGTTGAACGGCGTTCGACATTTAGACGGAAGTAAGTTTTCTGGATTTCATCCAGCACACCACCAATTTTGTTAGCGTCATAGCCAGTAAAATCCAGCTCCAGAATACCCGACTTATTACCGCGTTCCTTGACTCCGAAGTGTGCGCGTAAATTGTCGATGGCCGTTTCTTCAGAAAATTTAATCAGTCGGAACATGGTCCCCGATCTAGCCTTGATCTGTGTGACGAAGATAGAGAAACCCTCGTTGCTTGCTCGAGTACCGATGGTTCCGCTGAGCACTTGCTTGCCATTTTCATCCATAACGTTAAAGGTATTTGCTTCGCCAACAACCAACAGCAGGGGGTGGTCGAGGTGTTCCGAGGGGACGGAGAGAGAGTCAACCTGGATGACCTCCCCGCCCCAGGCATAGCTGGAAAGACCGAACCAGGGTGGACTGGGCCTGTCGCCCACGTAACGGCGGGCAATCACGCTGCCGATCAGTGGGAATGTTTTGGGCGTTGCGACGATATCCAGCTTCAGTCTCTCCACCACACGGCTCATAATCATACGAGAGGAGAGAATCTCGATCTCGGCAGATACGGTTGTATCTTCGCCCATAAGGGATTGCAGGGCTTCCAACTTATCCATACCGGTGCTCTTTTCCTCTATCTGGAGCAGACCATCAGCGCGGTATATTGGTGTCGAAACGAATACCACTGCAACACCAATCATCAAGGACAACAGGGTTGTAATCGCAACCAGCCATTTGCGATCCATGATGACAGCGATAATCTCACCAAGCTCTATCGTGTCATCTTCCTGAGCAATCTGTTGCAGATCAGGATGCACTGTAGTCTGTGGTATGGTTTGTTTAAACTGGTCTATTTCCATGCATTCTCCGTTCTAACCGCTACTCGGCATGTGGCCGGACGGGCACTCTATTAAGGGCTTCACTGGCAGTGCGCCCGATTACTGTTCAGCCGAGCTTACTGTCGGCCTCCGAAAAGCGGGTAACGTGTCCCACTAGTAATGTTAAGCATATTCGAGGTGGGCAGGATGTTGCTTATCACACGATTCCAGCGCACAAGATCGGCAGCATCAACATAGACGATGTCTCGAGGGTGCAGTGGAAAGCGATCTGCGAGCAACAAGGCATCAGGAGAGCTGCCGTCAAGATGAAAAAGTTCAGGCGTTTCGCTGTCACCGCGCATGACATAGATCCAGCGAGGGTTGGCCTTATCCTGGTTAATGTAACCGGCATCACCCAGAGCTTCCGCCAGGGTCGAGCGTTTCTTGTTCATGATCAGTGAACCGGGTTTGTTGACTTCCCCGAGGACAAATATCTTGTTGTAGCTGCGGTCTGAGACATTCACGATGTCACCTGGTTCGAGCAGGGCATTCTGCTCAGTGGCGCCCTGTTCGTACATTAATTGGATATCGACCCGGTATGTGGAGCCTCGGCGGGTAAGTAACACGCGACTATAGTCGGCTTCAGTGGTGAAGCCACCCGCACGGTTGACTGCCTCCAGGATGGTCATCGGAATGTCGGTTATTTCCTGCGTACCGGGCCGGGCGACTTCGCCGACGACATAAACCCGCTTACTGCGGAACTGGGCCATGCGTACGTCGAGCTGGATTTTTTCGATGTATTTGGCGAGTTTGCTGGCCAGGAGATCACGGACCTGACGAGTGGTCAGCCCGGCGACCTGTAAGACTCCGACGTAAGGAAAGAAGATCGTTCCGTCTTCTGCAACAACGGTTCCGGCTTGTTCAGCCGCACGGAAAGTGCCCGCCGGTGTAGTTAGTTCCGGGTGATCCCAAACGATGATTGAAATAATATCGCCGGGACCGAGTTTGTAGTTGATCGTCTCTACCGCTGGGTCGACTGCGGAGGGTTGCGCTGGTCTGTTGATGGCGGCATCACTACCATCTGCCCGCGACGGTCGCGCCGCATTGAACATGTCGATGATCAACTCCGCCGTGATCTCCTGGATCTTAACGTTGGCCGGCGCTAGCTCGTCACCTTGCTGTAGCGGAAGCTTGATCACGGATTCCTGCCGTTTGCCAAGATAGCTACCGGGTGCAAAGGCGCAAGCTGACATTGCAGTGGTGACAAAAAAGACAATAGCTGACCCTAACCATCTAGGAAGTAAAAAAGAAACACCCATGCAGAAATCCCTTTAACTTTTTTATGTACGTAGTCGACCAGGAAGGCCATGCCTTGAAGTCGATATAGTCCGGCCGACCGAGTAATCAGCAAACCCCATTTTATTTACCCACTGTTCCAGCCCGTTTTTGATTGACTGCAGAGCTTTGGCATGTGCTTCGTCACCACGCTGGTATGGATCGGCTATCTCACTATTGCTCCAATGACCAAGCAGAAAGCTTTTTCCCCTTGCAGTGGGGTCAAGCTCCAGCACTCTCTGTAGGTGATATTTCTCCATCACCAGCACCAGATCGGCCTGGCGAAGCTGCTGCCGTGTCAGCTGCGTGGCTCGGTGGGGAGAAAGATCAATGCTACGACTCAACATCAACGCTACCGTATCCGCTTCTGCGGGTTGGCATACCAGCGCTGAAATACCTGCTGAACTGACCCTGCCCTGCCAATTACCTGTCTGCTCAAGCCGATAACGCAAGAGGTATTCGGCCATCGGACTGCGACAGATATTAGCTGTACAAACTGTAAGAATATTATTAAACAAATCGAATCCTTCCAATGGAACAAGAATAGAAAGAATAATCCCTATGTCCCTGTATATCAAGGGGGCATCTAACACTCGAATTCCACTCACCTCTCCCGCTGCTAGCCAATGTCCATACATTCAGCACACTTGCCTCCCTTTATCAGAGTGATAAAACAGTACGCGATTGTTTCCGCAAACAAACTGTTTTCATATAATAGATTCGTCCACACATGATTGATAATACCTACAAGGAATTAACATCAATGGATATGATAGTTTGCTGTGATTAATACGTTTTTCCTGCGTCTGTAAAATGACAGCCAGGCAAGACCTGCACCCATCAGGATAAATGTGCCTGGCTCAGGAATGGAAATAGTATCCGTCAGATCTCCTCCAAGAGTATCCGTCAGGTCTATTCGAAGAGTATCCCAGCCAATATTTGCATACATGAAGCCATCCACATCACCACTATAGGAATAGTCAACAAAAGCCAGGCTTTGATTAACCTGTGTATTTGTTAGACCTGTATCACCAAAATCATAAGAAAGATGTGCGCTGTTATATAGGTCGAAAGTCCAATCTAAAGCACCATAAGACCAGGAAAGAGGGGTCTCAGGGATGTCATAAGTTCCTAACGATAAGCTGAGCCCCGGCAAAGTAAAGTCATTTTTGCCATCCTCGTTAGCATCTACCCAAAAGTTAGCAAGGGTCACATTGACAGTGTAGTTCCCTGCAACGAACCCCCCCATGTTGGTGTCTACAGATCCTGAATCTACCAAAAAATCAAATGCTGGCGCTCCCCCCCCATAAGTCACCGTTCCGGCACCAATAACATCACTAGCCTCATAGTAAAAAGGAATTGCCATGACAGAAGTAGCACAGAAAAACAGACCTGTCGTAAAAATTGCGATTAAAAGCTTTCTCATTTTCCTCATCCTCTCGAAATAATGCTTTTTCAGGTTTCTTTATTCATAGCCTTTCTTTGAATCTCGATACCTCAGTTGACCCGTCATATTAGAGGTAACTCACCGTTTCGTAGACCATTACAGTCCATTGCCTATAGGGAAATAGGTAAGGGGCGTGAGCAGGATGCGGGGACTTTGTAACCCCTGGAATAGCCCGCTATTCCGCGTCGTCATGCCTTGGTCTACACCATCGTAAACGCACTACAACTCGTCCAACTGCGGATTCCAGGTTTAATGGTTTCTCAAATCAGCAGCTGCCAGTATCACCAGATTCTGCGTTTTCTTTCCGCTAACCCGACCCCACAGCATAAAAACGTCGAACCGACAGCTGGGTAATAAATTGTTCGGACTGCTCTGGAGTAAAGCATACTAGTTGGGGAAGACTTACCTGTTATGCCGCCAAAAACTATGGTAGCAAGGTAACCACCACGCTATCGCAGTAGAAGTATAGGAAGGATAAACTCATTATCCCTATTTATCAAGGGGGTATACGAAACCAGGAACCCACCCATTTCCCTGTGCCTACTCTACGATCATCCATTCAACACACTTGCTCTCCTTTTTCTAGAGAGTTGAAGCAGTCGCTAGCGCTGATTCTCATTTCATCAGGCACCAAACATCCGGACAACATCCCCAGTTGGGGCGGCAACGTGTGCACTCGGCCTATAAATACTTAAGAGAAGTGGTGCATAGATGCCACGTTATGGGCCTAAGGACGGAATCTAGTCAAAGATCACTTGACCCTCGATACTAGCAATGATCCTGGAGTCCACAATTGAATGGGGAATTTCCAAAAATGCTAGTAAGGTTATTGGGTTCACGCTTATATGCATCGGCTTTAGCTTCCTGCTGCGCTAACCGGAAAATTTGGAGCATAGTGGAAAAGCTTTACCCATGCAATGCACGCGTTATATATTAACGATATTCAAGTTGATGAAATATCATAATGCGTGTTTGCAATATTCAGGGGCAAGCATATCCATTGCCATACAAAATAATGTTGGATATTCATTTATCATATGATTCCCTTTTCATGATCCTTATTCGTTGTAATGAGCACAAACACGCATAGTCATCTTACCATTAATGACAGAAATGGTTTTTGAGACATTGCCAACTTCAATTTGGTTTTTAAGCCCTACCAATTCGTTTATTGTTTTCCACGATTCATTTTCGAAGCAACTGCTTAAATTATTCTCAAAACAGTGCATTTTCACCTTAGCTCTTAGAATGCTCGTTAATTAAGCACCCCTTGTCCCTATACTTACAAATCTCGGCTTGCGTGAGATAATTACTGTAATGAAAACCAGCCTCAGCACACTTTTTCTCTTTAAAGACAGGTTTTTTTATAGTTTTAACCCCTTTAATATTATCGAAAGGACTGGCGTGTAGTAGATTACAAGCGAAAATAAATATTATAAAAATTACAGACTTCATATTCTTTTGTCTTTTTTCTCAAAATCATAACAGCATGATTAACGTGACATCCGGTCACACTATCATGTTGAATAAAATTCGGGGGGATTTATCATTTAAATCAGTAGTATAGATGTAGTTCTTATCAATAGTATTGCAAGTATAGTGTGACAAGTCCATGCTCCCTGCATTTAAGCCAGTTACACTGCAGCACACCTGAGACCTGCGCTCATTAACACGGAACGACCTCTTCTCCAGTAAGCTGACTTTTAGATGATGCCCTGTACTGTCGGAGTCGCCCCTTAAGAGCATTCAAGACAGGCTGTAGACATCGCCTCTGTAGAATCGCTTGCAGCCATAAGTGCTCAGGTAAATTCACAAGAAATACAAACAAAATTTACTTTTCCAACTTGTCTAGAGGTACATTTAAATGGATAGAAGAGCAAGTTTTACAGGACTTAAGAAGCAATATTGGCAAGTGAAACAGAGCGAAGCGTGTAACCAGTGTCAAATGCCTACGATTGTTATATGTTTTTTATAAATTCATATAAATTACACGATTCTGTTTTTGATTTCACTGATAAAGTGTGAGTGTAGGTGCCATTTTTATTTTCAATAACCTCCTTTTCTTGCATTATGTAGAATTCAATTTCTGTAGATTTTAAATAGCTTTCTGTGATGCACGCGCTTAGCCAAAGGCCATTATTCGGTGATGATTTTGGCAATCTATACCTTGTAATGATATTCCCGTTTGAATCTTTTACTACCAAACTTATACCACTAAATTTTTCTTCTTTTGTATTGGCCTGAGTATTAATATCAATTTTTAGAAATTTTGTTTCACCTCGGCAAAAATGTTTCGGTAAATAATAAGATACTTTTGACACATATTTTTCAACGATTTCACTAGAACAAGAAAAAGCTTCCTGATTAGTTACTACTGCTAAACATATTATCAAGTAGCGAAGAGCATATTTCATTTCATATTTCCCTGGATACACATAATGTTCCAGACTTCTGTGCGCTTTTTGCGTCAGCTGATCTGGCTTGTTAACTGATTTTATGCTCAAAGCTATTGATATTTCCAGTATATTTATAGAGTCGACTTTGACTCCAAATAAATGTTTCTTTTGAAGCATCATCGAAATAAACCCAGCCGTCGATACTGACCAAAAGAACTTGTTTGGAGGCATCAGCTTCTTAATGACGGATTCTTTAAACTCTTCTGAATGTTTATACTGAATTTTTTCACCTTTAGTCGCCCCTCTTTACGTTAAATATATAATTTCCAGGGGCGAAAGGTATCCTGACACAGGGGGTGATGAGTAGCTGGTTGGTATTAGTTAAAAACTGAAGTCCAATCCATCTGTGTAGGTATTTATTTTTGTATCCAGTACAGCACATCATATCGCTCTAGATCAAGACGCAGAGAAAGATTGTCGTTAAAGCTAAATTTAAAGCCGGTGCCCAGCAGTGGATCATTCCCATCAAGATTGCATTATTGATGTCATAGGGCACAAGCGCAGCACCCACATAAAACCCTGATGCCTGTGCCTGGGTTGATATCACCAAACTAAGGTAGTAATAACGAAGTCGTTATACTCAATATGTGTCTGAATTTGTTTGTGCTCATACCTTTTGTGTCCTTAAAAAGCTAGCATTGCTTATCATTGCGACAACAGTGTCTCTACCCCCTTTGAATATGGCGCGAAAAAGTTACAGGATTTATTGACATGTGATAGTCAAACATTCGATCTGTTCACTGCTAACAGGGCGCATCATCAGATCATGTATTGAATCCTGTAAGTTTGCATCAGCAGGTGCAATCTTCAAGCCGCATCTAAGCGCCTGCTGCGCCTGGGTTTCACAGCCTGCGTCATGCAGCGCATAAGCCAGATTATTCCAGCTGACAGGCGATGCTGGTTCAATAGTTGTGGCAGTAATAAAGGCGTTAATGGCCTCTGTCCAGTGGTGATATTGAAAAGCCATATTACCCAGTGTTAGCCATGTAACAGCAACATCTGGCCATTTCCTGGTTGCCGACTGATACGCGCTAAGCGCAAGTTCTGAGTGGCCGGTTTCTTCGAAGGCAAAAGCTGTTTTCATGTAAGGTTCGGGGTTTGCTGTTGTAGGTATTTCGCCTGCAGGCACAATCACCAATGCCCAGAAATCAGCGCGTTGCCAGCTGCGCTCAAATGCCTCGAAAGTGGTAATCATGCGTCGGTTTGTACCTGAACGCAGAATGATTTCATGCTTGCTGGTGTCATACCCAATCACAACTGCGTAATGCCATTGTGGATACCATTGAAAGCCAAGGTTCTGAAAAACAAGGACAGGATTGCCAGCTGCTATTTCTGTGAATAGATCGAGCAGTTGAGGAGCTATTTTATAGGGCAACATGCCATGGCGACGCGCAGTGGCTGTCATTTCTATTTGCAAACTGCCCTTGCGAGCTGGGATATAGATCTCTCTGGATAATTCTTCAATGGCTATTTTAGCACCATTAAACTCCAGCACTGTCGCCATAGCGGCTGGTCCGCACTGGTACTCTAATTGCGGGTAAAACGGCGTGTCCACTAGTTCAACAGCAATAGGTATGGAAGGCGGCGGCTCAGCCAGAATCATCCGGCTCTGCGGAGTTGTTGCACAACTGCTGAGTATCGACAAACATGCGAGCAGGAAAATTAATTTAAACACTGTTAAGAGCTAATGGGTAGGAGTTGCTGTTGTTCATCTTAACGCTTAATGGTTTTAATTTAGAATCCGCAGTTGAACGATTTGTAGTGCGTTTACAGTAGTATAGACCAGGAAGTAACGACGCGAAATAGCCTGCTATTCCTGGGAGTTATAAGGCTTCCGCGTCCTGCTCACGCCCCCCTTACCCATATCCCTGTAGGGAACGCAGAGATATGACGCCGCCTAAAACATGCAATTCATCTCACAGTAGGATTCCCCTGTTGGGTTTTCGGCGTGGACGCATAGGATCGTGAGAAGATAAATCAACTGAAATTATCTACGAAACAGTGGGTTACCCTCCAATGCGGGCGGTCAACTCGGAACCCAGGTTTAGGCAGGGTTTGCCAATCATTTACCTGATAAGTCTTATGAATAATTCGCTACTAAAAAACTAGAATCACTAAAATAATAATCAGCAGTAATTCTACTGTACTAACACCCGCGCCAGCATTTAGTTCATTGAGGTGACCGTTGAGCTGTGTTAATTCCTGATCTGTCATTTGATCTACACGCGCCAGTGCAGCGACAGGATCAACACCCATTTCTGTCAATTGTTTCTGCACGTCTGCACGTTCCAGCATGTTCTCTATCTGAGTTCGATCCAGCTGCTGGACGATTTCGGAATTGCTGATCATTGCAGCCTGAGCAGGGCTCATAGCCATCAATAGAAAACCCATAATAGTCAACCATAACCCTGTTTTAATCAGAACCTTCACTATGACACCTATATTCGTAGTTAGTTTATTCGGAGAATAATCTAGTGTAACAGTTCGTCTGTCGGTGCGCTAACGTACATAGTTCACCTTATACAGACATGCTCAACCTGGAATCCTCGGTTAAACATGGATTTGTGGGGGCTCCCATTACGTGCTGAATTGCACGTCGTCACTCCTTGATCTATACTTGCTCCAATGCACTACAACTCGTCCAACTGTGGACTCCTGGATTTTTACTACAAGTAACCGTACCTGAAACTAGCACTCCACCATTGAGTGTAAAAAAGTAAAAGCCTCGACGCCACCGTCGAGGCTTTTATGTTTTTATAAAGGTCCTGAAACAGACTTATTCTTCTATCTTGCCACCTTTTGCTTCACATTCGGCTTTGGTAGCTTTAATCCATCCCTGCCCTTTGCAGGAATTCATCCCACCGCAGGAAGAAGTTGCGGTGTGGCAAAAGCTTTGCCCTTTGCAGCTGTTTCCACCCAGACACTTACCTTCAGCTTTGTCTTGTCCAGCGGCTGATACATGTAATGGTGCAACTGATAATAAAGTTGCCGCTGTTGCTGCAAGTGCAACTCCAGATAATTTCTTTACTGTTTTCATATTACCTCTCACTTTTAGTTGCTCCAAACCTGATTGGGGGTAAGAGCTTATTTATAAACATTTCATATGAATTAAAAGAATATCCAGAATAGCCTCTGGATTAGTCACCTATGAAATTCAAAATGACCTGTGATTCTACTATTGGTGAGAGGTTGCGGGGGTGTGACAAAGTGTCGCACCCGTGAGAGATTTATGGCTGACTTGATTAATCCTATTGCACCGGGTAGCTAGACCCAGCAGCTCTTTGTCCCCTAAGAACTGTACGTGATAGTTTCCCGTCATACAGCTCAAACCCTTCTTAAGCCGAACACTCTCGACCCGACAGCTTATGCGTAACATTGTTATATAGTTGGGCTGCACACCAATACTGACTAGATGTTATCCACTTTAGCCCGTCAATACTGGATGTTTTGGCCCCTTTGTTACTCATAACCGTTTTAACGGCTAATAATTTTGTCGATTTCGAGCAGGCCAACAGTCGTTACAAAGCTTTTACTTCACCCCAACGGTTTTCCCGCACCGCCTTTGCGATACGCAATTGAATACGATACACATGGCAACAAATTTGGGTCCAGTCTAGCTGATCCCAATTCATAGCATTGTCTGAAGCTGCGCCAGCTACCAGAGCTGTCATTTGCCTTTCTTCATAAAATCGATTGGTTCAACTGCTCTCGCGACGAAACACCTGATGGACGTTTTCTCAATTTCGTGCCGGGCAAAGTTTGAACCCGTATACACTCCACAAGAGAATGCCATTTGCTTTTTCCATCTTCTCATCGACGCAGAACTATCAGCATCACTTACGAGCAGCTTCCTCCTTCCTTGAACCTAAATTCCGCAGTTGACCGCTAATTTCTAACGTAAGTTATTGATATGTTAAACCAATTAATGATTTTTCTTTTCACGCTCCTATGCATCGGCTCTGGCTTACAGCTTCGCTCTATCGCCTACATGTTCTTTCTTTACATTGCAACATATATTTTTGTGACTTAGTACCACAATTAACGTCTAAATCACTAGCACAAAACCGGTAAACTGTGGCCAGCGTGAAGTCTTGCGGAAAACTCGCTCCGTATGATGTTGTTTTGCCTGGGTTTCAAATTCATGTCCAGGAACAAGTTTTAGTATCAGTGAAAGGATCGTATTACTAATGCGCCATAGTCTGGTTCTCTCTTTTGATTCAACAAGTTATTAGCATACTCAATTGAATCAATTGCGGGAGAATCAGAACGCTTCCTTTTTTGTTAATGGTACAGCAATGATATTTAGTATGAATATGGTAATGCTTCGAAAGTTTTATGTTATAGGGCCGTTAGCCATTTTAATTCTAGCAAATGTTAGTTGTGGCGATAGCAGCAGTAGATTTTCTGACAATAACAACCCTCCGGTTGCGAATGCTGGACCTGATCAAAATATCTCCACAAATAGTCTGGTGATCCTGGATGGCAGTTTGAGCAAGGATGAAGATGGTGACTTTCTTACCTATACATGGTCACTCATGCCTGTTCCGCCAGATAGTACTGCCGTTTTATCCGATGTTTTGAGTGTCCGGCCAACCTTTACTGCAGACGTTGATGGTAAATACACTGTTACTTTAGTGGTGAATGATGGCGACGTTAACAGTATCGCCGATAGCGTGATAATTACAGCGGCTAGCACCAACTCCGCTCCGGTTGCCGTAGCCAGCCCTGATCAAAATGTCAGCACTTTATCTACTGTCATATTAGACGGTAGTGGCAGTTCGGATGCTGACCTGGATACCTTAACCTATAACTGGAGCTTTACCTCCATGCCGGCTGGCAGTACTGCCGTACTTTCCAGTGCCTCTGTCGTAAATCCGACGTTTGTTGCCGACCTTGACGGTTCCTATGTACTGCAACTGACAGTAAATGATGGCAGTGTGGATAGTGCTGCAGATACCGTCATTATTACTACAGCTACAGCCAATTCGGCTCCTGTTGCTAATGCAGGTGCTGACCAGAATGTTAACACTGCATCAACCGTTAGGCTGGATGGCAGCGGTAGCTCGGATGCTGACCTGGATGCCTTAACCTATAACTGGAATTTTAATTCTAAACCTGGAGGTAGTGTAGCCGTGCTTTCGAGTACTACCTCGGTAAACCCAACATTTAATCCTGATGTTGATGGTGCTTATGTTTTGCAACTGATTGTTAATGATGGCAGTGTGGATAGTGCTGCAGATACCGTCATTATTACCTCGGCTACAGCCAATTCGACGCCTGTTGCTGATGCAGGTCCTGACCAGAATGTCAACACTGCATCAACCGTTACGATGGATGGCAGTGGTAGCTCGGATGCTGACCTGGATACCCTAACTTATAGCTGGAGTTTTAATTCCAAACCTGGAAGCAGTGTAGCTGTGCTTTCGAGTACTACCTCGGTAAACCCAACTTTTAATCCTGATGTTGATGGAGCTTATGTTTTGCAACTGATTGTGAATGATGGCAGTGTGGATAGTACTGTAGATACCGTCATTATTACCTCGGCTACAGCCAATTCGACGCCTGTTGCTGATGCAGGTCCTGACCAGAATGTTAACACTGCATCAACCGTTACACTTGATGGCAGTGGTAGTTCGGATGCTGACATGGATACCTTAACCTATAAGTGGAATTTTAATTCCAAACCTGGAAGCAGTGTAGCTGTGCTTTCGAGTACTACCTCGGTAAACCCAACTTTTAATCCTGATGTTGATGGAACTTATGTTCTGCAACTGACTGTAAATGATGGCAGTGTGGATAGTGCTATAGATACAGTCACTATCACCTCAGCTACAGCCAATTCGACGCCGGTTGCTGATGCAGGTCCTGACCAGAATGTTAACACTGCATCAACCGTTACGCTGGATGGCAGTGGTAGCTCGGATGCTGACATGGATACCTTAACCTATAATTGGAGTTTTACGTCCAGACCAGCAAATAGTAACTCTGTGCTCTTGACCACGATTCCCGCAAAGCCAACTTTTGTTGCAGACCTTGATGGAGCTTATGTGCTGCAATTGATCGTGAATGATGGCAGCGTGGAGAGTGTTGCCGATAGTGTAATTATTACAGCATTAACTCCAGTTCCTGAAACTATTAATGTGTCACCGGTAGTAGAAACAGCCCCGGTACGTTCTACAGGTGACGCAGCAGATGATCCTGCTATCTGGGTTCACCCGACTGACCCGGAATTGAGTGCTATTATCGGTACAAACAAGCTCGGTGGGATAGCTGTGTATAACCTGGATGGTTCAGAACATCAATATAGAGCTGATGGTAAAATGAACAATGTCGATATCAGATATGGTTTCTCATTAGGCGGAAATTTAGTAGATCTTGTTGGGATGAGCAACAGAACTAACGATACCCTGGCCTTTTATACAATGAATACTAGTACAAGGAAATTGACTAGCGTAGGTTCAGTGAGTACTAATCTAACCGTTTATGGTTTCTGTATGTATAAGAGTAGTGTTACTGGTAAGTTCTATGCCTTCGTTAATAGTACGACTGGTGAAGTTGAACAATATGAATTATCTGATAATAACGGTAATGTAGTAGGAAATCTTGTCCGAAGTTTTAGTGTAGGCAGTATAACTGAAGGCTGTGTTGCTGATGATGAATTTGGTAATTTTTATATCGGTGAAGAAAATGTAAGTATTTGGAAATATGGTGCTGAGCCAGCGGATGGCAGTAGCAGAGTATCTGTAGATAGTGAAGGAAGTCATTTTGTTGCAGACGTTGAAGGCTTGACCATTTACCATACAACTGGAGGCAAGGGTTATCTTATTGCTTCCAGTCAGGGAAGTGATCGGTATGTTCTGTATGACCGTGTTACAAATGATTACGTGGGCTCATTTAAGGTGATTGCTGGTAACGGTATCGATGGTACAACAGGTACGGATGGAATTGATGTGATTAGCACCCCACTGGGCCCTGGCTTTCCCTATGGAATTTTTGTGACTCAGGATAATATTAATACTGGTAGTAACCAAAATTATAAAATTGTCAAGTGGGAAGATATAGCACAGGGCTTCACTATCAATTTAAAAATGGAAACTAACTGGAACCCTCGAAACGTACCGTAAAATTTTTATTCTGGACGAATGAATTTTACTCACTGATGAGGGTTAATTATTACCCCCATCAGTTTATTAGAATTTTCGCCTCCTCAAAAAAATATATGGGTAGAATTTTTCATTTCGAAGTGCAAGTTATTGAAATAGAGAGACATTCAGATAGTAGTAGTTGATTATTTCAATGCTCACTTTTGAATAATCAAAACCAATTTATGAGTTGGCAACTCACAGAACGAATAATTTCACACAATAAATGCTTTCCTTGCTCCGTAGCTTCTTCCTTTAAAATGTGCGAGTTACTTTTTTCTACAGAAAAAAAGTAACCAAAAAATGCCGCCCCTCAATCCCTTCACCGACAAAGTGGCATCCAGATCGCGGTCGGCTCAGACGCGGGTCCAACCGCGCTGAGCCTCAAATGACATCCCTGTCATTTGATCCCGCTCTGAATACCATTTTGCCGCAGGCTTGAAAGGGGATGTATATCTGCTAACGATCCTGAGACACGGGATATTGAGAAAGCAATTTACCCACTAATTTTTCTAAAGAGCCAAATTTTCAACTTGTAACCGAGGAAAGTAAATAAATTTTTAACGAGCCAGCTGAAAGCGGTTAGTGATTCATATTATTTTCATTATTCCTGGATTAACCCACAGTTTGATAAATAGAGATATTCAGATGGGTGGTGGACTTGTCTGGTAGAGAGGTAGTTATGATTATTCATTCAGAGGACTGATCTCTTTGAGTACTTTCAGGATCAGAGTATTTTGATAATTTAGTATCTTTAAGGTTTACAAAGTATGGAACAAATGCGTCTTTAATGTAGTTTGTTCCTGATACTGATAGATGGGTATTATCCCTATATAATAAAGTGCCATCCTTAAGAATAGAACAGTTATTTTCATCGCAGAGATAATGGTCAGGGTAAATTACTTTAATACCATAAATATTTGAAAGCTTATGAATCAATTCCATAACATTTTTTTGACGATTTATATGCTCAGTTAATGGTAAATATTTGGTTAGCTTTTTTTGTAGTAATTGCTCAATTGCTAAATATCTTGAAGGGTTGAATTTCAGATCCGGTACTTGAGCTACTATGGTAGTATCTAAATTATTCTGCTTTAAAAAGTCAAACGTTCTAATTAAACCTCGCTCGAAAGCTTCGTTATTTGAATCATCAGGTTCTGGTGAAACTACATCTCTAAGTACTAGTGGTGAATTATGAGTGTATCTTTTAATCTCAAAATTTTCAGCCCATCTACCAATAAGTAAAACTGATTTAATGGATGGTGTTTTTTCAATATATTCTTGTACGGCCTGATTAAAATCGTAACAAATTGGAGAGGCTTTTTTATCTTTTCTTACAACTCCTATTAAAGGTGCACATGCTCCTTGCGGAGCATATATACCGGCTAGATTGAATTCATTGGCCAGTTTATCAATTATTGGCATTAATGCGTATGCGTGAGAATCCCCCCAAACAATAAAACCTGGACGGATCTGTTTATTACCAATTTTGCATAATTTATTATTATTGACTTCTTTCCCTGTAAGAAGATAACACTCACCATATTTGGGACTGTCCTTAGATACATTTGAAAGCGCTATCACTGAATCTGGCAAGCGCCATTTCATACCTGAAGAGTTAGCAATTATCGAACCAACACCAATAAATCCAAAAACTCCTAAAATAGCTAAAACAAAAAGAGGCTTTTTTGAAAGAAATGAGTCTTTACCTCGGAAAGGTTTTTCAATGAAATGCCAGGATATTATTGCCAATAATATACTTAATACTAATATGAAAAATGTTTCAATTATCGTAAATGGTTTTAAAGATAAATGTTTGTAGAAAACTATTACAGGCCAGTGCCATAAATAAAGGGAATATGAAATTAATCCTATAAAAATAACAGGTTTCAGGCTGAGTATTTTCCCTATTAGTGTTGAGTTATGATGAGTCGAATGAATAATCAATGCTGCACCAGCACATGGTATTAAAGCGGCTATGCCGGGGAAACTTGTAGATACGTCAAAACTTATTATGCTAAATATAATTAGTAAGAAGCCTAAGATAGATAATGTATTTGACCATCTGGCACTAGTTAAAACAGGGAAAGCACCTAACGCAATAAGTGCACCAACTCCAAGTTCCCATGTTCTGCCTGGAATAAGATAAAAGCTTGCATTTGGATATTGATTGGTTAACCAAATAGATAGAGATAAGGATACAGCCAAACTTACTCCAATTATTTTAACAATATTTTTCTGTGTATATCGAAATAGTAGATATAAAAATGGAGGAAAAAATAGATAAAATTGTTCTTCGACAGCAAGTGACCATGTATGAAGAAGTGGTTTTGTTTCAGCCGCAGCATCAAAATATCCTGCTTCATTCCAAAAAAGTACATTAGATAGGAAAATTGCTGCGGCAGATAAGCTTCGCCCGAATTTTATATATTCTTCGGGTAAAAAAATAAACCAGCATATTACTGATGTAGTAAATAAAACAAAAAACAAAGGGGGGAAAATTCTACGAATTCTTCGTTCATAAAAACGAATGATTGAAAAACTGTTATTTTGTAGGTCGTTATAAAGTATGGATGTGATCAGGTATCCTGAGATCACAAAGAATATATCTACACCAATATACCCACCAGATAAATTATTTAAACCAAGGTGAAATAAAACAACAGGGATTATGGCTAGAGCTCTTAACCCATCAACTTCAGGACGATATATCATTTATCTTTTTTATAATAACCAGAAAGCTTATACCTAAATACCTAATAACTTTACCATTGCTGTTCAGTTTAGATTTAGAGAATGGGTCGCCGATTGATATCGAGCTCATTATCTCTGATAGGATAAGCTTTTTGCAAAGATATCTGCCCTGGCTTTTCTAACAAATTGATCTGTGCTAATAGTAATTTTTTCTGCATTCTTTTCCTGAAAGCCAAACTTCAATTTAAACTTAGAATCAGGTCAAACACCGTGCAATCAAAACTTGTATCGACAGTGCATTATTGCTGGTATTCACAAAGGATTTGACCTCCAGATTCACTTGCTCCGTTTAAAGAATAACTATACTGACTTGCTAATGTCTTTTGCTTGAGTCAGTTCACAAAGCTACCATTCAATTTTTTCAAAATAATGATTTCCATTATCTTGTGAAATATTTACACTTTTCTCCAATGTTTATAAATTGTTATACCTGTCCACTCATCCAAGAGTCTATTAGTAAACGCATGACCACAGACTTGATGTATAAAACCATGATGATGGCTTATAACTTGAGACGTCCCTCTCATGGGCTAGTGTTTCATAGTGATCGAGGATCTCAATATACGATTAAGTGTTATCGAAAGTTGCTGAAAGGATATAGCGTTAAGGGCTAGTATGGGTGATGCAGATGCCAGTTGGGACAATGCAGTAGTTAAGCGATTTTTTGGAAGTCTCAAACATGATTGGATATATAAAATTGCACAACCTACCCGAGAACCTATAAAAAAATATGTAGCGGCTTACATGAGGTATTACAATCTTAAGGGGCTGCATACTGCGAATGGTGACAAGTCACTAATTAACTATAAAAATTCACAAAAAAAAGTGTCCAGTTCGACTTGACCAGTACAGTTATATAAGGAAAAATCAGAAGTGAATCGTCTTATGCTAATCGGATTATCTATTACTTCCGTCTACACCTGGCTGCAGCCTTCTAAACCGTAGAGATTAAAATCCAGCCTTAAAGTGCCCAGTCAGTCACGGCAAATTGTGGGTATTCGTTTGAGCCAGCGATGCAGTATAAATTCATCTCAGGTATTCCGAAAAATGCAGTTTCTGAAAAGTCTTATCTTACAATTATTTTTGACATCTACTTTACTTACTCTAGTAACTATTAATGCTCAAGCAGCCGAAATCACACTCACTGTCGAACATTTTTTACCCGCACAGGCGCCTGCTCACAAAAACTTCATCATCCCCTGGAAAAAGGCCATTGAAAAGGAATCGAATGGTCGTATTGAAGTCAAGGTCTATCCTTCAATGCAGCTTGGCGGTAAAGCACCTGATTTAATTAATCAGGTGAAAGACGGGACGGTCGACGTCGTCTGGACATTACCAGGTTATTCTCCAGGCCGCTTTCCAGCTATTTCCGTATTTGAACTCCCTTTTATGGTGACCAACGCTGAAGGTAGTTCGCAGGCGGTACAGGAGTTCTATGAAACCAACCAGGCTGCACAGGATGAATTTAAGGATGTTCATCCTCTAATGTTCTGGACTCATGATCGAGGTGTTTTGCATACCAGTAACCATCCCGTCAAAAGCCTTGAAGATCTCAAGGGGTTAAAGATTCGAGCACCGAGTCAACCTGTTGCTGATACCCTGACGACCTACGGCGCAGTACCTGTACAAATGCCCTTACCGCAAATGCCAAAAGCGTTGACCGATAATAAAATTGACGGCAGTGTAATACCATGGGAGGTGGTGCCAGCTTTCCATATTGAAAAGCTGGCCAGATATCACACTGAATTTCCAGGTGAACGCGGTATTTATGCTGCAGTTTTTGTATTTGCTATGAACAAGGAAAAATACAATTCACTACCAGAAGATTTAAAGAAAGTCATTGACAACAATTCTGGCATGGCATGGTCCAAATCGATGGGGGGTTTATGGGTCCAGAGTGAGAACCCCGGCAGAAACCTGGTCAAAAATAACGGTAATACAATATTCCAGATGTCTCTAGATGAGGTAGATAAATTTCGCGCAGCATCATATTCTGTTCATGCAGCCTGGGCAAAAGACATGAGTGAAAAAGGTTTAAATGGACGCCACCTGTTGTTATCTGCCTATACCCTGCTCAATAAATACAGCAGTACAGCGACAAAATAGGATTTGATTACTAATCATTATTGTTAAGGTTAAATAAAGCCTGAAGGTAACCCATTAGATATTAACAATTAACCCAAATGCTGTTGAAAAAAATCCAGACTCCTAACCCGTGCTAAATCAGCTCTTTGAGGGTGGAAAGTTTCTCGCGGTTCACAACTATAAGACTTGTTCCTGCTCACG
Organism: Gammaproteobacteria bacterium; assembly: GCA_050292965.1. Lineage (GTDB taxonomy): Bacteria > Pseudomonadota > Gammaproteobacteria > JACNJF01. The sequence goes on along the minus strand of JBNKMF010000016.1, from coordinate 41,910 downwards.
CTGCTAGATATAACTACCGGAGTTACTTAGGAGACCCGGTTTAGATTATAAGATTGAGTGGTTTGTTATGGGACTTTTCACTTCAAGAGTTAATTTGTGACCCCATTAGTTATGTGATTTTTATCTGACTCCATTTGTTCGCGTTTTAGTTATTACAACCCATTGCATTGGCTGCAGCCCCATTGTTTCAGCTGACTGAAGGGAGGATTCCCCCAAGCATGTTTTCAACCACTGCTGCATTATAGAAGGCTTCAACCGTCTTGATTTTGTCACCCTGGACACGGAACCAGACTGCAAGTCGTACATCCCCGATCATTGCAAAGTTGGTCCGGTAATCCAGGATCGCGAACACGTGATCCCCATCGGCACTGAGCTGGCGCAGGATCAGGTCTTTCTGGATGGCAGACATACCGAATTGGTAGGTCATCATATCATCCGGACTAAGAAATCGCATATTCGGACCTACATATTCAAAACCCTCAGAAACCAGCAAGGCCCTTGCCTCATCAGTACGCTGGTTCTGAATATCGGCGATAAACTGCGCCACAATGTCTTTTGGATTCATGAATAAACTCCGCTTCTAATAGAAATTAGAGTTTAGTGGAAATAGCTCTTTCCTGCCATTCACTATATTTAACAATTAACCCAAATGCTGTTGGAAAAACTCTAGACTCTTGACCCATGCTAAATCAGCACTTTCATGGTGAAAAGTTTCTCGCGGTTCACAACTAAAAGCATATCCTGCTTCATCATAGATAAAAAGACTGGCCTCAGGATTTACCTGCCGCACTGCCTCTATATCTTCAACTGATACCAGATGATCTCTGGCTCCTAATTGAAACAGAAACGGGCATGCTGGTAAGATTCTGGCGTATGCAGGTACCGTAATAGGCGATCCCTGCAACGATATCTAATTGACTTGCGGCAAGGTATGCAAGCGTCCCATCCCAGCAGAATCCATTACTACTGCCTTCAGGTTTTTATGGCTGTGGATTACGGCTACTATGTCGAGTATAACTAACCTGCTCGGTCCGTAGCTACATGCCCTGTTCTCTATCCTGTTCAACATCTTTATAAGTCAGTTGAATGTCGGGTTGCAGGCGATTAAAAATTCTGGAACCACACCAACATAGCCCTCTTTAGCCTGCTATCAGCAATTTCGCAAAGATGATCGGTAACACCAAAAATCTAATGTATGATAATTACCCCGCCAAGAGGTCGATGGTTCACTCTGTTATGCCGAAAATTGATCCACGTCGGATGTAGTAAATAATTTCATTAGATTTTCTCTATAGCTGCCTTAAGATTTTGGCAAAACTAATCATGGTTGTGTTTAGACATCAAGTTAAGTCAGGGTCAGGTCAACTATTTATCATTATTAACAAAAATCAACAGGGGTAGCTATTTCAGTGTCATTTTGTCAAACTTTTTCTACTTGACTAAAGTAAGACTTGATCCTGCTCTCACTGCTAGATATAACTACCGTTAACGACATGGCTATTTCATAATGTCACGCTCTCTCGGGTCTATCCTTATCTGCATACTATTCGGCTGTCTGTTTAGCTAAACTGGCAATAGTAATTAGTTGTTTAATGATAGGCAGATTTACAAAACCTAATGCACTAAAGATAGGAAAATGATGACCTATGCAGCAATTACCGGCTGGGGAAAATGTCTTCCCCCTGCCATTTTGACCAATGATGATCTTACTACTTTTCTCGATACGGATGATGAATGGATCCGTAAACGTACCGGCATGCAACAACGCCGGATCTCTCATGTTCCTGTTTCAGAGTTAGCCCATGTTGCAGCTCAACGCGCCCTGGCTGCAGCCGGTAAAAGCGCTGAAGATGTGGATTTAATCGTATTTGGCACAACGACTCCCGATCGTATCTGCCCCAATACCGCCTCGGGGCTACAGAGGCTATTGTCTGCCAGTAATGCGGCCTGTATGGATCTCAATACCGCCTGCACCAGCTTCCTCTACTCAACGACAGTGGCCAACAGCATGATTCGCACGGGAGTTGTACGCAATGCTCTGGTCATAGGTGCAGAAGTCATCTCTCCTGTCATGGACTGGAATGACCGCAATGTGGCGGTATTGTTTGGCGATGGCGCCGCCGCCTTTTTTCTAGAAGCAAGCGAAGAGAAGCAGGGTGTTATGGCTGAGTCGATTGGCTGTTACGGAGAGGTTAGAGACATCCTGCATCTACGGGGTTGGGGATCTGAACACGCCAATGAGGGCACAATGTTAGGCGACGTCAAATGGCAGTTTGAAGGTCAGGAGATCTTCAAACGTGCGGTCAAAGGCATGGCGAATGCCTGCAACGATGTACTTAACAAGTCTGGTACATCAATGGATGAGGTTGATCTTGTGGTACCTCACCAGGCTAATCTTCGGATTATTGAAGCACTGGCGAACCGAACCGGGGCGCCAGCAGATAAAGTCTTTATCAATATCCACCGCTACGGCAACATGTCGGCAGCGACGGCACCCATAGCCCTGGTTGAGGCGCTGGAAGAAGGTCGAGTAGAAGCTGGGAGCAATATCCTGATACCTGGCTTCGGTGGCGGGCTCACCTGGTATGCCCACCTGCTGAAATGGGGGGAAAGAACCACGCCATTGGCCACTTCGGATGCTGAATTACCACCAAATGATAAATCCGCACTGGAACTGGTACAGGAAATCAGACGACGTAAGAATGAGTATAAAACCAACCGTACTGATTAGCTGACTGCTACAAGCAGTTTCCTTGCCCTGATTTTGATGAAAAACAGGGGCGATAGACACATGCTCACCCACTCGGTGAGCATACTGCAGACTAAATGGCACGCCACACATTTATGCAATACCAGTAAGTTGATAGAGCTATTGAATTCTTGACTTATTTGGGGGGGCATATCCCTGATCATCGTCACTAAATATCGTCTAACTTCCAGGCCTTCATAGGATTAGTTCCTTTTCCTTAACTCTCTAATGCAACGGCGTTATTTTTTGTTGAGTACGTCTCTCTTCTAATCATCCAAAACGCAAAGAAAGCAACAAAAATAATCAGGTAAGAGGGTTCTGGAACCTTTATAGTGGAATCTCGGATTAACCAGAAACCATAAGGCGTGCTGTTACTAATAAGTTTTGCCGGGTCTTGATTGTAATAGGTAATGTAACCTCCATATAATTTATTTCCCAAAGCAGCAACATCAATATAAACCGAACCCGGTTGGCCCTGTATACCACTATCATAAATACCATCCAATATAGCCTGGTAATCATCTGGCCCGTTATTTACACCCCAGGTAGTGTCAAAAAACGAAATCAAACCGGCAGCCGCAATTTTGTCACTCTCAGTGGCTGTAGAAGAACTAAGCGCTGTGGTTGAATCAAAACCCGCAGAACTAAAGAATAGCGTGTCCAAATCCTGTTTAGTCGCGAAACGAAACCCTTCGAAATAACCACCTACACCTAATAAGGCTAGAACATCGTAATAAGTATTAAACCCATAAGATGATCTCCCCTGAACAATGGGCCGCCAGGGGTCAATCCACTCCAAGCCTGTGTCTGTATCTAGAGTAATAGAATTTAGGCCATAGGTTGCTGAATCCAGGCTTATAAAACTGGCGTAAGAGTGTTGTGTAAAACTAAATAGCAATAAAGCAGTCAGCAGAATTTTTCTTACTACAATGAATTTAGAAAATGTCATTATTAATCTCCCTGTTTATTAATGGGTCGTGGTATAGGCCCCCTGTAGTAATTTAATATAGCAATTATTATTCCAAACACAACAAAACCCTACAAGTTATATAGATTTTAGTATTTAAAAAAAACTTAATCAGTATATAAATGTAAAAAAATCTGACATTCGTCAAAATATTTTACGGGAAAATCATTTACACCAGTGAATAACAATTGTGGACAAAAAATATTGGAAAGGAGATTAAATTTAAGCCATTCAGATTCAGTTAAAAGAAGGTTTATAAAGTCACTATGAGCGTTTTGCTAAACACATATAATGTTTTTGTTCGCTGGTAGGCTTCTTAGGAATAAAAGATCCTGTGACCTGTGTTATCAGATTAAAGGTGAAAAAAATCATCAGGGGGCTGAGGGTTATGTGTCGTGGGTAACTTCAACACAAGGCTCCACATAGGTGGATCTTGTGTACCTCACCAGGCTAATCTTCGAATTATTGAATCACTGGCAAACCGGGGGGTGCCAGTAGAGAAACTCTCTATCAATATCCACCGCTACGGCAACATGTCGACAGCAACGACAGCCATAGCCCAGGTCGAGGAACTGGAAGAATGTCGAGTAGAAGCTGGAAGCAATATCCTGATGCCTGGCTTCGGTAGAGGGTTGATCTGGTGTGCCCACCTGCTGAAATGTGAGAAAAGAATCACCCATTGGTCACTTCGGATACTGAATTACCGCCAAATAATATTCCGCACAGGAATTGGTACAGGAAATCAGAGGACGTAAGAATGAGTATAAAACCAGCAAAACTGATTAGCTTCCTACTACAAGCTGTCATTTTTGCCTGATTTTGATGCAAAACAGGGCCGATAGGTGCATGCTCTCACCATTCGGTGAGCCATGCTTCAGAGTAAATGGCACTCCACATATTTATAAGATATCAGTAAGTTGATAGAGCTTGCCTTAAGGGCAGGCAGTTTAAAGAAACTATTCGATACTGCTAAACTCAACCTTAAAGTCGCATATAAATATAAAAAGGTGCCTCATGAATAACCTGTTTAATTACGAGAATCATCTACGCCTGATCAGCGGTATGGCCCTGCTGGTATATGCCACATTCACTCAGACCTGGTGGATAGCAATTATAGCAATCTTTATGATCTATACTGGGGCAATAAAATACTGCCCTGTTTTTCACTCACTGGGCGTGAATAAAGAATTATCCCAACACCGTTACCACCTTTCCTTACTCCCGGGCCATAACCCGGAACCGGTTTATCTGTTTAACAAACAGGGGGAACTGGTGTTCAGAAACGAAGCTGCATGCCATATCCTGCCCCATTTAAAGTCACTGGAAGACCTTCAAAAACAAATTGATATTACCGATTTCCAGCGCAGTGGAGAGGCAGTTTTTGAAGGTTTTCGCGAGACTGACAAAAGCTATATGCTGAACTACCAGCCATTCGAAGATACCGAATTTATTGCAGCTTACGGCTTTAACGTCACCGAGCTGGTCAAAGCCAATGAGGAGATTATCAACACCCAGAAAGAACTGCTTTATCGTATGGGTGAAATTGGCGAAACCCGTAGTAAGGAAACCGGTAATCACGTCAAACGCGTCGCTGAATATTCCAGACAACTGGCACTATTGGCAGGTCTCGAAACAGATCAGGCCCAACTGCTTAAAATGGCATCACCTATGCACGATATCGGCAAGGTAGCGATACCCGATAGCATACTGATGAAACCCGGCAAACTGGATGCGGATGAATGGGAGATAATGAAAACTCATGCCAGTATTGGACATGATCTGCTGTGTCATTCAGACAGACCGATTCTAAAAGCCGCTGCTATAGTCGCCGGACAACATCATGAAAAATGGGATGGCAGTGGCTACCCCAATAGATACTGCGGCGAAGAGATCCATATTTTCGGTCGAATCACAGCATTGGTTGATGTGTTTGACGCGCTGGCCAGTGAACGAGTATATAAAAAAGCCTGGCCGATGGAAAAAATAATTGATTTGATTCACGAACAGAAAGGCAGACATTTTGATCCGAAGCTAGTGGATATTTTCTTAAATAATCTACCTGTTTTTTTGGAGATAAAAGATCAGTATCAGGATGTAACTGCTGAAGCAGCCTGATAGATTAAGCGAATCAGAGTGTGTTACCACTTCTAATTCAAGTTTTAGAGATCAAAATAAGCCTTAAAAAAGCCTAAGTCATTGATATAAAGAATAAGGTGAGCCTCACGCATGGTAAAATGTTTGTGTTCAAATCCAGACAATAAAACCATCCAGAGGCTCTATTGAAGAATGATACAAAGGCTGATGCACTGCCACCCTTAGTAAGTCATCTACTGACCCAAAAAACACTATATCGATAACCTTTTTGCGGACACACGGAACAAGCTGAATTTAAGTTCACTGATAAAAAGAGCTGGCTTCAAAAAACGAAGCGGCACCGAAATAACGAAGGTCATATTTTTACTCCTGTTATGGAAGTGGCAAAACATGTCGTCTATTGCGATGTATGCTCGGAAATCATTAAGCCTGTTTTCAACGTTCAAAAAAGATGTTATGCATGATTTGCTTAAACGCGAAGAGATTATCAGTCAGATAAATCGATTCCTGACGGTATCCCCTTGCCATTACATGATAAAGAGAACCTGCATATTCTATACGTAAAGGTCTTACCATGATGTTTGATTTTAATGTGCCATAGGCAAAAGACAAGACCTGTAAATAAATCGTTATCTATGGCCCTGTTATTTACAGCTATTTATAATGAATCACCTCAAGAACCCCACCATAGACCAGTAAACCAAATATCACCAGGCTATCCCAGTCTTTTTCAAATATCTCCCCACTATTTCGGCTCCTCTATCATTACCCAGGATCGCTAACATTCTACGATAAAAAAATTCAAGACTCTTAAACGGCAGAGTATAGGGGCTTTCGGTTTCCAGTTTGGTTCCCAAGCCTTTAACCTTGCTCCAGAATGGTAAGCAACGCGAAAAAAATGTCAGACAAACATATCGATGATTGCAGCCATCGGTCGGTTATTACTACTTACTTCGAAACAAACCGGAACTTTTCTATCTCAGTCTAATATCAAGCGGAATTAATCAGAGTATTTTTATAAATCAAAGCTATTGAATGATGTAATTTAATCAATAGCGCTTTTCTTCAATCAGTTTTTTCAAATCAAATGGATGCTCTATCACCTGAAACCGGGTTGCTGCCAGAAGCATATTCTATTTGAAAGCTGTGCATAATTGACTCCATATGCTGCCTGCCAATTACATCAATAAAATCGAGTACAGAAACTCCATCGGCTGGAGCGAATGAAAACTCCATTTCGACACAATTTTCATTACTTATTTGTATTGCATAATTAATATCATGAATATTATCTTGCGGTTTTTCGACATAATAATTTAGCCACAGCTGGTTGTTATAACTCTTTAATACGCAAGCTTCATAAAAATATTGAAATAATAGAAGTTTAAGAAAACGTCAGGCTTGTGTATTAAAAACTAAATTCTTTTCACATATGCCTGGCAGCCTTTCTGGAACCCAGATCGGCAGCTTTTCTCAACCACTCTCTGGCCAGTTTTTTATTTCTGTTAACACCTATGCCTTTTTTATAGGCAATACCTAGCATGGTCATGCCATGTCGGCTACCCAATTCTGCCGAACGTTTAAATTTTTCAAATGCCAGTTGTTTGTTCTGATCAACGCCAAATCCTCTCAGGTACATCACGCCTAGTCGACCAATTCCTAATGGATTGGAACGTCGTTCAGCACGCCTCAACAACTCCAGCGCTCGAGAATAATCCTTCTCCAGACCGCCCTCCCCCTGCACATACATCCAGCCTAACTCAGACATACTCCGCGCATTGCCAAGAGCTACACCCTTGGTGAAGTAGTCAACTGCCCGTTCATAATTCCTGTCAACAACTTCGCCTTTTATATACATGCTCCCCAGTCGACTGTAAGCCTGACCACTGGGTTTTTGCTGAATGGATGACTCATACATGCTGATGGCTTTTTTTAGATCGCGCTCTACACCCGCTCCCTGCTCATATAACCACCCCAGATTGGTTTTTGCCTTAGCACTTCCCTGCTGAATAGCTTTCTGATAGTAGTCTGCGGCCTGTGAAAAATCCTGAGTGACACCTAAGCCCCGTTCATACAGATAGCCGATCCCCCTAAGCGCAGTCTTTTCACCCGCCTGGACGGCCTTCTGAAACCAGAAATAAGCCTTTGCATAATCCACATCTACCCCCATTCCCTGTTGATACATCATACCCTGCTTTTCCATAGCTTTAGCATGTCCCTGCTCGGCCAGCTTATTAATACTGGCAAAAGCCGTAGAAAAATCATCATCTAGCAACAGGGATTTCATCGCCTGCTGAAAAACCAGCTGAAACTCACTGGCCTGTACCGCCCTGAGATATTCTTCATTCAGCACTTCAGCACTTTTTGCCTGAGTATTATTTTGCGTTGATTGTTGATTAGCCTTCAGTGAAGCAAGCTGTTGCTTTAAAGCTTCTATCTGCTTTCTGGATTCACCCAGTTGCTCCAGAGATTCCCGCAATTGATCCTCAACCTGATAATTCTCACGTAGAGCTTTCACCTGTTTTGCAACATCTTCAGAGTCAGCCTGCAGACTCGCCTTGACGTAGTATCTTATTCTATTCCAGTCTTCTTCAAGTATTTTCATCGAAGTAATCCCGGCTGACAGGGTTACATAGTCGTGTTTTGCGTATTGCTTACCCAACTCATCCTCTTCAATCGTCATCACCGAGTTAATATAGGTACCCAGTTCTTCCACCAGTTCTCGTTTCACGCCATCGATAGCATTGATGCGACTGGTATATTTTGAGTCATAATCGGTGGCGTAGTATTCATGGTCTCGAACATAGACTTCAACAGCTGCCAGAGTCTGGGTGCTGAGCAGGATAAAAAACAATACAAGGAAGGTTTTCATAGGCCTGGATTGATGGATTGTTTAAGTAGTATTTTAAACAGGATTATAGGCACGAAATATGATTGTGCTGATTATCCTTACAGTATCAGGATTTAACTCATAGCAGATCCTCCATGAAAAGCGTAAATATTGTGCGGTCATAGTTCAAAAAATAATATGTCCTAATACCTAAAACTGATTAAGTTATCATTTTTTCTGATGTTATACTTCTGCCCCAAAATCTGACTGCAATAGAAAAGCTAATTTAAGAGAGTATTCGCATGAAAAAAACGATGTATGAGAAAATCTGGGATGACCATTTAGTGCATGAATCTGAAGGTCAGGCTCCTACACTTTATATAGACCGTCATTTACTGCACGAAGTAACCAGCCCCCAGGCTTTTGAAGGTCTTAGAAATGCGAATCGCCCGGTACGTCGTACAGCGGCCAATCTGGCTACTCTGGATCATTGTGTTCCTACCAAAGATCGTGACCAGCCAATCAAGGATCCCATAGCTCGCAAACAGGTCGAGACTATGATGAAAAACTGTGCCGATAACGGCATGCGACTGTACGATATGGATAGCCCGAATAACGGCATCATTCATATCGTAGTACCCGAACATGGCTTTGTTCACCCTGGCATGACCGTGGTGTGTGGTGACAGCCATACCGCAACACATGGCGCATTTGGCGCACTGGCCTTTGGTATTGGTACCTCAGAGGTAGAACATGTACTGTCCACCCAGACCCTACGTCAGAAGAAATCTAAAACCATGCGTGTGAATGTGGAAGGTGAGTTATCCGAATTCTGCACAGCTAAAGATATCGCGCTATCTATCATCGGGCATATCGGTACCGCTGGCGGCACCGGCTATGTCATCGAATACACTGGCGATGCAATCAGCAAACTATCCATGGAAGGCCGCATGACCCTCTGTAACCTGGCTATCGAAAGTGGTGCCAGAGCCGGTCTGGTTGCTCCGGATGAAAAGACCTTTGAATTTCTAAAGGGTCGTGAGTTTGCTCCACAGGCTGAAGACTGGGATCAGGCTGTCGCCTACTGGAAAAGCATAGTCAGTGATGAAGGCGCTGTATATGACAAAGAAATCACTGTGCATGCGGATGATATTGCACCGCAGGTTACCTGGGGCACTTCGCCTGAGCAGGTGATAGGTGTGGATAAAAAAGTGCCCGATCCTCAGCAGTTTAGTGATGAAGAAAAGCAGAAAGCCTGCGCCAGCGCACTTGACTATATGGGGTTAAAAGCGAATACCGATATTACCGATATCAACATTGATTATGTATTTGTCGGTTCCTGTACCAATGGTCGTATTGAAGATCTGCGCGCTGCAGCGAAGGTAGCTAAAGGCACTAAGGTTGCTGATGGTGTTACCGCGATTGTGGTACCCGGTTCCTACTGGGTTAAAAAGCAGGCTGAAGAAGAAGGCCTGAATCAGATATTTATTGATGCTGGCTGGCAATGGCGTGAACCCGGTTGCTCCATGTGTCTGGCCATGAATGGTGACGAGCTAAAACCCGGCGAGCGTTGTGCTTCAACCTCTAACCGCAACTTTGAAGGCCGTCAGGGCAAAGGTGGTCGTACCCACCTGGTATCTCCTGCTATGGCAGCCGCAGCTGCGGCCGCGGGTAAGTTTGTAGATATCCGCAAGCTGTAGCGCTGAGATAAAGCCTAAATTAAATAGCGAATTCAGAGAGATTAAATATGAAGCCTTATACCAATCATACTAGCACTGCCGCATTAATGGACCGCAGTAACGTCGATACCGATCAAATCATTCCCAAGCAATTCCTGAAGAAGGTTGAACGCTCAGGATTTGGCATACACCTGTTTCATGACTGGCGCTATAACGCCGATGGCAGTGAAAATGCAGATTTTGAACTGAATAAAGCAGCCTTCAAAGATGCAAAAATTCTCGTGGCTGGAGATAACTTCGGCTGTGGTTCATCACGCGAACACGCACCCTGGGCGATTGAAGACTATGGTTTTAATACCATTATCTCAACCAGCTATGCCGATATTTTTTATAACAACTGTTTCAAGAATGGCATATTACCGATAGTGGTTTCGCGTCAGCAACTGGATCAGTTGATGCAGGAAATTCGCGCTAACGAAGGCGTCAAGTTCAGCATCGATTTGCCTGAGCAAACTATTACAACTGCTGCTGGCACTGTAGTTAAATTCGACATAGACGAATTTCGTAAACAGAACCTGTTGTTAGGCCTGGACGATATTGGAATGACCCTGCAGCACGTAGATAAGATTGATGCGTTTGAAGCTCGTCAGCAACAGACCCACCCCTGGTTGTGGAAATAAGCCATCCTTACTCTTAAGCGTTGATATAAAGTATGACTGATACAGGGCGACATATTGAGCTGATGGATACCACCTTGCGTGATGGAGAGCAAACACAGGGTGTTTCTTTCACACCAGATGAAAAGGTCAACATCGGCAAGGCTTTATTACAAAAGCTGGGCGTTGACCGTATCGAGGTCGCCTCTGCCAAGGTGTCGGAAGGTGAGAAAAAGGCAGTCACAACGCTTAACGAATGGGCAGCCAAAGAAGGCTATCTGGAGCGTATCGAGGTACTGGGCTTTGTTGATCATACGCGCAGCGTAGACTGGATAGTCGAAACTGGCGGACGCACCCTAAACCTGTTGACCAAGGGCAGTGAAAATCATTGCCGCAATCAATTAAGGCAGGAACTGTCCGATCATGCCGAAGCGATCAGACAGACCATAAGCTACGCCCAAAGCAAAGGTCTCACCGTCAATATGTATCTGGAAGACTGGTCGAACGGCTACAGAGATAATCCGGATTATGTTTTTGGCTTGATGGATGCAGTAAAAGGTTGCGGTGTGAAACGCTATTTACTGCCTGATACGCTCGGCGTGATGTCACCCGCTGAAGTCACTGCTGCCATTAGTGATATGGTGACACGTTTTCCCGAGCAGCAATTTGATTTTCATCCACATAATGACTATGGACTGGCCACAGCCAACGCAATGGCCGCCGTAGCTGCCGGTGCCGGTGCGATACATTGCACCCTGAACTGCCTGGGCGAGCGTGCAGGTAATGCATCCCTGGCGGAGGTGGCTGTAGTGTTGAAAGATAAAATGGGCATGAAGTTATCTATCAATGAGCACCATATCTTTGATTTGAGTAATATGGTTGAACGTTTTTCAGGAAAACGCATCAGCGACAACACACCGATTGTGGGTAGCAATGTGTTTACGCAAACTGCGGGCATACATGCCGACGGTGATACCAAGGGTGGCCTGTACGAAAGTCATTTGAGCCCGGAAAGATTTGGCCGTAAACGCACCTACGCGCTGGGTAAGATGAGTGGAAAGGCATCTCTGCTGAAAAATCTGGAAAAACTGGACCTGAGTCTTAGCCCTGAGAATCAGGAAAAAGTGCTGAAACGCATCGTAAAACTGGGTGACTCCAAACAGAATATTACACCTGATGATTTACCCTTCATCATTGCTGATGTCATGGAGAGTAGTGACTACCATCATATCAAATTGATCAATTGCTCCATCACAAGTGGTCTGAATCTGGAATCGACGGTGAGCATAGCAGTAGACCTGAATGGTAAAATTCTGAAATCTACCGGTGCAGGCAATGGTGGTTTTGATGCCTTTATCAATGCCGTTGGCAAGCTATTTAAACCGGATTATTACGTGTTACCCAAGCTGGAAGATTTCGAGGTGCGCATTCCTCGTGGTGGCAATACCAACGCGCTCACCGAATGTATTATCACCTGGCGCACAAAGCACAAGAGCATCAAAACACGAGGGGTTCATTCGAACCAGGTTTTTGCTGCCATACTGGCAACGACTCGTGTCATCAATCTTCAGCTACATGAGTTAGCAGCCTCTTCTGAGGACCAACTCAAGGAAAACACTGATTAGTTCTTTTATTCCTGTCATTACTAACCCCTCGTGTCAGGAGTCGCTATAGAGAAGTAGCATTTACGCAACTAAAGGATGAAATCAGATAGTTCAGGAAATCGGCTTTAAATGAATATGCCGATGCGGCAGATTCAGTTTTCCATGTTGATGCTCCTGAGCAATCGCCTCTACCGGGAAACAATTGAGTCTGCCATGTCTGACGCCTGGTTGTGAAATTACTACATCGGCAAAAGCCTGAACACGCTCCAGAGATCCATGTAAGACAATAGTCTCCAGACAGTTATCATGATCCAGATGCACATGCAAAGTGGAGACCGTTAAATCATGGTGATCATGGGATATTTGCGTCATACGTGTTGCAAGGTCACGCTGGTGGTGATCGTAAATATAAGTGAGTGTGGCCGTACAGTCTCCCTTCAGGTCGCTACTTTGCCGGGCATCCAGAAGTTGTTCTCTTAACATATCTCGAATAGCCTCGGATCGATTACTGTAACCCTGATCTTTACGGAATTGCTCAAATTGTTCAGCAAGTGACTCTTCAAGTGTAATAGTGAAACGCTGCATGCTCATTGGTTTTGCTCTCGGGTAGATATCGCTCGAACATGATCTACGTAAAACCCAGATCGATCAAGATATGCACGATTTCCCCCTGCCTGAAAAACCAGTATGATAAATTTTAAATTTATCATACTATAACCTGTGTTAATTCGATGCCTTAGCTTAGCGCGAGTTGAGTTGGCACGTAAATTTTGTTGGACACTAATCTTTAGAGGATAAACAAATGAATCAATCAATCTGCAAACTTTCACTGCTTCTTTTACTTTTGCCCGGTATTGCATTTGCACATACCGGGGTTGGCGAAACAACTGGTATAACTCATGGCTTTGGTCACCCGATTGGCGGTGTAGATCATCTGCTGGCTATGGTTGCTGTCGGATTGTGGGCTGCACAGATAGGAGGTCGTGCGTTGTGGGTGGTTCCTACGGTTTTTGTTACGGTAATGATGGCTGGTGGCGTCGTGGGATTCTCCGGTCTACCAATACCTTTCATTGAAGAAGGCATTCTGGTTTCTGTTTTGATACTGGGCGTATTGATTGCAGGTGCCTTCAAACTTCCGCTGATGTATAGCGCAGCTATCGTCGGCGTTTTCGCAATATTCCATGGTTATGCGCATGGCGCGGAAATGCCGATCAGTATTGGAGCGGCTTCCTATACTTTTGGATTTGCTCTGGCTACCGCGCTGTTACACCTGTCCGGAATCGGCCTTGGCCAATTACTATTGGTTTCTAAACTCAAGTACATTGATCGTTATGCAGGCGGCGCAATATTATTTGGTGGAATATATTTAGTCCTTGCATAGTCATTAGGTAATCAATGCTTTTTTAACAGCTGTTTTGATTGGCTAGAAGTAAGGGGCAAAGTATCTATAGATCTCAGTCTTGCGCAGTCGCGAATCAGAACTTTATCAATAAGGGAACCTCAGGCATGCTGAGGTTCCTGAAATAATTTCAGCAAACCCTATTGAGGAATAGATATGTCTCTGAGTCGTCGTGAATTTCTGCAGGTAATGGCACTGGCGAGTGCTGCTGGTCTGGTTCCCCAAACAGGTCTGGCACAAAAAAAATCCCCGTCAGATCTTTATGATGTACCCAAATCTGGCAATGTGCGTCTTTTGCATATTACCGACTCACATGCCCAACTGTTGCCAATTTATTTTCGTGAGCCTAACGTCAACCTGGGTATAGGTGCTGCTTATGGTAAGGCACCACATATAGTGGGTGCCGAACTACTGAAGTTGTTTAATCTACCCACCGACGGTATTCAGTCCCATGCCTATACCTATCTTGATTTCGAACAGGCGGCAAAAACCTATGGTCGTGTAGGTGGCTTTGCCTACCTGAAAACCCTGATCGATAAGCTTCGCTCTGCAGTCGGGGATGGCAATTCACTGTTGCTGGATGGTGGTGATACCTGGCAGGGCTCAGGCACTGCATTCAAGACGCGGGGAAAAGATATGGTTGGTGCCTGTAATCGTTTGGGTGTTGATGTGATGACCGGTCACTGGGAGTTTACTTATCTGGACAAGGAGGTCATTGATAATCTGGGTGAGTTTAACGGTGAATTCCTGGCTCAGAACATCAAGGTTACCGAAGAAGCATTGTTCGATTACCGCTTCGCTGATTACGCAAATTTCAATGAAGATTCAGGACATGCATTCAAGCCCTACACCATCAAGAAAGTCGGTGGAGCACGTATTGCGGTAATCGGTCAGGCATTTCCCTATACACCTATAGCCAATCCTAGCCGATTTATGCCGGACTGGACATTCGGCATACAGGATGAAGCGATGCAGAGTCTGGTTGACCAGATACGTGATGAAGAGAAACCCGACGCAGTAGTTGTCATCTCACATAACGGTATGGATGTGGATCTCAAGATGGCGTCGATTGTTAGCGGTATCGATGTTATTTTCGGTGGTCATACGCACGATGGCATGCCAGCACCAACGGTAGTCACCAACCCCGGTGGTAAAACGCTGGTTACTAATGCGGGCTCCAATGGCAAATATGTGGGCGTGATGGATCTGGATATACGTGGTGGTAAGGTGAGGGGCTACAACTACCGCTTACTACCCGTGTTCTCTAATCTACTGAAACCGGATGCGCAGATGGCTTCATACATTGAAGATGTGCGTAAACCCCACCTGCCCTGGCTAAGAGAGAAGTTAGCTGTTGCAGGTGAAACCCTTTACCGTCGCGGCAATTTCAATGGTACCTTCGACCAGATCATCTGCGATGCACTGGTCGAGCAACTCGATGCTCAAGTATCATTGTCCCCTGGATTTCGCTGGGGCACCAGTGTGCTTCCTGGCGAACCGATTTATATGGAAAATATCCTCGATCAAACCTGTATGACCTATCCAGAGACCTATGTCCGCTCTATGACGGGTAAGGATATCAAGGCAATTCTGGAAGATGTTTGCGACAACCTGTTTAATGCCGACCCCTATTATCAGCAGGGCGGTGATATGGTACGAGTGGGTGGTATGGACTATACCTGCGACCCAGCTGCTGGCATGGGCTCAAGGATTTCTGATCTACGTCTTAACGATGGCACCCCGGTCGAAGCCAATAAAAGTTATAAAGTAGCCGGTTGGGCTACAGTCGGTTCACAATCTCCTGGGGCACCCGTATGGGATGTAGTCGCCGATTACCTCAGAAGTAAATCTACGGTGCGAATTACAAAACTGAATACACCTAAACTGAAGAACGTCACTGGCAATCCGGGAATTGCAAAATATGCCGGTATTACTGTATAGGTTTTAGCGAATTCACACACAGAACGCACTAGATCTTAAAATGCTTGAGTTCTAGTGCGCTAACAGGTGCCTGAATCCGTTACTTCACAGCCTTTTAATCCCTGTGCCTGATAAAAAGGCTCGAAGTAAAATATTCAGTGTGGATTTTATTGAAGGATGGAAGCTACGATCTTCTACGCGGTTGTTTTGCAACCCTTGACAAAGAACAGCAGGATGCGACGCGCGCTTTGATAAATTTCTCTCTAAGTTCCCTGAAGGGGTTATTTAATTCTGGAATTTCCAGTTTCACTACTAGTTGTCCCTTACAGGGTATAGGCTGCGTCAGGTTCGAGGAGATTGAGATGTTGTTTAAAATTAACGAATACATAAATTTATAATACAAAGACCTGACCCTGAAGGCTTTCTTTACCAACAGGCAGCGGTGAGGCGTAGCTGTTTTCCTATCCTTTGCGCCTTGCAATCAAGATAAAGTCATTCCGCATTGCTATGATTAAGAGTACAAAGATAGGGGCTTGAGTTACAACTAGATCAAGAAACTAGTGCTATGCGAAAATGAGAATATTCTCACTTGTTCCAGTTTAAAAACGCACGCAGAATGGACGCCTTAAACTAAATGCAGTTAAACGTTATAAGGAGTAGGTACAATATGTTGTTCTTCAACATGCATTCTCTCAAGCTAGCTCAGCCATTTTTATTTGGTTTTTTGTCTCTTACGCTAGAGTCTACCTACCCAATAACTCTTAAGTAAGTTACAAAGATACTTATGGGGAGAAGGATGAAAAAATATCAATTTATCAGTCATTTCAACGGTATTTCTGATCGCAACTCAAGCAGATGCCATGGATATTGGTTCTGGTGTTAATTTCAAAGCATTTTGCACTTTGGGCCGAGTATACAATGATAACGATAGCGCGGATTACGTTTGACTTGAACCTATCTAAAGATCACATCAATAACTATCAGTTTATATAGATTTACTAAGCGGAGGCTACTGATAAATGACAAAAATAATTTGCAGATTACCGAGGGGGCTGGACCCTGAGAGACCAGAGTTTCTGGATATCCAAATAATTTACAAAGAGGGCTACGTATGAGACAGAATCATTTTAAATATTTAGTATCTGTTCTGTTTTTTTCTCTTTTTTCCTCAGGGAGTGCTCTGGCTTATAGTACCGTTGTGACATTCGGTGACAGTCTTTCGGATAACGGTAACGTAATGAGATTTTCTGACGGTACTATCTGGGTCGAGCATTTGGCAAATCATTATTCCGCCAACCTTTACGATTACGCCTATGGCGGTGCAACTACCGGGTATGATAATCCAGCAATTGGTTCTCTGGGTACCGGTCTGCTCTGGCAGGTTGATACTTTTGGTGCAAGCCTCGGTGCCCTGCCAGCTTCAGAGGCCCTCGTAACCGTTTGGGCGGGAGGAAATGACTTTCTTCAATCGCGTTCCCCCTTTGATGCAGTCGCAAACATGGACACGGCCTTGCAAAATCTATACGCAGCAGGCGGTCGTAACTTCCTGGTGCCCAACCTCCCAGATATCGGCAAGACCCCCGCATATCTTCTGGGCGAACCTGCTATTTCTCCGGTTGCGTCAGAATGGGCACAGACCTATAACTTGTCACTCGAAGCTATGCTATTTGATTTCGACAATCTATACGCTGATGATAAACTGACTTTTATCGATGTTTCTAGTATTTTTGACCAATATGTCGCAGGTAGCCAGGAGTGGTTAGATCTTTTTTGGGAGGACGGTTTTCACCCATCTTCATTGGGTCATGAACTGATTTATGAGAAAGCAGTCTCAGCGATGACGACAGTTCCTGAGCCAGGCACCTTTCTCCTTTTCGGAGCAAGCCTTTTCGGCCTTGTTGGATTAAACAGACGAAAGAAAAAATAAGCTCAATACTTTAACAATATTTCAGGGCAGTGACAGAAATGGCACTGCTTTTTTGTTTCTACTATTTAACACGTTTCTGAGGGCACTATTGAATGGCGCTAAGTTAAGGGTCGTTCCCATATTTAAATCAACAGCTCGGTCTAGTAAAGGCAAGGGGCTCAGACAAGATAGGTGCCTGGTAAATGCACTTAACTTAGTGCTATTCTGCGTGTCATGCCTCGATCTACACCACCGCAAACGCACTACAACTTATCCAACTGTGGATTCCAGGTTGAAGCTTGATTTGGCCAAATGCATAAAGACCTTGTTTAACTCGCTTTAAGCGATAGATTGAAAGTGATTTTATTAATGTTCAGCACTGTAGATAAAGACTGTCTACAGGTCAGTTTTTGTATCGGTAAATAAGTGCAAGGTAATTTTAAAAAAAAGCACGTCCCTGTGCCCAGGCTGGTGCATTACTGCATCAGGAGATTTACAAGTTTAGTCAGTGGTATCAGGAGCCTGTCGGATTTAGGATGAATCTACTGCGGAAAAGGCATTTTGGCCAACAATCCGATCATTATCGTTAAATAGAATCACTATTTGCCTCAAATGATCGAAATATTTGATTCAAAATGCCATTCCTTCGCGACGATCACCAAAACCTGACAGGCTCCTAGAAAGAATAGACACCATTAACATAAAAGTATCGTCCAGGTTCATTGATCAGCATTACATCACCGCTGCCATCGGCAAGCAGTGTTAGATCTTTGTAGGTGTTACTGATGGCATAGGTTTTATCAAACACATTATCCACACCAACGGTGAGACCAAATTGATCGTTAAAACGGTGTTTAACCTTCAGGTTCATCACTGTCCAGCTATCCAGCTCCTGCTCACCGTTATCGGCATCATAATCGCTCCAGCTGCTTGATGAAATCAGCTCAACTATCGCACTACTATCTTTCTGGTAGTGATAGTTTAAAGCACTGGTTAATTTCATAGGTGGAATTTCAGCCAGGTCGGTATCGGTTTGTCCAGCTAATGGATTGTCTTTGCTACCTTTTTGTAAGGCAAGTCCAAAATCAATATCGTAACTTGGATTGATTATATATTGCCCACTGATATCCAGACCATATATTGTGGCATCTATGTTTTCGAATTTATTCATTGATTTACTGGAATTAAAATAAATGTAGTTGTCCAGTTTGCTATAGAAGATTTTGCTTTTCATCGACAGGTCACCGAGTTGGCTTTCTACACCTAAATCCAGTTCGGTATTACTTGTGTCATCCAGATCTGGAGTACCCAGTAACATACCTCCCATCATAGAAGAACGAAAATAGAGTTCACGTGCGTCAGGTACGCGTGATCCTTTACCCAGT
>JBNKMF010000016.1:0-22712 GCA_050292965.1 Gammaproteobacteria bacterium | reverse complement strand
CCCAGTAACATACCTCCCATCATAGAAGAACGAAAATAGAGTTCACGTGCGTCAGGTACGCGTGATCCTTTACCCAGTCCACCAAACAGTTTGTGCTGCTCATTCATTTGATAGCTGCTGAAGACGAAAGCACTAAATGCGCTATAATCATTGTTCTTTAAGCTGCTGTCGGCGGTGGTAATGCTGGTATCGTCGTAGCGTGCACCCATCTTGAAATTAACGCTATCGCTCAGGTCACGATCATATTCAACAAATAATGCTTTGTTTTCAGTATCTACATCAGGGATGCTTACGATTCCGGTGATACCTGCAGCTGTGCCAAAACCAGTATATTTTCCATCCCAGTTACGGGTGTTGATGTCTAAACCATATTTAATATCAGCTAGCGCAGAAAGGTCTGTTGTATTGATGATTTTGATACCGGTTGAGTGAGTTTCGAGCGCGCTTATTTTTTCATTAACAGCATTGGTGCCAGATGACATGCGATAGTATGTAGACATGGGGTGGTCAACTGTGGAGTTGTAAGCCTGAATTTCCAGCTTGCTGGAATACTCACCAAGATCCATAAAGCTGTAGTTGATATTGAAAATATCAGAGTCATCATATATAGCGTCCATAGGTGTTGACGGGTAAAAGATGTCATCACTTCGGTTGGCCGTGTAACTCAGCTCCAGTTCCTGATTATCAGTGATGAATGCATAAACCTTAGCCATCAAGGTGCTTTTCTTATAGGCATCATGGTCAGCGTATACTGGTTTGTAATTCATCATAGAGGGGACGTTATTGGCAACAATTTGTTGTGAAAAGTCTTTGCCGTCACCATCCTTATACTGACCACCGGTTTCTTGAGAAAGGCTTAGCATGGCGCGTATCTTTTCACTGCCACCACTTAAAGTTGTGGCAAATTTCTGATAGTCCCAGCTGCCCATGTTGAGATTTACTTCACCGCGAAATCCAGCAGCAGGCATTTTGGTGGTGATTTTTACTGCGCCACTTAAGGTGCCAAAGTTTTTAACATCATAGGGTCCTTCAGTGACTTCAACATCTTCGATATTGTTGGTCAGAATATGTGAAGTGGGTGGGTCCATTCTGTTCGGACAAGCACCGTGGATTTTTGCATTGTCGATCAGGATATTGATATTATCTTTTTTCTGACCGCGCAGAATGATGTCATTAGCAATACCGCTACGACGTACCAGTGAGATGTTAGGAATTTTTTTGCTTAAAGCTTCAGCTAAATCCGCAGATTTAACTTCATTAACGCTGACCTGTTTGATCTTTTTGCCTTCAACTAGAATGACAGGTAAGGTATCTGCTGTATTTTCGTTGTTGTTTTCCTCTGCGCTTGCGCTTAAGCAGTTTAAGCTGGCACAAACACTGAGTGTAAGTAAGTTTAATTTTTTCATCCGAACGCCCCTGGATAGTGTTAATACGAAAGGCGCGAGTATAGGGGGCGTTAATTATCCGGGGTATGTGACAAATTGTCGCATAAAAGTTGGGAACTTATATGCATAGCCACTTTAGAGTATTTATTTTAAAGGGTTATATAGTGCGTTATGAGTTTGTTACACTCGCCGTAGATGTTAAAAACTTGAATTGTATCAAAGGGTTTCAGGGACCTCTATGATCGCAGTAAAAGACCCGTTAGAGTACTTGAACTGGATTTGAGTTTTACCTGCGTTGAGAACGGTGAAAGTTCCTGGAGTGTTTTCTTTATCTTCAATCACTTTATTACCTTCGAGATCGGTAATTACGTGTGTAAGTTTTGCATTATCGGTGATTTCAACTGGGGCGCTGTTTTTGTCGTAAGTAGCAAAAACTTTCAAAACAATTTCATCAGGGCGAGTACTGAGTGTATATGTCGTGGCATTGGTGAGTTCATTGTTACCTTCTTTTACTGTCAAGGATTCAACAGAAAGTTGCTTAATCGTGATATTTGAATATGAGGATTTGCAATCGGTACCGGTATCGGCGCTACATTCAACGCTGCTATCAAGAATGGTACCCTGGGTAATATTACCCGTGATTGTTTCTTTAATGTCCCCACAGGCAACATATAAGCTTGAAGTTGTTGAATCTTTATCAGCTGGTACAACACTACCTTTTACATCGATTTGTTGAATACTATTACTAAAACCAGCGGTCATGTTTTCATTACTGATGCCCCATTTGCCGGTCCGAGAGATATTTTGATAGCTTCCCGAGGCGTATTGACCAATAGCAACAAATGAAATCTCCTTGTCCTGCTCAACGCTGGGATTAGTGACACTGCAGCTCGCATAGTCTGTTGCACTGCTGTAGCAAATCTTGACGCTATCCAGTCCATTACCGATAGTCTGGCTGGAAACTTCATAAGTGGCTTCGTTACCACTATAAGCAGATGTGGCTGTCGCCTGCACAATCAGGTCTCCAGCAGCGAGACTATACAGGGTGGTAGTGCTGCCAAGCGTTTCGATATAAGCGTTTTGTGATTTAGATCCATCGGCTTTATTTAGAATGCTCCATCCAATTGTTTTAATGACATTATTGTCTACCTTACGATACTCTACGTTGCCATTAGCATCGATATAATTTCCAAAAGGTGTGATGGTTTGCGACTGGCACATCTCGATGTTGATAGGCAATTTATCATCCGGATTCAGGCTGACCACCTGGTCGAATTTAGCTGCCGAGATACGGATATCAATGGAGGTACTGAGTATGCCGAGTGTGGCGTAAACCGTAATTGACTCGGCTGTTGGAGCGGCTGTGAGGCGACCATCCTGATCAATTGAACTCAGTGCGCCGCCCGATAAAGACCAGTCAATCTGGCTGGTTAAGCTGACTCTATCTGTGCCATTGGATTTTAGTCCCTGTACAGAAAAAGCGGTTAGGCTATTGATTGATACTACTTCTTCTGTAGAGGCTGGGAACTCGATAGTAGAAACATCCTGAGCAGCGGTCGTATGTAAACTGACTAGCTGTTTTTCGGTCGCTTCATCGCTACAGGCTATGAGAAGCATAATCAGACTGCTTAATATTAACCACTGCGTAATGCGTTTAAAATTCATAATGAACTCCCAGGCTGGTGGCATTGATGTTCAAATCCTGCCCTCGGTATAACTGGATCCAGTCCAGAGACAGGCTGAGTTGAGGTATGGAGTGGAATGACTCTTCCAGACCAAATCCGAAGCTGATGCCGCTGAAAGTATCGTCTGTGCCGTTTGTGCCTGGATAACTGGATTTAATATTGACCTGACTGGCACCAACAATGAGGTGCAGTTTCAAGCTGCTGTTAAAACTGGGTATGTAATGGTAGAGCACTGAGTTCACCAGTGGCGCTTCAACAGTTAGTTGATTCAGGCTGTCATCCTCAATGGTGGTCATTAGCGCGAGTTCTATCTGGTGATCAGGGGTGGCAAAACCCAATCGAAGGTCTGCCAGCAACGGGTAGGTTGATGCATTGGTTGTGTTAACCGCCATCTGAGCTGGCGACAATTCTAGATAAGTGTCTGCTTGTACCGATTGAGTGCCTATCGCTAAGAGTAGCAATAGTGGTTTGAGAATCCGAGAGTTTTTCATAATGCGTTGGTGTCTTTTCCTGGCGCGCACTATAGCAGAAAAGATCCGCTCAGTGTAAATGATCCTGGATTCCTCAGTTGACCGCTCGTTTTAGAGAGTAACTCACTGTTTCGTCGACGTATCTATGCGCGTTGCCTATATGGATATAGGTAAGGGGCGTGAGCAGGACGCTACAGCCTTGTAACTCTCCCTAAAATAGCTCGCTATTCTGCGCCGTCACGCCTTTATCTACACCTCCGTAAGCGCACTACAACTCGTCCAGCTGTGGATTTCAGAATGGTAGTACTCATACTATACTGAAAAACAGGCAAGTAGCTGTTAAATAATTCCCCTAAAATAAAATGGGCCAGGTGGTGCTGTCAATTGCTCCAGCACCAGAGCTTAATCGATAAGCTGTTGCCAGCTCTGGTGAATAGCATCAAGACAACTCTCCGCCAGTTTGATACAGCGCTCAGGACTCCAGCCCTGTAGAGGATCAGGAGTGTCATAGGTATCCTTAAAAGGCATTTCTAGCGTCATTGCCGGGCAATTAAAATATTCAGCCACAGCATTGGAGCAATAACTCATATTGGCTGTGCCGGGTGGGTTAGGTGGGTAGCCCTGAGCAGTTTGAAAGTCTGGATTAATACTTGCCAGGGCGTTTTTAAAGGTGTCGAGTTTTAGCTGGCGCAGTGGGTTCCAGCTCGGGATGCCCTGAGTGCCTGCGATAAAGTTATAGGGTAAAGATTCATCCCCATGCACATCGAGTGCAAAATCGACACCAGTGGCTTTCATCTTTTCAAAAACATGGTAAACCTCGGGACTGTGTTGCAGGGTCGGTGATTCCCATTCGCGATTCAGGTTTGCCCCAACTGCATTGGTACGAAGGTGTCCACGGCGGCTACCATCCGGGTTCATATTGGGCACGAGGTAAATTACCGCTTTCTCAAGAATCGACTTAACCACCGCATCGTTTTCATCCAGTAGTTTATTAATCATCCCCTCCATCCACCATTCGGCCATAGTTTCGCCTGGATGTTGACGCGCAATCATCCATAGTTTCTTTTTGTGTTCATCGTGCGAGCCAAATTGTAGACAGTCGATGCTTTGTCCATCGATGGTAGTGCCAAGCGTCTGTATGTCACAACCCCCGCTGCTTTGTGCATAGGCAATCAGGTCGGCATGGCGTTCCATGCTATAGGGAGCGAAATAGGAGAAGTAAATCTGTGGCTGAGTACTGGTGTGTTGAATGATAAGTTGACCATTTTCATAACTACTTTCAACACGGAACCAGTATTCCCGGTCGTAAGAGGCAACTGCCTGATAGTTTTCCCAGCCACGTGGATAGGCGGCATTAGCGGCATTGGTAATCACGTAACGACAGGGCAAATCGAGTACATTAGCAGCACGAAAATAAAACCACTGATAAAAGTCTGACTGCTCATCGCTACGGATGGAAAGTTGAATATGGTCCGGCCTGCTTGCGTCTATGCATTCGATGTTACCGCCGTCAAAGTTACTATTAATGATGATGTCTGTAGTCATGTATTTACGTGTCGCCGTTGTCGTGTTGATGCCGATGGTGTTGATTTTTGCCTTTCTGGTTCGCTCTGTGTTACCGATTGAAAAGTGCTTTTTATGCCGGTTTTGATGAAGTCCTGTTGTAATGCGTCGATCAAATCAGGGTTGAATTCATAAAGCAGCCTGAATAAACGTGGCAGAGCAATTTTATGCGTCTGTGCAGTAGTGTCAAATAACCAGTCAGACAGTTGCATAAAGTTATCAAAGGGATAATCGCCCAGTATTTGCGGGATGCTGTGCTCAAAGCGCCCTGAGTTTGCGAGCATATCCCAGTAGCGAGCAAATCGTTTGAAACGAAACAGGGTGTTGGCATCCATGCTGCCGGTGCTCAATATTTCGTAAGGTGGCAGTGGGTTATAGATCATCTGGTAAGGCAGTGTATGTCGCGTGATCGGAGTACCGCGTAACCGTTTTAGAATACCCAGCTGTATTTCCTGTGGCTGCAACGAAACCATCAGGTCAAAACCTTTTGCAAAGCTGGCCAGGTTTTCACCGGGTAAACCGGCTATCAGATCGGTGTGTAAATGGACCTGAGTTTGTGACTTCAGGTATTGCAGGTTATGTAGGGTTTTCTCATGATCCTGCTTGCGACTGATTAACTGTTGTATCTCTGAGTTAAAGGTTTGAATACCGATTTCAAATTGCAATGCGCCATCAGGGAATTGTTCGATCAGATGTTTTAATTCATCGGGCAGGCGATCCGGTATCAGTTCAAAATGCAGAAATAGATCATGCAATGGTTTGCTCAGAAAGAATTCAAGAATTTTTGAACTGCTTGAGGTATTCAGGTTAAAGGTTCGGTCGACGAACTTAAAATGACGCGCTCCACGTTGGTAGAGTTTATCCATTGCCTGTAAGAAGTCATCCAGCTCGAAAGGTAGCGAGGTTTTATCTAAGGCAGACAGACAGAATTCACATTTAAAAGGGCAGCCACGCGATGCTTCTACATACAGTACGCGTTGTCGAATATCTTCATCGCTATAGTAATCGTAAGGCAGACGTAACTGCCTGGGTTGTGGTGCTTCAGCATTAATGACTTTTGCCAGGCCGGTTTTGTGTTGAAGTATGTCCTGACACAGGCTGGCAAAGGCAAGATCACCCTGTCCTTTTATAATATGATTGGCGTAAGGGTAAGCACTGGATTTTTCACTCTCAAAGCTGATTTCCGGGCCACCCAGTACCACGACTAATTGCGGTCTGAGACTTTTGAGTATCGCCAATACTTCGGTGACCTGCTGGATATTCCAGATGTAACAGCCGACACCAACAATATCTGGATTAAGCTGTAAAATAATTTCAGCAATATCAATCGGACGTTGGTTGATGGTGAATTCCTGTATTTGGGTTTGACCCTGTAAATCGCCCATATTGGCATACAGGTAACGTAAGCCCAGGGCGCTATGAATATAACGGGCATTTAATGTGCACAGTAAAATCACGGGTCTGTTGCCTATAGCTGACGGATGTCGACGAAACTACCACTGGCAAATTCCAGGCAGCGCGGGAAGCTTAAGGCGATTTTTTTAGCTGCACTATCGATGTCTGGCATATCTTCGGTCTGATAGGCCTGTTGCAGACGTTTAATGGAAGGGAATTTAGCAGTATCCACATCATGACAAAGGTAATCCTGCATGGCTGTGTGAACCAGACCTGGTGCATAGGCTGTGATGTGGGTGTCTGGCATTTCAGCGGCGTACAGTTTGGCCATCATATTAATGCTGGCTTTAGAGATGGAGTAAGCACCCCAGCCTCTGTTGCCATTGACCGAAGCCCCGGATGAAATGATCACCAGTTGGTGCACCTTAATAGCCTGCTTAATCAATGTATCGATAATAACTTTATTCGACCATACATTGATGTCCATTAGTGTTGTGACCTCAGACATCGAAGTGTCGGACAGGTCTTTGATTTCACCCAATATCCCTGCATTCAGAATAACCAGATCTAGCTGTGGGGGAAGAAAGTCTTCTAGCTTGCTTTGAATGCTATTAAGCACAGCAAGATCGATTTGTGTATGATGTAATAAAGCATGATGAAGCGGGCAGGGGCTGCGGCCGACGCTGTAGATTTCTGCCTTTTGTTGTAGATAATAGCGAATTAGCCCGAGGCCAAGGCCTTTACTGGTACCTGTTATAAAGATGGATGACATGTCAATTAAGGTTTATTTATCTTGGCGGTTAGAATACCCTAAGCTACTTTCGTAAAATACAGTATTTTCAAGTGGTTGGTTAAGCTTATCAGCCCGTCAAGGAGTTGAGCATGCGGGGTTTTGTCCCTCCTGATCCTGAAACTGAGGTTTCAACCTGTCAATACGCTGTGGTGTATGTACCGCGGCGTAATCGAAATCGTTTTTCAGCTAGTTGTGTAGTGATTAAAAACTCCGCTGAACAGGCTATCAGTGATGCTCAACCCGAGCAGCAGTATTTCGCCGCTAAGGTGCTGGGGCCGTCAAAATCATCCGAAGGTCAATATTTATACTATCTAGCTGAGTGGCTGGCTGATTGTTGATGAGTAACAGGGGTAAGTAATGAATACATTGCAGAAAGATGATGAACTGGTTGCTGAAATCATTGATTTCTGGTTTTCAGATGAAGTTCAGCCCATGTGGTTTAATTCTACGTCCGAGTTCGATGCGCTATTACGTGAGCGTTATGAGCAAATCTGGGGTAGAGCGCGTGCCGGCGTTTATGATCATTGGGCTCAGGAGCCACTATCTGCACTGGCATTGGTGATTATTCTTGATCAATTTCCTTTGAATATGTTTCGACAGGATGCTCGCCAATATTCCACTGAAACGCATGCCCGAGCAATAGCGGGACAATTGATAGAAAGTGGGCGAGATCAACTGCTTTCCAGTCAACAGAAGGCATTTCTGTATCTGCCCTATATGCATAGTGAGAAACTACAGGATCAGGATTTTGCGGTAGAGATGTATCAGCAAGCAGGGCTGGAAGATAACCTGCGTTTTGCTCATCATCATCGAGACGTGGTTAAACGCTTTGGACGTTTTCCTCATCGAAATGAAGTGCTTGGAAGGCAATCTACCGAACAAGAAATTGAATATTTAAAACACGCAAACTGGTAGTTAAATGCAGGGCATTTTGAAACAAATTGGATTCGTTGTCTGGACGCGAGACCTGAGCAATGCGCCTTACTGGCAGGTTGAGGGTACCCGTTTTCTGCGCATTATGGCGATGATATTGCGTGACCTACAGGGCGGTATGCTAACCCTGCGTTCGATGAGTCTGGTGTACACCACGTTACTTTCTTTTGTGCCTTTGCTGGCAGTTAGTTTTTCGGTGTTAAAAGGCTTTGGTGTCCGTGACAAGATTGAGCCCATGTTGTTAAACCTGTTCGAATCACTGGGTGAAGCGGGAGTTGAGATTACCCATAACATCGTAGGATTTGTGGAGAATATGAAAATCGGTGTATTGGGAGCATTGGGGCTCGGCATGCTAATGTTCACAGTAATTTCTCTGGTACAGAAAATCGAAGCGGCGTTTAATTTTACCTGGCGCTTAAGCGCAACTCGAAATTTATCACAGCGTTTCAGTAATTACCTGAGCGTAGTAATGGTTGGCCCGGTATTGATTTTCTCTGCTATTGGTATCACCGCATCGTTTCGCAGTCATGCCATCGTGGGTAAGATTGAGGCGTTGCCTTATATGGGCGACCTGATACAGTTTCTTGGTTTACTGGTTCCTTATGCATTGATTATTGCAGCGTTTACCTTTGTTTATGTGCTGGTGCCGAATACTCGTGTAAAGCCGCTGTCAGCTTTGTATGGTGCGGTGGTGGCAGGTTTTCTGTGGCGTTGGAGCGGCTTGCTTTTTGCTGATTTTGCCAGTGGATCGACCAGCTATACCGCAATATATTCAGGCTTTGCGATCATGATGCTATTTATGATCTGGCTTTATCTGGGCTGGTTGATCCTGCTCATCGGTGCCAGCATCTCCTACTATCATCAGCATCCTGAAAGTCTTAATCAAGAGGTTGAAACTCAGCATATGAGCGTAGTATTACGCGAAAACCTCTGCCTTCAGTTAATGTATGAAATCGCAAACGAACATTTTCACTCCAAAGGTTTTGAAACCTCGGGTAAAAATCTTGCGCAGCATTTGAAGCTGCCGCAATCAATGGTAGATCGTATGCTAAATACCTTGCAGGATTGTGGTTTAATCGTGCCGACTCAGGGGGGTAAATTAAGTTATCTGCCTGCGCGAGCTATCGATAACATAGAACTACAGGATATCCTTAACTGTGCGCGTTTGGCGGAAGACAGTAATCGTCACGTAAGGCTTAAGCTGTCTGCTGCTGTCAATGCATTACAACAGGATATTGATTCATCCCGACTGCAGTTATTGTCGAATAAAACACTCAGAGATTTAATAGAGTTATGAAGGTTGTTTCGTTTAATGTGAATAGCATACGCCAACGTTTGCATCAATTGCAGGCAGTTATTGATAAGCACAATCCTGAGTTTATCGGCCTGCAGGAAACCAAGGTTCAGGATCATGAGTTTCCATTAAAGGATATTGAAGCGCTGGGTTATCAGGCAATTTTCATGGGGCAAAAAACACACTATGGAGTTGCATTACTGTCACGTCAGTCCTGTCAGCAGGCACAGATGGGATTTCCCGATGATGGTGACGAAGCGCAAAAGCGCTTCATTGGTGGTCTTTACCAAATTGATGGTGAAGACTGGTATATCTATAACGGCTATTTTCCCCAGGGTGAATCACGTGACCATGCGGTCAAGTTTCCAGCAAAAACCCGCTTTTATCAGGATTTAAATCGTTTTTTAAAAAATAATCATAATTCGCAACAGCGTATTGTAGTCATGGGGGACTACAATATTGCACCGGGTGATAAAGATATCGGTATCGGCGCTGATAATGCAAAGCGCTGGCTAAAAACCGGTAAGACGAGTTTCTTACCAGAAGAAAGAGAATGGTTTCATGAGCTTTGTGAGTTGGGCTATCATGACGGTTTCCGTCTGATTTACCCGCAGGAAGACAATCTTTTTAGCTGGTTTGATTACCGAAGTAAGGGTTTTGAGCGAGAGCCTCGAAGAGGCTTGCGTATTGATCATTTGATGGTATCTGAGTGTTTGAAAACTAAAGTTACTGATGCTGGTATTGATTATGATATTCGAAGCATGCCAAAACCCTCCGATCATGCACCTGTATGGATAGAGATTTTATAAATGAAGATAGATAGACACGCCAATTTGTTACCGGTGGAAAACAATCAGACTGTTTGTACTGAATGTTCAATACGTCGACTGGCATTGTTTCACGGGGTGCCCGAAAACGAACTGGACTGGACACAAACCTATAGAACTAATCAGTTTACCGTTAAATCACGTAAGGAAATTTACCGGGAATCGCAGTTTAATGAGTATATGTTTACCGTCTATCATGGCTGGTTTGCAGTTTACAAAACTCTGGATAATGGTAAGCGGCAGATACTAAGGATTGCCCTGCCGGGTGATATGCTGGGTTTTCAGGCTGATATGAATGCAGTTATGACACACTCTGCGATGAGTCTTTCGGACGCAGTAGTGTGTGCATTTCCTCGTAAGGATATACCTGATTTACTGCGTAAAAATCTAAATGTAGCGAAACGCCTTACCGAACTTAACGCACGCGATATGAATATCTGTCAAGGTCGCTTATTAACCATAGGCCAGCAGTCAGCTATTGAGCGAATTGCATTTTTCTGTACCGAGTTATTTTTCAGGGTGAAATCTATTTACAATAACAAAGATGATTACCACATCAATTTTCCTATCTCGCAGGAAGATATTGGTGATGCCACCGGGCTTACCAAGATCCATGTAAACCGCACCCTAAGGACCTTACGCGAAGAAGGTTTGATGGAAATTTCTGGCAAAACTCTGAAAATTCATGATATCGATGCCCTGTGCAAGCTATCTAATTTTAACCCGACATCGATTCAGGTCCATCCACTATATTGAGAGATATCATTACCCATGTTCGGAAAACCGATAAAGTTACCCTCAGCAAAGGATGCTCTAGCGGGACGCAGTCAGGCGATTGAAATCTCAGGTCGCCATTTTGTGCATGGGCACAGTATGCTGGAGCCTTTTCCGGATGATTGTGAATCGATTATATTCGGTATGGGTTGTTTCTGGGGAGCTGAACGCAAGTTCTGGCCTGTGGAGGGTGTCTATAGTACAGCAGTTGGTTACTCAGCAGGGATAACGCCCAACCCGAGTTATCAGGAGGTTTGCACGGGGCTGACCGGTCATAATGAAACAGTATTAGTCATTTATCAGCCTGCATTCATATCTATCGAACAACTGCTGAAGATTTTCTGGGAGTCTCATGATCCAACCCAGGGCATGCGTCAGGGAAACGATAGAGGCACCCAATACCGTTCCGGAGTTTATTATAAAAACGATACTCAGCAAAGGATAGCACTGAAGACTCGTGACGACTATCAGCAAGCAATCGCGAAACAGGGCTACCCTGAGATCACTACCGAGATAATACCCGCAGCTCCATTCTACTATGCCGAAGAGTACCACCAGCAGTATCTGGCAAAAAATCCACAGGGATATTGTGGGCTCGGGGGAACTGGCGTCGCTTGCCTGTGAACCTTCTGATCTAAGCTAAGTCACAGTTAACTGACTAATGGCTCTGATAAATTCAAAATCTCTATCTATAATCCAGTTTTATCATCTCTGGTTGTATGTGAGGGCGATGCGATTTAGACATTTGGGGGCGCTTTGTAGCATCGTGATAGCCCTTTTTCCACCATTACTGGCTGCGGATTCTCAAGTCAGTGAAATTTCGAGTGTTCAAAACCTTGATGCAGAATCACTCATCCAACTGGCGCATGCCAGTCCCGAACTTATTGTGATCGACTCCAGAGTAAGTGATGACCGCAAGCTTGGTTATATTGAAGATTCTATAAGCTTGCCTGATGAACAAACCAGTTGTAAGTCATTGAATGAAGTCACCAGTGATAAAACACAGTTGCTGGTTTTTTATTGCAATGGCATTAAATGTGGGCGTAGTATGGAGGCAATTAAAATTGCTCAAAAATGTCAATATCAAAATCTCTACTGGTTCAGAGGTGGATTTCAAGAGTGGCGGTTAAAGGATTACCCGTATCTTATGGAGTAAGGTATGTTTAGCCGTCTATTTAGTATTCGTGCAATAGCGTTAACAGGCATGATTGTATTAACATTTCTGGCTTTGGGGCTAGCCTGGTATTCCTCTACTACCTATGAACGATTTACTTTTGAAAATCAGCTTCAATCTAGAAGTAACGAATTAAGTATTAAAGCTCATTATCTGATCAGGGAATTGAATCGGCGTCAAAAAATGTTTTCTTATCAACTTCAAAATGATAAGAAATTTCGCCAGGCAATTGCGCAGGGAAATTCATCAGCATTATCTGAATTCCTGCAAAAGAGTTTTTCTCAGGTTTACAACAATAGTGGCCTGATCCATTTCAAAACCCTTTTAATTCGTGATCCGCAAGGCTTAATCATCTCCAGTGCCCACGAAGATGTAGACTCACAATACAAGGGTTGTCCGGTACTCATTGACCAGATCAAAAGCTTGAGCGGCAGCCAGAAACTGAAACCCAGGTTTGCTTTGTGTAGCTATGATGGCGAATTATACGCCGAAGCAATGCTGTCGCTGGGGGCGCTCAAGCCAAAAGGCTTTATGCATGTTATTGCCTACACCAGAGATCAGTTACAGGGGTTGGAGCAGGAAATTCAGGCACCTGTTCAACTTGTCACTGCCAACCATCATCTGCTGTTTCAATCGCCCAGCTGGTCGGATGCTACGTATAAGGGTAATAAGTTTAGGCCTGTTTCCTATCGTCTCTATGGTGACGATCATGTAGTCGGGGTGATTGTTTCAGCGCTATTTGATTACAGTAATTTCAACCAGATGGTCGAACAAACCAGTATGAGATTGTTAATCATCACTGTGAGTGTTGCCTTGCTAGTTCTGGTGTTAGTGATACTTTTGCTGGATGTGGCTTTTCGTCCGTTGAATCTTATACGCAGTTCAGTCGGTGCTCTGTTAACTGGCAGTTACATGCCTATCAAAGTAGAAAAATTACCGCTCGAATTAGGCGAGTTTGTTGAGGTTTACAATGAGCTGGTGTATGGAATGCAAGAGGCTTCGCAGCTTCAAAAGCGGGCTGAAAAAGAATTGATCAGCGAGCGTGACTTTATCTCTACAACGCTCGATTCAATTACCAATGCTGTCGTCGTGGTGAACTCGAAATTAATGATTCAGCTGGCTAACCCGGCGGCAGAAAGATTACTGGGGAATACGGAAGAAAATCTGCGTCTATACACTCTGGATGAAGTGGTAGACATGTATAGCAACCGTTCTACAACTCATATAACTAATTTAAAACGTTTACTAAAAAGCCCCCCGCATCTGGAGAATCTGTTTATACAGCGGGATGGACATATCATAGAGCTGGAAATGATGGCGTCTCCCATGCTCGAGAAGGGGTCGGAAGATATCGGTCATGTACTGGTATTTAAGGATGTAACCGAAGATCGCAAGTTGCGTCGAAAATTAAATTACGAAGGGCGTCATGACAGGTTAACCGGTTTTCTCAATCGAGCCGCTTTCGAAAATAAATTTGATTTAATGGTCACTGACAACGATTACACGCGTAATCAAAATATTCTCGTATACCTGAATCTGGATCAGTTCAAACTGGTGAATGATACCTGTGGCAATGCAGTAGGCGATTTATTACTTAAACAGGTAGCCGAAGTGATTAAAGCCAATGTGCGCAAGTCCGACCTTCTAGCGCGCCTCGGTGGGGATGAGTTTGGTATTCTGCTGCCCTATGCGGAAACTACTACTGCTGCCAATACCGTGAATGAAATTCTCACCTATATTAATCAGGAAGGGTTCAACTGGGATGATCGCGAATACACCATAACAGCTAGCGCAGCTCTGATACCTTTCGGTCTGGCAAATGATGATTATTCTGAAAAACTGGCGAGTTTAACCACCGCCTGCAGCATTGCCAAAGAAAATGGTGGTAACCAGTATTACCTGATTGGTGATGATGATGAAAAGGTGCAGGAACATCACTCGACTATGGGGTGGGCATCAGGCATTAACAAAGGTTTTTCGGAGCAACGATTTAAGCTTTATGCGCAACCTATCGTATCGCTTAAGCAACAGGAAAAGCGCAAACATTATGAGATTCTGATTCGCTATCAGGATGAAGACGATACTATTATCCGTCCTGATGAATTTCTGCTACCAGCAGAACGCTTTAACCTGATCGAGAAAATTGATCGCTGGGTGGTTTCTGAAGTGATTCGCTGGTTAGTAGCTAACCCCCAGTTAGATGGAAAGATTCAGTTTTCTATCAACCTTTCCGGTCGCAGTATCGGTTCCACCAGCTTTCATCGGTTTCTGGTGCAGCTGCTAGAAAGCGAACCGGTTGATGTCACAAGTCTGTGCTTTGAAATAACCGAAACAGCAGCGGTTAAGGATGTTGAAAAATCTATAGAGTTTATTCGTACAATTAAAAACCTGGGTGCTAAATTTTCTCTCGATGACTTTGGTAGTGGACTCTCATCGTTTACCTATTTAAAACAGTTTCCAGTTGATTACCTGAAAATTGATGGGGTATTTATCAAGGATATTTTGTACGATTCCCAGTCGTATGATTTTGTACGCTCGATCACCGAGGTTGGGCATTGTCTGGGTATGAAAGTGATCGCTGAATTTGTTGAATCCAGGAATATGTTCCATACCCTGCGCGAAGCTAAGGTTGATTATCTTCAGGGTTACACGATTGGTAAACCTGCTCCAATCGAGCTGTTGGAGCTACCCAGTGAGCTTGAGTAAGGCGTTAAATAAGGATAGTACACAGCTCTTCTCATAGAGTTGGCAAAATTTCCTCTACGCTACAGCGTTAATAGTTTATAAAACTTCTGTTATCCGGTGGGCTCAGGAAACACCTTCAAACTGATTCTTTACTTTTTATATCTGAGTATTTAGGGGTTACATATTTTTCCAGAATTTTGTTGCGGTCATTTAGCGCCTTGGTATTGGCCAGTTCCTTTATCGTATCAAGCTCCAGATAAGGCGTCATCATGTGCAGGAATTCGTACTGGAATGCCGAGATATGGCGTGAATGTCTAAAGCCGATTTTAATTACGCTGTCTGGAAACAAGTGGTTGGCAGGGATGCAGGTGAGATGTTCATCCTGTTGTGAACCTTTGGCCATCTCAGCAATAATACCTACACCTAGCCCCAGTTTGACATAGGTTTTTATAACGTCAGAATCGGTAGCTGTAAATACTACATTAGGTTCTAGATTGGCTGCATGAAAAGTGCGGTCCAGTTTTGATCTACCGGTCAGTCCAAGCATATAGGTCAAAATAGGAAAAGAAGCCAGGTCTTCCAGCGATACTTCAGACTTTTGAGTCAGGCTATGTCCTTTAGGGACAACTATATAGCGATTCCATAGATAAGCAGGGATGGTAATTAATTCGTCAAATTCATCGATGGTTTCGGAAGCGATGACAAAGTCGACCGAGTTATTGGCGGCAAGTTTACACATCGCTTTAGGGTTGCCCTGATGTACCTGTAAATCTATACGAGGGTATTTCTGGGTAAATTTCTGTAATACCGGTGGCAGTATGAACTGAGCCTGGGTATGAGTTGTCGCGAGACTTAGACTGCCTCGATTGGCATGGGAATACTCCCTGGCGGCCTGTTTGATGCTTTTAACATTGTTGAGTAGCTCGTTAACATGCTCAAGAACAGCATAGCCTGCAGGAGAAATGCCGGTCAGTTTTTTACCAGAACGTTCGAATATCTTGATATCCAGCTCTTCTTCCAGCAATTTTATCTGGTGACTTACACCTGGTTGTGAAGTGTATAGCTCTTCAGCCGCTGATGACACATTCAAGTTGTTTCTAACAACGGCATCCAGAAAACGTAGTTGTTGTAGCTTCACAAAAACCTCTCGGTATAGATTGGGCTGATATATCTATTAATTATATATAGCGATTCTACGAATATATAGAACACAATCAATGGATTTGTAATTTTATTGTGATTTGTAAGGGTTAAGGCCATCAGGAGGGCTTGAAATCTATCGATTTATTACGCGGTGAAATATTGATTTCGTCAAATACTATCTCAGGACTACTGTTTAATACATACAGCACGCAATCGGCGATATTCTGGGTTGAGATGGAGTTGCTTTTATCACTACCGGGCCGGAAGCTTTGATTGTCGAAGAAGGGGCTATCTACCATACCGGGATTGATTAGCGTTACACGTATACCATCTCGCGCGCAATCTTCACGTAAAGATAGCGCAAGCCCTCTCAGGCCAAACTTGGCACTGCTATACAGTGCACCTTTTTTCCCGGCTTTTATTGATGACTCAGACCCAATAAAAAGCATGTTTGCGCTCGCAAGCTTGCGCATGTTGGGCACTATATAGTGAGCAAGTACTAGTGAGCTGGTCAGATTGGTACGGATATTTCGGTCTATCTGGGTGATTGAAAATTGTTCTATAGACCCAAAGAGGCCCTCTCCAGCGCAATGAATAAAGATATCGATGCTATGCGTTTTGCAAATGCCCTTGATCAAGGTTTCGCTCTGTTTTAGGTCTGACAAATCCTGATCATATGCTGTAAATAATGGATTATCGATGGCGGCTTTTTGATGATTGCGTGCAATGCCTATAATCCGGCATTGCTGCTGTAACAGGGTATTAACGATAGCCAGCCCAATTCCGGAACTGGAGCCAGTGATCAGGGCGGTTTTATGAGCGAGTGTTGTCATGGCTTACCAGCGGCAGGGGAAACAGGCTGACTGAGGAATATGTTGTCAGCAACTTGCTGTAAGCGCGTAGCATAGTCAGCAATAGCCTGAATATTATCGGCGAACAATTGACTGATATGAGCCTTGTCTCGTACGGGTGGGTTATCGGCATTGTCACTGATGACTTTTATGCTTGCGCATAATTCCAGCATAGTAAAATGCCTGCAACTGTTCAGAAAAGCATAGGCTTCCATGTCGTAGGCAGCGTCAGGGTGATAATCCGTTTGTTCGCCTGGCAGAGATATGACGCAGGCGCTAGTAAAGTTATGCTCTACCAGTGGCACAGTGTATATGGCCTGTGCATTATCTTTACGGTAAACCTGGTTAGCTAGCAACGTAGTTCCTGGCGTTAAAGATTTATGCCCGGCTATACCGAGGTTGATCCAGCAGGGGTTATCATGTTCAAAACGGCTCGCAGCCCAGGCGCAGGCAGCTGCCATGTTGAGGTCGCCGATACCACTTACTATGCAGGCGATATCGTTAAGTTGATAAAGATCGAAAGCGTTGCTATCAGTATTCTTTTTAAGGCGATAGAAATCGATAACAGGTTTGGCTTCACAATGTAGCGCGCACATCCAGATCAACATGTTTCAGCCTCGTACTGATCAAGCAGGGGCTGGAACTGATGCAGAACTTTCTGGTTATTGTGTTTAAGCGCCCCCTTGATCAGAATCTTGAGTTTTTTAACCAACATGTCCCGGGTCTGTTGTTGTTGCACGGAGTTTAAGGTTTTTAATTGCATTAACTCATGCAAGGACTGAATGCGAAAGCGGTCCATCCCCCAAAATCGACGTGATAACTGATCGTCATGCCCGCCGTATTTTTTGATTAACGCCTGCGGCAGATAGACCACAGGATATTGGTGGCAGATGCGTAACCACAGGTCGTAGTCTTCGCAGGCTGGCAAATTTTCGTTGAATAACCCGCAGTGATCGAACAGGCTGTGATGTAGCACTGCTGCCGAGGGGGAAATAACACATAAAGGCAGACAGTAATGAAAGATATCTCCACCGTATTTGTTGTGTTTATTCATCGGGTTAACGCGAACGCTATTTCGAATCCAGATTTCATTGGAGTGGAATAATTTTATCTCAGGGTGATCCTGTTGAGCCAGTCTAATGGCTGAGAGTTTGTCGGCTAGCCATTCATCATCGGAATCAAGTAGTGCTATCCATTCGTGGGTTGCTGCACGAATACCAGTGTTTCGCGCTGCACTGACCCCTTTGTTCTCCTGCTGGATTAGTTTGATAGCAGGGTATTGTTGCATCAGCGTAGCGCTGTGATCGGTAGAGCCATCGTCAACCACAATTATTTCATCGGCCGCTGACGTCTGTGTGAGCACTGAAAGCAATGCTCGTTCAAGGGTATGGGCGCGATTATGGCTAGGGATGACTACACTAATTTGCACCGGACGCAACCACTTATTATCGGTTGGTAGGTGGTTGTGAAAACTGGCTACCCGGAAACATGGATATGCTGGAGCCATCTACATCATGGATACGATTTTTGCCTTCTTTTTCCACTTCATCAATACGAATGATCGAGTGATGTGGAACATAGGTGTTTGTAACGCCTTCAAATTCAGATTTAAGCTTTTCTTCTGCCGGGTCTACCAGTAACTTACTGCGCTCACCGAAAATAATATCCCCGATTTCAATGAAACCCAACATGGATGCCTGACTGACTTCGTGTGCGTATAGCTCATAAATCTTGTTCTGGTTAATGAATATGACACGGAAGATACTTTTGGATTTTTTATTAGTCATGATTCTAACGGCTCCATCAAATCATCCAGCTGGTCTTCCATATGCATCTCAGTCAACTCAGTAAATCCACCTATCCATTGGTCATCAATCAATATCTGTGGGACCGAACGCGCGCCTTCGGTCAGCTTTAAAAAGCGACGCTGTTCAGAAGGTTCGTTGTCGAGACGGATTTCGTTGTAGGGAATGCGCCATTTAGCGAGCAGTTTTTTGGTCTGTTCGCAAATCGGGCAGCTACCAGTGCTGTAAACAGTAACGCGAGCCATAAGAAATTCAATCGGAAAAATATGATTCTAGCAGATAGTGGCTGTCAGGATGAAATTCAACTAAAAAATGATGCGTGTTATATGAGTACAATCACATAGCTATGCTAAAGTCAGTTGTTTTACAGGATGACTAAGTATGAAAGTGGAGAAAGCGGTAGCTCGCTTGAACGGGATTTTGCCGTTAAAAAAGAATCTGGACGAGCTGGAAAGTGAAACGGCTTCGATATATATGGCGGTATTATCCAGTTTTTATCATCAGGGCAAAGCACCCGCTCAGCAGCAATTGATAGAATGGGATGGTGAGGCCAAAGCTCGTATTCAGAAGCTTGAGCAACTGGATATGATTACGCTGGACGAAGCCGGCAATATCCTCGGCTGTTACCCATTTACTATGGAGCAAAGAGTACATCGAATCCGCCTCAACGGATTTGTGGTTCATGCTATGTGTGCGCTGGATGCCTTGGCTCCAGCTGCTATGTTTGAATGTCGTACAGAGGTTGATTCAGAATGTGCTGTGAGCAGAGCAGCGGTACACCTCGAGTTGGACAATCAGCAGATCTTGAATGCCGACAGCGTGGCTGGATTACATTTTGGGATCAACTGGATGGCAGCCAGTGGTTGTTGCAGCTGTTCCGACAGCCTATGTACTGAAATGCTATTTTTAAAAGATCCGCAAATAGCGCAATCCTGGTTGGATGAAGATTCTGAAAATCGGCAGATTTTTGATTTGAATGAAGCCGTTAGTTTTTCAGCAGGTTTTTTCAAGCCCCTGATGACACAGGGCTAATTAAGATTTTTGATAGCCAGGATTGCCTGGTTGCGCAATGTTTTAAGCAGGCTGAGCTGGTCGTCTGAAATATGGATATCTCGATTTTTGGTGCTGTCGATGTAGAGCACTGCAATAGGGCTATGTCTGATCACAATCGGAAACAGGATGAAAAATCTGGAGCCAATTTTGCGGTGGTACCAGTCTGGAATCTTGTCTTTTATTTTTTCGTCTCGGGTATTATCGATTTTAATATCCACATTGTTCTTAAAGGCAATATGAAATACGTCAGCCTGATAAGCAAGCGGAATACGAAAATGTTCGATCAGATCATCCACCTTGTCCCCATAACCAAGTTTGCCAACAATACAGTTATTCGCCCTGTCGAGTAGACCGAGAATCACGCGCGAGCCGGGTAGCGCGCGGTAGATGGTTTCTAGCACCATCTGCATCACCTGGTTGATGGTGTATTCACCGGTCAGTGTGTTGGTGATATCCTGAATGCCATCGGTCAGCGCCTTTTCTGGTCGTTGCTGATTCAGTCCTGATGGCAGGTTGCTTTCCTGTAAAACGTGAAAACTGGTTTCAGCAGGTTTAGCTGCCTGCTCGCTGCCATCTGGTGTTTCTTCGATATTTAGCTGCTTGTAAAAAGCGCTTTTTTCCAGGTTGAAATTGATTAATTTAGCAAAGTGGTTGAGCTCCTTTTGAGAATGATTAATAAGGCCGTTGACCTGTTCGGTATCGAATTCCAGATGTCGGCGATATTTTTTGGCTAAATCTTTCAACGCCGACTCCTGTTGATCTTTCGGTTTTTTCAGGATCTGTATGATCTGATTGCTAAAGTTGGCAATAACCCGCAAGGGATCGGCGTGCTTGCTCTTATTTCCGAATTCATCGTCCTGCATCGGTTTCATACTCAGGATGATCTGATTTGGAAAGCCCCATTCTTTAGCGACGGCCATTCCCAGTTTATGGTAAGACGTGCCTAGCACCTTTAACGCTGCGGTGTTTTCTTCCATGTCATGCTGTTGAACCTGCTGATCAATAGCGAGGCTTTCCTCGTGTAGATAAAAGCGCACCAGCAGTTTTCCCAACTGCTGTAACAGGGCGCAGAGGAAGGCTTCTTCGCGCTGCTGTATATGTTGTTTGCTCGCGATATCGTTAGCCATCAGTGCACTGAATAATGAGGTTACAGCATCTTCCATCAATTGTTGTGCCTGAAATTTATTCTGCAAATGTTCGAATAGTAATAGCGATACAGCGAGGCTTTTGACAGGGTTGATACCGAGCATAATAACCGCACGTGATATGGTGCTGATCTTGGAGTAACCACGGTTGTAATAGGCAGAGTTGACCACGCGTAGTACTTTGTTGGTGAGCGAAATATCTTTCAGGATTGCATTAGATACGATGGACAGGCTTTCGGTGTCGCTGTTGGAGACGCGGTTAAGGATTCCAATGGTGTGTGAAAAAGCAGGGAAGTCTTTCTTGTGATTCATACGGCGCAACAGAAATTGAGCCGTGGCATCACTTTTGTCGGACTGTTTCACTGCCTCAGTCAGGGCGAGGGTGTTTTCCAGCGCAGAGAGCATTTCTGAAGCATTCTGATAGCGATCCTTTGGGTCTTTTTCGAGTGCTTTCATGATCAGTGCACTGAGCTTTTCATCAATTTCAGGCTTGATGCTTGAGGGTGGTGTTATCTGTTGATTGGCAATTGCGTTGAGCAGCTGATAGACATCCTCACCTTCCACCGCCAGTTTGCCCGTCATCAGTTGATAAAAGATCAGGCCGAGCGAAAATACATCCGAAACCGTCAGATGTTTGCGTGTTTCGATATATTCAGGAGCCATATATTGTGGCGTACCGGCAAGCTGAGCATTGTCTTCCTGTTGTGAATTTGCGAGTAGCGCGAGACCGAAATCGGCGACCTTGGCCTGTCCAGATGGGGTTATGATGATGTTTGCAGGTTTTAGATCACAATGGATTATGCCTTTGGCATGAGCTGCTGCGACAGCACTCAATACATCGCGCATGATATGAATGGCCTGTTGCTCTGGAATGTCTTTCTTGATCATCGAGTAGAGTGATACACCTTTTACATATTCAAGCACCAGATAGGGGGGTATCTTGTCGCTGCCCACATCATAGATGCTGACAATATTGGGGTGTTGCAGCTTGCTGACAGTTCGTGCTTCCTGTAACAGGTGATCGATTTTATCTTGCTGTTGAAAACTTGTTTTTATGGAAACCGATTTAATCGCTACTTCGCGGTCGAGTTGGGGGTCATACGCCAGATAGACTATTCCCTGAGCGCCTCTACCGAGCACGTTCTGAATAGTAAAGCGGTCAATTTTTGCTGGAAATTCTAAATCAGACACTGGATGAGTGTGGTTATTTTTTAAATCAGTATAGACTATTCAGGCTGCAGCATGACGAATATTAGATATCACTTTGCACTGTTTTCTAATAACTATTTTTTATGGCTTATAGAGAATTTCTGTTGAATGAAATGGGGCGGCATATTTAAGACATATGGTGCTTCGTTAATACCTGTGCCTGCTAGAATCATTGTTATAAAACGCAGTTAAATATAATCCTTGCATCTGCAAGTTGGACGAGTTGTAGTGCGTTTGTGGTGGTGTAGATTAAGGCGTTACAAGGCTCCCGCGTCCTGCTCACGCCCCTTACCTAGTCTCTCTAGGCAGCGCAGAGATACGCTGCCTCAAACGTGCAATTCAGCTCGTGGCGGGAGTCATCTGCTGGATTTCAGCATGGATGTTGTTATTTCGCGAATGTATGGACGCATAAAGGGATTTAGGTGATAGAGCGAAGCACGACTCCAGGGAGGGAGGAGGTAGGGCGAAGCAGGATGCTAGAGCCGATGCATAGGAGCGTGAAAAGATAAATCGAGCGTAATGGTCTAC
>JBNKMF010000015.1:12304-75761 GCA_050292965.1 Gammaproteobacteria bacterium | reverse complement strand
TGCCTTGAATACGAAGCGCTCATTTACCGGTCATGAATATCTGGATGATGTTGGCATCATCCATATGAATGGCCGTGTATATGACCCGGACCTCGGACGATTTTTGTCAGCGGATCCTTTAATAAAATTCTCAACATCAACACAGGGTTTTAATCGCTATTCCTACACCGATAACAATCCGCTTTCGCGGGTTGATCCCAGCGGATTTGGCTGGAACCCATTTAAAAGCCTGGCTAAAGAAATAAATCGATTCGTGCACCGTGTTAGTAAAGAGTTGAGTCGATTTGAAACTCGGTTTCGCCATGAGATTCGTAGACCGGGAAGTTTGTTAGGTGCGGCTATACAAATTGGTGCTACCTGGGCTTGTGGTGGAGCACCTCAATGTGCCGCTGCTGCAGCGGGTTTTGTAACTGCTGCTCAGGGTGGAGAAACAGAAGACATTCTAAGATCAGCTGCCGCAGCATATGTTGTAGCAGATGTAGAACAAAGCTATGGCAAGACCTATTCTTGGGCGAGGGTGCGTGATACTGCTACAGCAGGTGGAGTTGCTGCGGTTATTAATGGTGGAAAATTCTCAGATGGATTCAAGATTGGATTTATAGGTTCAGCTATAGGATACGGAGTTGATAAATTTAAGAAAGCATTCCAGCCTTATCCAGGTGCGCCGATATCACCTGCTAGTATGGGTTTGAGGCCGGAGAAGGCGCCCTATCTTGTTGGAGTGGAAGGTAGTAACCATTGGTTGGTTGGTACTAGAGCCGATGGAAGTGGACTAATGGGTTTTGTAGAGGATTGGCTCCCAGGTTTTCATGGGCTTGGAGCTCTTCATGATCCATATGTTCGCGCTGTTGGTAGCACCAGTATTGGCAGATGGTTATTAGGAAATACATTCACAACCGGTTTAGCCATAAACCAAGCTACAATTCCAGTCGCATATGCAGTTAACTATATTGCATCAGGAGGTCTATATAGCCAATATCAGAGCGGTCTTGAGAGAGATAAGGCCAGGTACTATTGAGTGTGTTTAGTAACGAAATTAGTGTAGGGGTCTGGGGAAGGCCTAGCTTTTACCCCCTCCCAAAAAAACCAATTATTCCTTAGCTCATGGACTTATTGGATCCTATGACTGACTGTAATGGCCTAAATAGTACTTCAAAGGCGATAGCTACAGTTTGCCGTGTGTGCTCTTGTCTTATTAAACAAAGCGATTAACAGCAAGCTACGGAGTTGCTATCTCGTTAAATTGAAGAATCTAGATAATTGTCCATATGGCTTGTTCGCGTAGGGATAAGTCGGTGTTATGGCGGATTAAGACCTGGCGTTATCAGATCAGGATAGTGGGTGACTCGGGTAGTGGCACCAGCAAGCGGTTAAAGATGCGAGGTAGAAGCCTGTAAATCTAAACTCATCAGAGCAGGCATATTTCTCAGACTCATTTATAATCCCCCCATGACTCTAGATACTGAACAACTCACTCGCCAGCTTGCCGAGAAATTAACCCACACTGGGTCGATGATCTGCACAGCTGAGTCCTGCACAGGAGGTTTGATCGCTAAAACCTTTACCGATCTGGCGGGTAGCTCCGACTGGTTTGATCGCGGATTTGTCACCTATAGCAATCAGGCTAAGATGGATATGCTGGGCGTAAGTCCTGAAACTTTGCAACAGC
This sequence comes from Gammaproteobacteria bacterium, assembly GCA_050292965.1. Taxonomy (GTDB): domain Bacteria; phylum Pseudomonadota; class Gammaproteobacteria; genus JACNJF01. The sequence continues at coordinate 74,092 of JBNKMF010000015.1, read as the reverse complement.
ATGGCGCTGTAAGTGAAGCTATAGTCGGCGAAATGGCCAGGGGGGCTATCGCAAATAGTGCGGCTCAATATGCCATAGCCGTAACCGGTATCGCCGGGCCGGGTGGTGGCAGTGCAGAAAAACCGGTGGGTACCGTATGGTTTGGTTTTGCTATCCCCGAGACTCTGATCTGTGAAACACAGGTATTTGAGGGCGATCGTGAGCGGGTGCGAAATAGCAGTCTGCAATATGTAATACAACGAGTCCTTCAACTCATTAACTAATTTTCAAAAATAATTTCTACAGGCTCACCTCATGAGCTACTAATAAGTTATCCTCTACTCCATGAAACAAATGAGTCTGAAGGATGGGTAAAAAAATATCCTCATCAGATGAAAGTTCTCTTTATGTTCTCGTTATCCTGTGTGATAATTCGGGGCTATTTAATCCACTCAACACGATCAGGAGTTAAAATGGACGACAATAAAAAGAAGGCGCTAGGCGCTGCGTTAACACAAATCGAAAAGCAGTTTGGTAAAGGATCTGTGATGCGCATGGGCGATGGCATGATCGATCGCAATTTGGAAGCGATCTCGACCGGTTCTTTGTCGCTGGATATTGCCCTGGGTGTGGGTGGTCTACCCAAAGGTCGGGTGATCGAAATCTATGGTCCTGAATCCTCTGGTAAAACAACTCTGGCATTACAGGTACTGGCCCAGTGTCAGAAAAAAGGTGGAACAGCGGCATTTGTGGATGCGGAGCACGCGCTGGACCCTCTGTACGCCGAAAAGCTGGGTGTTGATATGGAAGAATTACTGGTTTCCCAGCCTGATACTGGTGAACAATCATTGGAAATCACCGATATGCTGGTGCGTTCGGGTGCGGTAGATGTAATCGTAATCGACTCAGTGGCAGCCTTGACACCAAAGGCAGAGATTGAAGGCGACATGGGTGATTCGCATGTTGGTCTGCAGGCGCGTTTGATGTCTCAGGCGTTACGCAAGCTGACTGGCAGCATCAAACGATCCAATTCTATGGTGATTTTCATCAACCAGATCCGTATGAAGATCGGCGTCATGTTCGGTAACCCTGAAACCACTACGGGTGGTAATGCCTTGAAATTCTATTCTTCGGTGCGTCTGGATATCCGCCGTATCGGTGCCATTAAGAAGGGCGATGAAGTGGTGGGCAATGAAACCCGCGTCAAGGTAGTGAAGAATAAGGTGGCTCCACCGTTCAAACAGTGTGAGTTTGAAATCCTGTATGGTGAAGGGACCTCACTTGAGGGAGAATTAATCGACCTCGGCGTTAAGCTGGGGTTTGTTGACAAGGCTGGAGCCTGGTACAGCTATAAAGAAGAACGTATTGGTCAGGGTAAGGATAATGTGCGTAATTATCTTAAGGAACATCCTGAAATGGCGGCCGACATCGAAGCACGTATTCGTGCAGAGCTACTGCCACTGAATAAAGACAAGGATGAAGACAAGGGTGATGAGATGCCTGAAGAGAAGAATGAAGGCAAGAATAAAGGCAGGAGTAAAGGCAAGGGTGAAACCAGGGAAGCTAAAGCAGATTTGATTGGGAGTTAAGCCTTGAATTTTGTTCGTAGTGCTCGCAATACCGCGATGGATTTGCTATCGCGGCGTGAGCATTCGCGAAGTGAACTGGCGCTGAAGCTCAAACAGCGCGAGTTTGATGATGAAGAAATCGAACAGGCTCTGCAGCAGTTACAACAGGAAAACCTGCAAAGTGATGAGCGCTATGCCGAGAGCTATCTATATCAACGTGCGCAAAAAGGTTATGGTCCATTGCGTATACAGCATGAATTATCCCAGCGTGGTATTTCCGAAAATCTGCTAGCACAGGTCATGTCCAGCTATAGTGACAGTTGGACTGAACGCATGCAGGAGCAGCGTATCAAGAAATTCGGCACTAATATCCCCGAAGATTATGCAGAAAAGATGAAACAGGCCCGCTTTTTGCAAAATAGGGGTTTTTCTCCAGAGTCAGTCATGCGATTATTCCGCTGATTTGGAACCGTTCCATCCAAATTCAGTTTGTAAGCCTTTAAAAGGCTTGGAAAGTATCATCAATAATCAGGTTTAACAGTATTCAATGACTACCAGCGCAGAATTACGAGAACAGTTTCTGACTTTCTTTAAAGATAAAGGGCATGAAATAGTGGCTTCCAGTTCGCTAGTGCCTGGCAATGACCCCACCTTGTTATTTACCAATGCTGGTATGGTGCAGTTTAAGGATGTTTTTCTGGGTAAAGATTTACGCAATTATTCACGCGCTACCACTTCACAGCGTTGTGTGCGAGCTGGCGGAAAACATAATGACCTTGAAAATGTCGGTTACACTGCGCGTCATCACACCTTTTTTGAAATGCTGGGTAATTTCAGTTTTGGCGATTACTTCAAACGCGAAGCTATTCAGTTTGCCTGGGAGTTTCTAACCCAGGTGGTTGGCTTACCAGCGGAAAAATTATGGGTCACCGTATACGAAGAAGATGACGAAGCCGCTGATATCTGGCTGAAGGAGATGAATGTTGATCCCGCACGTTTTGGCCGCATCGGAGACAAGCCGGGCGGGAAAAAGAACGAAAGCGATAACTTCTGGTCGATGGGTGATACCGGCCCCTGTGGTCCCTGCAGTGAAATCTTTTATGATCATGGTGATCATATCTGGGGTGGGCCTCCAGGCTCGCCTGAGGAAGATGGAGACCGTTACATCGAAATCTGGAATCTGGTATTCATGCAATATGATCGCGATGCCAGTGGTACATTGACTCCTTTACCCAAGCCTTCGGTAGATACAGGTATGGGACTGGAGCGTTTGGCTGCGATCTTACAGAATGTACACAGCAACTATGAGATCGACCTGTTTCAGGCTTTGATCAAGGCGGCTGCTAAATATACATCGGTTACTGATCTGGAGAATAAATCACTGCGCGTTATCGCTGACCATATCCGTTCCTGTGCCTTCATGATTGTGGATGGTGTTTTGCCTTCCAATGAGGGTCGTGGGTATGTGTTGCGTCGCATCATTCGACGTGCTTCGCGTCATGGACATCAGCTGGGTTGCAACGAGCCCTTCTTCTATCGACTGGTAGAAGACCTGGTTGAACAAATGGGTGAAGCCTATCCAGAACTGGTTAAAAACAGACAGCATGTTGCGAATGTGTTACTCAAGGAAGAGCAACGTTTTGCCGAAACGCTGGAGAATGGAATGAAAATTCTGCAACAAACTATCGATACTATGAGTGGCAAGGTGATTGATGGTGAAACCGTTTTCAAGTTATACGATACCTATGGGTTCCCTGTAGACCTTACTGCCGATGTGGCACGCGAACATCAGCTGGAAATCGATCAGGAAGGTTTTGACAAAGCCATGGCCCAGCAGAAAGATCGAGCACGTTCACATAGCCAGTTTGCATCGGGTGATAATGTGATTCAATTGCAAGATGTGCAGAAAACTGAATTCAAGGGGTATGAATCGCTGGCGGAAGATTGTTTGATCATTAGTATTCTTAAGGGTGGTGATGAAGTAGACGAGCTCAATGCAGGCGAAGAAGCGATTATTATCCTGGACCACACCCCGTTCTACGGAGAATCAGGGGGGCAGATAGGTGATACAGGAGAGCTGCTGGCTGGAGATAGTCGTTTTATGGTAAATGACACGCAAAAGCAGAATGATGTGTTTTTGCATATCGGCCAGCTTGAGTCTGGCAGTATCAAAACTGGCGATAAAATATATGCACATGTGAATGAGCAACGTCGACAGGCGATTAAGTTAAATCATTCAGCTACCCATTTAATGCATGAAGCCTTACGTACCGTATTGGGTGACCACGTACAGCAGAAAGGATCACTGGTTGACAGTGAAAAGTTGCGTTTTGACTTTTCCCATTTTCAACCTATGACCGATACTGAGATTCGTCAGATAGAAGGCCTGGTGAATGATGAAATCAGAATGAATCTGGAAACAAAAGCTCAGTTGATGTCTATAGACGATGCCAAAGAAACCGGAGCCATGATGCTATTCGGCGAAAAATATGGCAGTACGGTGCGCGTACTGAGCATTGGTTCAGATTCGGTTGAGCTTTGCGGTGGTACCCATGTCGAGCGCGCAGGCGATATTGGTCTGTTTAAAATCGTTTTGGAAACTGGTGTAGCTGCAGGCGTTCGTCGTATTGAAGCGCTCACCGGCGAAGCCGCAATGCAGCGTTTTTATGATGATGAGGATCAGCTTGATCAATTGGCTTTATTAGTCAAGGCAGGTCGTGATGATGTGATGCACAAGGTTGAGCAGCTGCAACAAAACCAACGTAAGCTGGAGAAGGAGCTGGAGCAGTTAAAATCTAAAATGGCCTCTCAGGCTGGTGGTGATTTGGCTTCTCAAGCTGTCGATATAGACGGTATCAAAGTGCTAGCTGCGGTGCTCGAGGGTGCAGATGTCAAAACATTGCGAGATACGGTTGATCAGTTAAAAAATAAACTGGGTCAGGCAATAGTTGTTTTAGCGGCATCGGAAGAGGGCAAAGTTTCAATCATCGCAGGAGTCAGCAAAGCTGAAACGGCAAAAATTCGTGCAGGTGACCTGGTGAATATGGTTGCGCAACAGTGCGGTGGTAAGGGTGGTGGACGCCCAGATATGGCTCAGGCAGGCGGCAATCAGCCTGAAAATCTGGCTGAAGCGCTGAATTCTGTGCCTGAATGGGTAAAAGGACAGTTATCGGCCTGATTTTCATCAGATATTTCGTGACTTGATGCGAACTGATCTCTATAATTCGCGGCCCAATTTCGGGTTAAGCGATTTCCTTTAGAATTATTTTCATTTAAGTAATGGCACTTTTAGTTCAGAAATATGGCGGCACTTCGGTGGGTTCTGTCGAACGCATTGAAGCGGTTGCTGATAAAGTCATTGGTTATAAAAACCAGGGCAACGACATGGTTGTCGTAGTTTCTGCTATGAGTGGTGAAACGAATCGTCTGACCGATCTTGCCAAACAGATAAACCCTTCTATCCGCGGTCGAGAACTTGATGTTCTACTGACAACGGGTGAGCAGGTAACCATCGCTCTACTTACCATGGCAATTGAAAAAAGAGGGTATGCTGCGAAGTCGTATACCGGAGCTCAGGTGAAAATTGTTACCGATGATGCTCACAATAAGGCTCGCATTCTGGCAATTGATTCTGACAATATTAAAAAGGATCTTGCTCAGGGAAAGATAATCGTAGTAGCTGGATTTCAGGGTGTCGACGAGAAGGGTGATATTACGACCTTAGGGCGTGGCGGTTCTGATACTACTGGCGTAGCATTAGCAGCTGCATTAAAAGCTGATGAGTGCCAGATTTTTACTGATGTGGATGGTGTTTATACCACGGATCCTCGTGTGGTTTCTGATGCACGTCGCCTGGAAAAAATCACCTTCGAAGAGATGCTTGAAATGGCAAGTCTAGGATCCAAGGTGTTGCAAATTAGAGCGGTTGAATTTGCCGGCAAATACGGAGTACCTTTACGCGTTTTATCCTCTTTTGAAGAGGGGGATGGAACTCTGATTACATCTGAAACAAATGAGGATGATACTGTGGAACAGGCAGTAATTTCTGGAATTGCATTTAATCGTGATGAAGCGCAGTTAACCATTAATGGAGTACCGGATACTCCTGGGATAGCTTTCCAAATTTTAGGGCCGATCTCGGATGCTAATATCGAAGTCGATATGATTCTTCAAAATATAGGAGCAGATGGGACGACTGATTTTACCTTTACTGTCCATCGTAATGATTACGAGCTGGCGTTAGGGGTCTTGAAAAAGACATCGAAAGCTCTTGGTGCCAGAGAGGTGTCTGGCAATAATAAAATTATCAAGCTTTCGATAGTAGGTGTTGGTATGCGTTCACATGCTGGTATAGCGAGCAAGATGTTCGAAGTACTGGCCAAAGAAGGAATTAACATCATTATGATAGGAACCTCAGAGATTAAAATATCTGTTGTTGTTGATGAGAAATATTTAGAGCTTGGAGTACGCGCTCTACACGATGGTTTTGGCCTGGCTAATACCATCGAAGAAACAATTTAAGCTCTATAAAGTGATGCAGTAAGCATATCTAAATATATGTAACTGTTGGGGCTGGCTCTGCCTGGAAATGTCGGGTAGAATTCTAACCTTCGGACGTCGTAGTAATCGGGGATTTATAATAAGACAGGTATTGTTCGGAAAACCTGCTTTTGTGATTGACTAATTAGGAGATGAAAAATGCTTATATTAACAAGGCGAGTAGGTGAAACCTTAATGATCGGTGATGAAGTTACAGTAACTGTTCTCGGTGTTAAGGGTAATCAAGTACGTATTGGTGTTAATGCACCGCGAGAAGTTGCAGTGCATCGTGAAGAAATTTATGACCGCATTAAAGCAGAGCAGGAGCAAGATCCTGACAACCTCGGTAATAGTTATTAGGAGGTTTTAATAAATACGGAGAGCTGGCCGAGTGGCTGAAGGCGCGCCCCTGCTAAGGGCGTATACGTTAATAGCGTATCGAGGGTTCGAATCCCTCGCTCTCCGCCATAATCAAACCCCGCAATTGCGGGGTTTTTTTATGTCTGAGACGACTGTATGGAAGCAGGATGCCAGAGCCGACGCCTACATGGATGTAGGTGGTAGAGCAAAGCAGGATGCCAGAGCCGACGCCTACATGGACGTAGTTGGTAGAGCGAATTAGAACAGTAGCTGGCCAGAAAGGCGAAGAGCAGGGATGGTTTTAGTAGCAGGCAAAACACTAGAGTCAATTATGTTTTTAGTCTATTACTTTATAAAAAATTGTATTTTTAATAATTGTTTTTTACCTACTATACAAAAATCTCGATACGACAGGTTTTTTGTATGGTGGTTAAAATAAATTTCAACCTTTTAAAGGTTGCTGAGTAAAAAACTAATCAGTCGAGGAATCTGGATTCTGTGCTAAAGCTTAAATTCCGATACGAAATTTACTGATGGATAAGCTCTACATCTTTTAGAAGCCGTTGTGAGTTTTATAGCCTGTTTGTTGGTCTTATATATCGTGGCAGAGTGTTATATGTCAGTTATGGGGTGATCATTCATTTGAAAACTTAGTAATCCTGATGGCTGGACGCTGCTAGAGTACATGCTTATACCACAGGAAATATGGCCGCTATTGCTCAGTTCAATTTTTTCATGCGATAAATATATTTCACGATCATCCATATAAACATAGGTGCCATTTGAGCTATGGTCTTGAAGATAAATGGTGTTGTAGTTTAATTGTATGGTGGCATGGTTTCTTGATATTTGATCATTATCGATAAAGATATCAGAGGTACCTGATCGTCCAATCTGGATAATTATATTTCTAGAAGATCTAAAAACTTTGATTTGATCATCGAACTCAACCTGGAAGGTTGTCTCACCCTCCTGAATCTTTGTTATATCTTTATCATCAAATGCTATACTGATCGAGTTTTCTTCATCGTCGCGAATGAAATAGGATACATCAGGGTGGGTTAAAATATATTGATCCAGCATGGCAGTATCAACTCGGCTAAGCAGCATTTCATTCTTTCGAGATGCATAGGAAAGCCTGGTGGCAAAATTTACGGCTTCACCATAAATCTGATTCTGGTGAATAAAATAGTCTCCTTTGCACAAGCTGGATTTAATGCTGATATTGTTATCAGAGCGTTCGTCTTTTCTAGATGTGATACGAAGTATGGAGATCAAAAAGTCCAGTGCCTGATCCAGAGATTCGAAGGTTAAAATTGATTCGTCAAAAATATCTATATGGTTGATAGGTGTTATATGCGATATTTCTATGGCTTCCCGAAAAATACTATTACGTAATTCTGTATATTCTGATGTTTCGTCAAAAGGCGAAAAACTTATTGTCGAAACAATCCCATTTTGCTGTTGTATGTTCATATTCTGATTACCATTCTCATTAGCTGCTTTTTAAAAGTAAAGGAATAGTTGAGAAGTTGTTTTTAATTTCGGTAACAATTTCTGAGTTAGCCTGTTTAATAAATAACGAAGTACTGTGGTTCATTTTATTACCACGATAGGCTTCGAAACTTTTTTGAAAATCTACGATCTGTTTATTATCTCCGGTTAGTAGATACCAGTTTGGATTGTCGATACGATGCTGTTCAGCATAGCTTTTCAGCTCGGCTGGTGTATCAGTATCGGGGTCAATGCTGATCATTGCTATTATGGTATTTTCTGGTAAATGGGGTTGGATGCTCTTAAGGCTAAGAGTAACTGTGGTACAAACAGTTACACAATGAGTAAAGAAGAAAGCAAACACGACATTTTTATCAGTATTAAATAAGGAATCGAGAGCTATCGATTCATTGTTCTGGTTAATTAAACTGATTGCTGGGAAGCTGTAACGGAATTCGCCAGCAGGAGTTGGTTTTGCAGATACAAAAGCCAGGTTGTTCCCTGTGGTAACCAGGCTGCTTAGGTCGAAAGCTGCGAGGTTAAAGCTTAGAGAAACCAGTAAGCTCGATAAAAGAATTTTATCTCTCATATGTAGCCCCCCCCGGAGATACAGAATATAAATGCAAAAATAAGACTAAGAATACAGCTTGAACGTGAAAACTTCGTGAAAAAGTATGGGCCTGGGTGGACCTGGTTCACAAATTTGCCATAAGAAAGTCAAATTATTAACTGAGCTTATATCTACCTTTTATTGCGTAAAATTCTACCGATATATGCGTTAAATCCTCATGTAACATGCGACACATTGTCGCAGTAAAGCCACTGTTCTGCGTATATCTCCCATTTACATACATATCTATTATCACATTCATCAAAAAAGGTTTTTGGGCAGCTCGCCCGAATTTGAACAAACAACTGTTACATGACTTTGAATTAGGCATTACAAGTGATGAATGTTATGAGGATAACCGAATGAGTAAATCATTAATGTATGAAAGGTTGGTGAAGCCGGTTGCGGTCACTACTTTCCTGATTGGCTCCGCGCTATCAGGTTGGGTGAATGCGGCACCGCTTACCATTACGACAGAGATTGGCCAATTGGACCAGAGTGGTGCACCAATTGCTGCCGGGGGATTTAGGTACATTGTAGAAGAAGATCCAATGTACAAGCCAAACCCTGGCGTTGATGTCTGGCAAAATGCTGCCACTGAATTACCCAACTCACTGGCTTTTAATTTTCACAAGAGTCATTCCTCAGTTGCACGCGATGCAAAAGGTGTAGGTCTTTCTGGTGAGACTACTGAAAGCAGCATCACTTTAGATGTTGAACCGGGTAACTACTTCGTTTCAGTACTACCTTATGGTAAATACCAGCTTGGTGGTGCGCCTGCGGTAGTAGGTACAAGCGGAGCGGATGTTGCAGTTCGCGTTAATCCTTCTCCTATCCCAACTGCCCAGATCAGTATCCAGGTGTTTGAAGATAACAGCCCAATCAACGGTGCTATTGATGTAGGCGAGCGTGGTCTGAATGGTTCAATGGTCGATGGTATATTCCAGCCTTTCCATATCATTCTGGAAGATCCAGCTGGTCAGTATGGTGCAGGTGGTGGTCGTGTAGCACATGATGCTTACGGCAATCCATTAGGTACTGAATATAATGCTGATGGTTCTGTTGCATCATCTCCTTATGGTGATGCAACCAATGGTGTGATCATCAATCCTGGCGCGCTTCCAGCAAACACTGTTCAGCTGGTTCCTAATGATCAGGGTTATCTGGTAATCAAAAATCTGCCACCAGGAAAATATGGTGTACAGGTTGTTCCCCCTGCAGGTGCAGGCTGGATCCAGACTTCTACTATAGAAGGTACTAAAGTAGTTGATGCCTGGGTTAAAGCTAATGAGCCTCAAAACTTCGTAGAATTTGGTCCTCCTGGTCCTCACGTATTTATCGGTTTTACTCGTGAATACGACTGTAATGCAGGCACCTGGGGTGATGGACGTGATATCACTATGACCGAACTGGTCACAGATCAGGATGGTGTAACGACTTCTGTTGAAGTAACTGATCCAGATGTGAATCCCTGTGTAGGTTATGCAAAACCTGCTCCGGGCGTAACCGCTTCTGTGATTGGTACGGTTGTTGATAACCATATGTCACGTTCACCAGACTTTACCTTTAACAGTGGTACGCCTTTTCCTGGTTGTAATGTTGGTGTAAACCTGGGTATTGCGGGTAAGACTATTTACTCTGGCAGGTGTGATGACACTTCTTCGTTTGATATCGGTGGTCTGCCCACTGGAGACTACAGTCTGTCGATTTATGATGATGGTCTGGACGCTGTTATTGCAAACCATCCATTTACTATTGCGCCTAACGCAGCGGGTGATGGACTAACAGTCTCTGCATTGACACAGACAATCGCTTCTAACACAAACGGTAGTTCGCCAAATACAGCTGCCTGTTCTCCCACAACCAATATCTGTGACATGGGAGAAGTACCTATATTTAACTGGTTCCATAAGATGATCACTAATGTGTTCGTTGATGAGGATGAGGATGGTGTCTGGGATGTAAATGAAAAAAATGCAAATGCTGATTCATTTACTAACAATATCCGTTGGAGAGATGGAAGAATCTATCAAAACGTTGCAGTCGACGTTGAAGGTTCAGCACCTTTTGAGCAGGTATTCCCATTCTTTCATTGGTTAGTGCTGGAAACTGATTTTGCCAAGTTCAAGGCAACTGGCGCAACTATCACGGTTGATAACGGTGGCAATGATGCAGGTACTGCTAATCCAAACAATGACCTGCAGGTGACTGGCTATATCGCTCAGCCACAGCACGCTGGTCTGAATCCTGACGGAACAGAAATACCCCTGCCTGATTGTGATACAAACCCAACCGCCGAACAGTGTACTACTGACGGTTTCTCTCTAACTTTAAGAGGTCCTGCACTAACTTTAGGTATGCAGGGTTTTCTAGGTCAGAAGTCAGTCGTAGACTTCGGTAAGACTTCATATGGTAAAGATGAGAACGGTGGTATCAGTGGTGTTGCAGTTTATGCAATAACTCGAGCTGAGCACGATCCACGTTATGCAGTTGCCGAAATCTGGGAGCCAGGTATTCCTCGTGTGCAGTTCGCTCTGTATCAGGATGACAATATCGATGAAATCGCTGATGACGTAAATGGTGATGGTGTTTTCACTCCTGCTGATGTTGATAACTATCCTCTGGGATGGTTTGCCAACGGAACTAAAGGTCCGGAAGATGTCGATCACAATGGTGATGGGATCTTTGATTACGGCGATGCAGTTGACGTAACCTGGTCAGATAGCTGGGACGATAGCCTTCCTGAAAATTGTCAGGGTCGTAACCGAATGAGCATAGTTGCTGATAATGCCTGTATGGACGGTATGCGTACCTGGAATCAGGTGCGTCCAGGTGTATTCGATGGTGGCTACGCTTTCCCAAGTAATCCTGCAGCAGGCATCATGACTACCGGTGCTGATGGTAATGATTACCTGAAAGCCGGTTACTACATCGTTCAGGGTTTCGCTCCTCCAGGTTATGAAGATCTGAAAGAAGAGTCCAAGAACGTTGATTTCGGTGATGAGTACTTCGTTCCTCAGTTATTACCCCCAACCTGTGTGGGTGATGACCATGTGGTTCCAGAATTGATGACCTTCGTCACTGATGCTAATGGAAATCCAATTCCTGGGGCAACAATTGTCAACGATGCAGGTGATACTGTACCTAACCCGGATTATGCAGCACCTTTCGCAGGTGAAACGCGTCCTTTCTGTAACAAGAAACTGGTACTGTTAACCGATGGCAAAAATGCTGCGGCTGACTTCCATTTCTTTACAGAAATACCGAAGGCTTCTCACGTAGTTGGCGGTATTCTTAACGACCTGGCTAACGAGTTCAACCCGAATGCACCTACTTTCGGTGAGAAATTCGCTCCACCATGGTTACCAGTTGCTTTCTACGACTGGACCGGTAAGGAAATCACTCGCGTTTATGCTGACCAGTATGGTAGGTACAACGCAATGGTGCCTTCAAGCTATAGCGCTAATGCAGCCAGCCCATCCGGTTTTACACCGAATATGCTTACGGCCTGTATGAATGACGGTGGTTATGTTGAAGATCCAGCTAACCCTGGTAGCTTTATTCAGGATCCAAACTACAACCCGCAGTACACCCAGTTCTGTTACACCTTCCAGTATATGTCAGGTGCAACTACCTATCTGGATACTCCAGTGCTGCAAATCGCAGCTTTCGCCGGCTCGGGTTATCAGCTGGATTGTGAAGCGGCTGATACTACTCCGATGATAGCTTCGGTTGAAAGTCCTAGTGGTTTACCTGGTGCTTACATTGCAGATTCAACTGTTGCTGATGCTACAGCACGTACTTTGACGCTGCATTCAGTTGGCCTACGTGATGTACTGAATCCATCTTCCGATGAGTTCACTCAGAAGTTTGTGACGCGTAATTACGGATTTGGTGGTAACGCTAACGATATGGGCACCTGGGGTGAGGTTGTGTTGACCAATGAGGCTGGTGCTTCGGTAAATGCAGTAATTCAAAGCTGGGACGATGCCACTATTACGGCAGAAATTCCGCTAAACACTGCTGATGGTCGTTATCAGATGAATGTTGTTAGCGCTGCAGGTGTTGAATCACCAATCGGTCTTTCAGTAATGGTCGGGCCGCTTGAGTTCAACAACAATCAGGTGCGTTATGTTTATCCTGATCCAGCTGTTGGTGCTACTCCGATTCAGGATGCTATTGATCTTGCTAAACGTGGAGATCTGATCATCGTTGCTCCTGGTGTGTATGACGAAATGGTTGTGATGTGGAAACCTGTATACCTGCAAGGTTCGGGTGCTTACTCTACGATCATAAACGCACGTCCTGTTCCTGCTGAGAAGCTTCAGCTATGGAAAGACAGTGTGCTGAGTCATGTAACCAATGGCGACATTGATCTGTTAAATGGTCAGGAAAATGGACCTTTGTTGTTCGACACTGAAGAAGGTGCGGGAATCATGGTTGCCAGTAAGGCGCCTGGAAATACCAATACCTTCAATAATGGTCGTAAGAGCTCCGGTATCGATGGCTTTACTATCACAGGTGGCGCTACTGGTGGCGGTATCTTCCTGAATGGCTATGTGAATGGTCTGGATATCAGTAATAACCGTGTTACCGGTAATGAAGGTACTTACGGTGGTGGTATCCGTGTCGGTCACTATGCTCTGCTAGGAAACGATGCGACTTACCCGGATGCGGGTAACGATAATCTGCGCATTCACCATAACGAGATTACTCGTAACGGTGCACAGAACGGTACTGGTGGTGGTGTTGCGCTGTATAACGGCTCTACTAACTATAAGGTTTCCGATAACTTTATCTGCGGTAACTTTGCAGCTACTGACGGTGCAGGTATCGGTCATCTGGGTCTGAGTAGGGGTGGTAGAATTTATGACAACAAGATTATCTTCAACCAGTCGTTCCGTCAGACTCCAGGGTTTGAAACCGACGGTGGCGGTATCCTGATTGCAGGTATGGACCCAGCAGTGGGCGCAGCTTCAACGCTTACCGAAGGTTCTGGTCATGTCTATATTTACCGTAACCTGATCCAGGGTAACCAGGCTGGTGCCGGTGATGGCGGTGGTATCGCGATCCGTCGTGCCAATGGTGCTGATATAGAAGCTAATCCAGGCAGAGCTGGTAAATGGTGGTTGGTTAGTATTGACAACAACACTATCGTCAACAATGTAACTGGTCTGGCTGGTGGTGCGATCTCTTTGAAAGATGCCGCGCGTGTCGATATTGAGAACAACACCATCGTCAACAACGTAAGTACTGCAACTGCAGGTGCTGCGTTTGCTCCTGGTAGTCCATCGACCTCTTCTCCACAGATTGCGGGTATCGCGTCTTATCATCACCAGACTCTGGGTGGTGGTTTGATCACTTCGAATAGTGGTCGTTTTAAGAAGCCCTATGCGAACCCACTATTACAAAGCAATATCCTGTGGCAGAACGAGTCTAACTTTTTCGAGTTAAGCACTGATGGCAATATCGGTTCATGTCAGACAGCTCCAGGAAATCTGTGTAACTCAAGCTCTATCACCCCTGATCCTCTTGGGCGTTATAAAGATCTGGGTGTAGTGAAAGCGGGTACGGGTGAAAGACTGAATCAGATTCGTTACAGCACAGTAACCGATGCTGCTGGTTATCCTGCTGGATGGCATATCAGCTCTACGGCTCCTACCTTTGTTAATGACTATCTGAATGGTACTGCCCAGTTCACACCGGCTCCTGCTGAGTTCCAGACCATACTGGTCGCTCCAGCTCTGGATGAAGGTGGTAACTGGATTGATGCACGCTACGCGCCACTGTCTATCAATGATGTGGAACTGGGTACACCAGGTGATCAGGCTTCTGATTATCACCTGATGTCTGGTTCCGCGGGTATCGATGGGGGTAATCCTAATCGTAACCGCCCACAGGGTCAGGATATCGATCATGAGGCTGGTATAGCTAATCTGGTCGTAGATCAGGGTTCGGATGAGGTGCAGTAAGATGAAATGCATAAACAATTCAGAACTGGAAAACATTCAAACCGTGAGGTACGGAACAATGAAAACTTTCTTGAAATACGGATCATGTGCCTCGCTACTGGCGATGCTCATGTTACCGGTAACACCCGCACAGGCATCTGCATTCGTGCAGTGCCCGGGTGACACAGATGGCGATGCCGTCATTGATACACTGGATCCAGAGCATCCAAATGCAACCTGTATGCATCTGAGTTCTGGAGATGGTTACTCCACAATGGGCGATGGTTACCTGCAGTATTCGTTTGGTTTCGGTGTCATCACCGATCAAAACAGATACGGTGATGATATGACTGGCAAAAAGGTAACGCCGCTGGAAGATTCGCATGATGTGGGCATTCTGAATGCCCAGTTCACTGCGCCAACCATCGTATTGAACGAAGGGGAAGAGTTTTACCTTTCTCTGTCCAATACTGGCATGTTAGAGCGTCCTGACCTGTTCGATTCACATACCGTGCATTTTCATGGTTTCCCGAATGCGTCCAGTGTGTTTGACGGTGTGCCGGACGCTTCTATCGCCATTAACATGGGTGCGACTATGACCTACTACTACAACATAGTGGAGCCAGGTACTTACCTGTACCACTGTCACGTGGAGGCCGCAGAGCATATGCAGATGGGTATGCAGGGTAACCTGTATGTTCATCCTGGGCAGGATGGACAATCTGTAGAGTACCCAGCTAATAGCGGACGCTTCTATACAAAGTTCGCCTATAACGATATTGCTAACGGTGATCCGGGTTCAACTGGCTACGATAAGGAATATCCTTTGATGCTGAATGGTTTTGATCGTGAGTTCCACGATGCGCATATCGCTGTACAACCTTTGCCATTCGCTGAAATGAAGGATGACTACATCATGTTTAATGGTCGTGGTTACCCTGCCACTGTTGAGTCAGATGACTACTATACGACAGCCGCTGGTCGCGGTGCTGCGCAGGACAGAATCGCTGAGCGAATCAAGGATGTGGTTAATGTTGGTGCAGTAACTGCTGGCTATAAGCAGAACTTTAATACTCAACCTTACACTTCCAGAATGGAAGCCGTTGCTGGTGAGAAGATTCTGATTCGTATCACTAACCTGAGTATTACCCAGTTCCATACCATTACGGCGTTGGGACTGCCTATGAAAGTTATAGGTCAGGGTGGTCGTGAGTTGAAAGACAAGTACTTTGCTAACTCTGTCAATCTGGGGGGTGGTGAATCTTTTGATGTGATCATCGATACGCTTGGCGCAACTCCTGGTACCTACTATGTGTACACCAATGAGTTGCATCAGTTAAGCAACAACGATCAGAGCTTCGGCGGTGCGATGACAGAAATTGTCGTATCGGCAGCACCATAAAATTGGAGAAAATGATGAGAATCTTAAATTCATATCTTAAAACGGGGCGTGCACTGGCTGCAGTATCGCTAATGGCTTTGTCATCCGGTGCCAGTGCTGCCATAAATATCTGGACTGAAGCGCAAGCGGTTGATCTATGGGCCAAACAGTTCCAGATGGCAACGCCGGACGGTGACAGTATTCGCATGTGGGGTTTTGCTTTAGGTAATTCTACGGGGCCGACTTCAGAACCTCAGTATCCAGCGCCAACGCTGCGTATACCACAGGGTCAGCTAGTAGATGTCACAGTGCATAACCTTGATGTGCCTCAGGAAGTCAATCTGGAGTTTCCCGGGCAGGCAATCGTAACTAAAACCTGTAATTTTGTAGGAGCGACTACGGTTACAGACTGTACAGCTCAGAAAGGCGCGACTGCAGGGACTACTGATAGCATTACGTACAACTTTAGAGCAGCTAAGCCGGGTACCTTCCTTTACCAGAGTGGAGTAAATCCTCAGGTTCAGGTGGATATGGGGCTTGCGGGTGCTTTTATCGTAGACCCGGTTTCATATGTTGACCAGGCCAGCCGTTCAGTTTGGGTAAATAACGCAAACGTCGGTATCGATCACCATGCTGTCGGCATGGCTTACAACGATGCTGGCACTGTTTATGACCGTGAATACCTGTTCTTCCTGAGTGAGACAGACCCCAAGCTGCATTATCTGGCAGAGCTTGATCGTTTGAACTACTGGGATAACGGTGACTACAGTTCAACCCTGTTTTTCATTAACGGTCGAAATGGTCCCGATACACTGGCACCTGATCATCAGGCGGGCTTACCTAATCAGCCTTTGGGTGCGATTGTAACCATGCATCCTGGCCAGCGTATATTGTTGCGTGTGATCAATATCGGTCGTAACCAGCATCCATTGCACTTACATGGAAATCATTTTGATCAAATTGCCCGTGATGGCAACCTGATTGGTGTGAGGGATAATCTTGGTAACGTAACTGAAATGCGTCCGGTTACTGACTACACCTATGGTGCAGTTCAAGGCGGTACCAGTGACCTTATCTTCAACTGGACTGGTGAAGGCCTGGGTTGGGATATGTATGGTACTGGACCAGGCTTCGAGCATAGTTGTGAGCCTCATTTCTTACCAAATGGTGAGGTTAATCCATTGTCTGAAGATAACCAGAACAACATCACCCATGCACCGGAGCCCGATGGTTATCACGATGATTCCTGGGAGTCCTGTTCTGACCATGGCAAAGAAATCCCTGTCGTTTTACCTGAGAATCTTGACCTTGCTTTCGGTGGCTTCTGGGGTGGTAGTCCCTACATCGGTGCTTCGGGTGCGTTGCCTGTTGGTGAAGGTGGTCTGAATCCCGCTGGTGGTATGGTTTTCATGTGGCACTCACATTCAGAACGTGAGCTTACCAATAACGACATCTATCCTGGTGGCATGCTCACTATGATGCTTGTGGTTCCTTACGAAGAGGGTGCTGGTGATGTTGACCAATAATACCGCTCAAGATGAATTTAGGAGAAACAAAATGAAACGTTCTTTAATTAGTGCTGCGATCCTGGGTGTCCTGGGAAGCGGAGCGGTATTCACGGCATCAGCTCAAGCGGTCAATACACAAACTGCCCAGATAGAGTTATGTGCTGGTGAGTATGATATCCCTGCTAATACACCAGGGTTAAATAACCCAGAACCTATACGTATGTGGGGCTATGCACTGGGCGAAGCGACTGACACCGGGTGTGTTGGTCAAGTCACTTCGCCAGGGCCATCTATTCTGTTGCCTAACAACACTGAGGATACCCCAACGGTTTACGATCTGACGATTAAGGTAAATAACCGCCTGCCACGTGCAACTTCGCTGATCATTCCTGGCTTGATTAGGCCAATGGCTCCAGTGACGTTTACGGCACCTGATGGTTCAACACGTATACACTCATTTGATGCAGAGGCTGCTCCTGGTGGTTCCGCTACCTATAGCTGGACTGGAGTAACACAGGGTTCTTATCTTTATCAGTCTGGTACCCACCAGCAGGTGCAGGTGCAGATGGGTCTGGTCGGTGCGATTATGAGTGATGCTTTCACTGGCACGGCAGCAACAGCTGCCTACCCAGGGATGGAATACTCTGAGTTGTATCCGTTGATCTACAGCGAAATCGATCCAGTGATCCATGCTGGTGTCGCTTTGGGTGAATATACAACCTCTGATATGAAGAGTACTGCCGATTATGCTCCGAAATACTTTGGTCTGACTCTGGATACCAATGCAGCTTGTCCTGAAGATACCTTTTGTGTTCAAAATTCTCGTTTGAGTACCTTTAATGGTGATCTGGATATAGCTTTATCGAATATTCCAAATGGCACAACACCGCTGATTCGCCTGTTCAATGGTAGTACACGTATTCATACGCCTACCCTTATCGGTGCGAGCTTTGATGTAATCGCAGAAGACGGTAATCTCTATCCAAACTATCGTAAGCAGTATGCGGTAGCTCTGCCTCCTTTGAAGACCAAAGATGCTTTACTGGACGCTTCTGGATTGGGTGCAGCAGGTGGCAGTATACGTTTGCTTGATTCTGCCATGAATCTTAGTAACCCTGCTCCTGATGTGACTGGTGTGGTTGCTACTCAGGCGGGTGGTAGTGGTGTTATAGCAAATAATCTGGACGATCTGGTAGAAGGTGAGTTTACCTTCAAGCCTGCTGCTAACTACTCAGCGCCAATATTCACAGATGGTAGCTCTCCAGTTGCCAAACGTGATGAAACCAGAGTTGCTGAAGCGGGTAGTGTAACTATCAATGTACTTGCTAATGATACGCCTAATGGTGCTTCAGCTGTGATTGTCGGTGATGGTCCTTCTCATGGTACTTTGGTTGCTACCAGCAATGGATGGACTTATACCCATTCTGGTGATGAAAGCTCACGTGATGCCTTTATCTACAAGCTGGTTAAAACTGGTGATACCTGGGAGCCAATGGCAGGTGTTTTGATTGAAGTTGATTCGGTAAACGATGCGCCTGTAGCAGCTGATGACAGTGTTAGCATGAAAGTTGGCCAGCAGATGGAAGTTCGTGTGCTGGATAACGATACCGATGCTGATAACCAACGTGACCTGAGAGTGACAGCGGTTGATGCTACTGGTTTTGATCTGGGCACTGTTGAGTTTGTTGACATGGCAATCACTATACTGGCGGGTAATACAGCTGGAGCTGGTAATCTGGTTTACACCGTATCCGATGGTCAGGGTGGTTCTGATACAGCAAATCTGGCTGTAACGGTGACTGCTGCTTCGGGTACCGGTGGTGACTATACTGGTGGTGGCAACACAGATAACTCAGGTGTCTCAATCGTAACAGGTCAACCACCTGTCGCTATGGATGATGCTTTCTCAGTTGCTGAAGGCGGTTCTTATACCGTAGACACAGCAATCCTGGGCGTGCTTGCTAACGACGTCGCTAATGGTGGCAAGGTTGAAATGGATGAGTACCCAGAGCATGGTGCGATAGAAATGAGCCCTGAGGGTCTGTTTACTTATACCCATAACGGTGATGAAGATGAGGAAGATCACTTCAAGTACACTGTTTATAATCAGTGGGGATCGGACACTGCAGAAGTGAAGGTGACTGTAACAGCCAAGATGGATGCTCCTCGTGTAAACTCTGATCGTGCAAGAGTGAAAGCAGGTCAACCTAAAGTTATCGATGTACTGAGAAACGATAGAGACCGTGACAGCGATGTTAGAAAAGCGACTATCGAGATTGTTAAAGCTCCATCACTTGGAACTGTGACCATAGGTGCAGATAATAAGATCACCTATACACCTAATGCGGGTGCAAGTGGAAAAGATGAGTTTCGCTATCGTCTGTATGATGACATCACTGGCGAAAAATCCAGGAAGGTAGGCAAGGTTAAAATCAGGATTCGCTAGACCTTAATGGTACTTCTTGACTTGATGGCTCAAGGATGCGCCATTCAGTCGGCAAGAAGTAATATATGTAGGTTGTGTAACTAAGCAATCAACAAAAAACAAAAACTCAACCACTCTGGCTGGGTTTTTGTTTAACGGCTTTTCATTATTTTTTTACTGTAAGTATAATTTCTGTCATGATGATTCAACGAATTTCAAACCAATACAACACTGAAAATTTATCGAATAGTGACATGAGCGCAGAAAATTTCGATACTCAGGAAGGTCCGAGCTTTCTTTTTCCAGATGATGAATATCAGTTTATTCAGTCTCTCAATGAGAAATCCATCCTGTCTACCAATGATCTCAAAAAAATTGAGATGCTACTTAAATCAGGTAAGACTGAGCTGTCAGTTGTCCAGCTGATTTTAAATTTAGGACTTATTTCAGAGAGCGATGTTTTACAGCACCTGTCTGCTATGGGACGCATGCGTATCCTGTCGGCTGATGATTATCCAGCGGAACTTTACGGAAAAAATAACTTTAATGCTCAATTTCTAAAAGAACGCCATATGGTGGTGATTTCTGAAACTGATGAAGTGATGGAGATTTGCATCAATGACCCCTTTGCGCGAGGCCTGCAACAGGCGCTTTCGTTTGCAATTGGGAATAAGTTTTTAAAGATTCGACTAGGCTATAAAAAAGATATTGAAGAAGCTCTGGAGCGTGTCTTAATGACCAAATCAGAGTCTTTTGTAAATGACAAATTTGATGAAGTAGACGCTGTATTGCTGGATCGGGATATTCAGCAACTGAAAGAACTGGCCAGTGAAGCGCCGGTTATCAAGGTAGTTAACACCATTATCAGGGAAGCGATTCTGAAGAATTCATCGGATATCCATCTAGAGCCGCAAAGCCATCAACTCAAAATTCGAAACCGTATTGATGGTGTTCTCATTACCGTACGTGAAGTGCCGGTGAATATGTCCGCTGCAGTTGTTTCGCGTATAAAGATTCTGTCTGATCTGGATATTGCGCAACGCAGAATCCCTCAGGATGGTCGCTTTAATATGAATATCGATGGCCAGGATGTCGATATCCGTGTTTCCATCATGCCGACTATTCATGGTGAAAGTGTTGTATTAAGACTGTTATATAAAAAAGCGATCAATTTCGACTTTGACAGTCTGGGTTATTCAGAATTTAATCAGAGCCGTATCTTCCAGATGCTGAATAAACCACATGGTCTGATTCTGGTGACAGGGCCAACTGGTAGTGGTAAATCGACCTCGCTGTATGCCATGTTGCAGCAAATCAATGACTCTGAAAAGAAGATTGTTTCGGTAGAGGATCCGGTGGAATACAAGATTGAAGGTATTAATCAGATACAGGTGAATCCTGAAGTGGGAGTGAGTTTTGCCAACGCCTTAAGAGGGATTGTGCGACACGATCCTGAAGTGATTATGGTGGGAGAAATGCGTGATGCAGAGACCGCCAGTATTGCGATTCGTGCTTCCATGACTGGACACCTTATTCTAACAACCCTGCATACCAATAGTGCGGTGGCAAGTATTGACCGATTGCTCGACCTGGGTGTGGAAAAGGCTTTTGTATTTTCATCGCTAATCGGTGTAGTTGCCCAGCGACTGGTAAGAAAGCTTTGTGTGCATTGTAAAAGACCGGTGCATTCTTCTCTGGTTTCTGTGAACCCCGAATCTGAAGATGCATCAATTACTGATCAGGTGGGTTGTTATGAACCGGTAGGTTGTGAACATTGCAGCAATACCGGATACAAAGAACGTCTTTCAATCTGTGAAGTGATGGTTCTGAATGATGATTTTCGTTCGGATGCCATATCCGGCAAAGAAACCATTCAACAGCTGGCTTTAAAGCATGGTATGCGTTCTATGGTAATCGATGGATTCGAAAAAGTGAAATCGGGTCAGACTACTGTAGATGAGTTGTACAGAACGGTACTGGAGTAATCGTGTTCAAATATCAGGCGCTGAACAGGGAAGGGGAGTATGTTGAAGGGGAGTTAAGTCTGTCGACTGAGGAGCGCGTGATTGAAGAGCTGCTCAAAATGAACTATGTTCCTATAAAAGTTAGCAGTATTCAGCCAAAAAAAAGTTTAAACCTCAATCTCAGATTAACTAAAAAAACCAGCTTTGATCTGCAGCGGTTTTTTGAAAATCTTTACGATTACCTGGACTCCGGATTATCTATCGATAAAGCGCTGGAGCTTGAAGCCAAAAGTCTCGATGAGTCAACCAGTCAGAGCCTTATTAACGAGTTACTGGCTCAGGTGCGTCAGGGTGGTAGTTTATCGCAGGCGATGAAAGATCAACCCGAATATTTCACTTCTTTGCATACTGGTATTGTTCAGGTAGGAGAAGAAACTGATTCGATCACTGAATCATTCAAGCTACTTTCTTCGCTCATATATGACTTAAATGAATTCAAACAGAAAATAAAATCTGCACTGGTGTATCCCATGATACTGACCGCAGTGTTATTTCTCTCCATCCTGGTTCTATTCGGACTGGTTATTCCACGCTTCGAGGCATTATTTATCAGTATGGGTATCCAGATGGATGGACTGACTGGATTTATTGTGGGGGTGTCGAATGTGCTTACTAATCAATACCAGTTGTTATTGATTATATTGTTGGTAGTGATCTTTCTGGTCAGGAATCTGGCGGGGCGATTTAAGCAGGATATTAAAATGACCCGGACATTGCTCAAGATGCCACTCATCGGTGAAATGATGGTTCAATATAATCTGTATATCATTTCCCGTATTCTTTCAATCTTGCTGGGAAAGAATATTACAGTGCTGAAGTCCTTGCAGTATGTTGGCGATGCGGTTGGTAATCTGGTGTATAAAAATGAAATAGAGCAGATGTCGATAGAGATCAGTAAAGGCACTGCAATGCAGAATGTGTTTAATAGCAAGTTATTTACTCAACATTTTGTTTATATAGTGTCAATTGGCGCAGAAACAGGACGCCTAGGAGAGTCTTTTGCAAAGCTGGCCAGGTTTTATTATAAGCAGCTGGATGCCCGCATCAGAATGCTGATGGTGTATGTTGAGCCGATCATTATTATGGTGCTGGGCCTGGTTGTCGGATTAATTGTAGTGACCATGTTGCAAGCTATCCTGAGTATTAACGAGCTGGTTGTTTAAGCGGAATTTTTAAATGAATAAAAATATTGGAATAACGATGAAACGTAAGGTTACAGGTTTTACTCTGGTAGAGTTACTGGTTGTACTAATTATTTTAGGTTTAGTTGCGAGTATTGCAGGTCCCAATGTGATGAAGTATCTGGGTAGCTCAAAATCAAAAACAGCGAAGCTACAATTAAAGGAGATTGAGTCATCGATAGAACTTTTCTTTCTCGATACTGGCAAATACCCACCTAATGATCCAGGCCTGAAAGTGCTGGTTAATAATGATACCTCTATTGCTGGTTGGGGTGGCCCTTATTTCAAAAGTGGACAGGTTCCACTTGATCCCTGGGGTAATGATTATGTCTATGTGTTTCCTGGTGAGCATGGACCTTTTGATTTAATGAGTCTGGGTGCGGATAATCAGCCGGGCGGTGAAAGTGATAATGAGGATGTTGCTAACTGGGCCAAATGAAATGCGAGACCATAAAAGCTCTGGGTTTACACTGGTTGAGGTACTGGTTGTATTAACCATAGTTGCGCTGGTCGTTGGCTCAATTAGCTATGTGGTCTTTAATTCAAAGGATGATATCCAGTCGCTATCGCGAGAAGTTGTTCAGTCTATCAAGTTAACTCAACAGCGCTCGATTCGGGAAGATAAACCCTACCAGATTGAAATCAATCTGGATGAAAACTCGATAGATTTTGAAGATAGTTTTATCCAGCTCCCAGAATCTATTGCTATCACGGTAAAAACGGCCGCGAGTCAGGTGATAGATGCCAGTGTTTTTGGCATGACTTTTTATCCTGATGCCAGCTCGACAGGTGGTTCCATTACACTTGAGACAGATAAGGAGCGTTACGAAATTCTGGTGGTATGGATTTCGGGCAAGATCATAACCCAGTATTCCAGTAAATCTTAACGTGGCTGTGATAAAAATGCAGAAATATAAAAACAGTTCGCCAATTAAAAATTGCGGTATGACTTTGTTAGAAGTTCTGGTCGGGTTTGTGATATTTACTTCGTCACTGGTGGCTATCCTGAATTATGTATCAAATCAGGTATACCTGAATCATCTAACCGAAAGAAATCAGATTAAAGCAAGTTTGATTAATGATTACGCAACCTTAGCCGAGTTAGGAGAAACGTCCCGGCTGGGAGTGGTTTCATCTCAGGATGGCATGGATGTCAGTCTGGCATCTACCCGGATTGATAGTTACAAAGAGGGGAAAGCTGGGGCAGTATTGGTACAAACTCAGATCTCAGTCACAGATAGGAATGGCAGCTATGAGTGGTCGATCCTTGAAATTATGCAATGATTAACAATGCCCCCTATACGATTATGTTCTCCGCATAAAGTTTTCGATAAGCCACTCAGGGTGAAGCGAAGTTGCGGCTTTACGCTGGTCGAAATGTTAATTTCTCTGGTGCTGAGTGCTATTATTTTTGTTAGCGCTTATCAGGTGATATCGAACCTGATTCAATATCAGGTTCGTTACGCAGAAAAAACAGATAAACAGCTGGACAGATTGCTGATACGAAACCTGATTGACCAGATCATGCGCAAGGGTTTGCATCAGGGCAATTTATTCTATCGGATACAGAAAGAACCTCTGTTTAAGGGGAGCCAGAATACGGTCAGAATCTTATCAAGAGCTTTTAGTGATCACTTTGATGTGCCCGGATATCGAGTCTATAGCCTGTATGTGGCAGATGGTGAATTGTTTGTATCCTATACCCGCTATGATAAAGAATCATTATCTATGACCCCGGTTAATCAAACCAGTGGAATAAGAATTGAAAAAATAGCATTTGAATATTTAAAGGATGGAGAATGGGTTGAGCAATGGAGAGAAGGGGATAAGATTCCTGGCATGATTAAGGTAAAAGTTACTATGCCAGACTATGCGACCTTTGAATGGATTAGCCCTACAGGTAAGGCCTAGAGTTATGCGAAGAGAAATGGCCAAAAAAACGGGGTCTGTTTTACTTTATGTTCTCTGGATACTAGTTGTTATTTCTTTGCTGGCGTTCAAATTATCCTCGGCTTCCAGGGTGGTAATGCTTAAACAGGTGTCTGATGTCAGTCAGATCAAAAAAAACCTGCAGTTGAATTCCGCTATCCAGTTTGCAACCTTTAAAATACTCAGTGATAACTGGGAAAATTTGAAATTCGAACAAATTCTTAATAATCAAACAATTGTTATCCAAATCTACAACGAAAGTGGCTTTATTTCACTCTATGATATGAGTGCTGAGTCACTAAATAACGTTTTGGAAAAGAGTAATATAATCGCATCAGATCTTGATGATTTAAGGTATCAGATTGAAGAAAATAATCTGCGATTTAATGATTTTATGGAATTAACTCAATTTGATGGTATTTCTGAACAAAAAATACGTCAAATAATACCGTTTATCAGTATTTATCATCAAGAAGGAGTGAATCCCGCGCAATCTCCTGTTGAAGTTCTCAATATGATTGGGGGTGTCGACAAGTATCGCGTGAGCAAGATGATGGAAAGCACGGATAATGCTGAAGTAATAGCGCTTAGAGAAGAAGTGGTAGAGCTTCTCAGGTCCGGAAATGTGGAAGTATCTGAAAGTGTTAATAATTATTATCGGCTGCATATTTCGCTAGATAGTAAATTGTACCGGGTATTTTTAAAGTTTAACGGACGCACTAAAGAGTTTCTTGTTGTAAATACTGTTTACCCATAAATGCGGTAGCTTGAGTTAACTGGATAATAATAAATATGAGTGAATTACCAATAAATCAAATACTCCGGTTGATTCTGGTTTTTGGGGTGCTGGTCTCTATCGGTGTTTTGCAGGCTGATGAGACAAAATTAAAAACCATTGATCTGGAAAGAGACTGGGGAATTCAGCCTGTTTTCTTACGTATTACCGGTGGCGGCTATATGATCGAGTTCCGTTACAAGGTGGTTGATACTCAAAAAGCTTTGGTGTTATCTGCCAACAAGGTCTTTCCAAGCATGTTATCAATGAAAAGCAAGGCCAAACTGGCAGTACCCTATAGCTCAACAATAGGTTATATGAAATCGAACCGAAAATTCCTCAAGCAAGATCGTAACTACATTGTATTTTTTGCTAATGAAAATCGCCATATGTTACCCGGCGATCAGGTCAAAATTCAGATCGCTAATGAAGTGACACCTCCATTAACTATTGATAAGTAGGAAGGAGTAGAAAAATGCGTCATATATTTTCAGTGCTACTTTTTATGTTGAGTATATCGGTGGCTAATGCCCAGGTTTTGCTCAAGCAGGTTCCATCCGATGAAGGTCAATATATAGTCAGTTTTAATACGCCTGATGAAGTAGGGAAGTTTGCCGGCAAGACACCAGATCAACGCAGGCAAGCCATGGTTAATCTGCGAAAATACATAGCATTGCATATTGAAAATCTCAAACATGATCTGGCTGATACTGATTTAAAGGTAATTCGAGAGTTATGGTTAAGCCAGGCTGCAGCAATTCATCTTTCGCCGGTTTTTTTAAACAAACTTCGTAGTTTGTCTTATGTGACTGAAGTGAACCCTGATCGAAAATATATAGCAAAACCGCAATCGGTGACTTTGCCCAGTGGAGAAACGGTTGGTTATGACATCTCCAGAATCGATCTCAGCCAATTGTGGGCTGATCATTATAAGGGGCAGGGTGTTGTAGTTGCCATTCTAGACACTGGTGTGGATGTTACTCATAAGGATTTGAAGAATAGCTGGCGCGGTGGGACCAATAGCTGGTTTGATGCATATGAAGTTTGGGAGACCCCTAAAGATACTGGACATGGTACTGCTGTGGCCAGTGTTATTGTTGGGGGAAATAATTATACCGGCGGATATTTAGGCGTTGCACCAAATGCTACCTGGATCGCTGCGCGGATTATTGATGAACAGGATAAGGATTTGAAATCTCAGGAAAGTGCAATTAAGAGTGGGTTGCAATGGGTGCTGGATCCAGATGGTGATCCGCTAACTGATGATTTCCCGGATATAGTACAAAATTCCTGGGCATCCACAAATTCACCCACACTTTGTGATAACCCTTATTCCAAAGAGCTAGAAGCGATATATAACACAGGCATTGATATTATCTTTTCGGTCGGTAATTCGGATGATAGTGTTTCGAGTCGATTATCTCCTGCATTTGATCCTCATGTGATTTCGGTTGGCGCAGTTGCTGATGACCCGGGTAATACGATTATGACTACAAGTGGACGTGGTCCAAATGCCTGTTATAAAGATCTGGTGAATACCTCAAAAGATGTTATTACTCCTTCTCTGGTGGCACCGGGACAATCGGTAAGAGTAGCCGAAGCTGGGGGTGCGATTACTGAGCTAGATGGTACTTCATTTTCCGCTCCTATGGTTGCTGGCGCACTGGCACTATTACGAAGTAAATATACTGCTCAGGATTATCTAAAATACCGCCAGTCACTATATGAATCTTCGCTTCCTTTGGGATCGACAAGTCCTAATAATAGTTATGGTCGAGGAATGGTGCAGGCAAGTGCTGCGGCAACCTGGCTGGGTCAACAAACATTAAATGTGCAACTGGTTCAACCGGAAGTAAGATTTAGTGATGCAAAGCTTGTTGGCTCGGAAACCGATAATGTCATTGTTGCAACCTTGATTCGTTCGGGAGATCTCTCTGCTTCGGCTTCTGTAGATGTTGTTTCTCAGAGTGGCACTGCAAAGGAAGAGGTTGATTTTAATGAAGTAAGAGAAACTGTTCTGTTTGATACAGGAGAAAGCCTCAAGACAGTATCTGTTGTAATGATTGATGATCAAGAAGCAGAGGGTGCCGAAAACTTTACTCTAAAGATTGTGCTTTCTGATGCTTCAACCCGGTTGACGATTACTGACGATGAAACAGGGTCAGGAACAGAAGAAGATGTGATCGGTGGTGCTTCGTTTGGTTTACTTGAACTCTTTTTACTACTGACACTAAGCGCAAGCAGGTTAGTAACTCGATGGGGGTGAAACCATTCATTTTTGCTTTACTAGCCTGCTGGCAAGTCACTGCTTTAGCCTCATCCCTTGAACAGGGTGAGATAATCTATATGAAAGGCGTCGACAGCCAGGGTAAACGAATCCCGGCGCTACTTAATGATCTAAATTCAGAAGCACCTTTGGGTTGTGTTAACTGTCATCGGGAATCTGGATTTGGCAGTTCTGAATCTGGGCAAACCTTCCCACCCGTGAGCTGGCATTTTCTGGGCAGAAATCAGCCCGAAGATGATTCATCACGCTTTTATCCTATTCAGAATAAGCGTAATGCTTATGATGCAGACAGTTTTTTTCGTTTATTGACTACGGGGGTGAATTCAAATGCAAAAATCGTCGATAGTATGATGCCGAAATATGCCATCACCCGGCAGCAAAGTGATGATTTGATAGAATACCTGAAAACCCTATACACCTCTAATGACCCCGGAGTGGATGGCGATGTGATGCGAATCGCTACCATCGTTGATAAACGATTGCCGCAAAAGTCACGTGATCAGCACATAGCCTTCCTGGAAGGTCTGTTTGGCATGAAGAATGGTCTATCCAGAGGTGAGTTGAGACGCAAGCAGAATTCGCCGATACAGAAAGTACCGCAATATGAGTCCTATCGAAGCTGGGAGCTGGTTGTTTGGGAGTTGCCTGAGGATACCTCGTTATGGTCGGGTGTGTTATCTCAGTACTATCAGCAGAACCCGGTTTTTACCGTTATTCGTCCTAGAGTAATGAATAGCTACGATTCAATTGCTGAGTTTTGTACGGATAAAAAAATCCCCTGCTTTTTTCCTTCGGGTAACAATCTACCAACTGGCGATTTTTATAACTATGTGTTTCGTAATAGACCGAAACAGACTATTGATTACCTGAATAAAAAGCGTAGAGCAACATCGGGCAGACTTTTGTATGTTGATGACAGGTCAACCATTCGGACACTGGAAAAATCTATGCAAGATATTCCATTAATAGCCGCTTTAGACCTGGATAAATTGCAACAGCAGTATGAGCATTATTGTGCAGAAGACTCTGCTTTACTTATTAAGGTCAATACTGAGCAGGCCGCCGGGTTGCAAAATTTGAGCTGCTCAAGGACTTCAAAAATGGGTTTAACGGTGTTGACTGATCGTACTACAGATTATCAGGCTGTTGCGAGTTATAACCAGCAGCATCCAGATAGTCAGATTTGCTGGGCAAGTGATTATACCGGGGTTCTAAAACGTAATTTTCGTGCAATAAGGGTCAATGCCATGGTGAAACGTTTTAACATCAAGGATCCTGAACAGGAAGAGCAAGCAAAAACTTTG
Source organism: Gammaproteobacteria bacterium (assembly GCA_050292965.1). GTDB lineage: Bacteria > Pseudomonadota > Gammaproteobacteria > JACNJF01. The sequence goes on along the minus strand of JBNKMF010000015.1, from coordinate 44,777 downwards.
TTAACTTTTGGCTTGCTCACCGATACGCTGCATAAGATGGCGGGTAATTTTTCACGGGTGTACATGTTGGAAATTATAGAGCATATGCTCAACAGTTTTCTGAATTACACTTATTTTACTTCGATCACTGGCGCGCCTTATCAGCGATATATAGTCGGACCGATAGATGAATACTGCCCAGCAGGTGAGAACGCATGAAAACTAATATTCTCCCACTAAGTAGTAAATATTTTAACTGGTGGACTAGCACCCTGAAATCCTGTGTGCCGTCTCAGGTACAGAATCTGTTTAAAAAATATAATACCGATGTGGAGCTGATCATCAGACATCAGGCTAATGGTGTTTTTCTGCAGGATAATCATGGTCGAGTGATAGACTCAATTTCAGCAGACTCTTATGCTCAGAATGAGTCAAATGAAGCAGTGCTAGATTTTGACCTGAGTATTGCCACTGACGTTGACGAAACCACTGAAACTGATATAGATGCTACACATATCGACTTATCAGGGCATGCCGAAGTCATTCATCATGAATTTAATAAAAAAGAACCTGATCTTACAGATTTGACTCTTGATCAAATAGATCAGACAGGTAGAGATAGTTCAACAATTGCTTTTAACCGAGACGATAAAACTACTCGCTTAATAGATTTGATGACAGAAGATGATACGCTGGTAATTCAGGATGACCAGGGAACCCTGCTGAATTTCAATGCAGAAAACAATAAAGAGCAAGATAGCACCGTTCTTTACTATAGTGACCGGGGTAAAATACGGGCTATTGAACCAAAAAATGATCAGCACTTAGAGCATAATTTTGATAATAATCCAGGGGTGGAACATTCAGTAAGAGAAGACTTCTGTATTGAATTCAATCTGGCTGCCAGTTTACTGGATAAGAATCCAGGCAATAAAAAATGTCTCTACCTGATTCCAGATGATAAAGTGTTTTCTCTGGTATTAAATTACCCCATCGAAACTCTGGAAAATATTGAAAATGTATTACGTTATGACCTTGAGAAGCATATCCCGCTAAACTTTCAGGAAATCAGGTTTTTTTACGCGCTTAATATCCTTTCTGCAAAAGCTAAGATAGATGTTGAAGTCGTTGTTATCAAGACTAGTGTATTCGACTTATTGCTCTCAGCCTTTGAATCCGTAAATCAACGCGAGATTATTTGTACCACGCGACATTTTTATGAGCACTATGGGACAAAAATAAATATTCTGGGTAGTCGAGTTGAAAACAAACCCCGGTCTATGCTGAATATCGGTAACGTTCATACTGCATTAAATTTTGTATTACTGGCCGCATTACTGGTTTTACCTTATCAAATAAGTTATCAGAAGTTAGCGTCAATACAGCCGAAAACCAGTGTTGAAATTAGCAAAGCCGGAGAAATCGTAGCTACCATAAATCAGTTAAATGCAGAGATAGAGCTGGGTAAGAAGTTAAATAATCAAATCAGTAAAGAACATCGGATGGTGGAACTGTTAGCCAGATTAAGTGAAAGCATTGCTACAGATGCATGGATATCAAGATTCACCTATAAAAATGGTGAGATTAAGCTTAAGGGTGAAGCGTTTTCAGCGACCTCGGTATCTGATGATTTGAATGATATGGGAATATTTGAAAGTATCAAATTTACCTCTTCAATTATTAAAATCCCAAATACTAATAAAGAGACATTTGAGTTAGCACTCAAGTTAAAGACAGATGCATAGTCTATTTGGAAGCCAAAACCTGGATAAAATTATCGCGATTTCTATACTCGTAGTGCTCTTGTTACTGTCTTATTTATTGTTTTCTAATGTTTATCTTGCAGGCTTGAACGAGCTGGAATCGGAAATGGAAATTCAAAGTAGAAAAACTCAGAAGGTTGATCGTATTCTGGCTAAAGAAAAATTCTATCAGACTGAGATTAGTAAATTTGAAAGAAAATATAAGCAGTCAAAAAACTTTTTAAATAGTGATCAGCCATCTACTGCTTTATCAGAAATCCAGAATAAATTAAGAAGTATTATAAGTCGTAATACCAGGGCAAAAATATTAACTGTGAAACCTTATCCGGTTACCAGCCATGAGGGTTATAGTGAAGTTTCAGTGGAAATCAGGATGAAGGGTGTTAATCATCAGGATCTTCAAAAAATGCTGTATCTGATTGAGAATGAGTTACCGCTAATTATTATCAAAGATATCGATATCACCAGAGCGTCGGTGGCGTATAAGTCGATTCTTGGCGCGAGAAGTAAGGATGCCAGTGATTTAAGTCTAACATTTGTTGCCAGCAGTTTTTTTAGAGAGGGCAGTAAGCGATGAGTTGTTCAACTAAGGCTTAATTATGAAATTGATATTTTCTATATTACTCATTTTCGGCATAGCATTAGTGTATTACTTCAGCCGAGGTGCAGAGCCGGACAATCAACAGGCTGCTCATGACCTTCAAATTGGCTATCAGAAGGATGAAGTTAGAGGAAAAAATCTTGAAAATTTAAACCAGTACAATGCCATTATTGAGCGACCACTGTTTATAGAAGAAAGACAGTTTACAGTAGATGAAAAGGTCAAGGTTGTCAGAAAACCAGCGCCTGTTATTGATGATTTAAAGGTAAAAGCACTCGGTATTGCTCTTACTGGTGATGGCATACTTGCTGTGTTGAAAGATTTGAAAAATGGTAAAAATCTAAGGCTCCGTATCGGTGAAGAAATATATGGGTGGCGCTTAGATGGGGTGTCAGAGTCAAGTTTTACTTTTTCCAGGGGTGGTAAGGAAAAGGTAATCGCGTTTAAAGGTTGATCCGGGGGGGTATTTATGAGTCATTTATTTACAAAAGTAGATATTAAGCGAGTGACTGCACTCAGCTTAATTTCTTTACTCACATTTTTATCAGGTTGTTCAGCACCTAAAGGACCGAATTACAGGGTCGAAGTGAATGGTGCAGGTGTTCCTGAAATTATTTCATATAACGATAAGGGGGAGAAAATCACCGACGGAGAAAAGTCAAGTTCTCTTGGAGCTGTTTATAAATATGGAAACGGCAAGATAGTAAATTCATCACCAAAGAAAAAATACAACAAGGGGGATGGTGAATTCAGTCTCGATTTTGTGAATATAGCGATTGAGGAATTTCTTTCTATTGTATTTACCGAAATGCTGGGTAAAAACTATATCCTGGATAGTTCGATTAAGGGTGAGGTAACCGTTCAAACCAAAGGCAAGGTGAATTCAGATCATTTGCTTTCGATTGTAGAGAGTGTTCTGGCTTCAAAGAATGCCGTGATGGTTAGTAAGGATAATCACTATGAATTTATTCCACTCACCAAAGCTAAAAATTACTCCTTAAAACCAGAGTTATACAGTGCTCGGAATCTTGAAGCTGGTTATAGAATGGTTGTCATCCCAATTAACTTCCTTGATCCAAATGCTTTAAAGCCCATACTGGAATCTGTGGCTCCTGGTGTCACGCATTTAAAAATTGATAAAGAAAGAAGAGCTGTCATCGTTACTGGTACCGCTCAGGAAATATCTAATATAGTGGATGCTGTGCAGATTTTTGATGTGAGCTGGTTAAAATCAAAATCGGTTGCATTGCTTCCGGTTGTAAATACTCAGGCATCAGTGATAAAGGGGGAAATCACTAAAATTCTGACCAGTCAAAATAAAACTAATGAAATTATTATTGATACCTTTGAACGGTTTAATGCTTTGTTAGTGGTTGCTTCTACCAGAAGAGAAGTTGAAGCAGTCCAGGACTGGTTGAAAGTTCTGGATATTGAGGTACCAACTGCCGATACTCAGTTGTTTGTATACGATGTTCAGAATCGCAAGGCGAGCGAGCTAGCAGATATGCTGAATAATATCTTTGGTGACGGTCCAGCGGTATTGGCTTCAGCAAGCGCGACAGCCAGTAATACGGTATCAAATAATGAAGTCGTAGCGACCAATAAATCGACTAATAAGTCTCCTGTCCAGCGCGCCAAAAAGACTTCAAGCGGAGATTCTTCATTAAAAATTGTCGCAGATGAAACCAATAATTCTCTGGTTATACTGGGAAAAAGGGCTGAATACGATAGTATTATGCATGTCATCAAGGATCTGGACACGCTGCCGTTACAGGTATTAATAGAGGTATCTATCGTAGAAGTGACGCTAACCGATGAGTTAAGTTATGGTCTTGAGTGGTATTTGAAACACAATGGAGTGAGTGATCAATACGATACAGCAACCAGTCTGGATCTGACTAAGGGTGAGGGCATTGCCCCAGTATCCCCGGGGTTCTCATTTTTGCTGAATGGAACCGGTGCACTTGTCAAGGCGGTATTCAATACTCTGGCATCTGAATCCAAGTTAAACGTAATATCAAGCCCGTCATTAATGGCTCTTGATAATCATACTGCTACCATCCGTGTGGGTGATCAGCAACCGGTTCAGGTAGCATCTGCCAAGTCTTCCAATAACGATGTTTTGACCCAGTCGATAGAATATAAGAGTACGGGGGTTCTATTATCAGTGACACCGAGAGTGAATTCGGGTGGGCTGGTGACTATGGAATTGAGTCAGGAAGTGACTGATGTGGGTAGTATTGATCAAGCCACTGGACAGCGCAGCTTCCTGCAGCGTAATATCAACAGTACAGTGGCGGTTCAAAATGGTAGAACCATTATATTAGGTGGATTAATTACCGAAAATGCAAGTAACGGGGACAGTGGAATTCCCGGATTGCATGATGTGCCTTATGCAGGTGGACTGTTTGGTAAAACATCTAATTCAAAGATAAAACGAGAGCTCATTGTACTAATAACGCCAAAAGTGATTTTTAATCATCAAGATGCATTAGATATTACTCAGGAATATGCGGATAAAATGGAATTACTAAAATCGTCTCTAGATGTTAAACAGTAAAATGCGGTTAGTGGCTTTAATATGAAGATTAAATCAGTTTACATTGCGGATACCGAGACTATATTTACTGAGTGCCTGGCAACCAGCCTGGAGCTGACTCAGCAGTTTAAAGTGATTGGTGTCAGTGCCAGTGGGTCGACGGCTTATAACGATATTCGCGAGGAAGTCCCTGATCTGGTAATAACAGATCTAAATCTGGGCGCATTGAGCGGGATTAATCTGATACGCAAAATCAAGGCTAGTGGTCTGGCTTCAAAAATCATCCTGTTATCATCCGAAATAACACCGCCCGTTATCCATAAAGCACTGAGTGCTGGCGTGGATGGTATTATTCTTAAATATGACCATTACTCACTATTACTTGAAGCGATCAGTGTTATCCACCAGCGTAAATTTCTCAGCCCAGGTATATCCGATCCATTAGTGAATAACTTCCTGAATTTTAATAGTGGGTCCTCAGACCATAACAAGGTTTCACCTCTTTCAGATAGAGAAGAACAGGTGGCAAAATTAATCGGTGATGGTGTCAGTAGTAAAGAGATTGCGGAAGTGCTTTCGATTAGTGAGAAAACAGTAAGCAAACACCGCAGCAATATTTTTAAGAAGTTACAGATTAAAAATACTGCCCAGCTGGTTAAGTATGTTTATGACAATAATCTGGTGGGTTAAAGCTTATTGATTTATTCGTCTTTGATTATGCGTAATTTGAGCAGAATATGAATATATTACTTGTCGAAGATAATCATGACCTTGCGCTCAATGTTACCGAGTTCTTTGAGAAAAAAGGGCATATCATTGATTATGCAGCAGATGGTCTGTCAGCGCTAAATCTGGTGCTAAAGCAGTCTTATGAAGTCATTATTCTCGATGTTATGCTGCCGGGTATGAGTGGTCTCACTTTTTGTCAGCAACTACGTGAGAATTACGAACTTGATATGCCGGTTATCATGCTGACCGCAAAAGATACCGAAGCAGACAAATTAAAAGGATTTAAAGCAGGTACCGATGATTATCTGGTGAAACCTTTTTCATTGCCTGAGTTGGAAGCTCGTCTGCAATCATTAATTCGGCGCAGTAAGAACCAGTCATTCGGTAAGAAAAAACTGATTGTTGAAGACCTGGAGTACTATCCAGATACCATGAAGTTAAAGCGTGGTGATATCGAGTTGTCTTTAAAACCAATCCCATTAAAAATTCTGATTATTCTAATGCAAAATTCCGATCGAGTGGTTACTCGGCAGGAGATTGAGCAGCAGGTATGGAATGATGCCCCTCCCGATAGCGAAGTATTACGTTCACATATCTATGCAATACGCAGTGAAGTTGATAAAAACGGTTCAAAAAAACTGGTGCAGACAATTCGTGGAGTAGGCTACAGGCTAGCTATTGATGAGCGCTAATTACAAACTGCACAGTCGCATTGCACGAAAAATTCTCTACATTGCGGCAATAGCCAGTATTCTTTATTCAGTTTTTGTTGTCATGCTGGTGAATCGACTGGAAGTCCTTATGGTGGACACTTTGCTGGGCCATGAGGTTTCTGAAATGCTTGTAGAGCTACATAATGACCCTAATATTCAAATGCCTAAATCGGCATCAATACAGGCCTATCGACTGAGTGAGGAAAAGATCCATCCTATTCCACAGTTTTTAAAAGAGTTAGATTTTGATGGCTATGTAAAGGTAGAGTCCGGAGAGAGGAGTCATCATGCTACGGTGGTAGATCTATTTGATGATCGGATATACATTTCATTTGATACCACCGATATTAATAAGACACTTTCTCTATTAGAGGTTATCTTGATCGCTGGTGGGATATTGTTTGTGCTTTTGTTATTTGTGACCTGGTTTTGGCTAGCGAAAAAGTTTTTAGTGCCTGTATCCAATCTTGCTGAAGAAGTAGCCAATCTTGATCCCAATGAGCGAAATATCCGAATTGAAGAAGGTTATAAAGACTATGAAGTTGGAGTTATTGCACAATCATTCGATCAATTTTTAATACGAATGGATGAGTTTGTTGAAAGGGAGCAATCCTTTTCTGCCGCCATCAGCCATGAGTTACGTACACCAGTTTCAGTCATAGCAACAGCGTTAGATTTGCTCGAGCTGGATGCTGTGACCGAGCAGCAACAAGGGATAATCAACCGCATAAGGTCTTCAACCAGTTATATGCATAAAATGATCGAGTCGTTGTTATTTTTTGCCAGAAACTCGGATGAAAAGGTAGAGTCCAGTTTGTATGAAATCAGTCTAAGAGAGGTATTTGAAGAAACGCTAACTCAATATCAAGATCAGGCAAGAATTAAAAAAATAGACCTGCGGCTTGATGTGGAATTTGATAAGAAAATTAGAATTGTAGAGAACCATATGCAAATAATTCTTGGGAATTTAATTCAAAACGCCATCAACAATACCTCCACCGGCACCATTAAGGTGGTGCTCAAACAAAACGAATTTTGTGTCATCGACACTGGGCATGGTATCGCTAGCAATGAAATCGATCTGATTGTTGAGCGATGCTACCATGGCCCAGATAGTAATGGTTTCGGTCTTGGTCTCTATCTTGTGATGAAGGTTTGCAAGGTCCACGGGCTTGATTTAAAAATAGACAGCCAGCTTGGGCAGGGCTCCAGTTTCTGTGTCATCTTTCCACAGTGATAATCAGTATCAGGGTTTAACTGGCGTTAGCATTTTTGCGAAAATATTTTGGCCATTTCTCTTCTACCACAGGGCTATCTTCTGCGTGGGTGTGGCAGCTGTTAATCAGGTAGGGAACATAGGCAGACTGAGCTTCTTCATCGTCGGGCATTCTTGCAGAGTCTTTAATGCTTACCATGGTCTGAAATGCCGTCGTTGCCATCGGGCCTAGTAATTCGGTCAGATGAGTGCATCCATTACGCCCTCCCATAATCTCACGAACCTTACCACGCCATCCGGTGCCAATAGTAACGCCTGCCAGTTGTTCGAAAACTGAGGCAATCGATTTACAGTAATTATAAGGTGTGAAATCCATGATCGCTTCAGCCTTTTGAATGGTCATTTGATGATCTATGGTGATACGAATAGACATGCCATGTAGTGACTCGCCGGCCTTGATCTCACCACCTCGGTCCTTATTGGGAAAATCAAAAGGTTTGGTGTCGTTCAGATGACCTTCAATATCAATTAAACCATCATCGCGTAAAAAGCCCTGGCAAGTGACTTCGCGGGTATGCAGTAATTTACGTTTGCTGGGGCTGGAAAGTGGCATATGGGGAATGTCCGAATAAAAAATACGTATTTTAGAGCTTTTTAACAAATTGTGCACCTGCACAATTTAATGGCTAAAGCGTGAAAGGGAGCGAATGGCGCTTCTATTTACCTTTGCTGTTATCACCAATATGAGCAAATACATCTATGATCCATAAGCAGAAGAAAAGCACGCATATGAATGTTAACATTGGCAATACATAAGCGTATAAACGGCTTGTACTGTCCATATTAGTGAAGTACCAACTGGGTATAGCAATAATCAGCAGCAGCAATAATCGATTACGTCTGCTTCGATTTACTTTTATTTTCATATCAGGTGGCCCGTCAGAGTTAATGGGGTTGCCACTTTTTCATCTTTTTACATTTGGCTTTAATGATGTAGATCATGACTCTTTTTGCTGAATCTGAGCTATAACTATAAAAACTATAAAAAGATCATAAAGGATATCATGCAAAATACGACACTGACTATCGATGGTAATCAGGCTGCAGCCACTATTGCCCATCTTTGTAACGAAGTAATAGCCATTTATCCAATTACACCGGCCTCTCCGATGGGGGAATGGTCCGATGAATGGTCTTCCAAAGGGCAGAAAAACCTGTGGGGAACGGTCCCTGAAGTTATAGAGATGCAATCCGAAGCGGGTGCTGTGGGCACTACACACGGGGCTTTGCAGGCGGGATCTCTAACCACAACATTCACAGCGTCGCAGGGATTACTGCTGATGCTACCCAGTATGTACAAAATCGCCGGGGAGTTATCACCCACGGTGTTTCATATAGCGGCGCGTTCACTGGCCTGTCAGGCACTTTCCATATTTGGTGATCATAGCGATGTAATGTCAGCTCGGATGACCGGATTTGCGATGCTGGCATCAAATTCCCCACAGGAAGTGCTGGATATGGCACTAATTTCACAGGCAGCTACCTTACTCGGTCGAATACCGGTGTTACATTTCTTTGATGGTTTCAGAACCTCACACGAGCTTGCCAAAATAGATGCTATTCCGCTGGAAACCATCAAGGCATTAATCGATGATGAGGCAATCAAGGCGCACCGAGCGCGCGCCATGTCGCCATTCAACCCGGTATTACGCGGTACTTCGCAAAACCCGGATGTATATTTTCAAGCCAGGGAATCGGTGAATTCGTTTTATCGAGCTTTTCCTGGCATTGTGCAGCAGGTGATGGATCGATTTGCAGAGCTTACAGGGAGATCCTACAGGCTTTACGAATACGAGGGTGATGCTGAGGCTGAAAGTATCATTATCTTAATGGGCTCTGGCGCAGAAACCGTACATGAAACGGTAGATTTTCTGAATCGACAGGGCGCTAAGGTCGGCGTATTAAAAGTACGCCTGTACCGTCCTCTGGACAGCCAGCAACTATTGCAGGCAATACCCACTTCCGTAAAAGGTATCGCAGTACTTGATAGAACCAAGGAACCGGGTTCCGATGGCGAACCTTTATATAAAGACGTGGTCACCACTTTTGCCGAAAATCTGACTGTAGAGGGTGCACGTTTTAAACAATTACCCACGATTATTGGCGGCCGCTACGGCCTTTCGTCCAAAGAATTCACCCCTGCCATGGTTAAGGCGGTATTCGACGAAATACAAAAAACTAAGCCTAAAAAGCATTTCACGATCGGTATTGTGGATGATGTGACCAATACTAGCCTGGAGTGGGACGATGAGTATAAAACAGATGCCAACGACGATGCCTTTCAGGCTATATTTTACGGGCTGGGTAGCGATGGTACCGTCAGCGCGAATAAAAACAGTATCAAGATTATTGGCGGAAGTACAGAATTAAAGGCGCAGGGTTATTTTGTATACGACTCTAAAAAATCTGGTGCTGTTACCGTATCGCATCTTCGCTTTGGCCCACGCTCAATACGTTCAACCTATCTGATTGGAGATAACGAAGCCAACTTTGTAGCCTGTCACCAGTCGGTGTTTTTACAGCGTTACAACATGCTGGATAAGGCGGCAAACAATGCCGTGTTTCTACTCAATACCAGTCAAGGCGCTACTGAAGTCTGGCACTCGCTACCGCGCAAAATGCAGCAACAATGTATCGATAAAAATATCAGGCTCTACATTATTGATGCCTATGAGGTAGCTGAGAAATCAGGCATGGGTAAGCGCATCAATACCATCATGCAAACCTGCTTTTTTGCAATATCGGGCGTACTGCCACAACAACAGGCTATAGAATCCATCAAAGAAGCAGTGGTTAAAACCTACGGTAAAAAAGGACAACGTATCATCGATATCAACTTCAAGGCGATTGACGAATCACTGGCCTGTTTGCATCAGGTGGGTATCCCTGATTCAGTAGAGAGTAATTTTGAAATTCGTCGTCCAGTTACGCCGAACGCACCAGCGTTTGTTCAACAGGTTATAGGCTCAATTATTGCCGGAACAGGCGATGCACTGCCAGTGAGTGTTTTCCCGGTGGATGGGTCTTTTCCCACCGCAACTGCAGCCTATGAAAAACGTAATATTGCAACGGAAATTCCAGTGCTGGAAGCCGATATCTGCTCGCAATGTGGTAAGTGTCCCATGGTATGCCCGCATGCGGCTATCCGTAGCAAGATATTCCATCAGGATGAACTGGTCAATGCACCTGAATCGTTCAAAAGCATGCCCACGAAGGGCAAGGATTTTCCTGAGGGTTATCGCATCACTTATCAGGTGGCACCAGAAGACTGTACCGGATGTGGGTTATGTGCGGATATCTGCCCGATTCGAGATAAAAGCAATGCCAGCCGTAAGGCATTGAATATGGCACCGATAGAACCGCTGCTGGAACAGGAAAAGCAAAACTGGCAGTTTTATCTTGAACTGCCAGATTATGATAGGCGTGAATTAAAAATTAGCACTATCAAGGGGGCTATGGCGCTGGAACCTTTGTTTGAGTTTTCCGGGGCCTGTTCGGGTTGTGGCGAAACCGCGTATGTAAAACTGGCTTCGCAATTATTTGGTGATCGTATGTTGATTGCAAATGCCACCGGCTGTTCATCGATTTATGGTGGCAATCTGCCAACGACGCCCTGGAGTAAAAATAAACAAGGGTTGGGACCAAGTTGGAATAACTCTCTGTTTGAAGACACGGCTGAATTCGGCCTGGGCATGCGTGTTGCAGTGGATAAAAATAAGCAACAGGCGCTGGAATTACTGCAACAACTGAGTGACTCGCTGGATGCCGCATTGGTAGAGCAAATCATCAATGCCGATGAATCAAGCGAAGCCGGTATTTATGAACAACGAGAACGCGTAGCACAGCTAAGCGAGCTATTGAAAGGGCTTTCGGATGAAAAAGCCAACAGGCTCGAAGAGCTAAAACATTATCTATGCCGTCAATCAGTATGGATTATGGGTGGTGATGGCTGGGCTTACGATATTGGCTATGGTGGGCTTGATCATGTACTGGCTAGTGGTCGCAACGTGAATATTCTGGTACTTGATACTGAAGTCTATTCCAACACCGGCGGGCAAACCTCCAAGGCTACACCGCGCGGCGCGGTGGCGAAATTCTCATCCGGTGGTAAGGCAACCGCGAAGAAAGACCTCGCCATGCTGGCTATGGATTACGAAAATGTATACGTCGCTCATGTGGCTTATGGGGCTAAAGATGTTCAAACATTGCGTACATTTATTGAGGCGGAAGCGTTTGATGGACCTTCTATTATTATCGCTTACTCACCTTGTATCGCTCATGGTGTTGATATGGCTAACAATCATCGACAGCAGCAAATGGCAGTGGATAGTGGCCATTGGCCCTTGTTTAGATATGATCCCAGTAAAGCATTGCAGGGGCAGAATCCACTACATCTGGACTCAGCTGAGCCCAAAATTCCCTATCGCGATTACATCATGAGTGAAACACGTTTTAATATGCTGTGGCATACGCACCCTAAGGAAGCGGAAGCATTTTTAGAAAAATCACAGCAGGAAGTGAATCATCGCTATCACTACTATCATCAATTGTCGGAACTGGAATGGGATCAGGACACAACGATCACATCGGCAAAGGCCAAACTCAGTGAAACAAAAGATAAACAGGCGGAGCAATAATATGGATATGACTACAGAATATCTTGGGTTGGCTCTGAAAAACCCACTGGTCGCTTCTTCAAGTCCCTTGACCTGGGAAGTTGAGACCGCAGTTGAATTACAGCAAGCTGGCATAGCAGCGATCATCATGCCATCACTGTTTGAAGAGCAGATTGATTATGAGCGGGCACAAATGGATCGCTTTGTTTTTCAATCATCTCTGGCTCATGCTGAGGCGGATAGATTTCACCCTGACCCAATTGAGTTTGAAGATTGTGAGGAAAAATATGTATCGCGCTTAAAATCTTTGAAACAGGCGTTGGATATACCTGTTATCGCCAGCCTCAATGGTGTCACCGATAAAGGTTGGGTGGAACATGCTCGAAACCTGGAGCAGGCAGGAGCCGACGCTATTGAATTGAATATTTACTATATTGCAGCAGACCTTCAGGAAACTTCACAGGAGGTCGAACAACGCTATCTGGATATTTTTACAGCTGTCAAAAAACAGGTCAGTATTCCGGTGAGTATTAAACTGTCGAATCATTTCAGCGCACTGCTACCTATGATAACGCGATTGCAGGAAGCGGGAGCTAGTGGAGTTTCTTTATTCAACCGTTTTTATCAGCCTGATATCGATCTTGAAACCCTGCTGGTAAAACCTAGAATCAATCTATCCAGCCCCGGAGTATCGCTTATGCGCATCCGCTGGACTGCGATACTCAGGCAGCACACCAGCATGTCCCTGGCTATCACAGGTGGCATGCATGATGCCGATCAGGTGCTTAAAGGTTTGTTGGCAGGTGCAGATGCCTGCTGTTTGTGCAGCACGCTGCTTAAAAATGGGGCGCAGCATACCTCAGCGATTCTGGAAAATATGTTGAGTTGGTTGCAGGAAAAGGAGTACGAGTCCGTTCAGCAGTTAAAAGGCAGTTTAAGTTACGCCAATGCTATCAATCCTTCTGAATACGAGCGAGCAAATTATCGTGAGGTACTGAGTAGTTATTAACTCTATATTTTGATGTAATATAGGGTATGAGTGAAACAGATTTAGACTATTTAACATTAACACAAATTCGTCAGTGCCTGATAGCAGGAAACCAGGTGACTCAGGATCTTCCTTTTGACTGGAAGGAACAGGAATATCGTCAGGCTGGTGTATTAATCCCTTTTGTACGGGATTTAGATCGTTGGCATATATTATTTATACGACGCTCTGATCACGAACACGATCATCACCGTGGACAGGTCGCTTTTGCGGGCGGAAAATTTGAAGAGCATGACCAGAATCTAGAGCAAACCGCACTGCGCGAAGCACAAGAAGAAATTGGTTTGCTTGCTCAGCATGTCGAAGTCCTGGGGCAGCTTAACTATCACTACAGTATTACCCGCTATAAAATTACACCCGTAGTGGCACATATTAACCAGTGGCCGTATTCTTTCATACCTGACCCCAACGAGGTAGCGCGCGTTTTCAGTATCCCTTTAAGCTGGCTTGCTGATTCAGCTAATTATCGAATTGAACAACAGCATAGATATGGAAAATCCTTCCCGGTATTACTCTATGATGAATATGATGGCGAGGTGCTTTGGGGTGCTACCGCGAGAATGGTGCAATCGCTTATATCGTGCCTGGTTGATTTAGGGGATAACTGAGTAGTTTACCCAGTGATTATTTGGGCTTGCTGGCCGGTAATTTGGTTTTAACAACCAGATAAACACCCACCACGGTAATCGCAATGCCGATAAACGCTGCCAGGTTTAGTTGCTCATCAAATAATAGCCAGCCCTCAAGGACTGTTACCGGCGGAACCAGATAGAAATAACTGGCAACACGTGCCGACTCTCCTTCACGAATCATCAGCATCAGCAGCATTATCGCTATTATAGAAAGCACAACCACCAGCCATGCCAGTGAAGCCATCAGGGTCAATGACCAGGTGATTTGCTGAGTTTCAAATTCCGTACTAAGAAGTCCCATCCAGACAGCTGTAGCCAGGTATTGGAAGAAAGATCCTGGTAGTAGTTTACTGCCCTGACCATACTTTTTCTGGTACAAAGTGCCGATTGAAATACCGAATAGTGCAATCAATATGGCGATGACAGCGCTAAGACTGATATTGTCGAAGCCGATAGATTTTCCCTGTAGTAAAACCATTGAAACACCAATTAGTCCCAGCAATAGCCCAAGCCACTGTCTGGTTTTTAACTGGTTGCCCAGTACTAGCCAGGCCATGATTGCTGTCAAAAGTGGTTGTAAACCCACGATGAGAGAGGCGATACCTGCGGGCATGTTCAATTTTATCGCCGCAAATACACCCCCTAGATAGGCGGCATGAATCAAAGAGCCGACTACCATCTGATGAAACGCATCTATCGGCTTTGGCCATTCGGTTTTAAACAGCTGGATGAGTAACAGGAAAACCACCACGGTAATCAACATACGCACTAATAGCAGGGTATAGGGCTCTATATAGGGTAAGGCAAATTTGGCAGCGATAAATCCTGTGCTCCATAACAACACAAAAATTACAGGGATAAACCTCACCATGCGGTGTAAATAAGTCAAAGCAGAAACCAGTGAAAACTCAGGAAGGGCTGGATTATAAGGGGGCTGGAGGTAGTAAAACAGTGACAGTTGATGCGTTGCAGCAAACAATCTGTACTGTTTTAGCAAGCAACCTGTATTAGCATTCAAACAAGTTAGGGGGTATCAATAATCTCAAATATTTCATCATACAGCGCCCAGGCGGCTTCGGCTTCTTGCTGATCGATACGCGAAATTACATTACCCATACTAATCATTACATACTCATCAACCTTTAAATCATCTTGCATCATTAATAACAGACTAGCTTCACGTTCAACACCTCTGGCTTCGCAAAGGGCACTGATACCATTAATCCTTTTGATTTGCATGGGGATGCCAAGACACATAGACTATTTACCAGGGAAAAATAAAAATGTTAGAGACTGTTCTGCAATATAGCGCCCGCTAGATTTTATTGTGTTGATCCAGATCAATCCTGGATTAGAGCATTTAATTATACTGTCAACAACGTGCTGTTTAACACTGCAGGTATCAAATGAATAAGAATAAGACACTGGTACTAGGTATAGGCAATACTCTTTTAAGTGACGAGGGCGTAGGCGTTCATGTCATCAATCAACTTATACTCGATAATAAATTTTCACCTGATGTGTTTTGCATGGATGGTGGAACACTCAGCTTCACTCTGGCTCAATCTATAGAATCCTGCGATCAGTTGATCGTGGTGGATGCCTCTGAAATAAAATCTGCAGCGGGCACTGTCCTGGTGTTCGAAAATGAAGCGATGGATTTCTTCATTAGCAATGGTAATAAAAAATCTGTTCATGAAGTCGGCCTGGTTGATGTGATGTCTATTGCTATGTTAGCCGGCAAGTTGCCCTGCAGGCGCGCCCTGGTCGGCATTCAGCCAGATTCTCTGGACTGGGGTGAACAGCCAACCGAGGCAGTTCAGCAGGCTATCCCTCTGGCCTGTGAAGAAGTAAACCGCATTATTCAGCGTTGGCAGTAATGATGAGTCCACTACAAATACCTGTTGAAATAAATCACGGCTCCAGCGGAATGGCCAGGGCACTATTTAATGAGCTGGCTCAGCATTTACAGCAACTGGTTGACCAGGGTAATGAGCATACCGTTGATTTGTTTAGCCTGCCTGTCACAGGTCAGGATAAGCTGGAGCTGGAACAGTTGCTGGGCAAGGGCGAAGTAGACATAACACTGACTACCGTAGGGGAGAGCCGCATTTTCGAAACATCCTATAACGGCATCTGGTGGGTCAGGCACTATGCAGCAGATGAATTATTGATTTCAGAGTTTATAGAGGTGTCATGGATTCCTGAAATAATAAAGAGTCATCCGTCTGATGTCGCATTATCGGCGGATCGTATAAAAAAGATCATCCAGCAGGATGAAGGAGGCGAATAAGCGTGAAATATAATAAATCTGTTTTAGCTGACGAGCTACAACGCCACGGTATCACGCGGCGGACATTTATGAAATTTTGCAGTAGTGTTGCATCAGCTATGGCCTTATCACCAGCCGCAGCCGCTCAGATGGCTGAAAAACTGGCGTATACCCGTAGACAGTCGGTGATCTGGTTGTCGTTTCAGGAATGTACCGGTTGCACCGAATCCATTACGCGCTCACACAAACCTAGCCTGGAAAATCTGATCTTTGATTTTGTTTCGCTGGATTATCACCACACCCTGCAGGCGGCATCCGGGCATGCAGCAGAAGAAGCACGTGAACAGGCGATGCATGAGAATGGTGGTCAATACATTCTCATTGTCGATGGTTCGATTCCTCTCAAGGATGGTGGGGTTTACTCCACTATTGCCGGTATGACTAATCTGGATATGCTGCAACAGGTGGCAAAAGATGCTGCAGCTATCGTTGCGGTGGGTACCTGTGCGACCTTTGGTGGGTTACCTAAAGCTGCACCGAATCCGACCGGAGCTGTTGCTGTGTCCGATATCGTGACGGATAAACCAATTATCAACATTCCAGGTTGCCCTCCTATTCCAGTGGTGATGACTGGTGTGCTGGCACATGTACTGACCTTCGGAATTCCTGAACTGGATGGCATGCTCCGGCCAAAAGCTTTTTACGGTGATTCTATTCATGATCGTTGTTATCGCAGACCGTTTTATGATCGAGGGCAATTTGCCAGGAGTTTTGATGATGATGGTGCACGTAAAGGATGGTGCCTGTTTGAGCTGGGTTGTAAAGGTCCGGTGACACACAATGCCTGCGCGACAGTGAAGTGGAACAATGGTACCTCTTTTCCGATTCAGTCTGGGCATGGTTGTATCGGTTGTTCAGAGCCTGATTTTTGGGATGCCGGGGGGTTTTATAAGGCCCTTTCTACAGGAAGCAATAACCCAGGCAAGTGGGCGCAAGGTGGTTTGGCAGCAGGTGTCGTCGGCGGGCTGGCTTCGGCTTACGTGAATAAGAGTACAAAAACTTCGGCTCAGAAAAATGTTCAACCAGTCACTCTAAAGGATATGGGAGGCAGTGATGAATGAAGTTGAATTACTGAATTGGGCTCGCGGGCCAGGATTGTCCTATGCCACCGTATTTATGGTGTTTGGACTGACCTTAAGGATTATTGAAATTCTTTCTTTGGGGCGGCCAACAGAGATAGCTGAAGTGCGTGCCAGTGGTACTCGCGATGGCTGGATGATGATTCTTAAGCGTTCTCTTCCCGAACCGAGAAACTGGAAATTTATTACCGCTTCCTATGTTTTTCATGTAGGACTGCTGATCGTCATTTTCTTTTTTATTCCTCACACCCAGTTATTTCGAGATGTATTTGGTGTGTTTTGGGGTGGTTGGCCAAGTTACATTATAGACTTCTTTACCGTACTGAGTATTGCAGCCCTGATGTATACCCTGGCTCAGCGCTTTACCGATCCTGCTAGAAGAATTCTGAGCAAAATGTCTGATTATCTCGCGTGGGTAGTGACCTTTTTGCCATTGTTGACCGGATATATGGCTTTTCATCGTCTGGGTATGGATTATACCACCATGCTGGCGGTGCATATCCTGTCAGTGGAGTTATTGATGATTGCGTTACCTATCAGCAAACTGACCCATGCGATTACTTTTTCTATGTCTCGTTTTTATACCGGATCGAATAATGGTCGCAGGGGGATTGAGTCATGAGCACATCATTTGAACAGGGTATCAATACGCTGAAAAAAGTCATCGATGCACCTATAGCGTCGTATTTCTCCAGTTGCACTAATTGTGGTATTTGTTCTCAGGCCTGTATCTTTTTTACCGAGACGCAGGATGCAAAATATACCCCCATCCGTCGTGTCGAGCCGATGCGCAGAATCTGGGAGCAGGAATATACCGTGGTAGGTAAGCTCAAAAAGCTGGCTGGCTTGAGTAAGGCGGTAACCGAACAGGATTTAAAAGATAACGTCGAGCTGGCTTTTGAAAGCTGTACCACCTGTGGCCGTTGCACCATGATGTGTCCGGTTGGTAATGACATTGTGTATATGATTCGCAAGATGAGGGAAGGCCTGACAGCCGCAGGTCTGGCACCTAAGGAGTTACAGGAATCTGCAGTTCGTACGCTGGAAAAAGGCAGCGTTATGGGGTTCCCGATGTCAACCCTGGCAGCTATGGTGATGGCGGCGGAGAAAGAAACCGGTATCGATATCAACATCGATAAACCTGATGTGGATTATCTGTTGTTATTGTCCTCAGCGGAAGTGATGCAGTTTAATGAGATTATTGGTGCTCTGGCACAGATATTTAAAGAAGCTGGGGTAACCTGGACACTTAGCTCCAAAGCGCATGAAGCAGGCAACCCAGGTATGCATATGGGGGCTTCTGATATCGAAGCGATGATGATAAATCGTATTGTCGACGCAGCGGAAGAGTTGAATATCAAAAATGTCATCAGTCCAGAATGCGGTCATGCTTATATGGCGATCCGCTGGGAAGGTCCAAATGTGATTGGACGGCCTTATCCCTTCAAGGTTTTTCATATCATCGAGGTGCTGGATAGATTACGTTCTGAAGGCAAGTTGAAAACCTCGGGTAGTATGAATGAGCGTCTGACTTTTCACGACCCCTGTCAGGCTGCACGCCGGGGAGGTGTCAACCAGCCACAGCGTAACCTGCTGAATATGGTCACCTCCAACTTTATAGAAATGAAAGATAGCCAGGCCTGTAACTGGTGTTGTGGTGGCGGTGGAGGCATGAACACGATTGAAAAAGCTGAGCCGTTGATGCGTCAGGTATTCCATCGTAAACGGCAGCAGATCGAAGAGCTCAACGTCACCACTGTGGTGACCATGTGCGCAACCTGTCGTAATACGTTGGAAGAAGGCATAGAAGAAAATAATATGAATGTAGAGGTACTTGGTTTAACCGAGCTGGTAGCTAACCATCTGCTGAAGGAGAAAGAATCATGAGCGAACGTGTCGTAGTTGATCCCATTACCCGAATCGAAGGGCATTTGCGTATCGAGGCCGAAACCGATGCCAATGGCAATATTGTTGGAGCTTCCAGCGCAGGTACTATGGTGCGAGGTATTGAAACCATACTCAAAGGTCGTGATCCACGTGATGCCTGGGCTTATGCTCAACGTATCTGTGGTGTTTGTACTCTGGTGCATGGCATCGCGTCAGTTCGTTCGGTGGAAAATGCCTTGAAATATAAAATTCCAGCCAATGCGCAGCTGATTCGTAACCTGATGATTGCTGCTCAGTATGTACATGATCATGTGATGCATTTTTATCATTTACATGCGCTGGACTGGGTAGATGTGGTTTCAGCTTTGAACGCTGATCCAAAAGCGACCTCTGCTCTGGCTCAATCGTTGTCGAAGTGGCCGAAATCTTCTCCCGGATATTTCTCCGATGTGCAAAAGAAGATCAAACAGTTTGTTGAATCGGGTCAGTTGGGTATTTTTGCCAATGGTTACTGGGGACACCCTGCATATAAATTGCCTGCAGAAGCAAATTTGATGGCTGTAGCTCATTATCTGGAAGCGCTAAGCTGGCAACGTGATGTTGTGCAGATTCATACTATTTTTGGTGGAAAGAACCCTCATCCCAATTTTTTGGTAGGTGGTGCGCCTTCACCTATTAGTGGTGTGAAAGGTAATATGGGTGCTACTGCATTGAATATTCTTGGCTTGCATGAGATACGCAGCGTCATCACCAATATGATGGATTTTGTGGATAATGTGTATGTGCCAGATACCATTGCTATAGCGGGTTTTTATAAAGACTGGTTTAAGCGTGGTTCAGGGGTGCGTAATTTCATGACTTTTGGCGATATGCCAGAAAAAGGCATGGATGACCCTACCAGTTATTTTATTCCTGGTGGAGCAATTCTGGATCGAAACCTGAGTAAGATCCATCCGGTAGACCTGAACGATCCAGAACAGATCAAGGAATTCATTGCTCACTCTTATTATGACTACTCTTCGGGTAAGGATACGGGGCTTCATCCGTATGATGGTGAAACTAGTTTGAATTACTCTGGCCCTAAACCGCCGTATGATTTCCTGGATATTGAAAATAGTTATTCCTGGTTGAAATCACCCCGTTGGAAAGGTCAACCAATGGAAGTAGGGCCGCTGGCCAGGGTGTTAATGCTTTATGTATCGGGCCATGAGCCAACTCAGGAATTAGCGGGAGCAGTATTAAAACAGCTTGATGTGCCTCTGCAAGCAATGTTCTCGACTTTAGGACGTACAGCGGCGCGTACGCTTGAAACCAAGTTGATAGGAGATCAAATGCATGTGTGGCTGGATAACCTGATCGGAAATATAAAATCGGGTGACCTGAGTGTGCATAACGAAGAATTCTGGGAGCCATCCAGCTGGCCTTCTGAATGTCGTGGTGTCGGGTTTATGGAAGCGCCGCGTGGTGCGCTAGCGCACTGGATTGTGATTAAGGATCAAAAGATTGAAAATTATCAGGCCGTTGTCCCTTCGACCTGGAATGCTGGGCCGCGCGATGCAGCAGGTCAGGATGGACCTTATGAAGCGGCGCTGACCGATAATCATCAATTGTTCGATCCCAAACAGCCGATTGAAATACTTCGTACCATACACAGTTATGACCCCTGTATTGCCTGTGCGGTGCATGTGACTGATCCTGATGGAGAGGAGTTGATTAAGGTTAAGGTCCGGTGAGAGTGTTATCAGGTTGGCATTCTGTGACCTGAAGCCGGGAATAGGGCCTGAGTAAGACTATAATATCCGCTGAATCTAACTAGTTCTTCAGGCTAATCTGGACTGAGGAACTGTATTATTTAGAGGTTTTTCGTGCGGATATTCTTGGTTTTGCTAGGATGCTTTCTATCTACTTTGGTAAAAGGGTATGACCAGACCAATCCTTTAGCTGAATTTTATTCAAATATGAGTCAGCTGGATTTAACACCCTACATCATGGTGTTAACGGACTCTGAAAACACATTGTCTTTACAGCAGGTTTCTTCGAATGAGCTGTCTTCCCAGTTTCATCCACTAACTGATACAGGAAACTCTCTTGGTTTTTCAGATGCAACCTATTGGGTGAAATTTCAGCTGAAAACAGATAAAGACCTGAATGAATCCCTTGTTCTGCACTTTGACTACCCTTATCTCGACCAGCTGATCTTCTATCGACAGAAACCAGACGGGAGTTTCTCCGAAGATTCGTTTGGAGATCACTATCCGTACCAGCAACGTGAAATAGATTTTCGCAGCCTGGTATTAAAACTCTATCAAGAGCCGGGTCAGGTTAAAACCTATTATCTCAGGTTAAAAACGGCTGGCCCCATGCTGATCCCTGTTTCTATCTGGAAGGCATCAGCCTTTATCGGGCATGTGGATAAACTGGGCCTCAGTTTTGGGTTTTATTACGGCGTTATGAGCATATTAATGCTTGTGGCTACTATCGGTTATTTGAAGTTGAAAGACCCTATATATCTGGCCTACTCGTTCTACCTGTTGAGTTTAATCCTGTTACAGATATCGCTAAATGGCTTCGGGTTTCAATTTTTATGGCCTGATAACTATCAGTGGGTGAATCGAATAAATGCAGCGTTGATCGATTTAGTAATCGTCAGTGGTTTTTTATATTGTGGACTTTTTTTGCAGGTTTGGAGCAGGGAGGGGCAATTCAGGTATCTGTACAATTTTTTTATCCTGCTTGGTCTGTTAAGCATATTAATAAGTCTTTTCGGGGATTTTTATATAGCTGCGATGCTATCTGCAGGTTCCGCAGTTTTTCTACCACCAGTATTATTCGGGTCTAATGTTGCAGCCATTATCAGAGGGTTCAAAGGTGCTCGAATATTTTTAGTGGTGAGTGGGATTTTTGAGGCAGGGGTGATTTGTTCAGGGCTTGTTTTTATCGGAGTGATTGAAAGAGATTTCTTCAGCTTTTACGCAATGCAGGTTACCTCATTATTGGAAATTGTCTTACTGGGCTATCTATTGATCGATAATATCACTCAACTGTATAAAGATAAGGAGCTCGTAACCCTGGAAGCTCAAACTTACCTTGAGCAGATGAATCAAAGTCTGGAGCAAGAGGTAGAGTCCAGAACAAACGAACTCTATGAAAAAAACCGAATGCTTATGGAATTATCATTACGAGATAGTATGACAGGGTTGCTCAATCACAATGCTATTATCGATCAATTAGGCGTTTTCATCAAATCGGCTAAACGCTATGGACATGATTTAGCGGTTATTATGATTGACATTGATTTCTTTAAATCTATCAATGATCGGTATGGGCATCCAGTAGGGGATCTTGTCATCCAGGAAATTGCTTCGCTTTTGAAAATATCTACCAGAGCGTCGGATATTTGCGGTCGCTATGGAGGTGAAGAATTTATCATATTGCTACCAGAAACCGAGTTGCAGGGAGCTGTTGAGCTGGCGGAAAAAATCCGACGTTGCGTAATAGAGATTCAGATCGAGGGGGTTGAAAATCAGCAGATCTCGGCCAGCTTTGGAGTGGCCATTTTAGATCATCAAGATTGGCAGGCAGATTTGATCAGTCAGGCAGATCAGGCACTGTATACTGCTAAAAAATCAGGGCGTAACCAGGTGGTTGCAAAATCAGCTTTAGCTGGTGCTCAATTGGGCTGAATTTTTTTGTAGTTATCTATTGTAATTAATCGAGTAGAGCGTCTATTGCCCAAAGGTTTGTTGTTCTTTGCGAGCATTCTCGGCATTTGCTACGGAGCTCGAAAATGTTTTGCGTGTGATACCTTAGTAAGGTAGTTGATAATTGAGTTAACAAGGCTTCTGTCTTAGCTTCATTCAGTTAACTGAACAAAACTGCTGTCGATAATTTTCCATGGTCACTCCCATCTGTTTCTTGAAAAGTCGGCGAAAACTGCTTTTTGCATGCTGAGTATGGTGGCATGTTGGTTAAACCTGATTGCGCAGTTGACCGCTCACGTTAGAGGGTGCCCCACTGTTTCGTGTCGTTACACCTTGATCTATACCACCGCAAACGAACTACAGCTCGTCCAGCTGCGGATTCAAGGTTAAAAGTATAAAGCAGCACCGCTACCACATAATGTCATAATGAATAAAAACCATTTAAGATGCTCAGGCTTTGCTTTGATGGCAAACTTTACGCCGTGATGAGCACCGAGCATCATGGTTGTAGCCAGTATCAATCCTGGAATCCAACTCACCTGATCCCGCAAAATAAAGATCACTAGTGCAATACTGGTAAACCCCACTGTACAGGCTAATTTTAATGCATTGGTTTTTACCAGGTCATAGCGTAATGACCCGGCAAGGGCCAGGATTAGCACAAAACCGACACCAGCCTGTATGAAGCTACCATAAAAGCCAGAGATGAATAAGGTGGCCCAGGAAGAAGGTGTCTCCCTCACGAGTTTGGGTATCGTGCCTGGTTCAGGCAAGATTACCGATGGGCGTATGAGGATGATTAACGACATGGCAACCATGGTGATTAATAAAACTGGCTTCAGGTAATTGACTGGGGCATAAGATGCTGCCAGCGCGCCAAGAATGCCACCAATGGATAATGGGATAAACAGGCCTTTTATATCATGTAATGGTAGTTGGCCATGGCCGTGAAAACTTTTAATGCCCCATACCCCCTGCATAAAAATACCGACTCGGTTGGTTGCATTAGCAACATCGGCAGGCATTCCCAGCACCATCAGCGCGGGAAGCGTCAGGTTAGACCCCCCACCAGCTAAAACATTAATAATGCCTGCGATATAGCCCAGCACTAACAGAGTTATGATTTGCAGCACACTATAATCCATAAAGCTAATTCTCAGTGTTTATTTTGGATGG
Organism: Gammaproteobacteria bacterium; assembly: GCA_050292965.1. GTDB lineage: Bacteria > Pseudomonadota > Gammaproteobacteria > JACNJF01. The sequence goes on along the minus strand of JBNKMF010000015.1, from coordinate 20,706 downwards.
TGTTTTTTGGCAAGAAATGCCAAAGCCTTACTACTTGTAATAACCGTATGCTTAAATTGATTAAATAGTTCCTTGTTTAACTCTTCGCCTGAATCACTACGGTCAACATAAATGATGCCAATTGCCTTATCATTGATGAAAAGTGACATAGCAAAAAAGTTATTCGTCATGGTGCAGGCTAGAAAGTTTTGCGGGATCATTTTATGGTATTTGGCAAAGGTGTTAGCGTTGATCCATATGGCCTGAGATTTAGTCAGTAGTGCCTTCAGTAAGCCTGCCTTGCTTACTTCGATTTTAAAGTGTCGAAGCGGTGACTCTGGGTTCAGTCCAATATTCATCCTGCTTTGTAGGGTTTCTCGGTCTTTAGATAAAAGTATCAGGCTAACTCTGGTGAATCCGAGTTCGTCGTGCAGACCATGGATGCAGGCATTGAGGATTTGAGATTGGCCGTTTTTAGGCGTTTTTAACAGGTCTCTGATATGTTTGAGTATGTTTTCATAACCAGAAGGAGTGGGCTTTTCAGAGACGATCTGAGGTATTTCTTGAACCTCAGGTTCGGGTTTTTTGATGTCAGGCAGTAGAATTAGTCTGGCTGCTGCATGCCAGGAATCTTTCAGCAGCGTGTTTCGGGCTGCCTGTACAGAATTTTGATGTATCTCACTAATAACCTTGTCTAGCGGTAACTTCAGGTATTCAGCAAATTGTTGCTGGGTTTGTATCATTTGATCGCTATACCAGTCTTCCTGGCAATATTTGCAAATCAAAGACAGGAATTTAATGAGCTGTGCCCGCTGCCCCGTGTCATTTTGAATAGGGATGGCTCTAAGCATAAGGCTGGGCAAGTTGAATTTGGTAGCTATGCTGAGAGTAAGTTCATCAAATTTAAAGCCAAAAATTTTCTCCTCGTTAGATTCGTTATGCTCTGTGAGAAGGTATTTCTGATAATTATCAAAATCATAGCTGCAACAGAGTAGTTCGCCAATATAGGCTAATAATCCGGCTAGTCTTATGCGTTCTACCAGTGTGTAACCACTTAGTGTGGCCCATTTTTCAGCTTGTTCTTCATTGTGGAAACTACGGTTGATGATTTGCTGGAAGTGTAAAATCTGCCCGGGTTTTTGCAGTAGTTCCTCAGCCACAGGGAAATTTTCAAACATTATTCGTGTGGCATTTTCACCCAGTAGAGAAATGGCTGCTTGTGGCGATTCTATAGGATCTCGATCTGACGTTGAACTTCTCTTTGAATTGACCTTTATCAATAGTCCTAAAGATAGTCCGGGGTCTCTAATGGCTAGTTTAACCAGATTATGTGCCTGATGTTCATTCTCTAATAATTCGATAATTTCGTTGTGATGAACAGCGAGAGCAGGAATGATATGAGAATGCTTTTGCATCCATAACTGAGCTTTTTTAATGGCCATGAATCAGGGCGTCTTAAATTATAGCGATAGATTATCAGGTATTATGCTTCTTCAAACCTTGATGCTCCTAATGCCAGAAGTTGTTTTCCATGAACATGTTTTACAAGGATTTCTCTATCGGCTTCGTGGATATGTTCAAAGTTCAGAGCTATTTTATAGTGCCCCGAATCATCCTCTATATGTTCGCATTTGACGACTCTGGCAAATACAACTATTTTCTGTTTACCAGGGTTAAGCTTCAGGTGTAACTCGAGGATATCACCCTCATTGGCGGATTCTTCAGATGTAAATGATATACCCTGTGCGCTCAGATTCACCTGTTTTTCCAGAGTTGTGAACTTGTCTTCGTCCTGCAATAATTTATCGGTCAGAATGTCTAGCTGCTGCTGTAGAAGGCCAAGATAGCGACCTAGCTCAGGCATCTTAGCACTGATTTTCCTTAAGTCAGCCTGGTGTTGTTCGAGCTTGAAATTGAATTCATTACGCATCGAAAATTGATGCTGGTCCTTCCAGAAATTTTCAAGTTTTTCAGAGACTTGCTGTTCGTCGATAACCTCGGCTTTCAAGCTGACAATATCTTCGATACGGAAAAAGCGTCTTCTTTCCTGTGTCATGAATATTTATTCCTTAATAAAGTCAACATTTTCAGATGGTGACTCTACATTGATAGGTTCGTAATTGCCGTGCAGTATACTGATTTCTACACGTCGATTTTTCGAGCGATTTTCCCAGCTATCATTCGGCACCAGCGGCTGATTGTCTGCGTGCGCTCTAATTTCCATACGTTCAGGATCGATTCCTCCAAATTCAATAAAAAAGTGCACCACACTAGCGGCACGTTTGGCTGAAAGATCCCAGTTTGAGCGGAATTGGGTAGTATTTATAGGGATGTCATCGGTATGACCAGCAATAATAAAGTGGCCATCGCGTTGCTTTAGGACGTTTGCTATTTGCTTCAGGATGGGGGTGAATGCAGGCTTAAGGTCGGCTTCACCTGATCCAAAAGAGCCTTTTTCTCGAATTCGAATCAAAACTCGGTCATTGAACCCTTCAACTTCCAGTAAGCCTTCGCCTATAGCTTCAGCCATTTCTTTTTTTAATTCTTCGGCTTCTTCCCTGGCCGACTGCCTGGCCTTCATCTGGGCTAGAGCTTCTGCATCCTCCAGTATCTTATTGCTGACTGAAGATGTATCAGTAAAATCCAGATTAGCCTTAGTATCATCGGTGGTTTTTTCGCGCATTAGCTCTAATGGCGTTACTTCAGTAGGCTTGCCGGGGCTATATTCCCTGGCAATAACACTGGTACCTTTTGGAATTTCAGTGGCTTTGACATCGCGTTGCACACCAAATGCGTTCTTCATTGCGCCGGCTACTTCTTTGTACTTGAGGACATCCATTTCTGAGAAAGAAAGCAGCAGTACGAAGAAGCACATCAGCAAAGACATCATGTCGGCAAAGGTTGCCATCCAGGGCGGTAAGCCTTCTTCACAGACTGGACAATCGTTCTCTTCACTCATAGAGATAGCACTCGCCTATTCTTCTTCACGCTTACCTTCTGGTAAGAAAGCGCTTAGAAGTTGTTTCATAACACGAGGGTTGGTGCCATCCTGAATAGCAGAGATAGACTCCAGAATCAGAGATTTATTTAGTTTTTCGGAGGCACTGATCAGTGATAGTTTTTCTGCCAATGGGGAGGCAAATGCGTTCGCAATAACTGCGCCATATAAAGTAGTGAGTAGCGCTACCGCCATTGCAGGACCGATTGCTGCGGGGTCGCTCATATTGGATAGCATCTGTACCAGACCTATCAGGGTGCCAATCATTCCCATTGCTGGTGCATATACAGCCATAGCTTTGAACATATCAGCTCCTTTGCTGTGGCGCTCAATGGTTAAATTAATGTCTTTGGATAATAGTTTGTTGACGATTTCAGGTGAGTGCCCATCAATGCATAAGCCTATGCCTCGTTGTAGAAAAGGATTGCTTATTTCACGTCCTTCCAGCGCAAGAAGGCCTTCCTTACGCGCAATATTAGCCATTTCAACCGCTTCTTCTATTAGATTGTTTGGATTATCCATTTTGTACATGAAGGCTTTCATACCGACCTTGAATGAACCCAGGAAATCCGCCAGGGTAATTCGCATCAGGGTTACGCCAAAAGTACCGCCGATGACTACCAGAACGGACGGTATATTAACGAAGATTATGATGGGGCCACCAACAGCTATCGCTGAAAAAATGATGCCAAAAGCCGCAATAATGCCGACTAGACTTGCAATGTCCACGGATAAAGCTCCAACTTGAAAATTTAGGTTATAACGCTTAGTTTAGACGAATAAATGGATTTTTGAGATTTCACGGCATTATGGTGTGTAAGACAGTTCATTACAATTTATATGCGGTACAGGTTCGTTAATATAATGTGCAATTAATGGGCTTGTTTTTTGATTCACATCGATAAAGTTTAAATAGATTAATCAGGAAATGGTTATAGTTGACTTAAGTCATTTGTCAACACAGGTTAATTTTTGAAAATAGACGCTAATTGACTGTTCATGCTAGGAAAACTTTATCATCATGTCGCAAACTCTGGATTTCGACCAGGAATTAATCAAAAAGTACGATAAGTCCGGACCTCGTTATACTTCGTACCCTACTGCGCCTCAGTTCACATCTGATTACAACGAGGCGTCCCTGAAAAAAAGTATACTTCGCAGCAATATGGAGATGATTCCTAAAGCCTTGTCGCTATATGTTCATATTCCTTACTGCGATACCATTTGTTATTACTGTGCCTGTAATAAAATCATAACTAAAGATCATTCCGTGACAGAAGGTTATCTGGCTTTGCTGGATAAGGAAATGCAGATACTGTCGCCATTGTTCGATAAAGACCGAGAACTCGATCAGTTGCATCTGGGTGGTGGTACGCCTACGTTTTTGAGTGATCAGGAAATGATCACTTTGATGGGCCTGATTGAAGAAAACTTTAAAGTTTCGGAACAGTGTGAGATGTCTATTGAGATTGATCCGCGTAAGGTTACTAATGAATCCGTAAAGTTATTGTCAAATATCGGTTTTAATCGAATTAGTCTGGGTGTGCAAGACTTTGATGCTAAAGTTCAACAGGCTGTTAATAGGGAACAGAGTTACGAAATGGTGCGTGATCGTTTATTGGCGGCTCGCGAAGTAGGGATAGATTCAATCAATATGGATTTGATTTATGGTTTACCTTTTCAAACGGTAGAAACCTTTGGAAACACCCTGGATAAGGTTGTTGAGCTACGTCCTGATCGATTGTCAATTTTTAACTATGCTCATCTGCCGGAAAGGTTCAAGCCTCAGCGACGGATCAATGAGTCCGATCTGCCTACTCCAGCGGTGAAACTCGATATTTTACAGTTAACTGTCGAAAAGTTGCAGCAAGCTGGTTATGTCTATATTGGAATGGATCATTTCGCACTGGAAGGTGATTCTATGGTCAAAGCGCAGCAGGAAGGTACTCTACAGCGAAATTTTCAGGGTTATTCCACGCATGCGGATACTGATCTTGTGGCAATAGGTGTTAGTTCTATAGGGTCTATAGGGGATAGCTATAGTCAGAATAGCAGCAATATCGATGACTACAGTGCAAGTATTATTGCGGGCAAGTTGCCCATAGTGAGAGGCCTGGTGCTGACTGATGAGGATTTATTGCGTAAGCAAATTATTAATCAGTTAATCTGCCATTTCCGGCTGGATATTCCTTTAGTGGAGCAGCAATGGGGAATTAACTTCCGTAAATACTTTGCTTCTGAGCTTGTGCAATTGAACAAAATGGGGCAGGAGGGCTTGCTCTCTATCGATAATAATACTATCAAAGTGGAGAAGAAAGGCCGCTTTTTAATCCGTAATATCTGTATGGTTTTTGATGCCTACATTGGAAGGAATACGGTTAAATATTCCAAGGTAATTTAAATTACAGGAAATTTTCCTGTTACTGGTAGTAAGGCCTAAAAGGATTCAGGTTCTTCGCAGTTAGTAACCATCTGATTCAGTTTTACCATATCCAGGATATCGACCTGCTTGCGGTTGATTTTTACAACTTCCTGTTCCTGAAATGATTTAAACAAGCGGCTTACTGTTTCAACTGCAATTCCTAGATAGCAAGCGATGTCATGGCGAGACATAGGTAGCATAAAACTGTTGGGTGAAAAGCCCCTGCGTTTGAATCTAGTGGATATGCTTAGCAAAAAGGTGGCAAGACGTTCGTGAGCGGTTTGTTGGCCGAGTAATAGCTGGTGAGAATGGTCGCAGTTAAGTTCATGTCCAACCAGTTTGTAGAACTGATGGCGTAAATCAGGGAGTATGCTGCATAATTCATCAAGTTTATTAAAAGGAAGCATGCAATATGATGTGTTGTCCAGAGTGGATGCGTAACATCTGTGTGAATCATGTTCCATACCATCAAGGCCAAATATTTCTCCAGGTAAATGGAAGCCCAGTATTTGCTGTTCCCCCGTTTTTTTGGTTAGATATGTTTTTACCCCGCCAGATCTAACTGCATAAAACCCATTAAACTCATCCCAGGGTTGATAAATCATAGTGTTAGGTTCAAGCTTTCGAGGTCGCTCGATGTGTTCATCCAACTGGCAAATCTCTTCTGAAGATAGTCCACGTGGTAGGCATAGTTCTGACAGACTACAGGCTTCGCAGCTCACTTTAAGCTGTTTGGCTAATTGTGCTTGATTCATGCTATTTGTCATCCTTTGATAGGTTCATTTGCTTAGTACCAGATTGCTATTATGACTAATCTCAGACGGAAGAGGAATATGTCATATAAAAATTATACACTTGACCCAAGTCATTTTATCAATTGCGACATATTGTCACACTCGTTGCGCTTTAAATCCAATTTTATATGAGGCCATGATTTATGGAAACCTACAATTATAAGGTCGTGCGGCAATTTGCTGTTATGACGGTAATCTGGGGAATCGTTGGGATGTTAGTTGGGGTGTTTATTGCGGCGGAGCTTATCTGGCCGGAATTGAGTTTTGATCTACCCTGGTTAACATACAGTCGATTGCGTCCACTGCATACCAATGCGGTGATTTTTGCGTTTGGCGGATCTGCGCTTATTGGTACATCGTACTATGTAGTTCAGAGAACCTGTCATACGCGCCTGTTCAGCGATGGGCTAGCAGCTTTTACCTTCTGGGGCTGGAATCTCGTCATCCTGCTGGCAGCAATTACATTGCCGCTAGGTTTGACCTCTAGTAAAGAGTATGCCGAGCTGGAATGGCCTATCGATATCCTGATCGCAGCGGTATGGGTGGTTTACGCGTTGGTGTTCTTCGGAACCATTATGAAACGTAAGGTTAAGCACATTTATGTGGCTAACTGGTTTTATGGTGCGTTTATCCTGACAATTGCAGTGCTACACATTGTGAATAATGCTGAAGTGCCAGTATCTCTTACTAAGTCTTATTCTGTCTATCCGGGTGCAATCGATGCTATGGTTCAATGGTGGTATGGACATAACGCAGTAGGTTTCTTCCTGACAGCTGGTTTCCTGGGTATGATGTATTACTTTATTCCCAAGGTTTCTCAACGTCCTGTTTTCTCTTATCGCTTATCAGTTGTGCATTTCTGGGCGTTGATCTCCACCTATATGTGGGCTGGTCCTCACCATCTTCATTACACAGCGCTACCTGACTGGGCTCAGTCTCTGGGTATGGTGTTCTCGCTGATTCTGCTGGCTCCTAGTTGGGGTGGTATGATCAACGGCATTATGACGCTATCTGGTGCCTGGCATAAGCTGCGTACAAATCCAATACTTAAGTTTCTGATCGTTTCTCTTTCTTTCTACGGTATGTCGACCTTTGAAGGTCCGATGATGGCTATTAAGACGGTTAACGCGCTATCTCACTATACGGACTGGACTGTAGGGCATGTTCACTCTGGTGCTCTGGGCTGGGTTGCTCTGGTGAGTATCGGTTCTTTGTATGCGCTAATCCCCTGGGTATTCAATAAAGAAGGTATGTACAGCACCAAGCTGGTTGAAACTCATTTCTGGATTGCTACCTTAGGTGTGGTTCTATACATCTGTGCAATGTGGATTGCGGGTGTTATGCAGGGTCTGATGTGGCGTGCGGTAAATGCTGACGGTACCTTAACCTACAGCTTTGTTGAATCGCTGCAAGCTACGTATCCTTTTTACTTTGTGCGTCTGTTGGGCGGTCTGTTATTCCTTACTGGAATGATTTTGATGGCTTTCAATGTATTTAAGACTATTGCCGGTTCAACAGTAACCGACGTTGAAGTCGCACAGCCTGCACACTAGGAGAATTGCTATGAGTCATGAAGTAGTAGAAAAGAACGTCGGTCTGATGGCAATCATGATTGTGATTGTGATCAGCATGGGTGGTCTCGCAGAAATCGTACCCCTGTATTTTATGAAAGATACAACTGAGCCAGTAACAGGTCTTAAGCCTTATACCGCGTTACAGTTGGAAGGTCGCGATATTTATATACGTGAATCCTGTAATGCCTGTCACTCACAGAATGTTCGTCCTTTTCGTGCAGAGACTGAGCGTTATGGTCATTACTCTGTAGCCGGTGAATTTGTTTATGATCATCCTTTCCTATGGGGTTCCAAGCGTACGGGTCCTGATCTGCAGCGTGTAGGTGGTCGTTATTCTGACGACTGGCATGTTGCGCATTTGATCAATCCACGTGACGTAGTGCCTGAATCCAATATGCCCGCGTTCCCCTGGTTGGCTGAAAATAAGCTGACTGGTGAATTGACAGCAACCAAGATGAAGACACTGAAGCTCGTGGGTGTTCCTTATACCGACGCAGATATGGCCGGTGCAGCAGACGCAGTTAAGGGTAAAACCGAGATGCAAGCGCTAGTTGCTTACCTGCAGCATCTGGGTACTGCGGTTAGCATTAGATAAGGGGGCGGATATGAGTGCAACAGTACACAGTATCTGGACT
>JBNKMF010000015.1:0-12295 GCA_050292965.1 Gammaproteobacteria bacterium | reverse complement strand
ACCTGCAGCATCTGGGTACTGCGGTTAGCATTAGATAAGGGGGCGGATATGAGTGCAACAGTACACAGTATCTGGACTTTGGTTCTAATGATCACGGTTCTTGGCATTTACGCCTGGGCCTGGAGTTCAAAGAGAGAAGCTGACTTCGCAGAAGCAGCGAATCTTGCTCTGGACGACAGTTTTACAAATCCAGAAAAGGAAAAATCATAATGAATAACTTTTTCAACTGGTGGGTAATCGTAATTACCCTGGGAAACATAGCCGCCTGTTATTGGCTGATTAAGTGGACCATGAAGAAGCGTCCAGACGAGAGCGCACTAGGTAACAACGTTACTGGTCATGCCTGGGATGGACTAGAGGAGTATAATAATCCTCTACCAAAATGGTGGTTGTGGATGTTCTATATCACAATGATCTTTAGTCTAGTCTATCTGGCGATCTATCCAGGTCTGGGTAACTTCAAAGGATATTTAGGTTGGACTTCTCACAGTCAGTACGATCAGGAAGTAGTAGAAGCAGATGGTAAGTATGGTCCGATCTTTAATAAGTTTGCCCAAATGCCTATTCCGGCTTTGGCAAAAGATGCGGATGGTAACAAGGCTGGTAAAAGGTTATTCGGCAGCTACTGCTCACAGTGTCATGGATCGGATGCCAAGGGTACAAAAGGATTTCCTAACCTGACTGATAATGACTGGTTGTATGGTGGTTCACCTGAAACTATCAAGGCTACTATAATGAATGGTCGTAATGGCGCTATGCCTGCCTGGGGTCCTGTACTGGGTGAGAAGGGTGTTGAGAATGTGGCTAACTATGTTCAGTCTTTGAGCGGTCGTCAGGTTGATGCTGCCTCTGCTGAAGCTGGTAAGGCACAATTTCAGACTCTGTGTGTAGCCTGTCATGGTGCTGATGGTAAGGGCAACCAGGCCTTAGGTGCTCCTAACCTGACTGATACTATATGGTTACATGGTGGTACCGCTGCCAGCATTAAAAATACTATTACTAATGGTAAAAACAGTATGATGCCGGCACATAAAGTATTTCTGGGTGACGACAAAGTCCATCTGTTAGCGGCTTACGTTTATAGCCTGTCTAACTAATCAGAAAAACGTTAACTCCCCCCGCCGGGAAAGAAGCGAAGGTTTGTCTCCTTGGTAAATCGCTTCTTTTCCCGGCATTTTTGTGTCTGTTGCTTAATTACTCCATAAAAATTCCGGCTAACTCTGCTTAGGCTTATTAGGTTAGGATATGTAACTGGTGATAGCGATACTAGAGGAGGTTGATAAATGTTTCCGTCCTGTTGGTATAAATTAAGTTATATAAAACGATTTTCGGCCATGTTGATCGTGTTTTATCTAACGGCCTGTGATGGACCTCTTCAAAAAGTTGCTCTGGGAACCCTGGAGCGGGATCGTATTGCGCTTACAGCAACCTCGAATGAAGTGATCATAGATCTGCCAGTAGCGCCTGGGTCTTTTGTTACAAAAGGTATCGTTCTGGTCAGGTTAGACGATACATTACAGAAAGCACTTAGAGATAAGGCTCAAGCTGATGTTGCCCAGGCGCAGGCTAATCTGGAAAAGCTTCGGCGTGGAGCAAGGCGAGAAGAAGTTGCTTCTGCCAGGGCAAAAGTGGTTGGGGCAAAGTCAGCATTAGCTGAAAGCCAATCAAATTACGAACGTGTTTTGAGCCTGATAAAGCAGAAGCTGGTCAGTCATACTGAGCTGGATAAGGCGCAGGCGGCGCGTGATGCTAATGAAGCCAGTTTGCAAAGCGCCCAGGAAGCCTTGCTGTTGTTGACAAATGGTGCAAGAGAAGAGGATTTAACAGCAGCTGAAGCCGTATTAAATGCGGCAAAGGCGATTCTAGCTGTGGAAAATAAGCGTCTGGCGGATTTAACCATTAGCGCGACCCGAGATGGAATTTTAGATAATCTGCCATGGAATTTGGGGGAGCGTGTCACCATGGGTAGTCCGTTGGCTATCCTTCTCGCTGGTACAGCGCCGTTTGCCAGAATATACGTACCTGAACCCAGTCGGGTAACTCTCCGGCCGGGTGATACTTTGCTGGTACATGTCGATGGCCTTGATCGGCCAATAAATGGGCGCTTACGCTGGATTTCTTCCGAGCCTGCATTTACTCCTTACTATGCGCTAAATCAGGAAGAACGTGCACGATTAATGTACCTGGCTGAAGTCCAGTTACCCGATAGCGAGGCTAGCTTACCCAATGGTGTGCCGGTACAAGTCGAGCTGCCATGAATGACTATGTCATTAAGGCTGTTGCACTTAGCCGAAATTTTGCCGACGTAAAAGCAATACAGCAGTTGGACCTGGAAGTCGAAAAAGGCAGGATTTACGGATTTCTGGGTCCTAATGGCTGTGGCAAGACGACAGCAATTCGAATGCTTACGGGGTTGTTAATGCCGAGCTCAGGAGAGGTAGAAGTGCTAGGGTATAAATTACCTGAAAATGCCGAAAAGTTACGCATGCATATTGGGTATATGACGCAAAAGTTCTCGCTGTATGACGACCTGACAGTAAAAGAAAACCTGCAATTTGTTGCCAATATATATGGACTCTCCAGACGGCAGAAAAAACAACGTATCGAAGAACTACTTGAGCTTTACAATCTGGGAAAAAAAAGCAATAAACTTGCAGGAAGCATGAGTGGAGGGCAGCGCCAGAGATTGAGTCTTTCGGCGGCTACCTTGCATAAGCCCGAGTTGCTATTCCTGGATGAACCAACGTCAGCAGTAGATCCAGAAAACCGACGTGATTTCTGGGAAAGGTTGTTTGACCTAAGCGAACAGGGTACCAGCATACTGGTATCTACACATTACATGGATGAGGCAGAGCGGTGCCATAAGCTGGCTATATTAGAGACTGGAATAAAGCGTGCAGATGGAACACCGGATGAACTGATGCAAAACATGGGCGCACAGGTAGTTGAGATCGAATCGTCTGACCTGCGACAACTCAAGCAAAAGTTATTGAATATTGATGAAGTAATCTCAGCTGCTCAGCTAGGTTCAAGACTAAGAGTTCTGGTCAGAGATAGCATTGCTGATCCGCTTACATTCCTCTCTCAGCAGTCCTGTATCAATACAACTGATATGCTGAATATAGCCAGGCCCAGCCTGGAGGATGTATTTGTCACCAGTACAGGGGATGGGCAGAAATGAAATCACTGCTCAGAATACGAGCCATATTCACCAAGGAGCTGATACAGCTAAAACGCGATAGAATGACCTTTGGTATGATGGTAATGATTCCGCTGATACAGCTGATGCTATTTGGTTACGCAATTAATACAAATGTGCGTCATATACCAGTAGGAGTAGTGGACTATAGCAATAGCGGCTTAAGTCGGATACTTGTTCAGACAGTAGCTGCAACACAGGTGGTTAAATTTTCTGCTCGCTATAGCGATTTACCCCAGGCCTATGCAGCAATGGCGAATTCAGACATACGCGCTGTATTAGTGATTCCAAAGGATGTCAGTCAGCGATTGGCTCGACATCAGACGGTAGGGTTCGGAACACCCTCCGCCAGTGATGGCGAGACCAGTCGTCCTGTTGCGCAATGGGTTGTTGATGGCTCTGATACTATAATAGCATCAGCAATAAAAAGTTTACGAGCTATGCCATTGGTTGAATTACTCGGTAAGCCAGCAAATCGAAACACCCCTACTTTTAGTGTGACCCTGCTGTATAACCCCGAACAACGTAGTGCCGTTAATATAGTGCCTGGACTGGTCGCTATTATTTTGACCATGACTATGATCATGTTCACCTCAGCGGCCATTGTGCGAGAAAGGGAGCGCGGCAATATGGAAATGTTAATCACGACACCCGTGCGTTCGGTAGAGCTCATGCTGGGAAAAATCATCCCTTACATATTTATTGGTGCAATTCAGGTAACGATAATTCTGGGATTGGGGCATGTGCTATTTAAAGTGCCTATCAATGGCAGCCTGTTACAGTTAGCCGGGGTGACCTTCCTGTTTATCACCGCCAGCCTGGTGCTTGGGCTAGTGATCTCGACCATAGCCAAAAACCAGTTACAGTCGATGCAAATGACGATATTTGTATTACTGCCATCTATCCTGCTATCGGGGTTTGTGTTTCCTTACGAAGGTATGCCTGTTATCGCTCAGTATATAGCCGAAGCCTTACCCGCTACGCATTTTATGAGATTGATTCGAGGCGTCGTGTTACGGCAGGCTGAAATGATCGATATGGCACGGGACGTATACTGGTTAGCCGGTTTTATAGTTATTGCTCTGATTGTCGCATCACTCAGATTCCATAAGCGACTGGATTAGATCTTAGTCCGTTATTTCAGGAAGCTCTAGTCAGTTAGCTGCCAGAAATAATGGGAAACAATAGGAACCGCACCTACCGCAAGTATATTGGTGCAACTTGTCTCAATCGGATCGGCTATCACGACACGGATTTTTTTACCGGTGGCTTTTGCTGTCAGTGCCAAAGTCAACTTCTCTTTAAAGGAGGCATCTAAGCGAGGCAGGAATATAGCTCTAGGACCTGTTGCACAGCTAACACCAGGGTTATTAAACTCACCCAGTAAAACCATTCCGTCGGGTACTAAATGAATCTCAGTAGGTACAGCCGATGTCCATAAATAGGCATAAGCTGGACTCGAAAGTAAAAACAACAGTGCTGATATGAGTGATATTTTCATACAATAGCTTCCATGAATTAGACGGACTAGAGTTTACAAAGAGTCATTCTATCGTAATTGACCCCCTTAAATTATAGTTTAGTTTTTGAATTGACTCAGTTGAAAATCTGTTTAGTTAAAGTCGATGGTTGCCCATATGATCCCCAGCTAAGTGAGATTATTGTGTCTAATATGTCATCCTTTTTTTGTGACAGGAAGAAAGATAAATCCGGTTGAATTGCCTTAATTCCAAGCTCAGCAATAATTGATGCTATGCCCAGATTTTGTGCCAATGGTTTTATATCGATTGCCTTTAAAATTTGAGCAGGATCTTCTGAAATTAAAAGTTTAATAGCTAGTGGAGTATCCAGCTCAGGGTTACTGGTTGAGAGACGTGAGGTTAACTCGAATAAAAAATCATTTGCTTGAACAGAGCTAAAGCCCTGATTTTCTAACAGGGAAATAAATACCTTATTCTGATCATAAAAAATCTGTTTTAAAAAATCCATAATACTCTCCGCGATTTATATTCATTTGATTCTGGATTCCGCAGTTGACCGCTTGCATAAGAGGTTAACCCACTGTTTCATAGACCATGAAAGTGGATGTGTCTATTCGCCCAGTCGGTGAATCCCGCTACGAACTGAATTGCTCGTTTGAGGCGGTGTTTATCTGCGTTGTCCATAAGGGCATAGGAAAAGGCGTGAGCAGGATGCGGGAGCCTTGTTGCTATTCCGCGTCTTCACGCCTTGATCTACACCACCTCAAACGTACACTTCAACACATCCAACTGCATATTCCAGGATGATTGAATATGTGAAGACTATAGAAAAGCAAAACACACTAAGCAATGCCGCTAAGATAGATTTAACAATTGGTAACAGTTGATGTTCAGGTAAGCTTGAAAAGAGTCAGATAAAAAAATCCTGATACTGTTTTGGAGTGACCGCGAGACGTTTTTTGAAGTTTCTCTGGAAGTGGCTTTGATCGTTGAAGCCAAGTGCCAGTGAGGTGTCGATAATGCTTTTACCGGTTTGTAAAAGCCTCTTGGCTTTTTCTATACGTTTATCCAGCTGGTAGGCATGTGGCGATAGCCCGAATTGTTGCTTAAAACAGCGCAGAAAATGGTAACGACTTAAACCGGCCTGTTGTGCTAAATCATCCAGTGAAAACTGATGACCTAACTGCTCGATAATGAGTTCTTTAACGCCCTGCAAACGATGGCTATCGTGCTGTAATTTAGCTGAGTGATAGCGAAGTCGATCTGCATAAAAACAGCGCTCTAAAAAATCGATTAAAAGAGTTTCCGCTTTTAATACATTGCTTTGATTCATAAGTTGTTTAAATAGTTGATCAAAGTCGTTGAAATAGGCGGCATCGGTTTCGTAATGATTAATGAACGGTTGGTAGGTAGACAGCTTCTGGCCAGACATTTCGCTTTGTAATTGCCTGATCCAATCACTGTTGATAAACAGCATACGGTAGGACCATTTCCCCTGTATGGGGTTACAGGAATGTACATCGTTCGGATTAATGGTCACGGTATCGCCTGACTTAATCGTATAGCTATTGCCTCTATTGATGTAGTTAGCTTCGCCAGCATCTATCACGCCAAAGGAGAACTCTTCATGCGAGTGGGGGTGATAACAGGCCGATGAACTTGTTGCTCGTCGCATTTCAATAAACGGAAATTCGCTATGGCGCTTAAAAAAAACCGTATTATCTGTTTTCATAGTGGATCTTAAATCTGTTAAATAAACATGAATAGTACGCAGCCTGTTAACAACGAAGCCATGATGATATTAAACCCTAACTGTCGATTTTGCCCACATAAATATTGGCTAATAACCTGACCGCTAGCCGCCCAGATCGATACGCCACTAAGGCAGGCGATGAATGAGATGGCGCAAAAAGCAATAAGGTATACGGAAACAGGAGAATTTGCAGATACGAACAGACCAACCCCAGACATGGAAACCAGCCATGCCTTTGGGTTAAGTACCTGAACTAAACCACCCTGCAAGAAGGTTGGTGCCTGTGCCTGACTGGTATTCTGATTACTGGCTAACACTGGTGCGCGGGCGATCTTGAACGCCATATACAGTAGAAACCCTGCTCCTAGATATTTAATACTAATTGCAACTTCAGGGATAAGGATTAGCAAGCTTCCGAGACCTATGCCAACAAAAAAAACTATCAGGGTATAAGCAACGGTGGCCCCTAATACATGCGCAAAAGCCTGGCGAAAACCAAAACTGGCACCAGCACTGGTAGCTATAATGTTTACTGGTCCAGGCGTGACCGCGCCAATAAATGCAAAAATCGCCATAGAGATAAAAATACTCAACATAAAATAAGCCATTGCTAAATTAAGATTGAAACTTTAAAGCGGCTTGCTCAGCAGATATAGAACAAAATTGCTAAAAATACCTGGCAGACTTAATCCTGGTTGCTTAGCAGTGGGATCATCATGCAGAAAGTTGATCCTTTGCCCAGCTTACTGCTGACCTCTAACAGCCCCGAATGTCGTTTTGCTACGGCATCCACAAAAGCCAGGCCCAGGCCGACTCCCTGTTTGTGCTCGACGCCGGAACCTCGAGTGCGGCGGAACATTTCAAATAGATGGGGTAGCTCATTGGCTTCAATACCTGTACCGCGATCAACTACGCAGCATTTAATCGTTTTATTTTCAAGTGTGACCGATACAAGCACTGACTCATGCGGGTGACTGTGCTTAAGGGCATTGGATAGCAGGTTAGTTATAGCGCGCTCAAGTAAATCGGGTTCGGCGTGGGTCCACAGTTCTTCCTGTTGAAATCGATATTCGATACTGACCTTAAGTTTATTGGATAAAGCCCATAACTGGTCGATGGCATTCAATACCAGGCTGTTGAAATCGATGTCATGAAACTCGATATTTTGCGTGGTATTCGCGCGTGATAATTGAAGGAACTGTTCAGCAAGATGCAGGGTTTTATAGGTGTTTTTTTCCATGCTATGCAACATGTCCTTGATCTCTTCGATAGAGGATTTATTTTTGGTTAACTCTATCATCGCTATCATAGATGACAGCGGCGAACGTAAATCATGCGACAGAAAGTTTAAAACCTCGTTGCGATTACGTTCACTCTCTTTCAATAAGCTGATATCCGTCAGATTGAGTACTAACCCCGGAAGCTTCTCCCCAATAATTTGTAAAGGACTAATTTCTATCATCAGGTCTCGACCTGAAGCGTGCCGGGCCTCGCTGTTAACGCGTTGTTGAGTCAGCAGTACCTGTTGCACTAGCTGAACCCAGCCAGAATAATTGATCAGCTGCACCTGTTGTAGTACATCCAGTAAAGATTTACCGTTGATGACTGCGTGATCATCTCCTCGTAAGTACCAGCTAGCGCGTGGGTTTGACAGCACGACCTGCGCATGGCTATTACAGATCAAAACGCCATCCGCCATGGCGGCCAGGCTGTCGTTAATAATCTTGCTAAAAGCTTCATATTCACTAGCTAGATTTTGTACCCTGATGATACGAGATTGTAAGACATCGGCCAGGTAAGGTGGACTGGAAAGGTAATCAGGAGCAGAGTGTATAAGATTGTCGAGCAAGCGCTGCTCATCGTCGCTTATCTGACTGACTGTTTTAAGTTTTAACCCGATAATGCAAGTTTGATCCTGATAATGTATGGGCGCCCAGCATTGATCAGGCTTTATCAGCCACTGGCCTTGATCAAGACTTTGATTGATCTGTGGTGGTGCGCTTCCCTGATGCAGGATTCTATGCCCCCTGGCATTGAATACCACCCACCCGGCTAGAGGAATAAATGAAGCGATAGATTTGATCTCAAGCGCAAGATTGCGTTCTCTGCGCAGGCTGGATTCACCTTGTCGGATAAGTAACTGATCCAGTTGGTTGTTTAAATGGCGCATAGCCAGTACCAGGCGTCTCCAGCTCCATAATGGATAGCTTAACAGCTGAAATAACAGTATCGTTGACATGGGTACCCACAGGCCTGCCCACCATAGCGATAATGCAGCTATGCTGGTGCTGAGCAAAAGCATGCCGAACATAAGTAGAAGAGTGTAGCCAGGATTAATAAATGGGTAGATAAGCATCGGTAATGCAACCAGCAACATCGTCAGGACCAGTAAGGCGGTGTTATTCAGCTCACTAATGTGCAGACCCTTTTGTATGGCATCGATAACATTAGCGATTATTTCCACACCAGGCATCGCCCCTCCCTTACCCGATAGTGGGGTGGGTAGTGCATCACCCAAACCTTCGGCGGAGCTTCCAATCAAAACAATTTTGTCGTGGAAAAGATTTGCTGGGTATTGCCCACTTAGCACCTGAGCATATCCAATGCTGGGAAAATGCCCGGTCCCCCCTGCATAGGGAATAAGAAACGGTTGTTCGCGCGACCAGTGCATGTCGGAATATTGTTCTGGCGTAGACTTCTCAGCCTCTTTTTGGGGATCAAAACTGGCGTTGCCCAGGCTTAACAGGGCGAGACTGTAATGAAGCCAATGCGGTTGGCCGATTCCCTCGCGTAGATAAACCCTGCGAGCAATGCCATCATTACTGATATCTACATGAACGTGGCCGAGCTGTGCTGCATAGCGCGTAAGTTCGGGAAGCGGTAGGGCTTCTATAGGTACAGAGTTTGCGCTTTGCCGTGACATGTAAACAGGTAGTACCACCTTGCCGCTTTTACGTATTGCATCGCTTAATTGCTTATCCGATTCTGGATTGTTGGTATCTGGTTCGCTGAAAATAATATCTAGCCCAATGGCGCTGGGAGATTCAGCCTGTAGTTGATCGATCAGCGTGGCATGTATCGAACGAGGCCAGGGCCAGCGGCCCAGTTGATTTAAGCTTTCATCGTCAATTGCGACGATGATGATATTGTCGGATACATCCCGCCCCCAAAACGATAGCTGGGTGTCGTACAGCAGGTTATCCCAGCGCCATAACACATTAAAATGCACGAACAAAGCGGCAATACCCAGCAGTGTGCCTACTAGTAGTAGATGCTCGACAGTGCTGAAAATCCTGGCTTTCAGTCTTTTCTCTGCCATTAGTTAAGCATCAGTATGCTGGATGGAATTATAACTTTCTGGAATGTATCATCAACTGCTGGTTTTGCCCTGATTTCATAGCTGCGCATTGAATCCAGGCCTTGCAGTTGAAATTTGTCGACGCCCCTGACTCGCACAAAGATATGCCCGGCGGAGAGTTCACTGAGCTGGATCTTTTGATCCCTGGTCGATGCATTAACGATGATATGATTAAAGAATTCATCTGTTGCCAGTTGGTAGCGATAAGAATCAGCACCTTCCAGCGCTGACCATGTTATCAGTAGTGAGTGGGTGCTGGTCGACTGGTTGTCTCCAATCACAGGTGCAGATAAAAGCTTTACGGGGTCTGCCAAAGGCTTCCCTTTTTCAGCCACCAGACCGAATCCATGTTCTACCAGTTTTGTTGTGTCGCCGACGCTCACACCCACAACGCCTTCGGTTACCTCAGTACGACTAATGAGGCCTGAGGCATCCGCAGTAAGTCGATACTGAGTACCTCTGACAGCGGTAATCGAGTTGGGCGTTTTAATCTGAAAACGGCTATCAGGTTTTAACTTTTCAACCCAGCTATTAACACGGCCCTTATTCAAACGCATACGCGTATCTACCATACCTGTATCCTTATGGTAGCTAAGCTTGTCCATTATGACTTCGCTGTCAGGCAGGATCTGAAACTCTGATTTATCCGCGAACTGTAATCTAAGACTTTGCCCTGTGTTGGTAATGACTCGGTCTCCACTGAATAATCTGGAGCCGATTTCCAGGTCCACCGATTCGCCATTAGCGCGTAGCAGGGTAGCATTGCCATTAAATGCAATAACCCGCGCTGGTACAGGTTGCTGTTTGAGCATTGAAACTGGAATTTTGATACGAGTTCCAGGCAGTATCTGGCGATCTGGCCCCATAGCGATGTTATTTATCTTCTGAATAGCGCTCCAGTTATTCACGCTATTGGTATGCTGCTCAGCAATACTCCAGATGGTATCACCGGGTCTGAAGGTGTATTCCCAGTATTCCTCTTCCCCATAGCTTATATTGTTAAAACCCATGAACAGGAGAAGGAATAGCGCAACGTAAAGACGTAGTTTCATAACTATTCCCTGCCTACTTTGAATAACCGGTAGCCACGCTGATAGATGCTGCTCAACTGCCAGCCTGCTGAAGGGTTAATTCCCAGTTTTGAACGAATACGGCTGACATGCGTATCTACGGTACGAGTGTTAAGGTCGCCACGCGTTCCCCAGATCTCCTGTAACAAAAAATCACGCGAAATCAGGCACCCCGCATTGCGAAACAGATAAGCTGCCAGTTCGAACTCTTTGGTGGTTAGCTTAACCGGCTCTCCGTGGATAGAAATTTTCTGCTCAGCCTGATTGATTGAAAATGGCTCGTAGCTCTCGATTTTTAAATTCTGCACTGTATTGGTTTTACTACGCCGTTGCAGCGCTTTAATTCTGGCCAGGGTGATGTTTTTATTCACCGGTTTGACCATATAGTCATCAGCCCCATGTTCAAGAGCCTCTACAACGCTGGCTTCGCTATCGCGGCTGGTGATGAAAATTACCGGGATGATGGATGCTTTTTCACCGCGTAACCAGTCCAGTATTTCAATCCCGCTGGTGTCAGGCAGGTGCCAGTCCAGAATTAGTAGATCAAAGTCTTCCACTGCTATAGCCTCGCGAAAACTTTTACCCGTGGTATAGGGTTTTAGTTGATCCCCAGCTTCACTTGCCCACAGGCTAATCAGCTCTATCTGATTGCTATCATCTTCCAGTAACCCTATGCGCACTTAATTTGCCTCTTTCGTTGTGTTTCTTACAGTTAAAACGATCCTGGATTCCGCAGTTGACCACTCGCAAAAGAGGTTAACCCACTATTTCAACGGCCATTAAAGTAGATGTATCTTTTCACACTTCTATGCATCGGTTCAGGCATCCTGCTTCGCTCTCGACAATAGCTCCTGCATTGTTCTACCTTCGCTTATCCGTGGGCTCGTACCTCCTACGTCTATGTAGGCGTCCATGCTGAAAACCCAATCGATGAATCCAGCTACGAACTGAATTGCACGTTTGAGGCGGCATATCTCGCTTTGCCTATATGGACATAGGTAAGGGGCGAGAGCAGGACGCGGTAGCCTTGCCTATATGGACATAGGTAAGGGGCGAGAGCAGGACGCGGAAGCTTTGTAATTGTATGGAAATACTTGCTATTCCGTATCGTCACGCCTTGATCTACACTCCCGCAAACGCTCTTCAACTTGTCCAACTGCAGATTTTAGGATGATGCCACAGTTTTTGCTTCGGGTGAGAACAGCAGAGGTTAACAATTGTAAATTGTTAATGTTTCTGGTCAAAACAACTTCAGTTACATTTAGAAATAGTATAGTGAAATTAACAATGTCATCCTGATTGTAATAGCGGTAATGAAAGCATATTGCCTTAAACCTAGAATCCGCAGTTGGACGAATTGAAGTGTGCGTTTGAGGTGGTGTAGATCAAGGCGTAACGACGCGGAATAGCTAGCTATTCCAAGGAGTTACAACG
>JBNKMF010000014.1:1745-76299 GCA_050292965.1 Gammaproteobacteria bacterium | reverse complement strand
TCAGGGTTTTTTATGTGCGCTTGAGCTGGCACATCAATCACCAGATAAAGTCGCCTCGTTGACAGCTATAGGCACTGCATCCGCAATTCCTGTAAATCCGGCATTGATCGACGCTGCAAAAAAATCTGCAGCGGATGCAGCTGAGCTGATGTTGCAATGGGGATTTGGTCAACAGGCCCAGATGGGCATATCAGCGGTACCCGGCATGCAACCCATCGCCATAGGTCGACAGATCATGTCGCAGAATCCACTGGCTGAAGATCTTCAGGCATGCGCTGATTATTCCAGCGGGGATGACATCGCAGGCGAGTTAAAAATTCCGTCGCTAGTGATACTTGCCGACCAGGATCGAATGACCCCGCTTAAAGCAGGTAAGGCCCTGGCCCAGGCATTACAGGCCGAAACCTGTATCCTTAATGGTTATGGCCATATGCTCCCAATAGAAGCCCCAAAACAAAGTCTTCAGGCAATGAGTGACTTTATAACCAAACAGCAGAAATAAGAGTAAATATGAAAATCAATAAAGTTGTCGTCATCGGCGCAGGAACCATGGGTAGTGGCATTGCGGGTCAGGTAGCCAATGCAGGAATTGAGGTCTGGTTGCTGGATTTACCCAGCGATGATAACCCGAATGCTCTGGCTGAACGCGGACTTGAGCGCTTACGTAACCCCGATCAACCGGGCTTGATGAGCGAACAGGCTGAATCACTGATTCATCTGGGAAACACAAGAGATGATTTTGCTCAGCTTGCAGATTGTGACTGGGTCGCAGAAGCCGTAGTAGAACGTCTGGATATTAAAAAAGACCTGTATCAACGTCTGAATGAAGTATGCCGGGCAGATACCATTATCACCTCAAACACATCAACGATACCAATCAAACTACTGGTAGAAGATATGCCAGTAGATTTCCGTAAACGTTTTGCGATTACCCATTTTTTCAATCCAGTTCGTTTTATGCGCCTGCTTGAACTGGTCAGTGGTGAAGACAGCGATGCTGACATCGTACAAATGCTGGCAGGATTCTGTGAGCAGCAACTGGGCAAAGGTGTCGTGCTTTGTAAGGATACTCCCGGGTTTCTCGGTAATCGTGTCGGTGTGTTTGCGATTCAATGCGCATTACATAAGGCATTCCAGATGGGACTTAGCCCGCAACAGGCCGATGCAATCTTTGGTAGACCGATGGGCATACCCAAGACTGGGGTTTTTGGCTTATACGACCTGATTGGTATCGACCTGATGTCAGATGTGGCCAAAAGCCTGCAAAAAATATTGCCTGAGAATGATGCCTTTCATGCATATGCCAAAGCCATACCGCTAATGACTCAAATGATAGCCAATGGTCAGACCGGCAATAAACAGGGACAGGGGTTTTACCGCGATAACAGCGCGGGAGAGCACGAGGTATTGAACCTGAATAATACGAAATATGAACCCGCGCCACGCATAAACCTGCCAGTTGCTGAGCAGGCAGAACGCAAAGGCGTAAAGATTTTGCTGGATGATCACAGTGTATATGGACGCTTTGCCTGGTCAGTACTATCTGAAACCCTGTGCTACGCCGCATCGCTTATACCGGAGGTTGGTGAAGATGGCCTGGGTATCGATGATGCAATGAAGCTGGGCTATAACTGGATCAAGGGGCCATTTGAGTTACTTGATGATATAGGCGTCGATTACTTTATCAATCGACTGCAGGAAGAAAATAGAACTGCGCCCCCTTTTCTATTAGAAGCCAAAAACTCCAGTTTCTATCGGGTAGAATCTGGAAACCTGCAATACCGCAGCACAGGGAACAACTGGTCAACACTGGAACGCCCACAAGGCCTGATTCGTTTCACCGAAAAACGCCAGACCATGCAAGCTGAAAATGAATGCGAGGTAGCCAGCTGGTATAACCTTGACGGTATCGCACTGGTTGAATTTCATAGCAAAGCCAACGCACTGGATGCAGAGTCGATGGAGATTTTGCAGGATGCAACCAACGCAGTAAACAATAAAGGTTTGCAGGGCATGATTATTCATAACGATGCCCAGCATTTTTCCTGTGGAGTTAACCTTCAGGGTGTGCGTAATTTTTATAATCAAGATGACATACAGGGCATAGATCGCTTTCTGCAACATTTTCAACAAACCGTACACGCCTTACAGACAGCACAGTTTCCAGTGGTCGCAGCCCCAGTGGGACTCTCAATAGGCGGCGGCTTCGAAGTGGTGTTACATGCAAAACAGGTGATATGCCATGCCAATTCTACCATGGGTCTGGTTGAATCACTGGTAGGGCTGGTCCCAGCGGGCGGCGGTTGCAAGGAAACCTTATATCGCTGGATTGATAAGCTGCAATGTCAGGAAGATATCGCACAGGCAAGCTGGAAAGCCTTCATGAATCTCGGCTATGGGAAAACAGCCAGTTCACCCATTATTGCTCAGGATCTTGCCATGCTGCGCAACAATGACAGGTTCTTAATTAACCGCGATAGACTGCTGGACGCAGCAATACAGGCTGTTAAAAACCCTGTAGAGCAACAGCCGTTTGAACGCCCTGCACTCAAAATGCCTGGTGAAAAACTATTTAATGAGATGCATCAATGGCTGGTAAATGCACAACAAAAAGGAATTCTATACCCGCATGATGTTGTCGTCGGCACAGAAATCGCTCGAATCGTTACCGGTGGTGAGATCCCCGCCGGAACCATCTGGCATGAACAGGATTTTTACGATGCAGAACGTCGTGCATTTATAACACTGGCTTCAACACAGGCCACACGAGACCGTATTAACTCGATGCTTGATGGCGCAGGAAGCATAAGAAACTAATGAGCAATCTATAAGTACGCGTCAGACCATCAGAAAAAGAGGAGCACAAAATGACAATCGATTACGAGCTTTTATCAAAAAATGATGCCAACTTTATCTCGCTGACCCCCATATCATTTCTTCATCGCAGTGCGGATATCTATCCCCAGCGTGAATCTATTATCTATAACCAGAGACGATACACCTGGGCACGAACGCGCGAAAGATGTGTACGTATAGCATCTAGCCTGCATAGTCGTGGCATCGGTAAAAATGATACCGTGTCTGTATTCGCCTTCAACACGCCGGAAATGGTCGAAAGTCATTTCTCCATTCCTATGGCAGGTGCCGTATTAAATGCCATCAACACCAGACTCGATGCTGAAACTGTAGCTTATATTATCGATCATGGAGAATCCCGAATGGTGCTGGTAGACCGTCAGTTATACCCGGTCATGCACAGGGCACTTGAAATAGCTGAGCGTTCGCCAGAGATTGTACTTATCGATGATGCTGAGGCCGATGAGAAACCTGAGTTACCAATAGATTTAAAATTCACTTTGTATGAAGACCTGGTCGATCAGGGAGATAAAAACTTCAACTGGCAAGGACCGGAAGATGAATGGCAGGCGCTGGCACTCAATTACACATCAGGTACTACCGGACACCCGAAAGGAGTTGTCTATCATCATCGAGGATCCTACCTGATGACCATGGGTACAGTCGTTTCATGGTCCCTGCCCTCTCATCCAGTTTACCTGTACACCGTACCCATGTTCCATTGTAACGGCTGGGGACATGCCTGGACCATGGCTGCGGTTGCCGGAACCATTGTGTGCATCAGAGCCTTTTCACCAAAGCGCCTGTTCGACCTCGTTGAACAACACAGGGTTACTCATTTTGGAGGCGCTCCGATCATTCTCAATATGCTGGCGAATGCCTCTCCTGAAGAGCAGAAGAAATTCGACCACACGGTACATGTCATGACTGCTGGCGCCCCACCTCCAGCGAAAGTTCTCGAAAGCATGAACCAGTTTAATTTTGAAGTCATACATGTGTATGGATTAACCGAAAGCTACGGTCATATCC
This sequence comes from Gammaproteobacteria bacterium, assembly GCA_050292965.1. GTDB lineage: Bacteria > Pseudomonadota > Gammaproteobacteria > JACNJF01. Next base: position 72,414 of record JBNKMF010000014.1, on the reverse strand, counting down.
TGCAATCAGCGGTTCAGGATGACTGGGCTGAACAAAGTATCGAAAAACAGGCAGAGTTAAAGTCACGACAGGGCGTGCGGTTTGCCATGACCGAAGCAGTAGATGTCATCAATCCAGAGACCGGTATTGCTGTACCCTGGGATGCAGAAACCATTGGTGAAATTGTGATCCGGGGCAATACCCTTATGAAGGGTTATCTAAAAGATATTGATGCTACTGCAAAGGTATTTAAAGATGGCTGGTTTTTCAGTGGAGACCTGGCTGTTATCCACGAAGATGGTTATATCCAGATCAAGGACAGGGCCAAAGACATTATCATTTCTGGCGGTGAAAATATTTCATCGGTTGAGATCGAAAGTACCCTGTATAAACACCCTGGCGTGGGAGAAGCTGCTGTGGTCGCCATGGGCGATGAAAAATGGGGTGAAGTGCCCTGCGCGTTCATAGAACTGAAATCAGGGCAACAGGTAAGTGAGGAAGAGCTGATAGACTTCTGCGCCGACCACATGGCCCGTTTCAAAAAGCCGAAGAAAGTGGTGTTTGGAGAATTACCTAAAACAGCTACCGGTAAAATCCAGAAAAATGTTTTGCGTGAACGCGTGAAAAATACGGCTGAATAGATTGGTGTAATTAATTCTGAATAGCTATTAAATCAATTAATCCGGTTTCATAATATTTCAGCTGGATGTAATATGTTTGACACTTGCGCCATATATGGTGTCAAATTTTTAACAACTGGAGATACAAAAAATGAAAGTTACAGGACTTATCACCGCTGCCGTACTAGTATTTACAGCCAGTAACGTATCAGCAGAGACTCTAAAAATCCTGACCTGGGATGGCTATGCGCCGAAAGTACTAGTAGATAAATTTGAACAGCAAACAGGGATGAAAGTTGAGCTAATCTACTCAAATAACGAAGAAATGATAGCCAAGCTGCGTGCTACCCGTGGTAGTGGCTTTGATCTGGCGCAGCCATCACAGGATCGAATTTCATCAGTACAGGCCAAGTATAAAATCTATCAGCCGTTGGATTATTCTAAAATCAAGACAGACCTGATCATTCCATCGATGTTAAAGGCGGTACAAAAAAACACTAAAGTAAAATCTGACTCCTATGCAGTGCCTTTTTGTTATGGTACTTCTGGCCTGGTTGTTAATAAAAAAGCAGCGCCTGATGCGAAAGATTACGATGCTCTCATGGACACCCGTTATAAAGGAAGAATCAGTTACCGTTTAAAACGTCCGACACTGATCGCCATGGCATTTGCAAAGGGTGACGACCCTTTTGCCAAATATTCTAATCAGTCTGCTTATAAAGAACTAATGGAAGGTATAGGTGAAGACCTGATTGCAGCCAAACATCTGGTAAAAAATTACTATGCTAATGGTGATGCGCTGCTAGAACTGATGCGCAATGGCGAAGTCAACGTGGCCTTAGCATGGGATAATGGCGGCTGGAAACTTCACGAACAGAATCCAGACATTGACTTTGTTGCACCCACCAGTGGGGCTCTGGGCTGGATCGATACCTTTGCTATCCCTGCCAAAGCGAAAAATGTTGATGGTGCTTACAAGTGGATCAATTTCATGCTGGAGCCAGAAAATGCTGCTTTCTTCACTAATCAGGAAAAATACGGCACCGCATCTAAGGGGGCAGGTGAGTTTCTTGAGCCAGCCATTCGCGCTAATTTCGACCGCTCCTTCACTAAGGCTGATATCGATAACATTAAGTGGTATCCACCAGTACCAGCCAGGCTTGAGTCAATTGAAGGTAAGGTTTTAGATAAAGTAAAAGCCTCAAATTAAACATAAAGTCCCTGACAGAAACAAAAGGATAATCTATGATTTACGATCTTGAGGTTGATAACCTGATCAGGGACTTTAACGCTTTTCGCGCGGTGGATAATGTCTCGTTCAAAGTCGAACAAGGCAGCTTCTTTTCTATTTTGGGTCCGTCTGGCTGCGGAAAAACTACCTTACTCAGGATGATTGCGGGCTTTCAAGAACCCAGTGATGGAGACATCCGCATTCGAGATAAGTCAGTATTAGGGATTCCACCCAACCTGAGACCGGTCAACCTGATCTTTCAGCATCTGTCGTTATTCCCGATGATGGATGTTAAAGAGAATATCGCTTTCGGTCTGAGGCGACGCAAGATACCTTCGGCTGAAATCAAGCGAAAAGTAACCTCAATGCTAGAAAGAGTAGGACTACCGGAACAGGCCAATAAAAAAATCAGCCAATTGTCCGGTGGTCAGAGGCAACGCGTCGCTATTGCGCGTGCGCTGGTACTTGACCCATCCATTCTACTGCTGGATGAACCTCTGGGTGCGCTCGATTTGAAACTGCGTGAGCAAATGAAAATCGAACTAAAAAAGTTGCAACAGGAAGTCGGCACAACCTTTGTCTATATCACACATGATCAATCCGAAGCACTGGTGATGAGTGATCAGGTTGCGGTGATGAATAAAGGCTCATTTGAGCAGATAGATACACCAAGAAACCTCTATACACATCCCAAAAGTGGCTTTGTCGCCAGCTTCATCGGTGAGAATAATGCCTTCAATGCACGCATTTCAGGCAGTGAACCCTTCAAGGTTAGCATAGCTGACAATCTTGAACTCAATGCCCGAGCTATGGCTGATCTGATTGAGGGCGGCGATTGTCAACTGTATATTCGCCCGGAATCGATAGTGATAAATCCGGATACCAGCGAGGGGATAAACCGCTTTTCAGTACTGGTTAAAAACGTACTGTTTGATGGTGCCAACACCAAACTACTGGCATCTATAGACAATACATCCCATGAAATCATGGCAGCCCTGCCTCAGGACAAACGGTTCGATCATATCCGCGCGGGTGACCGTCTGGATGTCGGCGTATTCGTAGATGCCTGCACCTGCTATTAGTGGTTAACTCATCATGCCTTACGCTGGAAGATTAACCCTTTATTTTTTCCTGGTACCAGTACTGCTGTGGCTATTTCTATTAATTGTGATTCCGCACATCGACCTTTTTCTTATCTCGTTACAGACAGAAGGCGATGATGGATCAGCAGTGTGGTCATTGATCAATTATCAGGCCTTTTTTGAAGAAAAAATATACTGGATGACATTTGTGCGTACCGCCATCTACGCCATTTTGACCACCGTACTCACCTTTATCATCACCTTTCCCGTGGCATTTTATATCACCAAGGTATTGTCTCTTAGATACAGCGTATTTTTTACCATCCTGTTACTGGTGCCATTCTGGGTCAGTGAACTAGTACGTATCTATGGCTGGATGATACTGCTTCGTGAGACCGGTATATTCAATCACTTCCTGTTACAACTAGGCATCATCGATAAGCCTGTCGAAATGCTTTACAACGATATCAGTATGGTAATGGGGCTAGTGTATACCTCCATGCTATTCATGGTCGTACCGCTCATTTCATCGCTGCAGGGGCTGGATGACAGTCTGATCGAAGCCGCTTATGATCTGGGGGCGAGTAAGCCAGTGATATTCTTCAAGATCATTATTCCCTATTCCATGCCGGGAATCACTTCGGGCTCCATTGTGGTTTTCATGCTCACTTTGGGTAACTACCTGACCCCTAACCTGATGGGCGGCAAAAACTCATTATGGTTTACCGAACAGATTTATAACGAATTTATCGCCAGCTTTAACTGGAATCAGGGCGCAGCTTTTGGCTTTCTACTATTGCTTCTTTCAACCCTGATTATCTGGGCTGGTTTAAAACTGACACGTCAGGATCTGTCGAGGGCACTCAATTGATTCGAAGCTTACCTACTGGCAAAACCTATCGCTATAGCTATGCGCTATATGTTTTTCTGTTTTACACCTTTCTGTTTTCACCGCTGCTGGTCACCTGTGTACTGGCATTTAATGATTCAAATTTTCCTGGCCTGCCCTGGCAGGGATTTAGCCTGGACTGGTTCACCGCTGATCTTGACCATCGTACTGGTGTATTTCACGATGAACGTAATCTAAATGCCATCTGGATCAGTCTGCAAACCGCTCTCGCAGTTTCCTGCTTTTCATTAATATTAGGCACTATGGCTGCATTTTTATTTGAACAGGAACACTTTCCATTCAAGCAGGGACTGTTCTTTCTTGCACTGACCCCTTTGGTGATCCCCGGTGTCATTCTGGGTATTTCTCTACTACTGGCCAGTAATTCAGCTGGACTCTATTTTGAAGATAACTGGGGTATTGATGTAGAGATTTTACGCCCCAGTTTCTGGCTGGTGGTATTAGGTCAGATGTCATTTATCTCGACCTTTGTGATGCTGGTAGTTTCAGCACGACTGAAAAAATTCGATACTAGTCTGGAAGAAGCCGCACTAAATCTGGGGGCAACTCGCCCTGAAGTGATCCGACTGATTACACTTCCTTTTCTCAAACCTGCGTTAATTGGTGCAGGATCTGTGGCTTTTTTAATGAGCTTTGAAAACTTTAATACCACCTTGTTTTTGATTGGTTCAGATACCACACTGCCGGTATCTCTCTATCTACAGGTTAGAGATGGAAGTTCGCCACTCATCAATGCGATAGCTTTTATGTTAATTGTCTCCACCTCAGTACTGGCACTGATCAACCTGCTCGTTACCCAGCGTCAGGAAAAAGAATAGTTAATCCTGAATTCCGCTGTTGACCACTCGTATTGGATGGTAACCTACTATTTCGTAGACTATTTCAGTCGATTTGTCTTTTCACGCTCCTATGCATCGGCTCTGGCCTCCTCGGTTCAGGCATCCTCGGCTCAGGCATCCTCGGCTCAGGCATCCTGCTTCGCTCTACCTCCTCCCTCCCTGGAGTCGTGCTTCGCTCTATCACCTAAATCCCTTTAGGCGTCCTGCATTTGTTCTATACCTTCGCCCATCCGTGGGCTTGTACTACCTACATCCATATAGGCGTCCATGTATTCGAGAAATAACAGCATCCATGCAGATTTTTCTGACTGAATTAGCCAAAAAAATCAAAAAAATTCACATTACCAAATAATTGACGGCATGAAACATCCAAAAAAATATTTCCCATATACGCTCTCTGATAGAATTTAAATCTAATGCACTTGCTTGTCGCGAGACAATAAGATCCAGAATTTCAGTTAATCGAATCGAATATTTTTATGATTTCGCATAATCCACTGTCTTTTTTCCAACACATCTCCCCAGGCATATTGCTTCTAATCCCTCTCATGTTAAATGGCTGTACTGGCTCACCCAATGTCAGGGTAGTTGATACAAAAAGTCAGGACAGCGTTACAACACCGGACGGCTCTACGCCTCTGGATAGCCCGGCATCGAGTATTAATCATGAGCCGACTGCTAACATCAGCGCTCCTGCGGAACTTTTCTCTGGTGAAACTGGTAGTCTGGATGGCAGTAACTCATCTGATGCTGATGGCGATACCCTCAGCTACTATTGGGTACAAACTGCTGGACCTGAAATCACGCTTGCTGATAGCAGGAGTTCCAGCCTGACCCTTGTTGCACCGTCAGTAGCACAACCCACTCAGATTTCTTTTCAATTGACAGTGTATGATAAACAGACATCCAACAGTGTAAGCGTGAGCATAGGGATCTTACCCATTGCCGACAATGGCGCGCCATCTATCGTGACCAGATCGCCTCAAGCGGAGCAGACTGATGTATTACCCACAGCAGAGATTGTTGTCAGCTTCAACGAAGCGCTACTTGAAAGCAGTATTGATAGTCAGAGTTTAGTGGTCACCCAGGATAACACTCCCGTTCCCGGCAACGTGAATTATGATAGTAGCAGCTACACCCTGACCTACCAACCGACATCTGAATCTGGCTTCTCTGCTGGCGTTAGCTACACAATAACCCTTGCTCAGAGCATCACAGATCTTGCGGGTAATGCCTTTGCCGGTGCCAGATGGACTTTCACCGCCGCGGTTTGTGCCACGGCTCAGGAGAGCAGAAACCTGACCTTAAGCTGCCCCGCTGGACAAGTCATCAATAAAGTCAGCTTTGCCAGCTATGGCACGCCAGTCGGTAGCTGCGGATCATTCAGAAAGGGTAGTTGCGACGCCAGTAACTCTCTAACAGTAGTCTCGGACGCCTGTAAAGGAATGGACATTTGTACCTTAAAAGCCGACAACGACACCTTCGGTGATCCATGCATTACTACTATTAAGCGTCTGTATGCTCAGGTCAGCTGTGGCATACCAGCACCCGGCTAAGACACTATCCTGTGAGAATGTAGTCATTGATGCAGACACTGAGATCGTCTGTTTGAATCACAATTTCTACCCAGAGTATTCTGGCAGGCCGTATTAGAGGCAGAAGACGCGTTGACTAAGGCGTAGAATGACTACCGCATGTAGAGCGCGCGCTTAGTACGATGTCGTACTTGATGCAGTCAAATCCTACATATCTGACGCATCCATAGTGACACCTGACGTGGTTAATGATGTTAGCTTTGCAAAGCAGTGCGGGGATCATCAAGACCTAAGTCCAGTAACCAGGCCGATTACCCTGCGCCATGAAAAAGAATAGTTAAAGTCGCTTTACAAAAAAAGTTATACCTTTTGTTTTTCTTACGATTCGTCTTCAAAAAAGTGTCCCTGATGCAGAAAACCATGCACACTAAAGTGATGCATCGCTTCATTATGATGCGGCGGAAAGACCAGTGCTGATGCCGCTGCACCAAACAGGCAAGCTATACCGCATATAGAAAAAGCCATTGGGAAATTACCCAGATCGCCTAATACCCCCCCCAATACAGGAAATATGATCCCGCCGACACCATAAGAAAGAAATACATAGGGATAATTTTGCCCTACAGCACCATTACCAAACTCGTCTGCTGTAAGTGCCGGAAACAAAGCGAAGTTACCGCCAAAATTGAATCCGATCAACGTGGCACCCAAATATAGCAGGTATTCATTTCCAGCCATTGAAGTAAAGGCAAGCAGGATCAAACCCTGACTTCCAGCCATAAAGACAACGGCTTTTTTGCGTCCCAGCTTGTCACTTAATGTGCCCCATACGATACGCCCGATACCATTAGCAATGCTAAAGAATACCGCCATCGCCGTCCCTGCAATCGCACTGGCCTCTGTGCTGCTGTAACCACTAAGCTGTAGCGCTTCCATCGGATAAAGCTTCATCAGGCCGATAGACATCAGACCGGCCCCTGCACTCACGGCAAAGGTCAGAAAGATCAGATGAAACTGAGGGGTGTTTAGCATTTCTACTGGGGTGAAATCCTCTCCTCCAGAACCAGATTTTTGCTGGGGCACTTCGAAACCTTCTGGTATCCAGCCTGAGGGTGGCATCTTCATCCATATACTCCCGATAAGAATTAAAGCCGCAAAACAGATGCCATAAGTAATGAATGTCTGCGCCAGGCCCAATGTAGAGATCAACCCACCCCAGTTTCCCGCGAGTTTGACCCAGCCCATCGCACCGAAACCAAAACCGGCTACCGCAAGACCAGTTATCATTCCTTTATGATCAGGAAACCAGCGCATACCGACAGCGATGGGTACCACATAACCCAGACCAATTCCAGCTCCACCAATCAGACCTATACCGATGCAAACCGCCCAGAAATCAGTACTTCCCCCCAGACCTGCTAATATGTAACCCATTCCTAAAGTGATACCACTAAAAGTGGCAAGATTTTTAGGCCCCCATTGATTTAATTTACGTCCAGCAAATACCATGATGACAGCAAAACTGGCCAGACCAACAGCGAATACAATCTGTGTTTCCAGTTTGCTCCAGCCAGCAGCTTTTAATGCCGGAGTAAAAACAGACCATGCATATATTGCTCCCAGACATAGCTGAATTAGTACAGCGCCTAATACGACCCACCACCGATTCATTGCAACTTGTGTTGACATCTTGTGATCTCCGATTAAAAAATTGAATGCCCGTAATGCCCTGCAAAATAATTCAGCAGCTAGCTTAATGTTAGCGCAACCAGATTTGAATTCAGGGAAATCTATGGGTTACCCTGTCAAAGCTCAATTGAAACCTGATTTTAGCTGCGAAATCTGGTCTCGCTTTCGCTAATAGCTGTCACAACAGCTAGCTAAAGCAGTGGATACATTGTGGAATGATTAGTAGCATATGCGCCGATTTATTTCTTTTAGCATTAGGAAGCCATCTGCATGAAATTCACCATTATTCCAGTAACCAGTTTCCAGCAAAACTGTACCTTACTATCCTGCGAAAAAACCGGCAAAGCCGCTGTGGTTGACCCTGGTGGTAATATCGAGCACATTCTGGCAGAAACTGAAAAACAGGGTGTCACACTGGAAAAAATCCTCATCACCCATGCACATATCGATCATGCCGGAGCTGCCGGTCAGTTGGCACGAGAACAAAAGCTATCTATCGAAGGACCACACGCGGAAGATCAGTTCTGGATTGATGGCCTGCCTGAGCAAGCTGAGATGTTTAGATTTCCACCCGCTGAACAATTCAAACCAGATCGCTGGCTTGCGCAGGATGATACGGTAAATATCGGTGAAGAAACCCTGCAGGTACGCCACTGCCCCGGTCATACACCGGGTCATGTCATCTTCTATCATCCTGCAAACCAGCTTGCAGTTGTTGGCGATGTGATCTTCAAGGGCTCAATCGGGCGCACTGACTTCCCAAGGGGCAATCACAAGACCTTGATCGATTCAATCAATCTGCAGATTTTAAGCCTGCCTGATGAAGTTCAGCTAATAACTGGTCATGGACCCATGACGAGCGTAGGTATAGAGCGAATTACTAATCCGTATCTGACCTGAGATTTTTGCTGATCAGGTCTTAGCCGGTGGAAACACCTGTTCATGTCCCATGTCGGCCTCGCCACAATGGCGTAAAATTTCATCTCGTGCCTGCTCCTTGATTTTCAGCGCGAGTTCCCAGTCGCTTTCACCCTCAGCACGCAATATTTCAGGATCGATTGCAGCGCCAATGGTCACGCTGATTTCGCCGCGATGGGCAAACCGGCTATCACCCGGCAGTATTAATCGGGTACCTCGTATTGCTACCGGCACCACTGGCAATCCACTGTTGACCGAGGCAACAAATGCCCCCATGTGGAATGGGCGCAGGCCAGGAGCGTAGCTGAAGGTGCCCTCAGGAAAAAACAGCAGGGAGTTGCCAGCTAAGGCTGCCTGTTGAATGGTGTTTACTGCTTCTACCCCACTCGCTCGATCAAAACGCTCTACAAACAGAGTGCCGATTGCAGTGAGAAAAGTGCGCGGTAGCCAGTCACGAGACAGTTCTACCTTGGCAACGAATCGAAACTGCCTCGGCAATGCCGCACTGATCGCGTAAGAGTCGAGATAACTCGAATGGTTGACCACATAAATACAGTTCTGCCCTTCAGGCAATAGATTGTCCTTACCGATCACCTGCAGTCGAGTCGCAGTTAACCAGGCAAACAGTCTTGATACGGGCCTTAATAGTCGCCAACGAATGTGTGATACCGGTATCAGCAGCACACCTAGCGCCAGCCAGAATGCCAGCACTCGGAACACCATCTGAGCATAAACAGCATAGGCCATACCCTTTATTCGAAACTTCAGACTATGCAACTGTTTCGGTAATGCAGCTAATTGAAGTCGCGCAAGTTGCAGCCAGACTGAATGAGCAGACTCTCCAATACGATCCTGCTCGTACAGTTCGCGACAGGCTGCCCTACGGATCTTGCCACTGGAGGTTTTTAACACGCTGCCCAGCGGTGCAAGCACGATATCATCGGCTGTAACCCCGGTGAGTTGGCTGGTCAGGTCATTGATACGCTGCTGTAAAGCCTGACGTGCCAGAGTATCGGTCTCTCGCGTCTCTGCCAGCACCACCAGTTGCTCAGTCTGGCGCTGCTCATCAACTGTGGCAAACACTGCCACGCGGCCCTTACGCATACCTTCGATTTCACCTACTGCCTGCTCAAGTTCATGCGGGTAGATATTGCGCCCACCCCGTATAATCACATCTTTGATGCGCCCGGTAATAAACAGTTCGCCTTCCGCTATATAAGCCAGATCTCCAGATTTAAGCCAGTCCCCATCAAACAGTTGTTCAGTGGCTTGCGTATTGCAGTAATAACCCGAAGTTGTTGATGGTCCTCGAAATTGCAAATGGCCCTGAAACCTTTCTGGTAATTCCTGTGATGAGGTATCGACGATACGCATTTGATGGCCCGCAAGGGCATGGCCACAGCCAACAAAACTAAGTGCATTTTCATCATCGGCGCTGGCTGCTATGGCGCGACCAGTTAAGGAAAATTCCTCGCGCTTTACACGATCAATTCGGGGTTTCTCGTGCAGCGCAGGAAAACTCAATCCTACAGTACATTCAGCCAGACCGTACACTGGAAACATGGCCTCAGATCGAAAACCGAAGGGGGCAAAGCGCTCTGTAAAGCGCCTGATGGTTTCGGGGCTAACCGCTTCGGCACCATTCATGGCAATACGCCAGCGCGATAGATCCAGTCCTTCAAGTTCATCAGCGTCGATGCGGTTAATACAGAGTTCATAGGCAAAATTGGGCGCTGCCGAAAGCGTGCCACCATAACGATGCAACGCATGTAACCAGCGCGCCGGACGTGCGAGAAAAGACAGAGGAGACATGATCACCAGTTGCGCAGCAAAATACAGGCTACCCAGCCATGCACCGATCAGTCCCATATCATGATACAGCGGCAACCAGCTGATAAATACATCATCACTATTTGCATCTATAGAATGACCATCAACCCGGATATTGGTCAACAGATTTGCATGACTGAGCACGACTCCCTTCGGGTTACCGGTACTGCCTGAAGTGTACTGGATAAAAGCGGTATCGGTCGATTTGATCGTCGGTCGACTGTAGGCACCACTGGGTTTAAGCAGCACATCCAGAGTTACTACTTCCTGTAATGAATCCACCTGTGCTTTCAACATTGTGGCCAGTGATCTGGCCTCTGCCACGGTAATCAGGAAACGACAACCTGCATTATCCAGAATGCCTGCCTGACGGCGCATATGGTCTTCAAGCTGCGCAGGACGTGCCGGTGGATAGATAGGAACCGGAATGCCTCCCGCGTAAAGCACCGAAAAAAAACTGGCAAAATAATCGACTCCCGTAGGCAGCATAAGCGCCACGGTATCGCCTGGCATCAAACCCCGCTGTTGCAGGCCAGCTGCAGCCTTTTGCGCCTGTCCCTGCAGGTCTGCATAACTAATGACTTCATCCTCGGAATCATCCTGAAGCAAGCGAATATGCGGATAATCAGGATGGCGCGCAACATGCCAGTCAAGCATCTCAGGCAAGGTCTGTACCTGCTCAGGAGATTCGCTAATATCACTTTGTTGCAGATCGACACGTTGAAGTTCCTCGGGGCTTGCCTGTTGTGCGGTCAGTAAGGCTAGCAACAGGTCTCGCGTGGTTTCTGCATCGCTAAAGGTTTGCTCGGGAAGATGCACCTGAAAGGTTTTTTCCAGTTGAGCTATAAGTTCAACCCTGCCCAGGCTATCAAAACCCAGATCCTGATCTAGCCGACTATCCAGCGAGATACGCTGTGCAGCAGTCAGGCGTGGCTGCAGCTTGATAGCCATCTGCTGAACCCGATTCAGCAGTTTTTCGGTAATGTCATCTGCGCTTTGATTAATCATCAACAAGGACCCGGTAAATTCTAAGTCATATTACCAGTAGAGAACCTTTACCACTACCGATGGGGAATGTAACTGCTTTAGCTACAGGTTATCAGAGTGTCACACTTCAGAAATAAATAGTGTATGAACATCACTAGCCTGACTTCCAGTTAAAGCACAAACCCTGTCCGTAATTAGACAGGGTTTGAGCTGGCTATAACATTAGCCCTGTTGTTTCAGCTTATTTTTTCCAGATCACTGATGACAGCCTGTAACTTCTCTTTGGCTTCGGCTGCTACCTGATTCATGACTTCATTATCAGCAAGTGCTAGCACAGTAACAGGATCCATAAAATCAAACACCGTAGTTGCTCCCTCTTCTCTGGCGACGATTGTACAGGGTAATAAAGCTCCAGCCTGAGGTACTGCATCAATCATGGTTTTTGCCATTTTGGGGTTACAGGCTCCCAGTATGCGGTAAGCTGGCATATCCTGATCCAGTTTATTTTTAACGATACCTGCAACATTAACATCGCTAACAATTCCAAGATGATGATTCATCAGGGTAGCTTTAAGGGTTTCTATCGCTTCGTCGACAGGCTGTGTAAGTTGGGCTGAAAATACGTATTTTGTCATTTTTGAAATCCATAAGAAAATTTTAGAACAGGGATTATAGTCTTTTTTAATCATTCTGAAATATCCACTCTGAATAGAAACGGGCATCGTCATCTATACCGGCATCAGGCAGAGTTAACTCTTTTCTTACTGGGACTGATTTAAATAACAGGCCGACGATAAACTCTACTAAAATACAAGGAGCTACTTCAACTAAAGACATAAAAATGTATTTGTTACTATAATCAATGAGCTGCGACTACTATTAACTTCGAGAAAATGGCCCGAAAAATGTCAGATAAAGAAGGATCAATTAAAAGTAGAATATGGAACGAAGTTCCCTCAGCAGATAATCCATTTTCTGCGGATATTTGCCTTCTTCACGGTTTTGATGTGTATGGAGATTTACTCGTGAAAATTTCATGGCCAGAATACATGTACCTACTGTTAACTGGAGAGCCGCCTACATCCGAGCAAACGAAGTTGATGGAAAGCATTTCAATTGCCCTGGCCAACCCTGGTATCAGAGATCATAGTGTGAGAGCAGCCATGAATGGTGCCGCAGGTGGGTCAGGTAATGCTGCCTGCCTGATGGCCGCTTTAGCTGTTGGTGCTGGAAATTTGGGCGGCGCTCGTGAAATATTTATTGCGATGAATTACTGGAGTAGCTGTGGTACAGATCTAGATGCCTGGAAACAAAATCTACAACAACCACCCAATGAAGAGCGCGCAGATGTATGGCCAGAGTTAGAACATCCACCAGGCTTTGATCCTAATGGTATTTCCTGTGCTTTGCCTGTCATACAAACATTAAATTGTTTAGAAAAGTTTAATGTGGGTGGCGCATTAAGCTGGTTAAAAAAACACAGAGAATCTTTAGAAATAATTTCGCAATGCCCTCTTGCTATGTCAGGCGTAGCTGCTGCTGTATTTTATGATCTTGGATTAACTGCTGAACAAGGTGAAATGCTTTATTTATTATTAAGGCTTCCTGGAGCGGCTGTACATACACTGGAACAGCAAAGCTATGGTTGGCGAAAATACCCTTTCTGGAAAAACGGACTAGAGTTAACAAATGACCCGGGGCAGCCAGAATCAAACATTAAAACTTAGCTTGAGAATCACATGTCTGGAATTAAAAACTTATTACAATTCGAGGATCATTGGGTTACAGATATGGGCGCCTGGTTTCAGGGTCAGAGAGTTGTATTTCGCGGAGATGATTTATTCAAAGACCTGAAGGACAAAAACTGGATGTTTATGCTTTTATATGGGATTACAGGCCGGAAATTTAATGACAAACAAATCAGGTTGTTTGAAGGCTTTTGGACTTTATGTACCAGTTACCCTGATCCAAGAATATGGAACAATAGAGTAGCGGCACTTGCAGGAACAGTCAGAAGTTCAGCAGCACTTTCAATCAGTGCAGCGAATGCAGTTTCAGAGGCAACTATTTATGGTAGGCGACCTGATATCAGGTCTATCGATTTTTTATATCGCGCGAAAAAGCAGTTAGATGAAGGTAATGACTTACTGGAAATAATAAAGAAAGAGCTCAAGCAATATCGGGTGATATTGGGTTATGGGCGCCCAGTGATAAGCGAAGATGAGCGCATTAAACCCATGATTTCACTTATCAGAGAATTGAGTTTTGAAACAGGTGAATACGTTAAACTTTCATTTGAGGTTGAAAAGATCTTACTGGAAGGAAGGTGGCGTATGAAAATGAATATCGCGGCTTTACTCGCAGCACTGGCCGCCGATCAGGGTCTATCGCCCAAAGAGTATTACCAGTTTATGATATTGAGTTTTTCCGCCGGAATGTTCCCCTGCTATATTGATTCAATAAATAAACCAGAGGGTGCTTTTTTTCCTTTGCGTTGTGATCGTATAAACTATGAAGGCCCTAACCAAAGAAGGTGGCGGAAAACTGGTGGTCTCTCCTAAATCAGGAAGAGATTACCCAACTAAATTAGTTAATTATTGTAATAGTCACTGCTTCGACGAGAAACTTTCCGGCGATCAAGAACTTTAATTCGTTCCCCCATTGGTGGCACCTCTTCAACATCAACATATACATCCAGTAAAGTAGGTCCTGCAGGCTGGCATATTGCAGCTATATCAAGATCTGCAAAATCATCGATGCTTTTAATTGTATATGCTTGAGCCCCCATCGCACGAGCAATCGTAGCATAGTCAATTTGAGGTAATTCAAAACCTATGGGCTCACCTCCTCCCAGTCTCTGACCGTGTTTTACCATGCCTAATGCACTGTCGTTTAAAATGACAAAGATAACGGGTAACTTGTGCTGTATGGCTACAGATATTTCCTGTCCGCTCATCAGGAAACTACCATCACCGGTTATACAAACCACAGGCTTTCCTGGTACTGCGAATGCGGTTCCTATTGATGCTCCAATCGCCCAGGTCATAGAGCCTAAACCTAAGCCAATACGATAATGTCCAGCTTCTTTAGGGTGTAAGTAATGTGTTGCCCATGCCCAACTATTGCCAGCATCAATAACGAAGTATGTGTGATCAGGGAAAGTTTTTACTAATTCGAACATTAAGCGTTGTGGTTTGATGGGAATATTTTCAGATAATAATTTCTCAGGACTAATTAATTCAATATTACCGGGTACATAATACGTATTTTTATCGCTATCGGTGTTCTGACTGTAGTTAACATTTTGCTGCGGCTCAACGACTCCCTGTCTATGGGTTAAGGTTGCAAAAACCTGATTTAAATTTAAAAAAACGGTTTTTAAGTGGCCATACACATGCAAACGTGCCATTGGCGAGCGGACAAAGTTTTCTGCCGTTTCTTCAATATGAATCAGCTTTTCATTCAATAATGCCTCTTTATTCCATCCACCAGTTGACAGTTCACCTAAACTGGTTCCTACTGCTAAAACCACATCAACATCTTTATCCAGCAAGGTATCCAGAGCTGTTTTATGCCCTGCAAAACCAAATACGCCTCTATACAGTGGGTGGTATGCATTGACCCAGCTTTTACCGCCGACTGTTGTGACAAAGGGAATACCAAGCATTTCAGCAAATTTCATAATGGCGGGTATAGCTTCGCGACAACCGCTACCCAGAAACAGGACTATCTTACTGGCACTGCTCAGCACGCCGCATAATGTATCAGTACTTTCATGATCTATAACTTCTGGTTTGCGAAGTAGCTTATTCAACTTGAAAGTAGCTTGTCCATTCCAGTAAAAATTTAAAATATCCAGCGGTATACTGATATGTACTGGACCCTGAGGTTCATGAAAGGCGGATAATAATGCAATAAATAGTTTGCCTTCCAATTGGGCTGGGTGTGAAACCAGAGTGTTGTAATTAGTAATACTTTCAAACATAGCAACAGTATCTATAGTGTCACTAGATGATTCCTGTAAGCCTCGTTTTCCAAAGCTGTGCAATGCGGTTTGTGCAGTGATTACCAGCATAGGAGTGCGGTCTGCATAGGCTGAGGCAACCCCAGTTATTAAATTAGTTGTACCAGGACCGGTTGTGCCACAACATACGCCTAAGCGGCCTGTTTCTCGGGCATACCCATCTGCCATAAACGCGGCCCCTGTTTCATGACGAGCAACCACCGCTTTTATACGCGTATTGGTAGTATCTACTGGTTTTCTGGCCATTCTCGCCAAAGAGTTATACAGGGGTTCAATTGCACCCCCGGGCACTCCAAAAACGTATTCAACTTTTATAGATGACAGATAAGCTAGAATCATATCAGCAAATGTGCTTTCTTCTTTGCCTGCCTGTTTTATATTATCGATGAGATCAAAACTAGAATGATCATTTACACTTTCTTCTTTATGCATAATCATTTACCACAATATCCATGAGCTAGTTAATCTAGATCCATTATGCTCAATTAATTATTTTTCTCAGCATAAATCTTTATATATCTTTTTTTTTACCTAAGTCAATATAAGGAACCTGAGCATAGCGGCTGTCGCTGGTTAATTATTTCATGGATCCATAGCTTCATGCCGGTCCCTGACACAAATTATTGAAACCACTGAATCAGGTATTAAATTGTCAATGCAAACAACACTTCTTAAATTTCTTGCCACTACCACAAGGGCATGGGTCATTTCTTCCAACCCTGGGGGTTTCGCGTTCATAGGGTTGATGACTGCCCCAGTTGTAAACCCTGTCTGGTTCGTCGAATAGTTCATCCTCATAATCAAGCTCATTTTCTGCTCCCCATGCACGCTCTTTCTCCCATCGTTGTTGGCGTTCTTTTATTGCTTTTATTTGATAAAAGTCCCAGGGGTCTCTTCCTGGCTCCCACGGTGGCATGTCTTTTTTGGCGCTGTAAGATTTATTCACATCTTTTTTATTGAAAATGGTTTCGATACCGCTTTGCAGTGCTGCCATTTGATCAAGTAATTGTCGATTGCGTTCTCGTGGGAAATTGAGCAGGGTATTGGCTGATAACATCCTGAATTCCCAATCTTCATTTTCATCAGCCACTATCTCGGCGACTCTGTCGAGGGCTTTTTCCAGTTCGGCTTCACCTTGTTGGTAGGCAGCAGCGATTACGGCTTCACTTAGGTCGAGACGTAAGAACAAGTCATGTTGCGGTTCTTCAGAAATTTCTCGTAGCTTTTCAATAATCGACTGGGGTTTGTTGCGAGTTAGTGCGGGCCAGTATCCAGAAAGCCAGTCTTGCAGGTCGCCTTCGTTCTGGTTCATGTAGTCGATGAATTGTAACAATAGCATTCCGGCATTTTCACCTGGAATAAGCCCCAGAATCATCAGGGCATGTAGCCTTATCCACCAACGCCCTGAGTTTTCCAGATGCAATTCATCGACAGGATTTGCCATCGGTGCCAGTGCCTTGAGCATTTTGTCACCTCGGGTTGCGCATTCGTCGATGACGTTGCGTGGCACTCGGTCTTCGTCGCTGAGCATGAGTTCAATCAAATCGGCTTCGCTCAGGTTTCTTAGATAGTCGTTGCTATATTCGGGTATTATTTTGTTATTCGTGCTGTCTATCTCTTCTGCTGCTATTTGCTTTTCACGTTGCTCAAGCCAGTAGGCATGAATCTCTTTTGCGCAGGGTGTAATCTGTTGTTGCAGTGTATAAATCTCTTCGTTGTCGAGGTTTGCGCGTAGTTCGTTCATTTCTTCGCTACCAAAAATAATTATTGGCGCAAGTAGATGGTGCATGGGTTCGCTGTTGACATCCCACTCTTCCAGACATAAGGAAATGCCTCGAATATAGCCAAAGCACCACTCATCGACGACAGGATATTCTTCATCATCTACCATATTTGTAGCAAATATTGGTTGGTATTGTTCCGGCTCTTCCATCAAATCAAAGACAATACTATTCATGATATCGATCATGATGCTGAACATCCTTTCGAATTGCTCTTCGTCTTCCCAGTCGGGTTCAAAATCTCCCCATACGGATGGGAGCCATTGCACAGGTGAAATCATTTACGGGCCGCTGACTATCGCGGTTAAAAAGCCATCCAGCTCGGAGATATTGATTATTCCTTCATCCTTGTCGTCGGTATATTTATCTTCGTTAACTCGATTGGCTAATATTTCTTCAAACCAGTCTAAATCGGCATCGGTGAGCTGATCGCCTGATTGACTACGATTCATAATGCTTTCTCAGGTTTTATGGTAAAGATTTTCCCGCTATCGGTTGAGAAATATATCCATCCTTGCGGGCTTTGTACTAAGGCGCGTATACGCTCTCCAAGATCTTCCAGCAGGCGTTGTTCGTCAATTGCTCTACCCTGCTTGTTGAGTACAATTCTGTTTATGTGTTGCAGACTTAATGCTCCGGCAAACAGGTTGCCTTTCCACTCGGGAAAAGCATCGCCTTCATAATACAGTAAACTTCCTGGGGCTATTGATGGTACGTAGTATTTTACCGGTTGCTGCATTCCAGTTTTGCGCGTGCTTTCACCCACTGCTACGGGTCCCCAGTATTCCTTACCGTATGAGATGACCGGCCAGCCGTAATTTTTACCTTTTTGTATCAGGTTTATTTCATCACCTCCGCGTGGACCGTGCTCAATTTCCCACAGGCGTTTATGTTGACTGTCCCAGGCTAAGCCCTGTGGGTTACGGTGTCCATAGCTCCATATCTCTGCTTTGGCTCTTTTTTTATTTGCAAAGGGGTTATCACCAGGTACCCGTCCATCGGTATAGATTCTGAGAATAGATCCGGCGTGTGTGGTAAGATCCTGTCCATTGGCTCTTTTGCCTCTGTCACCTACTCCGAAGTAAAGAAATCCCTGGTCATCAAAGGTGATACGGCTACCGTAATGTCTACTGGTATTTGTTGCTGACTGCGTAACCAGTATTTCCTGCCAGTCGGTTAAGCTATCACCTTTTAAATGTGCTCGGCCAAGAACAGTCACACCTCGTTTCTGTATGGCTTTGCTGTAAGTGAAGTATATCCACCCACCAGGCTGATAGGCAGGTTCGGTTTTGACGTCCAGTAATCCTGCCTGGCCTTCTGCCAGCACTGCTGGTACGCCAGATAAATACCGAACTGAATTATCCTTTAGATTAAGTAGGCCAGCTTTTCCGCCACGCTCGGTGAAGAGTATCTGCGAGTCGGATACGAAGGTCATTCCCCAGGGTACACCCAGACCTGACACTATTTGCTGCAGTTGAAACTGAGCAGCCTGTAGTGAATGACTGAGCAATAGCATCAGGATGATGGTTAGCCATTTCATTGCTATAGAATACATCTATTCTTGATACAATTGCTACACACTAAAATTCGGCTTATTTCTGGAAATGCCCGAAGACCGTTTTCATCAGTTCGGTTGTACGTTTAAGCGGTTGTTCGCGAATCAGCTTTTCTTCCACCGCTATGCTGTCAAACAGCGCGCTCATTGCATGATCCATTACATAGTTATCGATATCGATGGTATAGGTATTCGCAGGATAGACTTTATTAATTGATTGATCGAGCGATTTGTAGCTGCTAGTTAATCCAGTCTGATCAGTGGCTTTGCTGATGATGGGCATAAACCTTTCTCGCAGAGAGGTTTCTGTACGCTGACGAAAATAAGTTGTGGCTGCATTATCTGTACCCTGCATGATGTTCAGTGCATCTTTTACCGTCATTTGCTGTATTGCCGAGGTGAATATATCGGACGACTGTTTTACCGCCTGTTGTGCTGATCTATTTAAACGTAGCTCGAATTCGTCAACTTTTTTACCCTGACCCAGTTTGCGTAACAGCTCGGCGGGTTTGGTGAGTTTTTCAGGAATCGGAATATGGTAAAGGTCACTTAGATTGAACCCTTCTAAGGCTCCCAAAAGATAAATGGAATCGTTTACTCCCTGTGCCAGCGCCTGTTTGATTGCCTGAGCCATTTGTGCAGTGGTAATCTGCATGCCTCCAGAGGAGCCATCTGTCTTGTTATTAACCGCTTTTTTGACTTCATCCAGTATCGGTTTAGCCTTCTCTACCACGGGTTCCAGCTGACTACAGCCATGTAACATCAGTATGGTTACCAAAATACTAAAGGTGATGGCGATAGTTTTTTTATTCATACTTTTCTCGTATTTGCGTTTATCTCAATTTATAGCTCAGTATAGCAATATTCAGCTTTTCGTTTTATAAAGTAGTTTCTAAATGAAGAGAGGATAAAATGAAAAAAATAATTATACCCGCCATAAGTTGTTTGATCTTTCTTAACTGCGTTTTTGCCGATGAGGATATCTCGATGGTAAGTACCAAACGTCTTACTCTGCCCACGGCATTGAAGGTCGCCCAGGCTGCGGTAGACCATTGTACCAAAAAAGGCATTCAAATTGGGGTCACGGTGGTTGACCGTGAGGGCATTATTCAGGTGACCCTTCGTGATACAATAGCAGCTCAGATCACCGTGCCCATTAGCCATCGCAAAGCCTATACGGCTGCCAATTTCAACAGCGCAACCTCAGCATTAGGTGATCGAGCCAATTCACCTGTTGGACGTGCACCGCTGATTTTGATGTCTGCTGGAGGTTTACCCATTGTGGTCAGTGGTTCTCTGGTGGGGGCTGTGGGTGTAAGTGGCGCTCCAGCTGGGGAAACCGATGAAGAATGCGCTCAGGCTGGTATCGATGCGGTACTGGATGATCTGGAGATGTCGTTGTAATAATCAGTAAAGAGCCGCCATATGGTGGCTCTTTTGCTTTTCCAGGAGCCTGCTGTCGGATTTAGGCGATCTTAGCGAGGGAATGGCATTTTGAGTCAAATATTTCGATCATTTGAGGCGGATAGTGAGCCTGTTTAATGAAAATGATCGGATTGTTGGCCAAAAAGCCTTTTCCGCAGTAGATTCATCCTAAATCTGACAGGCTCCTAGTGCTTAATAGTATTCATAAATGAGCTGATCGCGCGGTCAAACACCGATACCGATTCGATCAATTTAGCCCGCCCCGCTCTGATTTCCATCGCCAGACCGTTGACGGTAATGTTTTTAATCTTTACACCATGTCGGTTTACAAACACATATTTCCCAGTCACATTACTTTTCCAGGATAACTTGGCATTCACGGCTTTGCTGCCATGTTCGATAAATTCAATCCAGTCTCCAATTTCGATTGATCTTGCCTTCTGATCACTTTCATCCGGTTCCTGATCCTGTGAAGAATCATATTGAGCAGCAGTATCGAGTATTATCTCTTCGTCTATCGTTAAGTTGCCCTGATTGACACTCTCGGTGAATTCTTCCAGATTGTGTACGACCTGATTTGTAGGAATAGCGGTAACATTGGTGATCGACTCACTTTCCTGAGATTCGTCCAGATTATGTTCAACTACCTGAATTTCACCGGTATCATCCTTGCTGAATTGAATATCGACCACTTCATCAAGATCATTAATCTCAGTAAAATCGGCAAATGCTGCTTCTGGCCCATTTTCTGGCCAGACAGTTTTATCATCTATTCGAGTGACTATATTTTTACTGGTTTGTTTGACGACTCGAGAGTGTTCAAGTACCAGCATTTTAAATACCTTATTCTGCATTTCTACATCGATCTTGACGAGCTCCATACCGCGTGACAATGCGCGTAGTAGTGGAGGTAAAGTCTTGAGTAATTTACGCTTGTCGTCCTCAGTGTGTTTTGGAATTAAGGTCCAAACTAGCGTAGTGGTTATTTGCTTGAGGTTTTGCCAGTATTTTGAGTCTGCACCCTGCGATGCTAGTGTATTCGACAGTACAGACACCCAGATGCCTTGCAGAAACTCGATGACGGTAAAACCCAGCTCATGCTTGTTGAGCATTTTCTGGATGAAGTTATTTACCAATATCTGAGCCTGCTCCACCTCTTCGTCTTTCTTCTTTTCCTGCTGTTTGATTTCCTGTAACTTGCTTTCGACCTTGGCGTTCTCTAATGACAGGAATTGATTAAAATCATTTAATGCGGTTTCAAAAACGGATATATCCTGCTCAAATTCGGTAATCAGAAAATCGACTATCTTTTCGATTTTATCAACCAATATCTGTTCCTGCTCTGCATCGGAACTCCATCCGAGCGAGGCTTTGGAGATTGAGTCGAGTAATTTACGTGCAGGGTGCTTTTTCTGATTAAAAAAGTTCTCATCTATCATCGCAACTTTAAGTATCGGAATCTGCAACCTGCCAATAAGCACCTTGATGGGGTCGGGTAAGGATGCGTCATCGAAGAAGAAATCAAACAGCATCGAAATGATGTCGATAACCTGATTATCTGAGCTCGAACTGAGGTGGCTGTTTTGCTGTTTAAAAACCGTAAGCCGCTGTTGTAATTCGGTTTTATACTGGACAGGATCAATGTTTTGCACAGGTTGATTGCTATGTATAACTGTTTGTAATCCACTTAGCGCCGCTGCATATTCTGGATGGATTAATACTGATGACCCACCTCCAGAAGCTGGCATTACCGGGCCCTCAGACGAGCCACCGACCTGCCCGGAAACCTGAGGTATTTCGCCGGTTGCAGATGCCTGATTAGGAGAAAGCGCCTGCTGAAGCATGGCCAGTACATTGCCACCTGATGCTGCCTGATTACCGGTAGTATTGGCAGGGTCGACTGCCTGGGGATTATCCTGTGTACCCTGAAATTGTGAATCAATTTTAGATATCTTGTTTGACATGAAGCGTGAAGTAAATTTCTGGCGCTCTTTAGAGGCTTCGAAATCTGGCAATACACCTTTATTGATAAAGTAATTATTTAATTCCATATAAAAACCGCCCAGCCTGGACATCACGAACTTGTCGAACATCTTATAAAAAATCAGAAGTACATGAATATCGGACTCCAGTTCTTTAGCCGCAAGATGAAAGCTTTCACAAATAGCCTTAGGATCTAGAGGATTCAAATCTTCAGGAATTTGTTTGCGGTGTAATACGACTTTGAGTCTTTCTATCACGGCAAAAAGATCGTCTTCAAAATGAGGTCGAGCCTTGCTGATCATATTTTCTATCGCCAGCTGACCTTCCATATCTCCCTGATCTACCAGACTAAGCTCTTCTTCCTGAATTGAATTTTTAGGGCTAGAACTTTCCAGCAACAGACGATCAAAGCAGGACTGCATCTCAATATCGAAGTTTTGCTGGATTTGTTTGCGTTTGAGCCGAATTTCACGCATTGCGTCGAAATACATATTACGCTCTCTGTCACTCTCAACCTTTTCAGTCAATTCGAACAAAGCATCGTCAATGTTTTCCATTAAAACCCGAATAAGGTCGGATAGCCCTTTTAATGCGAATCGTTTGACCGATTCGTATACCATTGTGTTACCGCCAAAAGCGATTACATTACCTGAAATTTCGTTGGGTGCCATAGTTATTCCGGTATTACAACCTCTAGAGATGATTTTATGTTATGGGAAAAAATGCATGAGGTTAAAAACTATGAACTTGTTTACAATTTTGTTCAAACTTGCAAGATTTATTCCCATTAATATAAAGCTTAGCTTCTTTTAGATGTATTGCCAGACCGTTCATAGGGATAAAACCAACCTATGTCATTTAATATAAAATTTGCGTATCCAGAGTCCCTCTGATGTGTAAGTTATATATCTGAGCGTTCTGTTGTGACAATGCACGCTTCAGGGCTCGCCCAACGGGATCCCGCAGGCTGGTCCGCATTCTGCGTCACCTATACAGGTATTGGTTGGTAGGGGCTGGAGCTGTATGGGCTAAACTCTACAACTTTTTATCAAACCGACGCATGCTGGCTAAGTTGCGCCTTGATTGCTAATCAATCTGTGAGCAAGAGAAAATCATACTCATCAGAGGCTGTCTGGAGTTTATTTTTTAAACCAGCTTCTTGGTTTATCTGTAATCTGATTTATGGTAACTATTACCAGCACAGGTTTGCCCTGCATTCCGCTGCGTTGTGCTTTGCTGGTTATCTGACGCATCGCCATTTGCGGGCTATCTTGAAAACGCATCATGGTCACTCTAAGGTACTCTGGAGTCACGTGCTGCAACAGCTCATGATTGCAGGTAAGCAGTAAATCACCAGGGGTAATCGACAGTTGATTGAGTTTGATATTGACGGTTCCTGTGATGCCCAGCAGAGTTTTAGGAGAATCCTCAGTGCTTTTCGCTTGAGTCAGATTCATCAGCTTACCTTCGCGGAAGTGCAAACAACAATGCTCATCCGCATGGATAAAGCTACATTCCCCGTGAATCACCTGCATTACACTCAATGCAACTCCTTCGTGTTCTGCAGGTACGATTGAACTACCCTGGCTTATCAGGTAGTCATTGATATTTTCGAAAGATTCCTGAATACAATGAGTCGCCATAACATGTTTAGCATCATTGCTTGCCTGCTCATATTCACGCGAAGAAAGGTTGGTCTGAATATCGTCCAGTAATATCTCTAGCGATAATCGAGATGTTTTTCCAGCCTGGTCGGCTTTATCTTCAGCTAGACCAAATAAAGAAAATTGATTGTCAATAGCGACCACCTGAGAACCTTGTCCGGTCATTCCTTCCGTAATCGGTTCTTCTTCACCAGCCTGGGCCAGTATGCTAATACTGTATTGCATGTTCATGTGTAAAACTCTTTGTACTTCGTGAATATTTTAGCCGTTCACGCGAAGTTATTCTCTGTTAGCTTAGTTTTTTTAATAGATTTTTTTAAAATATGCCACTGCTTACCTTTATAAAGGTAAGCGTGCCAGTGAAATAGTATGCCTGGCAAGAGTTTTGGTGAGTACTTTGAGTACTTGAACCAGGAATCCGCAGTTTGACGTGTTATATTGCGTTTGTGGTGGTATAGATCAAGGAGTTACATAGATTACCGTGTCCTGCTCTCGCTCCTTACCTATGTCCCTATAGGCAAGGCTTACGCGTCCTGCTCACGCCCCTTACCTATGTCCCAATAGGCAAGGCTTCCGCGTCCTGCTCACGCCCCTTGCCTATGTCCCTATAGGCAAGGCTTCCGCGTCCTGCTCACGCCCCTTGCCTATGTCCCTATAGGCAACGCTGAGATACGCTCCTCAAACGTGCAAATCATCTCCTGGCAGGATTCACTTACTGGGTTTCAGTATGGATGCTGTTATTTCACGAATGCTTTAGGAACGTGAAAAGATAAACCGACTGTAATGCTCTACGAAACAGTCGATTACACCCTAATACAAGCGGTCAACTGCTGAATCCATGATCATGAGTCACAGCTTTGTCCGCTGAAATTTCAGACAATGAAAAAAACCTTAAATTGATTTATCATTTCAAATTGTTTCAATGGTAAAAAAAATCATGCGTCGCCTGCTATTTCTATTGCTTTGTCTATTTTCTGTATCCGCCTTCAGCTTCCCCAAAGAGTCACGGGTACCTGGCGGCATCGCTATAATCCCGTTAGGTGAAAACGTAACAAAACCTAACTTCAAATTCAGGAAAAAGCCCTTAATCATTACGCAGCTAAAGGGTCAGAGTGTTGCATTAGTAGGTTTACCGTTAAATATCAAACCGGGTGAATACTCTATTTCGGGTTACATTGGTGATGATAAAGCTCTAATCAGAAAGTACTTTACGATTAAGGATAAAAAGTACACAACTCAGAACATTACGATAAAAAACAAACGTAAAGTAAATCCTGAGAAGCGCGATTATGACCGTATTGCACGAGAATCCAAACGTAAGAAAAAAGCGACTGCCAACTGGAATGACACCCCACCCGATCTGGAATTTATAACGCCAGTTAACGGTATTATTACCGGAAGTTACGGCAAACGGCGAGTATTCAATGGACAGGCGCGCAAACCACACAGCGGTATGGACATAGCTGCTGATAAAGGTGTACCGGTGATTGCCCCCTCCAATGCGACCGTGATAGAAAGCGGAGACTTCTTTTTCAGCGGCAACATGGTTTTCCTACAGCATGGGCAGGGGTTGATATCTTTATATGCCCACCTTGACCGCATTGACGTAAAGGTTGGTCAAAAGGTTAAAAAAGGGCAGGTAATTGGCCTGGTTGGCGCAACAGGAAGAGTGACAGGCCCACATTTACACTGGAGTGTAGGCTTGAATGGTAGCTGGGTAGATCCGGCTTTGTTTATAACTAAGTAAAGCTTCAAACTGTTGAACTTGATCTGATCTTACCTTTTCAAGCCCACGGCAAAATGCTGTTCAGATCAGGGGAAAGCGCTACGACTGCATGGACGCGGGGGGTGGAAGTGACACAGGAATCAACGCCGAAGCATGGTGATCTCAGGCAGAGTCGCGGAGAACCCGCGTCTCTGTCGACCTCGATATAAGCATCATTGTGACGGATGATGTGATTTGGCAGCACACTTTATTTGATTCTCTCTTTTTTATAAAACCTGAAGCCATGGACACTCAGGTAAAAGAAAGGTATTCGCAGGTGTACTCGTTAAAAGCTACGCAGTAGAAAAGCCAAAACGTGTGAAACGCTAAATCTTACTAGCTTTAAAAAGTAAAGCGCACCCCAACATGAATCCGATCATCATCCAGATCATAACCATCCGCACGATCTACATCAACCTGTAAACTACGATACCCAACAAATGCCGTAGTCTGAGGCAAAATCTCAATCTGAAATCCAAGATTATAATCTACTATTTCTTTGGTATCTGAAAAGCTGGTTATCTGAGGCGCAAAATGTCCAGTCAGGTAAATCGCCATTGGCATAACACCAGGAATGGTGTACCGGATTTCACCACCAATCGCGACTGCTGAGATATTCTGATTAAAATCATCCAAATCACCTAGATAAAGTCGTGCACCAACCCCAAGTGTCAGAGGGTTATTCTTTGTGGCCTGACGACGCTGCATAAGGCTCATTTGACCTACAAAATCGCTCGCTTCGTTATAAAAAATCCCTAATCCCAGCTCAGCCCCTCCCCATCCAATTAAACTTGAATCAGAACGAAAGGTAAATTGAGCGGTTTCTGAAGTCAGGGCGGCCTCAAAGTCATTCGCTTTAGAGGTTACCGGTAATAAAAATACTAGACTAAGCAAACAGCAGGAAAGAAAAGATTTCATGGGGCTTTTAAGATAGTTATAAGAGCGCTTATGATAACACAGGGTCAACAATTTTGACCCGATTAGAGAAGAAACTGCTTTAAAAAATTTTGTCAGATTAGACGGAACTCTTGCTGGCAAACAGGGAATGAACCTGAGCAGTAGGAGCTTCTATCGGTGTATCCAGCCAGCGAAACAGGGGTGCCCATTGTTGCTGATCCTTTTTTACATGAGAATGTTTTATCTCTTGCACTCCACAGCCCAACTCAATTGCTTTTGAATAAAACTGTGTATCGCGTAAGCTGGTAACAAAGGGAATTTTTAGTGTGAACAGAAAGCGTTCCAGTGCGTGATACATCAGGGTATTTTTGCGTACTCGATTTGCAACTACTGCTACACGAATCTGTTTTTTTCGAGCTTTTCCTATTAATAAAATATCCTTGATAAAGTGTGCGGCGGCGTGGATATCAATGGGTGAAGGTAACACAGGGATTATTAAACAGTCATTTTCATTAAACATTGCTGCCAACTCCGAAACATCTATACCCGCCGAAGTATCAAGCACCACTACATCTGTTTCCGGTGGCACCCTGACTTGCCACGATCTTGTCATATGGTTATCTGGTCGGCGTGAAGCATCTACACCATGAATCGGGGGGTAATTATTTCCCCTGCGCTTGTACCACTGAAGTGAAGAACCCTGAGTATCATAGTCAAACAGGCGTACATTTTTGCCCTGTGCGGCATAATGTGAGGCGATATTGGTTGCGATGGTGGTTTTACCACATCCGCCTTTGGAATTTGCGATCAGAATTCTTTTAGTTGGCATATCTTAATACTTCTCATGATTTTCGTAATGTTTCCAGCAATATAGCTTTAGTTGATAATCCTCTTACTGTCAATGCAATACAACCCCCCATGTTCATAATAGGGATTCTGTTTATGCATTTATCGGTTAAAATCATTTTTTCTTTAACGGTTTCGGAACCTGATGTCATTTATAATACCTGATAGTTTACTGCCCTCCACAACACCAGATAATCCAACAGTGTTAGATAAGATTGAAAAAGGCTCCTTATTGGATGTCATCGCTGGTATACACTGGCAGACTCAGGACTGTCGCTTCAGTGACTGGCGCTATCTCTCTAATATCAACCTGTGGCGTGATTACCTGCCTGTAGAAATTGAATCTAAATTAGATGGGTTACCTCAGGGAGCATTAATTAAGCATTCCTTTCAAGAAGGTGAGCTAACCGAGAGCTATCAAGGAAACCAGATCAAAAAGATTGGCTATAAACAATTTCAGCCTGAGCAGACAGGATTAACTCCAGTACCCCCTCTACTGGGGCGTTTTTATCCTAAAGATTTTCTTAATGGCGTTGACGGAATCTATCAGGGTAACAAGTTTCCCTGTCGTATCACCGAGATGAACAGTGAAAGCATTACGGTAGATCTAAATCATCCTCTGGCCGGGAAGAAAATCGATTTGGAATTTAAAATTGATCGAATCAAAAAATCCGGGGCTGAACGGGGCGGACGTTGTAACGATATTCCCGCTCTACTGTGCGATTACGGGCCAGGTATGCAGGCGCGTCTAGACGGATGTGATACAACATTCCGGCATGAACATGCATTTGCCAGGATTGATGAGTCTGATGACATTGACTATTTTAGTGAACCCGACCTGGACCCTTTCTGGGATAACAGTGCATTATCAATAGTATCTTCTTTATATGATGATCTCCTCTCTGACGATATGACTGTTCTTGATTTGATGGCTGGTGCTCATAGCCCACTAGTAAATTCTCAGGTTAAAACTACCCGCGTTGTTTGTTCAGGTTTAAACCCTCTGGAACTTGATGCTAATCCGATTTGTACACAGAAGTATCAGATCAATGTTAATCATAGCAACGCTTTGGATATATTTAATGATTGCGAGTTTGATGCGGTGCTAATCCATGCAGCTATTGAATATGCAACCCAGCCTGATCACTTGATGTTACAGATAGCCAGAATTTTAAAACCAGGTGGCCGCATCATCATCAGTTTTAGTAATCGCTCAGTTACCGCAAAGGTTGTGCAAATATGGACTGAGTTGCATGAATTTGAGCGCCCTGCTCTGGTTTTGAGCTATCTACACAAATCGAATAGCTTTACTCAGTTTAATAGCTTTTCAATGCGCGGTTTTTTTCGCCCTGAAGATGATAAGTTAGCTAGCCGCCTACTTTACTCTGACCCAGTTTATGTCGTTTGGGCAGATCGTAAATAAGCGGTTCAAATACCTGCCGTTTATTTCTTTTTCTTAACAAACTTCATCAGGCGCTTCTTTTTTTCCATCTGGTGTTTACTAAGCTTGTTACGCTTTTCAGCATAGGGATTTTCACCCACTTTAAATTCTATTCGCACAGGAGTGCCTTTCAGCTTGAGCTTCTGGATGAAAAAGCTCATCAAATAACGCTTATAGGCATCGTTTAATTTATCAGTCCTGGATCCATGGATTACGATTATTGGCGGGTTTTTCCCCCCCTGATGCGCATAGCGTAATTTAATCCTATGCCCATTAGATAAGGGCGGATTATGTTTAAATACTGCTTCTTCTAGCAAGTCGGTAAGCGCCTTGGTATTGAATTGCTTGAAAGCTGATGCATAAGCCTGATCGATTGATTTCATCAATTCACCTACCCCGGTGCCATGCTTAGCCGAAATAAAATGCTGATTGGCAAAAGTGATAAATGAAAGTCGGCGGCTTAGTTCGGTTTTATTGTATTCGCGTTGCTCGGGTTCAAGGCCATCCCATTTATTGATCGCCAGCGCCATGGAGCGACCACTATCCAGGGCATATCCCAGCAAAGTCAGATCCTGATCCGTTATTCCTTCCGTAGCATCTATTACTAATACTACGACATTGGATTTTTCTATCGCTTCCAGAGCCTTGATAACGCTGAATTTTTCTACCGTTTCGTTGACTTTGCCACGCCTGCGCACGCCCGCAGTATCAATCAGCGTATAGTGCTTACCGTGCCTTTCAAACGGTACTGAAATCGAATCTCGGGTAGTCCCAGGTTGATCAAAAGCGACCACACGTTCTTCACCCACCAGTCTGTTTATCAAAGTAGATTTTCCTACATTGGGTCGTCCAATAATCGCTATGGATGGGCCGTCAGTTGTTTCGTGCTGCTCTGAGGTCTCTTCAAAATCGCTTAGCACATCTTCGATCAATGAAATAATGCCCTTGCGTTGCGATGCTGCAATCATCGCCATTTCAGGAAAACCTAAAGAATAAAAATCCGACTCAGCATGCTCAGGATTAACCCCGTCAATCTTATTAATGACCACAGTCACTGGCTTGCCAGACTTACGGATCATATCGGCTATCACTTCATCGCCACTGGTTATGCCGGAACGCGCATCAACCATGAACAATACCCGATCAGACTCTTCAAGTGCCAACAGGCTTTGCCTGGCCATCAAATCATCCAGACTCTGCTGCTCACCACTTAAGCCACCGGTATCGACTACAATAAACTTTTTCTCGCCGACTTTGCCAATACCGTATTGACGATCACGAGTCAGGCCAGGCTCATCAGCCACAATGGCATCTCGCGTACGGGTTAAGCCATTAAACAGGGTTGATTTGCCTACATTGGGTCGCCCGATTAGTGCAATAACTGGAATCACTGAGATTTATCCTGAGTGATGGCCGTCAGATTCCCTGCTACATCGATTACAAGCGCAACACCATTGTCATTGACAGGCTGAGAGATATAGCGACTTTCTGCAGGTCTGGTACGAGCCATTAACTTTCCATCTGATTTTCGTAGAAAGTGAATATGACCAGCCAGGTCGCCGACTATCAGTCGGTCTCCTATAATGGCCGCTGCGGTAATTTTACGAGCATTCAGTACGTCCTGTTTCCAGAATGAACTGCCAGTTCGTCGATCAATTGACCACAGGTGGCTGCGATCATCGACCAGATAAAGAGCCTCCTGATCGGCGGCAATGCCTTTTGAACTGGAAAATTCACGCGACCAGATAACCTGTCCCGTATTAACAGTAACCGCTGCCAGGTTACCCTGGAAAGAGCTGACATAGATAACACCGTCGCGTATAACAAACTGTCCATCCAGATCTACCAGCCGTTCGATTTCGGTACGTCCTCTTGGACTGCCTATGGTAGTTTCCCAGGCAGTAGAACCATTGCTACGTTCCAGGGCAACCAGTTTACCGTTATCAAACCCGGAAATAACCAGATCGTCGACAGGAACAGGTCTGCTATTTCCAGTCAGCGACAGAGCTGGTACACGTCGTGTTACAGTCCATTGAATTTCTCCACTATCGGCATCCAGAGCAGATAATTTACCATCACCGGTTCGCACAAAAACCTGATTAGCATCTAATACAGCCTGACTGCGAATCTCGCTACTCAATTGCTTCTTCCAGATAAGCAGTAGTGAGTCTTCTTTAACTTCATACAGCGCAACCTCACCATCACGAGAAGTAGCCACTAAACGAGAGCCATCACCAGACAACCCGGCAATAGCGGGTAAACCACTATCAAAACTCCAGTTAGCGAAACCTCGTTTAGCATCAATCTGATAAATACGTCCTTTCAAATCGATAGTATAAATTTGGTCACCTAAAACCAGTGGCTGCAGATCAAAAAAGTTGACCAAAGAACTCTTCCCTGTCTGAAAAGTCCACAGTTCCCGGACGTATTCTGGGTTTTCAATGTCTGTTAATTCTGCAGGGGGCTCACTATTATCCGGCGTAGAACAGCCGAACATTAGCAATGTCAGACTGATAAACAGGATTAACCGGCCGAGGGGCATACACTTCATGCTTTGATCCTTTATGATAGCTTAATGTTTAGCTATTGAGGCTAGAGACACCCAGATTATCCAGCTTCTGCTGAAGAAATTGGGGGTTAGCTGCGGGTGGATTTGCCATACGAGCCTTTTGATAGGCGATTTTTGCCTGCTCTGTCTGTCCCTGCGCAGCTAGGATGTCGCCTTTTAATTCTTCTACCGCAGCACTAAACTGTTGTGGATATTCCTTTTCAATGGTTTTTAATGCCTGGTCAAGTTGACCCAGTTGTTGCTGCACAGCAGCAAGTCGAATACCTGCAATAGCCTGGATAGTTGCTTCTGATGAATCGGCCATTAACTTTTGCAAAGTCTCTGCAGCCTGATCGTATTTTTCCGATGAAACATACGCCTTAGCTAAAGCAAACTGAGCGAGTTCAGCGTAGGGTGTAGAGCTATATTCAGCTAGCACAAGATTAGCCTGTTCGATGGCTGAGTCAGATTTATCGGCATCCAGCGCGCCCACCATTTGTGTGAAATGAGAGGATGCTTCAGCTTCATTGGTAGTTTTATAATCTACATAAATGCGCCATCCAAACAAACCACCGACACCAATTACCAACCCGGCAATTACCGAACTGCCATTATCTGACCACCATTTTTTGATGCGTTCAACCTGTTCTTCATCTGTCATATATTCAGTCATAGTATTGCCTAATCTTTACTTTGTTCGTTTAATAATTTTGCTAATTGTTGAGTCAGTTCTTGCTGCGGGAGTGTCAGTTGTTCGCGATCATCCCGTAAAAATTTAATATTAATAACGCCTTGTTCAACCTCGTCTTCGCCCAGTATCAGTGCCAATGCAGCGCCAGATTTATCCGCTTTTTTAAACTGACTTTTGAAGCTACCTCCACCGGCATGAAGAACCAGCTCAATATCTGGGTATTGATTACGTAGTTGCTCTGCTAGCTTATGACCGTTTTTGACGGCTTTTTCTCCCACCACAACAAAATAAACATCACTCGTCGCAGCAACATGAGCCAGTTGCTGATCAATCAGCATAGTTACCAGTCGTTCAACCCCCATCGCAAAACCTGCGGCAAAGGTCGGTTTACCACCAAGCTGTTCAACCAGGGCATCATATCGCCCACCCGCACAGACGGTCCCCTGAGCACCCAGGCTGTCGGTTACCCATTCAAAAACGGTGTGACAATAATAGTCCAGCCCACGAACCAGTCGGGTATTTATGGTATAAGGCTGGCCGGTAAATTCAAGAATCTCCAGCAATTGATTGAAGTGATCCTTAGATTCATCACATAAATGATCCTGAAGCTTAGGTGCTGCTTCTATCAATGCCTGCATGTCGGGGTTTTTGCTGTCCAGAATACGCAATGGATTACTACCCAATCGACGCCGACTATCTTCGTCAAGCAGATCAAGGTGATCATTGAAGTAGCTAACCAGCACTTCTTTGTATGCAGTGCGATCTTCGCTGGTACCCAATGAATTTAGCTGTAACGAGATATCCTGTAGACCGAGAGATTTCCACAGCCGAGCTGCCATCAAAATCAATTCCGCTTCGACATCTGCACCAGACATGCCGAAGGTTTCTGCACCTAGTTGGTGGAATTGACGATAACGCCCTTTCTGAGGACGTTCATGACGAAACATAGGGCCGTTGTACCACAAACGTTGCTGTTGATTAACCAGTAACCCATTTTCAATACCAGCTCTTACCACGCTGGCTGTATTCTCTGGGCGCAGGCTTAAACTGTCACCATTACGATCATCAAAACTGTACATTTCCTTTTCAACGATATCTGTAACTTCACCAATAGAACGGTGAAAGAGACCCGTTTTTTCTACGATGGGAGTACGTATCTGGCGATAGCCATAGCTTTCAACCAAACTGCGAAAAGCACTTTCCAGTTGTTGCCAGACACCGATTTCTGCAGGCAGTATGTCGTGCATACCGCGTATTACCTTAATTTGCTGTACCATACTACTGCCCTACTTTGAACCTGGCAGTATTATCCGCTCTGATTTTGTTACTGATATCTATGTTTTCTCCCTGATATTGAATGCTGACGCCATGCCCATTACCTAAAAAGACCCGAAACGGTGCCTTTCCAGTAATAGTTTTACGTTGACCATTTTTCAACAGATCGTAAACCAGTTTAGTTCCATCCGCATCCTTAATGTCAGCCCAGGTATCGGCATTCACAGTAATCTCCAGATCTGTTAAATCAGTGATATCAGCTGACTGTTCAGACGAAGTCACGCTTTCTTGCTCTGACTGTGTAGCGGGTTCTGACTGTGTAGCGGGTTCTGACTGTGCAGCGGGTTCTGGCTGTGCTACTGATTCAAGCTGTTCAGGTGCAGAAAGAATTTCATTAATGCTGTTCAACTCATTACGAGCTTCTTGCTCAAGCGTGATTTCAGTTGTGTCATTACCTGTTGTGACAGCATTGGCATCTTCAGCTTCCTGTTGAGAGCTGCCTGTGGTTTCATTTTCAGATAATGGAAGAGAAATTGAGGTTGAATCAGAAGGCTCACTTGAACCTGCAATTAATTCACTGGAATCGACAGAATCAAGACTGACGGTTTGCGTTGGCTGTTGATAACGACTCCACCACCAGAACGATAACAGGCCGATCAAAATCACAATCACTAGCCAGGTAGTGCCCTTTACCTGCGCATCATCGGAGTTGAAATCTGATAATGTATTGCTGATAGATGAAATGGGTGGATCGTTATGGGTGTAATACTGCGAATATTGTTTAATGATTTCTTCTTCATCAAGGTTAACTATACGTGCATACGAGCGTAGATAACCTTTTACAAATATTGGCGCAGTAATATCATCAAAATCATTCTCTTCCAGACTGCTCAATATCGCAGCACAGAGATGCATTTTGCTGGCAACATCGTCTAGTGATAACCCTATTGATATCCTTGCCGCCTGAAGTCGATCTCCAGGACCCAGACTTGGAGGAGTTTGTTCAACCTCTGCTTGTTGTGTATTGCTCATTTCGAAAGTTTTAACCAGGATTGATATTCAGGAGTATCGGAAAAGTCAGCCTTGAGTTTTTCTGCTAGCCTATAGGCTTCATCCCTGTTTTTTAGTTCAAGCTCATTTCTTATTTCTAGCCATAAACTACGTGCTGTAGGTTTACCGACCAAATGATAACGCTTTAAATAGATGGTTGTTAGTTGATATTGTTTTTCATCGAAACTGATTTCAGCCAGCATGATGAGAGCTGGCCGAGAATTAGTACGCAATCCCAGTGCTTTCTTCAGGTATTGCTTAACCTTCAAAGGCTTTATATTATTCCGTTGCAAACAACTTGCAGCATTGGTGTAAGCCACTTCAGGAGTTTTATATAAGGGATTTTTAAGTGCCTGAAGAAACATTTTTTCAGCTTCTTCTGGACGATTATCATTGCACAGAAAAGCTCCGAAGTTATTCAGCGCTTCTGAATCTTTATCGTTATACTCAATCGCTTTTCTAAAATGGAATTCAGCTTTTTCCTTATCATTAAAACGATTCTGCAAAACAGCATAAGCATGATGTGCCTGTGCGTTACGCGGGTTTTGATCCAGCGCCTTAATTAGTTTTTGATTGGCGAGTTCCAGATTATTCTGACGGTAGTAACCCATGCCCAGTTGAACGTTGATATCACTAGCCTTTTCTTTTTGTGTCGGCCCTTCATCGACCACGACGCAGGCTGATAAACTAAATAGTATGAGCCAGATCAGGTTAATTCGTAACATTACATTTGTCCTGTTATTGATTCTAATGAGACCTGATGTTTCAGGCTTCTTCGACTTTTATCCTTCACTTTTCCAACCAGTTGACCACAGGCCGCATCGATATCTTCACCTCGCGTTTTACGGGTTACTGTTACTATGCCCTTGCTATGCACATAATCGCGGAAGCGGTTGATGGTTTCACGATCAGAACACTGGTAAATGGCATTAGGATAAGGATTAAAGGGTATTAAGTTTAGTTTACTGGGTATGTGCTTAAGAATTTTAACCAACTCGCGCGCATGCTCCAGACTGTCATTGACACCGGCGAGCATAACATATTCAAAGGTTATACGTCGGCGATTGTGATCTTTTAAATATTCAGCACAGGCTGATAGTAGCTCACGGATTGGATACTTTTTATTCAATGGGACCAGTTGATCTCGGAGCTCATCATTTGCAGCATGCAATGACACGGCAAGACTGACATCGGTTGACTGCTTTAACTTCATAATTGCTGGCACCACGCCCGCTGTACTAATTGTGACTCGGCGCTTGCTCAAGCTATAGGCAAAATCGTCACACATAATATTGAGTGCTGACATAACCGCGTCATAGTTGAGTAATGGCTCGCCCATGCCCATCATCACTACGTTGGTAATACCGTTTTCACAGCCATCTGCGACCAGTGAATGATGAGCAAGATACAACTGCCCAATAATTTCTGCTGTCGTCAAATTTCGGTTAAACCCCTGTTTCGCGGTAGAGCAGAATGAACAGTTTAAGGTGCAACCCACCTGAGATGAGATACACAGGGTCATACGGTTGTCTTCGGGTATGAGTACACATTCGACGGCATTCTCTACCCCATCCATATGCAGTAACCATTTGCGTGTACCATCCGAAGAGTGTTGAGCTACAGCCACTTCCGGCAGCCTTACTTCAGCAATTTCACTAAGTTTGCTGCGCAGACTTTTGGCCAGATCTGTCATCAGCGCAAAGTCGGTCACTCCACGCTGATGTATCCATTGCATAACCTGCTTTGCACGAAACGGTTTTTCACCGATTGACAGGAAGAATGCTTCCATCGTCGATCGATCCATATTTAACAGATTATGCATGGATGAATGAGTCATACTTAGCGAATACGCTCACACAATTCATCTTCGGAGAAGAAGTAGGCAATCTCAACCTGTGCAGTTTCTGGCGCATCTGATCCATGTACCGCATTTTCATCGATACTGCTGGCAAAATCAGCACGAATAGTGCCTGGAGCAGCTTCAGCAGGATTGGTTGCACCCATGACTTCACGGTGCTTTGCGATAGCGTTTTCACCTTCTAACGTCTGTACCATTACTGGACCAGAGGTCATAAAGTCGACCAGATCTTTGAAAAAAGGGCGCTCTTTATGAACGGCATAAAAGCCTTCGGCTTTAGCCTGGTCAAGCTGGATCATTTTCGCTGCAACAATACGCAAGCCGGCGTTTTCAAATCGACTATAAATCTGCCCAATAATATTTTTGGCAACTGCATCAGGCTTGATAATAGACAGGGTTCTTTCGGTACTCATGGTGCTCTCGCTTATGGTTTATAAAAAATCGACTGATTTTACTCGTGTTTAGACCATAACAGAAGTTATCCTGCCCAAATTGGGTAAAAAATATGCACATTTCGTAGAAAAAGTACCCAGGTACGACCAGAGCTGGACACAACCCTTCCGTAGAACCTCTTTACCGTTATAATACGCGCAATTTCTGAAGCCTAATAACACACTTAATTTAAATGAATTTTACCGAAACTCGTGGCAACGATGGCCAGCACAAAGTCTCTGTTCCTTTTTCTGAGGCCATCCTAAATCCCATTGCATCCTTTGGCGGACTATACAGTCCCGAAACAATCCCTGTTTTACCTGATGGATATTTACAATCTCATTTAGCTAGCGATTACCAGCAACTGACCAGGTCCATCCTGCAACTGTTTGCTATCGATATCGATGAAGCGGTCATTAATCAGGCATTATCGCTGTATGGCCAATTCGACGATCCACAAAACCCAGTACCAGTTAATCGGGTTTATGACGATCTCTTTGTCAGCGAGCTGTATCACGGCCCGACTCGAGCATTTAAAGATATGGCATTGCTTCCTTTCGGCGCTGTATTGTCTTCGCTTGCACAACAACGTGGCGAAAACTATTTAATACTGGCTGCAACTAGCGGCGACACAGGGCCTGCCGCTCTGGAAACTTTCAAAAACCGTGCGAATGTTCGTGTTGCCTGTCTCTACCCAGATGGCGGCACCTCCGATGTACAACGACTGCAGATGGTCACAGAGGATGCCAACAACCTGAAAGTGATCGGAATCAAGGGTAATTTTGATGACGCCCAGAAGGCACTCAAAACCTTGCTCGGCTCTGCTGCTTTCAAAGACAAATTACAGCAAAAGGGAATATCACTCTCTGCAGCCAACTCGGTCAATTTCGGCCGTATTATCTTTCAGATTATCTACCATATTCATTCTTATCTCGAACTGGTAAGGCAAAAAGCCATTGAAGCGGGTGAAAA
Source organism: Gammaproteobacteria bacterium (assembly GCA_050292965.1). Lineage (GTDB taxonomy): Bacteria > Pseudomonadota > Gammaproteobacteria > JACNJF01. Next base: position 34,587 of record JBNKMF010000014.1, on the reverse strand, counting down.
AGTTTACCTGAATATCCCAAGCGGAAATTTTGGTAATGCTTTAGGTGCCTTCTATGCAGTTAAAATGGGGCTACCAGTGGAAAAGATTCTGATTTCATCGAATGCAAACAATGTATTAACCGATCTGATTAATACCGGCATTTACGACCTGAATTCACGAACTTTGATCAGCACAACCTCTCCAGCTATGGACATCCTGGTTTCATCTAACGTAGAGCGCGTTTTGTTTGACTTACTGGGCGCTGCTCGCACACAGGAATTAATGCAGCAACTGATAGAAAACAGGCGTTATCAACTAAGCTCTGATGAGCTCGATCTATTGCAGAAATATTTTGCCGCCGATTATTGCAGTGATGACGATGGTCAGGTATTTATCAAACAGGCATTTGATGACGGTTATCTGATGGATCCTCATACAGCAACCTGTTTCAAGACTCACCAGAACTATCGTAACAGCGGCCTCAAATCGATTGTTTATTCAACTGCGGAATGGACCAAATTCTCACCTGTAATCGACTTTGCCTTGACAGGAAAGCGTGACGGTCATGACCAGGATGCTTTGAAATCGATTGCAGCAACAGCAAATATCGAAATCCCGAAGGTTATCCGTGAGCTTTTCAACAAACCCATATCTCAGGATATCGTGATTGATAAACAGGATATTGAAACTGAAATTCTGGCTTTTCTGGATCAATAAACATGCAAAAAATAAAGGCTGCAGATGCAGCCTTTATTATTTTCCTGAATCCGTAGCTCTACGTAGATCCCTAACGCAAGTTATTGACCTCACAATGGTTAAAAAAATGCGCGCTTAACATGAGTGAAGCTAAGATTTTTTAATTCCACTGTGAGATCAACATCTTACGCCATGAACTCGCACTGAAACCACGAATTCAGGATATTTTTAGCGAAAGCCCTTAGTTTGAATCCAGGTTTTCTACTCGTATACGCGTGACTTCACTACTCACTGATGACAGCCCCTCTATAGAGGCTATCGCCAGATTCATCTGTGACTCCTGAATACACTGAGTCAGCATGATGATAGTAGCAGTTGATTCGTTGACAGCGGGCTCTTTCTGCAAAATTGCCTCCATCGAAATATTATTGTCACCCATAATACGAGCGATATCCGCCATCACACCTGGCTTATCCTGCGCCTGCAGACGTAAATAATAGGCCGTTTCCACCTCTTCCATGCTGAGAATGGGAATATCGTTGAGCTGATCGGGTTGAAATGCAAGATGGGGTACACGATTTTCCGGGTCGGTTGTCAGCGAACGAGTCACATCAACGATATCAGCCACTACTGCTGATGCGGTTGGGTTAGCCCCGGCACCTGCACCGTAGTATAACGATGGCCCCAGTTTATCCGCCATAATGAGTACGGCATTCATCACGCCATCGACATTTGCAATCAAACGCTTTTCAGGAATCAGAGTAGGATGGACACGCATCTCTATACCCTTTTCTGTGGCCCGGGTAACGCCAAGGTGTTTAATTCTATAACCCAGTTGCGAGGCAAAAGTGACATCATCCTGAGATATCTTGCTGATGCCTTCGGTATACACCTTTTCGAACTGCAGAGGCACGCCAAATGCGATAGAAGAAAGGATGCATAGCTTGTGCGCCGCATCTATCCCTTCCACATCAAAGGTAGGATCTGCTTCGGCATAACCCAGCTCCTGAGCTTCCTTTAATACATCGTTAAAATCACGTCCCTTATCGCGCATTTCGGTAAGAATGAAATTCCCTGTTCCGTTTATGATGCCCGCTATCCATTGAATTCGGTTACCACTTAACCCTTCACGGATCGCTTTTATAATTGGGATGCCACCAGCTACTGCTGCTTCGAAAGCAACCACAACACCCTTCGCCTGGGCAGCTGCAAAAATTTCATTACCGAATTTTGCAATCATCGCCTTATTGGCAGTTACAACATGTTTGCCATTGTTGATCGCAGCCATCACCAGTTCGCGCGCGGGAGAGTCGCCACCAATCAATTCCACAATAATATCAACGTCAGGATTGTTTACGACCTCGAAAGCATCTTCGGTAATAATAGCCTGTTCGGTACCTTCGGGTTTTTCACCTGCATTTAAGCCACGTGCGGCTGCATGTATTACCTGAATTTCGCGACCTGCACGCCGTGCAATTTCAGCAGCATTACTCATTAATACTCTAGCAGTGCCACCACCTACAGTACCTAACCCTAATAAACCTATCTTAACCGGTTCCACTATTTACCTCTATAATACGAGTGAGTTCTTAAAATAATTCTATGAATCTGATTGATTATCAGATGATTTGCGCAGCATATCACGTATACCCCGAACCGCCTGACGTGTTCGATGTTCATTCTCTATCAGGCTAAATCGTACATGGTCATCCCCATAGTCGCCAAATCCAATACCCGGTGAAACAGCGACCTTAGCTTCTTTTAGCATCAGTTTGCAAAATTCCAGTGACCCCATATGACTGTATTTTTCGGGGATTTTTGCCCACACAAACATGGTGGCTTTAGGTGGCATCACCTTCCAGCCTAAGGCATTGAGTCCATTACAAAGAACATCACGACGACTTTGATACATATCACGTATATCATCAATGACAGACTGGTCTCCATCCAGCGCAGTCACCGCTGCAACCTGAATAGGCGTGAACATGCCGTAATCCATATAGGATTTAATACGCTGTAATGCTGCAACTAACGTGGGATTTCCACACATAAACCCAACACGCCACCCCGGCATATTATAGGTTTTAGATAAGGAGTAGAACTCAACGGCTATTTCCTTAGCGCCTTCAACCTGCAAAATAGATGGCGCAATATAGCCATCGAAGGTAATTTCAGCGTAGGCAAGATCATGCACTACCCAGATTTTATGCTCACGTGCAATAGCAACCACCTTTTCAAAAAAATCTAGCTCTACACACTGAGTGGTTGGATTACCCGGGAAACTAATCACCAGCATCTTGGGTTTAGGCCAACTATCCTTTATCGCTTTTTCTAACTCACTGAAAAAATCCACATCAGGGGTTAGTGGCACATAATGGATATCTGCACCAGCTATTACAAATCCATAAGGATGAATGGGGTACGAAGGATTGGGTACTAGCACAGCATCACCAGGAGCCACCGTCGCCATAGCCAGATGGGCAAGGCCTTCTTTAGAACCTATGGTAACAATCGCTTCAGTTTCAGGGTCCAGATCAACATCGTATTTTCGTTTATACCAGTTACAAACAGCCTGACGTAGACGCGGAATCCCACGAGATAATGAGTAACGATGGGTGTCACCACGCTGAGCCGCTTCACAAAGTTTGTCGACGATATGCTTTGGTGTAGGCTGGTCGGGATTTCCCATACCAAAATCGATAATATCTTCACCACGCGCTCGTGCTGCCGCTTTTAATTCATTTACAATATTAAATACATACGGAGGCAAGCGTTTTATTCGTTGAAAATCGTCGTTCAAGACAGTGGTCTCACTGGGTTTATAAATAAAGGTCAGCAACGATAAACAGTGCTCTTGTCACTGTCAATCTGATATCTGAAATTTTCTGGTCAACACTATAGTTTTAAGATAATCTGCGCACATGCCATTAGCCGAAGAATTAATTACTGGTCGTAACAGTATCCAGGCCTATCAGCCCGGTCAGATTACTATCAACGAGAGAGACTACAATCAAAGCCTGATCCTGTCAGCAACAGAGATCGTGACTCCCTGGCCCGTCACTAATATTGACGAACTTTCTGCCGAACAAATGCAGACTATTGTGGATCAAAAACCTGAAGTTATTTTATTAGGGACCGGAGAGAAACAGCAGTTTCCAGACATCGAAATCATCGGTTATTTTGCGCAACTAGGACTTGGTCTGGAGGTCATGAATACGGGTGCCGCCTGTAGAACATTTAATATCCTGGTTGCCGAAGACCGCCAGGTGGTGGCAGCCATTATTCAATCAGCAATCGTCTGAAAACTCTACACCTGCCTCTGCCAGTGCACGTCGGCGTTGTGCATGACAATCACGAGCATCTTTTACCATATAGTGTTCACCAGAATGACGAAAACCCAGCTTTCCGTAAAAGCGCTTCAACTGTTTTTTAAGTTCAGGGGTACGTTCTTCAGATTCAGAATCGATGATTGGATAAGCTTTTAGCGCTACCAGGGTTTTATTCATATCGACAACTTCGCTCATACGCTTGAGCATTTCAGTTCCAATACTATTGTTACGAAATTCTGGCTCCACCACCAGTTCATTGATATAAACCAGACTGCCACAAGGTGTTTTTTCATCTTCGTCGCGACTGCAACACTCAACATAGCAGGTATTGTTTTTTACGATATGATTGCCCAGATCGGAAATCTCTGGTGAGATTGAATCAAACAGCTCCTGAATATCACTATATACATTACGTGCAACCGATAAATCAACTCGGTGTCCCTTCAGTTTTGCAATGACTCTTTCCTCAGCATCATCATCCCAGTAAAGAGCCTGCCCGTTAAACTCAATCAACAGATGTGATAAATCTTCTATCTCTGACGGTTTAATCGAAAATTCGAATTCCAGTTCTGAAATCAGGTCTTGGCTCATGTTTACAGGTATTAAATATTAGATCTTGCTAATATAGTATTTTTAAGCTGGTTATCAAGTACATAATTTACTCTATTTAAACTCAATTACAATAAAACCACAAAATAAATGGGTATTTAGATGATTATGACCAAATTTGTTATTTAAATCCACTTTTCGCGAATCCTTTCTCGGTTCAACAACAACCATTGAAGCGCGATAATAACCGGTGAGGAATTTAAGACTCCTTCCTCTAGCCATTGTTTAGCCTGGGCAAGACTCACTACTTCGACCAGAATATCTTCAAACTCATGCTCCAGACCATGAATACCTCCTATACTTTGAGTACTCACCCGACCACAATACAGAGCGCACTGCTCGCTGGTCCCTCCTGGACTGACATAATATTGGGTGATTTTTTCTAACTGCAGAATCTCACAACCCGCTTCTTCAAGGGTTTCCCTTTCAGCAACCTGCTGATGAGTCTCTCCCTCTTCGATAATTCCAGCAATGATTTCCTTCAGCCAGGGTGGATTTTGGGTACCAATAGCGCCGACCCGAAATTGTTCTATTAATACAACTTCATCGCGAATCGGATCATATGGCAGCACAGCCACTGCAGATCCACGCTCAAACAGTTCACGGTGAAAGGTTTCAGTTGATCCACCAGCATACAATTCATGCTGTAAGGTGAATTTCTCCATACGGAAATAGCCTTGAAACACGATTTGTTGGTCGACAACTTTCCACTCATAATTCATGTCAAACTATCCTCCAGGCTTTCCTTCACCAGTTCCAGGTCTTCTTGAGTATCAACACCAACGCCTGGAGGTGACGCGGCGAGTTCTGTATGTATGCGGTACCCATAATAGAGGGCACGTAGCTGTTCGAGTTTTTCACTTTGCTCCAGCATACAGGGTAATAAAGTCGTATAAGTCTTCAAAAAGCCAACTCGGTAAGCGTATAAGCCTATATGCCCAAAATACTGTGCAACAGGTTCATCTCGTTGAAATGGAATAGCCGCACGACTAAAGTAAATGGCTTTGCCCTGCTGATCGTGAACCAGCTTAACCAGGTTTGGATTTTGTGCAGCTTGCTGGTCGATAGAGGTATGTAGAGTTGCCATGTCATAGCCTGATTGTTCCAGATTTAAGGCAACCTGACTCAGGTTTTGAGCAGGCATTAATGGTTCATCACCCTGCAAATTGACAATAATCGTTTCATCAGACCAACCGAATTGTTCGCAAACCTCAACGATTCTATCGCTTCCAGTGGTATGGTCTGGTCGAGTCATACAGCCTTCACCATCAAAGCTTTGAACAACCTTTAATATTCTTTCATCATCAGTTGCCACAACCACTTGTTGAGCTAAGCTTTGCTGAGCAGCTCGGTAAACCCATTCAATCATGGGCTTACCATGAATATCAATCAGCGGCTTTCCCGGCAAACGGGTTGAAGCATAGCGTGCAGGGATAACAATTTTAAAACCCTGTTGCATCACTTATTGCTCATTGCAGGTTTTCAATTTCCTCAGAGCTCAATTCTCGCGCTTCCTCGGGTAACATAACAGGGATGCCGTCTCGGATTGGATACGCCAGCCGAGAACTACGCGATAACAGTTCCTGATTTTTCCTGTCGTACTTCAGCGGCCCCTTGGTAACTGGGTCAACGAGAATATCGAGTAAATGTTTATCCATTGAGCTTGGACTCCACTAAGTTGAGTAATTTTAATTGTAAATCATCGGACAGGGTGAGTTCGAGTGGGACCACCCATATATTGTCTCTTGCGTATGCGCGTAGTTTAACTGCATCTTTATGGGTTACCAGCAAAGGTTTATCTGCAAAACTTTCAATATCCATCTCGGTAAAAGTGTAATGATCGTTAAATGCATTCGGTATAATATCCAGCTCATACTGTTTTAGCTGTTCAAAAAACAGTTCAGGAAAACCAATTGCAGCCACAGCATATAGTGGCTGTCCCTTAAATGATGAGAGTTCTGCTGTCTGTTCAGGGTTTAACAGGTTCCAGCATACTCCTAATTTTTGTTGAATAGCCGTCCCTTCTCTATCGATCAAAAGATCACATTGCTTAAGGCGAGCTGCTGGTTCTCTTAAAGGACCCGCAGGCAGACAAAAACCGTTGCCCAGAGCCAGATCACGACTCACAATAATTTCGCCATCGCGCTTTAACGCATAATGCTGCAAACCATCATCGCAGATCAATACATCAAGTTCAGGGTTCTGTTCAAGCAAATGCTGTCCTGACGTGACACGGTCAGCTCCAATAGAAATAGGACAGGCGCAGACTTCAGATAACATATTCGCTTCATCACCCGCTTTATCACTGGTTTGCCCCTGATGTAGAATTTGACAGCCAAATTCCAGATCACTCTTATAACCTCGAGTCAGAATACCGGGATGATAACCGCGCGATTGAAGTAACTTGACCAGGCTGACAACTATAGGCGTTTTGCCGTTGCCGCCTACAGAGATATTACCCACTACAAAAACAGGCACCGATAAAGCAGTACTATTGAGAATCTCGATTTGATAAAGCTTACGGCGGAGAACTACCAATGCACAGAAAACCAGTGATAGTGGCCATAGAACGATAGCCAGCGGATTCAATCGCCACAGCCACCAGCCGTTTTGAGTAGTTTGGCTAGATGCTGCTTTATTTCGCTTTAACATAATCAGGCTTGATGGTCGCTAAACTGCATCGCATGCAATTTGCTATACACACCATCCTGCTCAATTAACTGACTATGACTACCCTGTTCGATAATTTTGCCCTGTTGCATCACCAGTATTTGATCAGCATGCTCGATGGTAGAAAGACGATGTGCAATCACCAATGTAGTTCGATTACTGATTAATCTATCTATCGCCTTTTGAATATGACGCTCCGATTCTGTATCCAGTGCCGAGGTGGCTTCATCAAGAATCAGGATAGGTGCATCCTTTAATAACGCCCGAGCTATAGCTAGACGCTGGCGTTGGCCTCCAGATAGCAATACGCCTTTTTCACCGACCTGGGTATCCAGACCCTGAGGTAGTTTTTCAATGTATTCCCAGGCATAGGCCTGCTGAGCCGCCCGTATAATGCGCTCTTCGCTGGTATCGCCTAACACGCCATAAGCAATGTTATTACGAACGCTATCATTAAACAGACGTACATCCTGTCCCACATAGGCTATCTGCCTACGTAAATCAGCCAGACGATATTGCTGTATCTCAACACCATCGAGCAGAATTTGCCCCCCGGTTAATTCATACAGGCGTGGCAATAGATTAACCAGCGTTGATTTACCACTACCTGAGCGCCCCACAATGGCCACCGTATGGTTGGGCTTAACCGTTAAGCTCACATCATCTAATACCTTAGCTTTGTGTCTTGGGTAATGGAATGACACCTGTTTGAATTCAAGCTCTCCGCAGGATCGTTCCAGAGTAACAGTACCTTCATCCAGCTCACTATGCTTGGCCAGAAAAGAAAACACACTCTCCCCCGCAGCAATACCACGCTGGATATTTGCATTCACCGAAGACAGGGTTCTCATAGGTGCAAACAGACTGGTCATGGCAAAGATGAAAGAGAAAAAGTCACCCGAAGTGATTTGCCCATGCATCGAATCCGAGGTCGCAAATGCTACGATAACGGCAAAGGCTATCGCCACAATCAACTGAATCAAGGGCATACTAATTGACTGCGCGGTAGTCATTTTCAAATTCAGTTTAAGGTTTCGTTGATTGATATTACGGAATTTTTCGCGTTCAAACTCGCTACCGCCAAAGATTTTCACCACCCGGTTAGAATCGATGACTTCCTGAGCAACATGTGAAACCTCACCCATTGAGTGCTGAATATTCTTACTAATACGACGAAAGCGTGAAGATACTTTGACCACGATGATAAACACCAGAGGCGCGACGATCAGGAAGATGGCCGACAATTGCCAGCTCAACCACAACATATAGCTAAGCAATACCAGAATACGCAAAGAATCCTGAATAAGTACAGTTAAAGAAGAGGAAACCGAGGTAGATACCTGCTCAATATCGAATGAAAACTTGGTCAGGATCTCACCCGATGAAGCCTCATCGTATTCGTAGGAGGTCAGAGTGAGTAACTTTTCGAATATCTGGCTGCGTAATGTATTGATGACCTGGCGGCCGATATAATCCATACAGTAATTGCGCACATATACAGCCACCATGCGCACCAGAAAAATCAGGATAATGGCGATAGGAACCAGTTTAATGATGAACTCATTACGATTGACGAATCCTTCGTCCAGCATCGGTTTCATCAGATAGGCGAAAGCTGCATCAGACAGTGCAAAAACCACCATACCGAGAATCGCAAACATGAAAAAACGTTTATATTCAAATGCAAGCGACAACAGGCTGCGATAGGCTTTGACCCCTGAAGAGTTTTCGATTGAAAATGACACAATAGCGCCCTTAATTCATCGGTTTTGTAGTAGCAATGGAAAGGTGCGTCATTCCTATCTGCCCGACGATATCCAGCGCCGTTACCAACGACTGCACCGGAGAATTAGCGTCAGACTGGATAACTACGGGCGTATCTTTATTGCTGCCAACCACTCTATGTAATTCCAGCAGTAATAGTTCGGCATTTTTATTCTTCAGTCGCTTACCATTGATGTAATAAAAACCACGTGGATCAATCATGATCGTGAGTTTTTCATTGTCAGGATTTTTATTTCTTGCAGAAGCTTCTGGCAATTCGATCTTAAGCTCAGAGGTGGTATCAAAGGTAGTCGATACCATGAAGAAGATCAGCAATAGAAAAACGACATCTATCAGGGGTGTCAGGTTAACACCGCTATCATCTTCTACCGTTTGATTGCGAAAGCGCATAGCTCAGGCTGCCTCTTTTTTGCTTATATGGCGATCACCATGCAATACCTCAACCAGCTTCATCGCTTCCTGTTCCATGCTCATCACCAGCTCATCGATCTTACGTTTCAGGTAACGATGAAATATGACCGTTGGAATAGCAACGGTTAATCCGGCGGCTGTGGTGATTAATGCTTCAGAAATCCCGCCTGCAAGCGTTGCGGGATCTCCCACACCAACAGCAGTGATGGTTGTGAATACCTTGATCATACCGATTACGGTACCCAACAGTCCTAATAAAGGTGCAATAGTTGAGATAGTACCCAGTGCATTGATAAACCTTTCCAACTCGTGTGCGACAAATCGCCCTGTTTCTTCGATACTTTCGCGCACCAGTTCACGTGATAAATGGCGATTTATCAAGCCAGCAGCGAGTACCTTGCCTAGCGGTGACCCAGTTTCGATTTCCTGGATATGCTTATCGGTCAATTTGTCACTTTTTAGCAGGGTCCAGATACCATTCATCAATTTTTCAGGGATTACCTTGCGTTTTTGCAACGTCCATAAGCGCTCAGCAATAATACCCATAGCAATCGCTGAACATAGCAAAATGGGATACATCAACCATCCGCCTGCTTGAACCAGTTCTAACACATTAAATCTCCCGATAATTGAGTGGATTTCAGATACTTTTTACGTGAGCGGCATGATACTGATAAAGCCTGAGTTTGTCAGTACCAGATATGAGGATAAAGTTGGCGAAATTTTTCTACTCTACACTGGTTTGAGTCGCAGGTTATCTGAATTGCGCCATCGCGGTCAGTTCGATACAGATTAGCTCCAGTTTTGCGGTATCTCCCAACAATTTCATCTTTGGGAAAACCCCAGTGATTCAGGTAGCCAGTGGAAAATATGACATGTTCTGCTGATACAGCCTGGATAAACTCATCTGTAGAAGAGCTCAAACTGCCATGGTGTGGCGCTAGCAACACATTGGCTTTCAGTTTCTCAAGATACCGACTCACCAGCAATCGCTCCTGACTAGCCTCTATATCACCAGTTAGCAGAATATGCTTATTATTGACACTTATACGTAATACACAGGAACTGTTGTTATCAGAAACATCCTGATCCTGCTCAGTCATCAAAAATTCAAATCTCACACCATCCCAATACCAGGGTTTGATTACATGACAGTCACGAACCGATAGTAGCTCGGGAAAACCTTGCCTCAGGGCTGCAGGAGTACCCGATAGCACAGGTATACGCTTGAAATCTTCAATGACCGAATACAGTCCCCCCGAGTGATCCTGGTCATTATGGCTGATTATAATTTGATCGACCTCTTCTACACCTTGATGATTGAGGTATGGTTGAACCACCCACTCTCCAATACTATAACCTGAACGATTACCCGGGCCGAAATCGTATATCAGGCTATGCTGGCGAGTTTGTAGCACAACAGCACTGCCTGTACCAACATCAAGCACACTGATAGTCAGCAACTCACTATTAGTACGACTGGACGGCCAGAAAATAACGGCAGGCAATAAAACGAACCAACCTCTAAGTCGCAACATACCCTGTGGCAAAAAAATCAGTAACAACAGGATCATTAGTAAGACTAACTGCCAGCCTTTCACTGAACTTAGTTCAATGGCCTGTAATCCCAACTTCTGCAATAGCTGGAGGTAATCCACCAATAGCCCTGTTGCCAAATCCATAAGCGTATAGGCGGCATTAAGCCAGCTATCCGGCAACCAGAAAAGCGCCAGTAAAATAAAATTCACAGGCACGATGATCATGCTAACCAGTGGAACAGCCAGCAGATTAGCCAATAAACTGGCACTATGAATTTGACCAAAGATGACCAGTGTCAAAGGAATAAATAACAGCGAAAACAGCAATTGAATAGCTAGTAACTGGCGCCAGCGAGAGCGCTCATGCTGCAAGATAAAACTGCCAAATAGAATAATCCCCATGGCACATAAAGTGAGCCAGAAGGATTCAGATAGTACAGCCATGGGAGAAAAGATCAGCACCGCTACCAGCGTTGCCATCACGCTATTGAGTAAATTAAAAGGCAGGCGCAGTAAAACCATAAGACCTAGCACCGTAAACATTAGAAAAGCTCTTTGTGCAGGCAGTTCGAAGCCGGATAGTAAGCTATACAGCAGTACGGCAACCCAGCTCACCAGCCAGCAAAATTCTCTTCGAGCCAGGCCTGTTTTAAAGAACAGTAGATTCCATAATTTGCGGGTCAGGTAAAACACAAATGCAGCGATAATACCTATATGCAATCCAGAGATAGCTATAAGATGCGCGGTTCCTGTTTTTTGAAATAGATTACGTTCACTAGCCTGCATCTCACCCCTGTATCCAGTCGATAGCGCCTGTAACACTCCTGAATAGCGGCAATCTTTACAGTGCAGGCTTATCCATTGATTAATTTCCTGCCTCACTCGATTGATGGATAAAGTATTCACCCCCAACAGCCTGCTCTTACCATCTTTCACCACATAACCTGTGGCTTGAATCCCCTTGACAAATAACCAGCGCTCATAATCGAATCCACCAGGGTTTTGAAATCCATGCGCGGGTTTAAATTTCACTGTCAGTTGCCATCTCTGGCCAGCTACTAAGGGTTGTGATGGTTTTTTCCAGGAAACACGAATACGCTCTGGCATACCAGAGGGCTGAGCTACCTGGTCTGGCTGGAATATAAAGCGGGCTGAACCGCCCCGATAACTGGGGATATTGAGAACTTCACCAGTCAATGTGATCTTCTTATTAACTACTGACGCTGACGGTCTTTGCTCGAGTTGCAGATAGATATGTAACGAGGCATATAAAAAACTGGCAATGAGCAGCCAGAAAAATCTCCCAGCCCGATGAAAAAAGATGAAAAATAAACTCACCGGAATCAAAGACAACCAGTAAATATCGATACTTTGCGTTTGAAAACAGGCTAGAATAACTCCCGTTAACACAGCACTCCCTGCAGTGACCATCGCTTCCATTTCCTTATTAAAGTAAATGTAACTTAATTGATAAACTGATTAATTTCCATCGTTTTATGCCCAGAAAGTTTATACAGAAATTCATGCCTCATCCAAGGCATATCACCGAAAACAAGTGGATTCGTAAGCTCGGTCCTCGTCTGCAGGATCCAAGCATCTGGCATATCAATCGTCGTTCCGTTTCCGGTGCCGCCGCATTGGGTATATTCTGTGCTTTTATACCGATTCCTTTTCAAATGCTGATTGCTGCTGTTGGAGCCATCCTGTTTCGCGTCAACATCCTGATTTCGGTTCCTCTGGTGTGGCTAAGTAACCCAGTGACTATGCCGCCGTTATTCTATTTCTGTTATCGAGTCGGGCTGTGGATTCTAAATAGCAAGGATCGAGGATTCGAATTCGAATTGTCTTTTCATTGGCTGTCTAATGAGTTGTTATACATCTGGCAACCGTTCTTACTGGGTTGCTTTATCGTTGGCACAATCTCTTCAATCCTCGGTTTCGCTTCAGTTCGGCTGTTGTGGCGCTATCAAATTGCAAAACAATTAAGATATCGGAAAACCCGTAATCAAGGCTAATGCTGGATATTTTTTTCAGTCTGCAGTTTATCTGGATAAGTTGTTTAATCGTAGCCTTATCCATTGCTATTGGCTTTTTCTGCGCTTATCTGCATAGTCACCTGCTTCAGGTTACCGCAGGTGAATGGCTGGTTGAGCATATCTATTGCCCGATCACTAAGACCTTAATTCTGATGTGTATGACCCTGCTGTTATTTCCATTAATAGTAGAGGGTGCTAATTATCAACAGGTAATGGGTTTATTTGTGGAAAGGCAATACCTGACCAATATGATGAATATACTGATGGTTAGTGGGCTAATTTTTTCATTCTTCCCTTTGCTCAACCATCCTGCACTTGCGATGCCAGTACTGGGCTGTATTGCAACCGCCATTCTATTAAATAGTTATTTTGCTCTAACAGCTGAGCAGGTAGTCAATTTTATCCCTGATTTGCATACTTTGATGAAGATACTCGCCCTCATCATAGCAACCTATTGGGCTAACCGATGGATCATCGATAAGGTATCAAGCTATATAGATGATCGATATATAGTGACAGGAAGTAAGACTATGGTTTCAGATGTGAGTTATCTGATCCTGCAAATACCGGTCATGCTGGCGTATGCCCAAAGCCTTATCAATGAATATGAAAGCATGATGAAAGCATGATAACTGGTCTTTAAGTCGGATTATCTTTGACGTATCAATGCTCCATTATGCATTTCCCATTGCGCCTGCATACTGGCAGCAATCTTCATATCATGCGTTACTATCACCAATGCAGTACGGCTCGATTCATTCAATTGCATCATCAAATCCAGCATATTGTACGCTGTTTTCTCATCAAGATTACCCGTCGGCTCATCGGCCAATACACAGGCAGGATTTGTCACCAGTGCTCGCGCTAAAGCCACCCTCTGGCGTTCACCACCCGATAATTCACCCGGTTTATGTCCAGCGCGGTGCTCCAGACCGACTTTCTGCAATAGCTGCATGGCCTGCTCGGTCGCATCTGACCGGTTAGTACGACGAATCAGCAATGGCATCATGATGTTTTCCAGAGCATCAAACTCAGCCAGTAAATGATGAAACTGATAGATAAACCCCAGATAGCGATTACGCAATTGCCCCAGCTTCTTCTCCGATTGCTGCTGCATAGCATGCCCCATCACCTGAATACTGCCTGCGCTAGGCCGATCCAGCCCGCCAAGTAAATGCAATAAAGTACTTTTGCCTGCTCCAGATGCTCCAACAATCGCATGGCGCTCAGCTTCGCCCACAGAGAAATCTACCTGTTTGAGAACTTCCACCGATAACTCACCTTGTTGATAAGTCTTACTCAGTCCTTCAACCTGTAACACCGCAGCATCATTACTCATAACGTAAAGCCTCCGCAGGTTGGGTTTTGGACGCGCGTAAAGCTGGATAAATGGTAGCCAGTATCGAGAGCACAAATGACATAATGCCAATTCTTAGCACATCTGAGGCTTCCATTTTGGATGGCAGCTCGGTAATAGGATACACGCCCGTAGGCAAAAACTGGGTTTGAAAAAAATGTTCCAGCGCTGGTATTATGACACTTACATTTGTAGCCACTAATACCCCAAAAAATACCCCAAGTATGGTGCCGAACAAACCAATCAAGGTGCCCTGAATCATGAACACTACAGTAACCGATGAGGGTGCCAGGCCCAGCGTACGCAGTATAGCGATATCAGCCTGCTTGTCAGTAACCACCATCACCAGTGTCGATACAATATTAAAAGCGGCTACTCCGACTATCAGTGAAAGAATAATAAACATCACAGTTTTTTCAGTCTGTACCGCTTTAAAGTAATTGCTGTGACGCAATGTCCAGTCAGAGACCCAGTATTCAACACCAAGTATTTCACGCAAATCATAACGCACCATAGGCGCTCTATCCATATCGGTTATTTTCAGGCGCACACCTGACATGGCTCCATCCATACGAAACAATTTTGAAGCATCTTCAGCATGAATCAATGCTGAACTACGATCATACTCATACACGCCTATTTCAAAGATACCGACCACCTTGAAGCGACGTAAGCGGGGCAAGAACCCAACCGGTGAAACTCTTGACTGAGGGGTAATCATGGTCACCCTGTCGCCAGGAGAAACATCCAGGTTAGCAGCGAGACCGGAACCTAGAATAATGCCATACTCGCCTGCAACCAGGTCGGTCAATTTGCCAAACTGCATATGCTCATGAATGTCTGAAACCCCTGGTTCCAGTTCGGGTACAATTCCGCGTACGATGGTACCGCTAACCGAAGCCTGATTAGATAACATTGCCTCAGCATCGACATAAGGCGCTGCTGCCAGCACTTCTTTATCTTCCATTACCTTTTCGCTGGTAGCCTTCCAGTCTTTAATCTTATTGTCAAAACTGGTCACAGTGACATGCGACACCATGCCAAGAATGCGACCTTTCAGCTCTTCTTCAAAGCCATTCATAACAGAAAGCACAACGATTAACGCCATCACTCCAAGGATGATTCCCAACATGGATATCATCGAAATGAAAGAGATAAAATGGTTGCGACGCTTGGCTCGGGTATAGCGTAACCCGATAAGTAATTCGACCGGAAATTTCATGGACGGCATTAAAGCACGAATGCTATTTAACTCCAACAACGGCGTCATTTTTTTCGCAGTTGATGATCCGCTTTGTCATGCTATAGTTACAACAACTAAGTTAAACTCGATCACTGGAGACCTAAGGTCATGTCAATAGTTAAACAAATCTTTATCGTTGTGCTATTCATTGCTTCCAGCAATTTGCAGGCAGATAAATTGCTTATCCCAGGTCACTATGATTCAAACTCAGTGACAGTCATGCCTAAACGAGGTAGCTCAATGGAACGGGTGTTATCCGACTTTGGAGAACCGGACAGAAGAATACCCGCGATTGGTGAACCACCGATTACAGAATGGGACTACGGTGATTTTCGCGTATACTTTGAATATCGAACTGTATTGCACTCAGTCGACCTGACTACACTTATCATGCCCAAGTAAATTTCAACTGTTCTTTTTGAGTGCTTTTATTGATATTCATTAACTATTCCGGGATTAATGTCTAATAATTTATAATTTTACCTTGTATATCAATAACTTAATGGTTTTTATTTTCATTGCACATAACCCCTTCTTCATTACAGTTAGTTCTATGAAAATAACAATTAGAAATTTAGACTAATAAAACTCAACAACTACACGGAGTAATTATGCAAAAAATCATAGCTGTGTTGATTACTGGTTTCCTATCGCTATTATTGGGCAGGCCTCAGCCGATACCATATCACTTCCAGGCCTATCTATTGAATCACTTAAGGCTTCACTGATTTGCCAAAAGGAAAATTAGAAGGATAATGAGAAAAAAATATGACGATATACCAGAAGAAGAACCCGAGTGTGATTAATCCCATCAATCACGATTCAACCAAATTCCCTCCCATGAGGTTTTTTATATAAAAACCTCATGGATAAGAGTTAAGCTGTCCCCTGAATCTTTCAAGGCGCTAAATATCAATAATCCTGATAATCCTTAGAATTAAGGAGGAGAGAAATATGAAATTAAATAAGGTATTAACAGCTACTGCACTTACTGTGGGCCTTGTATTCAGCAGTACGACATTTGCAGCAGCTGTCAACATCACACCTGATCTGGAAAGTATTGTGGTCATGCACAGCGGAAAGTCTGTTACTCTAATGCGTAACCAGAACGAGAAAAACACAGTAAATCCAGCATTTGCAAAAACTTCTCGCAAGTGTCCTCCTTTCTGCATACAACCCTCAACGCTGGCTCCAGGTGTTGAAACCATTGGTGAAACCGAAGTAATTCATTACCTCAAGATGATGAATGATGGTGATAAATCGATCATGATCGTTGATTCACGCACACCTGACTGGGCTGCTAAAGGCACTATACCTGGAGCAGTTAACATCCCGTGGACCAAACTAAACCCTGATAAAGGCGCTGATCCAATCTCTATCGGTGGAATTCTGGAAGATTCTTTCAACGCCAGGAACCTGGAAGGACTATGGGATTTCACAGATGCTAAAACACTGGTTTTGTTCTGTAATGGAATGTGGTGTGGACAGTCTCCTAACAATATCAAAAATTTACTCAAATTCGGCTACCCTGCGCACAAGATCAAGTGGTATCGCGGTGGTATGCAGGATTGGGAAATTCTGGGTTTGACTACAGTTAAAGCAACCTACTAATAGCATTGCAAACCAACTTTTAAGCGACAGCCTGGCTGTCGCTTTTATATGCCTGAAATTCCGATAATTTTCCACATTTGAAAAAACACTCACCACAGATTAGGGCTGGACGCCCATAAGTAGAATAAGGCAGGAGTAGTTATCGAGCGCACAGAGTACACGGAGGTAAATATGTTTACATTTCAGGAGGTTTATCAAGTATCAAAACAGGTTGTCAATTATAATATCGTAATAACCTGAATAATTGTTTCTCTCTGTGTCCTCTGTTTACTCTGTGGTTAAAGGTTCTAAACATTGAAATGGGTGAAACTACGGATTGATATCAATAAGGGGGGTTATCTGCCGGCCATAAGCGTGTAAAATCCCTCGCTTTTAATTCACCGAATCTATCATCCTGGATTCCACAGTTGACCGCTAATTTCTAACGTAAGTTATTGATATGTTGAACCAAACAATGAATTTTCTTTTCACCCATTGGGTGAACCCAATAACGCTACAAGCATTAGTGAAAAATCCCAGCGCACCCTGCTGCGTCACCTACTCAGATGTAGGTGAGGGACGTGAGCAGGATGAGGGAAGTTTTGTCGTTCTTGTTAAGGGAATAGCCATTAACGGCAACCGACGCCTTGCTGGGCACACCGGGATTTCCCACAAATCCATGTTCAACTGCGGATTCTAGGATCATGTTACAGCATCCAGTTCCGGCAATTGCCACCCCGCATAAAACCGGTCAACTCTATGGAAGCAGTAGAAGCCTGTTTCTTTCACAACAGATCCGACAGTTTAAAGGCCTGTCTGTCGTCGTTACTGCCGATATGGCCGAAGCGGAACAGCTGGAAAAAGAAATCCATTTTTTCCGTGAAGACCGCCTGAATGTACTGCACTTTCCCGATCTTGAAACCCTGGCATACGACCACTTTTCTCCGCACCAGGATATTATTTCTGAGCGATTACGTTGTCTTTCACTACTACCAGGTTCTACGGGTAGAGCCATATTATTCATTTCCATAGGCACCCTGTTACAGAAAGTCGCTCCGCGCCAATATATCTCAGGG
This sequence comes from Gammaproteobacteria bacterium, assembly GCA_050292965.1. GTDB lineage: Bacteria > Pseudomonadota > Gammaproteobacteria > JACNJF01. The sequence continues at coordinate 16,267 of JBNKMF010000014.1, read as the reverse complement.
AGATCCTTATCGCTCTCTACCGGGGATCGCATTAATCTGGACAGCTTTAAAAAGCAATTAACAGAACAGGCTTATCAAGCTGTCTCACAGGTAGAACAACACGGTGAATTTGCCGTTCGTGGATCGATAATCGATTTATTCCCCATGGGAAGTGCCACCCCATTTCGAATTGAACTTTTTGATGATGAAGTCGAATCGATTCGAAGCTTTGACACTGAAACTCAGTGTTCCATTAGCAAACTGGAGCATATTGAATTACTGCCAGCACGTGAGTTCCCGCTGGATGAGGAAGGCATTAAAACCTTTCGCCAGAAATTTCGCCAAACCTTCGATGTCGACCCTAACAGCTGTCCGATTTATCAGGATGTCAGCCAGGGTATTTCCTCGCCTGGTATTGAATATTATCTTCCCCTGTTTTTTGACCCGCTCAATTCGTTGTTTGATTATCTGCCAGAAAAAACCCAGATATTGATGGATCAAGCTGCATTTGACAGCTGCAATCTATTTCTTCAACAGGTGGTTGAAAGATACGAATCACGCCGTTATAACTTGAGTCACCCTCTGCTCGAACCCTCACGTTTATTTCTGACTGAAGAGGAACTTCAACAACAGACCAATCGATTTCCACTGTCGCTGTATGCATCCAGAAAATATCTGGAAAATGAGACCAATGCTGTCAATATTGCTTTAAAACCGTCTCCTCCGCTAACCATACAACAGCATTCGGATGATCCCTTACAGGCTTTAAAAAAATATCTGGCTACACTCGCTGATCACAAGGTTCTGTTCTGTGCAGAATCAACCGGACGGCGTGAGTTTATGATCGAAATGCTGCAACATCATGGCATCCGTCCCAGAACGGTTAATAGCTATATCGATTTTATGTCACACAGCGGCGCGGGGCTGTTCATAACAGTTTCGCCTCTGGAAACCGGCATTCAGCTGGATGAATACGGCGTTACGCTGATTACCGAACCGCAGCTTTTTGGTGAGCGCGCTCGACAGACGCGCAGGCGAAAATATCGTAAAACGCGTGATAGCGAATCGGTCATCAACAATCTTACCGATTTGAGTGAAGGTGCTCCGGTTGTTCACGAAGATCATGGTATTGGTCGTTATCGCGGTTTAAAAACGCTCACTGTTGCCAATGTTGAAACTGAATTTTTATGTATTGAATATGCCAATCAGGACAAACTATATGTCCCGGTATCCTCTCTGCACCTGATTTCACGCTATACCGGGACCAGTGAAGAGAATGCTCCGCTACACAAGTTAGGTAGCGATCACTGGCAGAAGGTGCGCCGCAAAGCACAGGAAAAGATCCATGATATAGCGGCAGAGTTACTGGAGATACACGCAAGGCGTGCAGCACTCAAGGGCTTTGAATTTTCTCTGAATAAGGATGAGTATCAACGATTTGCCAGCGACTTCCCGTTTGAGGAAACACCTGACCAGGAAACTGCGATTCAGTCAATTATCGATGACATGACCTGTCCGCAACCGATGGACCGTATCGTTTGTGGCGACGTTGGTTTCGGTAAGACTGAAGTCAGTATGCGCGCGGCATTCATCGCTGCTAATGCCAGTAAACAGGTTGTTGTTCTGGTACCAACCACACTGCTAGCACAGCAGCATTACCAGAACTTTCTTGACCGTTTTGCCGACTGGCCTTTTAAAATAGCTTTGCTATCTCGCTTCACTGCCAAAAAAGAGCTGGACGAGTCGCTGAAGCAAATTCAAAGTGGTGCCATCGACATCGTTATCGGCACACACAAACTGTTATCCGATGCGATAAAGTATCGTGACCTCGGGCTGGTGATCATCGATGAAGAGCATCGCTTCGGGGTACGCCATAAGGAAAAACTTAAGGCCTTACGCGCTCAGGTAGACCTGTTAACACTCACTGCCACGCCTATTCCGCGCACACTGAATATGTCACTTTCAGGCATGCGTGATCTATCGATCATTGCAACTCCACCCATGCAACGTCATGCAATCAAAACTTTTGTAGCACAATGGAATGAAGAAACCATTGTTGAAGGCTGTCAACGTGAGCTGAAACGTGGTGGCCAAATTTACTTCCTGCATAACGAAGTGAAAAGCATTGAAAAAACCGCGTCCGAACTTGAACAACTCATACCCAATGCGCGTATAGGAATTGCTCACGGCCAGATGAATGAAAAAGAGCTGGAACAGGTAATGCTCGACTTTTATCATCACCGCTGCAACCTGCTGGTGTGTACAACTATTATTGAAAGCGGGATAGACGTACCCACAGCCAATACTATTTTCATCAATCGTGCAGACAAACTGGGACTTGCCCAATTACACCAAATTCGCGGCCGCGTAGGACGCTCGCACCATCGTGCTTTTGCTTACATGATCACCCCACACCCTAAATCCATGACCAGTGATGCACGCAAAAGGCTACAGGCAATAGAATCACTGGAAGATCTGGGCGTGGGCTTCACCCTGGCTTCACACGATCTTGAGATACGCGGTGCAGGTGAATTACTGGGAGATGAGCAAAGTGGACAGATCACTGAAATCGGTTTCACACTATATTCTGAGCTACTTGAACGCGCGGTAAAATCGCTCAAGTCAAATAAAAGCCTGAGTGATGATCAACCATTGATGCGCGCTTCGGAGATTGACTTCCATATCCCCGCGCTGATTCCAGAGGATTACATTCCTGATGTGCATCATCGTTTAATCGAATACAAGCGCATCGCTACTGCTAGCAGCGATGATGAAATAAGGAACCTGAAAATGGAAATGATCGACCGCTTTGGCTTGTTGCCGCAACCATTGCAAAACCTGTTCCGTATTTCAGAGATGAAATTAATCACTCGATCTATCGGTATACAAAAAATTGATTTTGGGGCACTATCAGGCAAAATCATTTTTAGCCAGCAACCCAATATCGATCCCATGAAAATCATCCAGCTGATTCAAAAATATCCGCAAAAATACCAGTTCGATGGCAAACAAACCTTGAGCGTTTTTCAACTGCATGAGGATCTGGATGAACGATTTACGCAATTACAACAATTACTCAAAGGATTCACCAGTCATGATTAAAATCCTGCGCCCTCTATTGCTGGGTTCATTTGTTTTATTCAGCAATTCCCTGTTCGCACAGAACAACAACGAAGATCAGCAGATGAAGTTCTACGATGTAGAAATCATAGTTTTTAGAAATGACAAGGTACCACGTAGCCACGAACTTAATCTGCCAACACCATCGGCTACAATCGATGAAAATGCTCTGGACTTATCCAGTCCAGTGAGTATTAAACAGGCCAGAGCAAGAGGGTACACAGCACTCAAAGCCACAGAACTACGCTTAGTTGACAAGGTACAGGGAATCATCAAATCCAGTAGGTATAGCCTGTTGTTGCATACAGGCTGGCGCCAGCCTGGCGTTGATGAAAAAAACAGCATCCCAGTATGGATTAAAGGAGGCAAGGTATACAGCGATGCCTATTCATCGATAGATCAGTTTCGTGATGTCAACAACGTCAATATTGCCGACGAATTTCGAACCAGTTCGATTGCTGCGGCAAACACAGGTGCACAAAACAGGGTAAGTAGCGCAAAAGGTCTATACGAACTGGAAGGCCAGATAACCATCACTTTATCTCGCTATCTGCATACTGATGCCCAACTGATATTCAGGAAACCAGCCATGCCCACCGAGTTATTACAACAAAATCCTGACTCAGCACTCTTCGACGAGAATCAGGTTATTGAAGGGCAATTATTGCTCAATTATGGACTTAACGAAAAACGCCGTATGCGCAGCAAAAAACTACATTACCTGGATAGCCCTGAGTTTGGTATGCTGGTATTGATAACACCTTATACAGCACCCGAAGCAGCCTTCCCGGAAGAGCCTGTAAGTGACTCCAACCCTATTACTCCAGAACTAGCAGTAGATAACAACCAGACCGAAAGTTAATAAGATCATTTACGAGATGACTCGTAAAGATCATTACTGATAATAAATGGAGGAGTACGCCCTACCAGCTCTTCAATCAAAGCCAGTTCAACATCGAGGAAACCTGAACCGATGCATAGAAGCGTGAAAAGTTAAATCGACTGTAATGCTCTACGAAACAGTGAGTTACCCTCCAATGCGAGCGGTCAACTGCGGAATTCAAGTTGAATGCATCAATGAATTCTTTTGCAGTAACTTGTTGTTTGCTGCCTAAACAGGCAAACTAAGCCCCACAGAATCTGAATTTGCAGGAGGCTTATAATGAAGAGTCTAGTCAAGCTTATTACAACACTCTGCATAGCTATTGCTCTGCCTCTGCATTCCCATGCAGCTGCTCCAGTATTTAATCTACAATTAACACTCGCCAATGAAGATTTTCGAAGCGCTGTAAAAGACAGCTATAAAAAAGTAACAGTCTCAGTTCGCTCGATGTTGGACATAACGCGTAATTCAGCATTCCGCTGGCATTGAGTACTCGGAAAAATCAACCGATTTAGAAGACGATAACATTACAGCAGTATTTCTTAAAACAGATAAACGATTTAATGAAAAATGGCTATCTATTTAAACCTTAAATATGAAGCAGAATCTGGAGCAACCAGGAGCAACCATCCTTCATCAGCCAACGGAGCAGACGCTAAAAACATTATTTTGGCCACTGGTGCAAACTATTCCATAGATAGTCATCATTCCATTGATGTATCATACCAGTGTCAGGACTATAATATTTCAAACAGCGCGGATGTCACAACTGAAGCGATATCTTTCGATTACTTTAATAAATTCTAATTCATGACTTCAATACAATTACGAGTACCACTATTTTTATGCGCTATGTTACTTTCCAGTGTAGTCCTGGCAGAGAGCCTGTATATAACCGACCAGTTCGAGGTAACGCTTCGAAGTGGCTCCAGCACTTCTAATAGTATCATAGCGATGCTAAAGAGCGGACAGAAGGTAAAACTGCTAGAGCAGGATGTTGCTACCAAATACTCTCTGGTGGAAACAGAGGGTGGTAAAAAAGGATATGTTTTAACCAGATATCTTGATATACAGCCATCTGGACGCGAGCGCTTTGATGCATTGAAAAAACAGAGCGAACAACTCAAGGACTCCATCACCCAGTTAAAGCAACAGCTTAAAGAATTTAAATCCACCAAACAAAGTGATGACCAGAACATCAGTCAGCTGAATCAGGATTTAACCCAGACTCAGCAAATGTTGGAACAGCTCAGAGAAGATACCAGCGATACAGTACGTGTACTGGAGCAGAATGAAAATCTAAAAACTCGCATCAATGTACTGGAAAGCGAAAAGAAAATATTGTCTGACGAAAATGCTCAATATAAAGACCGCACGGCTATGGACTGGTTTATCCGGGGTGCAGGTGTAGCTCTCACGGCATTTTTAATCGGGATTATCGTGACACGCATTCGCTGGAAAAAACGTGATTCCTGGGGACATTACTAATGGCAAGTACACCATCAACTATGCTAGATCTGGGTACTGCTGCACCAGATTTCAGTCTTCCCGATACTCAGGGTAACATCGTGTGTCTGGATGATTATCAAGCTGAACCGCTACTGGTTGTATTTGCCTGCAATCATTGCCCTTATGTACTGCATATTCTGCGAGAATTTACCGATATGATGCGTCAGTATAAGACTCAGGGTTTGGCTACAGTGATGATCAATGCCAATGACGTAATTAACTACCCGGATGACCGCCCGGAGAAAATGCTTGAATTGAGTACGCAACACCAGTTTTCATTCCCCTACCTTTTCGATGAAAGCCAACAGGTCGCCAAAGCTTACAGGGCGGCCTGCACACCTGACTTTTTTCTGTTTGATAGATCACATCAACTATTTTATCGCGGTCAATTTGACGCTTCACGTCCAGGTAATAATGAGCCTGTGGATGGTAAAGATTTATCAGCTGCAATCGAAAAACTACTGCAGGGGCAAGAATATTTTGAACCACAATTACCTAGTCTTGGTTGTAATATTAAGTGGAAAGAAGGCAATCAACCCGACTATTGAGACTGAGACTACTCTGGCCCTTCGTATTTAGGCTTAAAAAAGCAAGTGACTTAAAATGGCTAGATAGAGATATCCGCTTATTTATCGGGTAAAATAACTCCATTCAGGATGTCATCAATATCTCCTTCCGAGGTCACTTCCCCTTCACCAGAATCATCCATTTCAACACCTATCTCTACATCGTTGCTATATTTCGGTATTACCTTTTCTACTACTTCATCCTTTTTCAACCCATTATTACTCCCACCTCCGAACATATTGCCAAACTCACCGATCATATCGGACATGGTTTTATTGGTAATGGCTAACTCTTCGGATAATTGAGCATTTGCAGCCCGAAGTATTTCTATCTGTTCGTCTTTCTCAGTGTCTTCATTTACAACTGTAGTGGTTAAAGGTGTCAGACTTTTATAAATATCAATCAATTCCGCAACATCAGCGTCCAGAGAAGTAAGAGCATCGGAATCACGCTTTAAATACAGGTCTATCACTTTCTGGAAGAAGCGCTTTTCTGATTTATCTATCAACCCGATTGTTTTATTTAACTGTTGCCCTTCGAATTTATATTTTTCTTTAAGATAGGAGCGGGTTGAAGTATGCCGAGCTTCCGACTGCTGCTTTATCTGTTCAACCAGCTTTAAAGCCGCATTATGATCATTCTTTTTCCTTCTTGATGCGAAATAAACCCAGGTAATTACACCAATCAATAAAATGACATAAGCCTCTATCAACAACGATAGAACAATAGCTGAAATTTCAATCATTTACTGACACTCCTATTTCGTCATCGTTACCTTCATCTAAAAGACTTATAGAATTTTTCTGTTTAGATTTGCGTATATACCAGAATACCCCAAGCCCTATGATGATGATGGCTATATTCGCGATAGATATCATCATGATATTGAAAAAAACAGTATCCACTGGGTCATCAGGTTGAACCTCGGAGTCAGGTTTAGCTGCATCATTAGTAACCAACTCTTCAACGACTGGCTTCTCAGAATCTACAGTTGGAGGGATAATTTCCACCTCTGCCTGTTTAACCCCCTCTATGGGATAAGGAGCAAGCTCATATGCCAGAGTTTTGCCATCACGCGTTTGTGCCTCTACCTTGATCAGTACATGATGTATCCCATTCTGTTGATTAGCCTCTAACTTAACACCCCAACCCTCAGTTTGCTGGGCAACAATCTGAGGTTGAAGTTCTTTATCTGGCATTTCCAGGCTAACAGAGATATTAGCTGTTTCTGGTTTTAGATATTCGTCGTGGGGGATGAGACTAAGTGCATAAACGCCCTGCTTATCGGTTTCGGCAATATCCACTTCAATCGGCCAATATACATTTACTGTATATTTTTTACTACGATTAAAGGTTGAACCATCAGCATGTACTTCAATCTCATGCACCCCCTCAGTTAATGGAGCAGCGATGGTTTGCAGATAGATACCCTTATCAGCGATCTCACGAGATTGTTTAAGCTCCAGAGGTAATTTTTCTGTAGCCTTGTTATCTTTATGATCAACATAAAAATTAACAAACTTCAGAAAACTGTTTTTACTAATTTTTTTGCCTTCGTTATGCAGCTCAACCTTTAAATTAATGTCATGGTTTGGCATCAGATAGACAGGAATATTATCAACCATCAGTTTCAGGTCGGTAACTATCAACACTCGATTATCTGGATCAATATCAGCATCGAGTAACCATACACCCGGCTGTGGTTTAGTTACAGTAATCAAATCATAGCCCAGATCATTCAACCATTTGACCTTATTGCCATGCTTATCCAGCGAATGGATACTTTTATCTGGAGCAGTCAGACTGGTTTTTTTGCCTGATTTATTAAATACCAGCAAAGTCATTTCATCAACGCTGTTATCGATAGTAAACTGGTTATCCGTCAACGGAACCATGTCGGGTATGGTTGCGCGCTCAAACATTTTAAGAAATACGCGCTGTAATTGATCAGCAGATTTAGCTATCTCAAATGAACCACCGGTTTCAAATGCGATTGTTTTTAGCAGGGTTTCATCGGTAAATTGAGATAAAGCAATGGTATGCACTATCACCCCATTTTTTACTAACTGGGGTATAGTTTTAGATATTAAAGTGTCGCGTGATTGCTGGTTTTTTAATGCATCACTGGATATATCCACCTTTCCATCGGTTAGCAGAATCAGGTTACGTCTCGTTTTTGGGTCAGGCTTTTCCCAACCGGAACTAGCTCGATTCAGAGCACTATCAATATTGGTAAACTTGCCACGCGAGTGTATGGCCAAAGCGCCCTTAGCTGCGCTTTTTCGCCAGCTTTCATTGACCTTACCCCATTTGACTTCCATATTGGTGTAACGACCAAACGTCCACACCCCAGCACTGGCCCCAGTCGGAATCAGACCGCTTATCATGCGTAACGCCGGTTGCCTCAGATTCTGTGGATCGGTTTTAAGCATACTGCCCGAGATATCAATGACTATGCGAATATCATCGAGTTGCGCTCTGCATAGCTGAGTGCTAACTACAAAAATCGTCAAGCATGAGAATGTGAACCTAAACAGCTTCCTTAGCATACTAATCTCTTTTAATTATTTATTCTGTTATCGTCACGATAACCTTAAATATTGAGTATAAAAAACTTAATTTTTTTTACCACTGCAGAAATCAGTTTCGTTTTAATACTTTTTTAGAATAATTTGTCTTATACTTATTCCAGTATAGAGAATAATGCCATGGCTAGCATGCCAGAAAAGAATAAATATTTAAATGAATATCAAATAACTAACACTTATGACTGGTGCGTTAAGGCATTTCGCACGACTCGTAAGTTACTTAAACTCAATATAAAACTACATGATGATTTAAGTCAGCCCTGCCGTAAAACTATTGAGCAGGGAGATATTTTTCTGTTCAATCATTTCGCCCGGTTTGAAACCTTTATCCCCCAATATCTGATTTTTGAAGAAACTGGGGACTATTGCCACTCCATAGCTTCCAGCGAATTTTTTGGCGATAAGCGCTTTGCTTCTTTCTTAAGATCTATAGGAGTGGTTCCGAATACCCTGCCCCCTCTTTTCCCCCTGATGGCCCGCGAGATTCTCCATGGGCGCAAGCTCATCATCTTCCCTGAAGGCGGCATGGTAAAGGATAAACGCGTTGTCGATGACAAAGGTGAGTTTGGCATTTATTCACGTACTGCGCTAGAAAGACGCAAACACCACCGGGGTGCCGCCGTCATCGCCCTGGCTATTGATGCTTTTAAAACTGCACTATTACGTGATTATTCCACTGGTAACTATGAGAATATCGAACATTGGGCTGAGCAGCTGGGATTTAACTCCCCCGAAGACCTGTTGTTAAAGGCGATAAAACCAACCACAATCGTACCCTGCAACATTACTTTCTACCCCTTAAGAGTAAAAGATAACATTCTCTATCAGGCCGCACGCCTGGTGAATAAAGGGATAAATAAACGCTTTGCGGAAGAGCTTATTATCGAGGGTAATCTGTTATTTAAGCACACCGATATGGATATCCGCTTTGCCAGGCCCTTAATCATGTCAAAATACTGGAAGTGGTGGGAAAAATACCTGCTCCCCAATGTGGTTCATAGTTTTCAAAGTCTGGATGAACTTTTCACCCTAACACCAAAATCAGGTCACTGGGGTGGTCGTATTCACACCATTGGTATGATGGCTAAATCAAACCGAGTCCGGGATGATTATATGGAATCCATGTATCAGGCAGTGACAGTCAACCTGAGTCATATTGCCTCCTGCATCATCCTGAACTACTATCAACTGGAAAAACGCTCAATACCATTCAAGCTATTTCATAAAACACTTTACATCTGTATCAAAAAAATCCAGCCGCTCGACATACACCTGCACCGCAGTCTTAAAAATCCAGAGGAATATGCAAGCTTGATCGATGGCGACAGTAACCGCTTGCAGCAATTTCTAAAAACGGTAACAGATATGCAACTGTTAAGTACAGAGTCAGATACCTATGAACTACAGGACAAACTAATTGAAGAGTTTGAGTTTGATGAGGTACGTACAGAAAACCTGATCAATGTATACGCTAACGAAATAAGCCCATTATCCTCTGTTACCAGTATCATCACTAAAACAATAAGAGATATCGATAAAGTGACTGAAAAACAGATCGCAGAATATCGATTTGACGATGAACTACGGGCTTTCGAGTGGGATAAGCATCAATATAACAAATCACGCTATGAGGAAATCAATCGCCAGCAAATCTTTACTCAGGATGGAAATAGCTTTCGCCTGATCAGCAAAAACAAAAATGCTGACGCGGTATTGCTGGTGCATGGTTTTATGGCTAGCCCGGCAGAGCTACGTAGCCTCGGTGAACGCTTTCATCAACAGGGCTTTCATGTTTTTGGCATAAGGCTCAAAGGTCATGGCACCTCTCCCTGGGATTTGCGCGACAGGGACTGGCAGCACTGGGCCACTTCAGTTCGACGGGGTTATAAAATTGCAACGGCCTACAGTGAACAGGTTCATATAGTTGGCTTTTCTACGGGGGGATTATTGTCATTAAATCAGGCTATAGAATATCCAGACAGTCGACTTGCTTCTGTTATCTGCGTATCAGCGCCCGTTAAATTTCGTAATAAGAACATGAAGTTCGTTCCTCTACTACATCACGCGAATAAAATCTCACGCTGGGTCACCCAGGAAGGTTTAATGGCCTTCCGTCCAAATGATACCGAGCATCCAGACATCAACTATGCGCATATCCCAATTAGAGCCCTGTACCAATTGCAGAAACTAATCGGACATATATTTCAGCTACAGGCCAATATTTTGTGCCCCGTGACATTCTTTCAATCAGATGAAGACCCGGTAGTGGTCAATGACAGCGTTAACCTGCTGTATGAGCATATAGAAAGTAAACATAAAAAAAACGTGACCATACACTCAAATCGTCATGGCATCGTGTACGAAGATATAGATGATACACAACAGAAAATTATCGATACCATAACCGAACTCAGTCATTACAATAGTACGTTACAAATAAACTCTGACCTCACCTAGTTATGGCACATAAACTGAAAGAACCAAAAGTACTCACTGACTTTAACAACGACGCCGTGTGTATCCTGCCACAAGGCTTTGAATTAACCGATGACAAGTGGGATAAAATCTGGGACTTACACAAAGAGGTCAATCGATTTATCGGACATGAAGAATTGCAGGAAATGTTTCCAGATGAAGACGCGCTGAAACAGAAAAAAATATTGCCTAAAGTTGAATAATCAGGGCCTCCATAGTTTTCATTTCACCATGGCAAACTTACAGCCGTGAATTACGGTTAGATTCTTTGAGGTGCTTTTGTGCCCCTATCCACTACCGAAACTAACAGTTGTGGATAGGCCTCGATAGCAAATTGTGAGATAGTTAAACAGTAAACTGACCAACCAATCCGTTGAGTTTCGTTGCCATACGTGCAAGATCCTGATTGGCTATGGCGGTTTCCTTTGCGCCTTCAGCAGTCTGATTGGACATGTTACTTATCTTGTCTATATTGCGGTTAATCTCTTCCGCAACTGCGCCCTGTTCTACTGCGGCGCTGGCAATCTGGGTAGACATCTCATTAACCTGTAAAACGGCATGCGTAATAGACGCCAGTGCATCTCCAGCCTGTCTTGCATAATCTACCGCAGACTCTGCTTCTATGCGACTTTGATCCATAGCAGTGACTGCATGGCGTGAACCACTCTGAAGTTTTTCAATCATTTCATTGATTTCGTCAGTAGATTCACGGGTACGACTCGCCAGTGTTCGCACTTCATCAGCGACTACTGCAAATCCTCTTCCCTGCTCACCTGCACGAGCGGCTTCAATCGCCGCATTCAGCGCCAGCAGGTTAGTTTGTTCGGCAATGCCTTTAATGACCACAAGCACCGCATTGATCGATTCAGTCTGATCTTCAAGCTCGTGTATGGTCTTAGAAGAGACCTCAACCTGCTCGGCCAGTTTGTTGATCTGGGCGATAGTTTTCTCCACAACCTGGCTACCTGCTTTGGTCTGATTATTTGCATCAGTAGTCGCATCGGCCGTTTGATTGATATTGTCAGATACCTGTTGAACGGTTGCTGTCATTTCATTCATCGCTGTGGCCACCTGCTCAGTCTCCATACGCTGACTCTCGATCGCACCGCTAGTCTGAGCAGTTATCGCAGACAACTCTTCAGAGGCGGAGGAAAGCTGGGCGGTGGTTCCAGATATGTCTGACAACATATTGAGTAATTTGTGGCGCATACCATTGATTGCATGCAGTAGTTCACCAATTTCATCCTTGCTATCAACCTCTATTTCGTGAGTGAGATCACCGGATGCAGTAACCGTTGCCTGGTGAACAGCATTAACAATGGAAGCGGCGAATATCCAGCTGACAATCAGACCGAAGGCGATACTTACTAGAGCAATGATGATCAATGTGGTAATCGCTGATTGTTCATGCATTTCAGCTCGCATGGCACTTTCTTCGGTAAATTTACCGATCCTGGTCAGCATGGATTCAAGGGATTTATCAAGAGCTTCCTCTTCACGCTCAACACCTGCGATCAGTTGCTCTGCTTGATGAATGTCTCCTTTTGTGAGTGCAATAAAACTGGCATGAGCGTGATCTACGAACTTTTTATGCGCTGATTCAATGTCCTTTAGTGAACTTCCCAACTCTGTAAACGCTTTAAGCTCATCATCTGACAGATGTATCATAGCCTCCTCGATAGATTGCTCTGCCTGAAGAATTTCATCTTCGACCTTTTCTGTACCTTCATCGAAGCCTTTTATCGCTTCCTGGAAATGAGCAACAGCGGCATCTTCTGTCTTTAAAAGGCCGCTATAGTGCACTGCGCGTTCGAAGTTCAGATCCTGTTCCAGTTGATGAGTGGTAATTTGAGCCAGTTTTTCTGTGAGCGGAATATCCTCTTCGGCAATAGAAGTAAGCTCCTGCCCAATACTATTCATCGAATTGATAGAGTAAATAGAACTGACAATCAGCAAAGAGATCAATAAGCCAGAAAAACTCATCAGCTTAGCCTTTAAGGATAAATTATTTAGCAAACTTTTCATGATCGTATACTCATTGATTAAGAGTTCATTCGGATGTCAGCATGGAACGCCAATTCATGGGTTGCAGCGGGCGAGCGTTCTTTCCAATCAGCTTTTCAAACTGATTGACTTGATCATCCGAAACCTCTATCGGAGTTTTCATGACAAACCAGTTGACGTTTTCACTGCAAGGTGGTGTGGTGAGTGAGCCGTAGTAGTGAAAAGTCTGACGGTTGTCGGGTAGTAAATCGGCCGCATTGACTTCTACATGTTGAACACGAAACACTTTATTGATTTCGTGAGAAACATTTTTAAGTATTTTTGCCAGCGTAGGGTTTTCATTACCGCGCTTGAAGAAAATACCGACTACAGCTAGATTGCCATCTCTAGCCTTATGCACCAGATGGACCTCCATGGGGTAGCGTCTACCCTCACGTGCATGTTCGCTGGGAGTATGGAAGTGAAACTGGAGCAACTCGTAAGGCACATCACCAACCATCAACCTGCTGTTATAGATAGTTTTGGTTTGTACCGGGTATGACTCATCGCCAATCTTAACGCTAGCTTCTCTCTCAGAGCTGTTGTAATTAGCCTGTAACGTGTGACCATTGTTTAACACAAGTAAAGGAATCGCTTGATATTGAAAGCGCAGTGAATATAAATCAGCAGGAACTTCGTTCGAGATATTTACTGGTGACTGGCGCTTACCACTAGCACAGACAGCATACTTAGGGGATAAACTCCCCCATTTTGTCGGGCCGGCAGCCCCGGTATACCCCCAGTGTAAAGCATGTCCACTACCAGCATCATCGCTGGCCAGGGTGATTTGACTAACCGCAGCCAGCATAATCAATACCAAAATTCTGAGTATTAAATGAGAGAATATTTGAACATTGTTCATTACTACCCCCCTTATTGCTTCATTTGTAGGATTTTTCTTATTTGAGTATAAGTATATACCTATTGACTTTCTGACTTTTTCTATTTTATTTCCGACAGACGGAGGGCAGGGTCAAGAAAGTCATCTCTGTGATTTTCCCCACACAGGCCCTGGATTGAGCGCCGATGATAGGGTTCGACATAAGCCTGTGATCTCTCGTTGGAAGGGACCTGATATACAGTATCGCTTGCCTACAGGTTGAACCTAGATTCCGCAGTTGACCGCTCGCAATAGAGGTTAACCCACTGTTTCATTAACCATTACAGTTGATGTGTATAATCACCCAATCGGTGCATCCCGCTACGAACTGAATTGCACGTTTGAGGCGGCGTATCTCTTCGTTGCCTATAGGGACATAGGTAAGGGGCGTGAGCAGGACGCGGCAGCCTTGTAACTCCTTGGAATAGCTAGCTATTCCGCGTCGTTACGCCTTGATCTACACCACCTCAAACGCACA
>JBNKMF010000014.1:0-1737 GCA_050292965.1 Gammaproteobacteria bacterium | reverse complement strand
CGTTGCCTATAGGGACATAGGTAAGGGGCGTGAGCAGGACGCGGCAGCCTTGTAACTCCTTGGAATAGCTAGCTATTCTGCGTCGTTACGCCTTGATCTACACCACCTCAAACGCACTACAACTCGTCCAACTGCGGATTCTAGGTTAAACCGTTAACCTCATCATTATCAAATCACCTCTATTGTAGTTTCAGGTTTGTCTTTATACATTTTGGTATCACGGAGTTGTTGCCTTGATTTCCTTAAGAAAAACAGCTCGGGCTTTTACTTAATGTTACGCCGGGATGTAGCTTTATTAAGTAGTAACTATCCGGATTGTGGTTTCACACGCTTTTGCTTTCCTTGCTCCGTAGTGTCTCTCTAACAGGCGTGCGAGCCCCTTTTTACTGGGAAATGCTCCTGCATCTCCAGATCTTCCACCATCCATGGCGGTCGTGAAAGAAAGTCTGCACAAAATTGACAGGGGCGATTTTGATAGTCAAATGAGCAGTTTAAGCCTGAATTACCTGTTGTTATGGGATAAGTTATACATGTAAACAAGAACTTACTTAGGTCTGACCTAGATATTCTAAGCCGTTTCTTAAAGGGTCGATTTTTATAGCAAAATTAGCCGTTTAAGCACTGAAAACAGCCTGGTTTTGTATAAATTTTTACTATAATCAATAGCTTACGCAGGTCTGATAAACATAAGGCAGTCTCGCCCCACACGAGGGCGGGGGCTACAATGAAAGTTCCTACACTCACCATTGGAGACTGCCATGACACTGTATTGCGGAATCGATTTACATTCAAATAATCATTTCATCTGTGTGATTGATGATAAAGATAAACGGCTCCTGGAAGTTAAGCTGGATAATTTTTCAGAGCTCACTATTCAGGCTTTATCTCGCTACAAAAAACGTCTTAAAGGAGTAGCTATTGAGTCCACTTTTAATTGGTATTGGCTGGTTGATGCTTTGATGGAAGCAGGGTTTCACGTTGAGTTAGTCAATACAGCCAAGGTAATTCAGTATAGCGGCCTAAAACGTAGCAATGACCGGTCAGATGCTTTTCACCTTGCGCACCTGATGCGCCTGAATATTCTCCCTACCGGATTTATCTATCCAAAACCCACTCGTGGTTTACGCGATTTGGTACGTAAGAGAATACAGCTGGTACAAGATAGAAGTAGCCATATCATCCGGTTTAAATCCCAATTTCAGATGCATACTGGACAAACTATAAGGGCAGACAAAATTAAGACAAAAAAATTCTCCCTACCGCCAGTTGGCGATGCCAATGTCCAACTTGCCATGCAGAGTCACCTGATGCTAATCAGGGCAATAAACCAACAGATCAAAGCGCTGGAGAAAGCTATTATGGCTCAGGTTGAACCCAAACCTGGGTTTGAGGACCTGAAGACTGCACCGGGTATCGGGGATATCCTGGCGGAAACTATATTGCTGGAGACCGGACCTATCTCACGTTTCAAAGGCCCCGGTAACTACGCCTCCTATTCGCGTTGTGTCGATAGCCGACGTGAAAGTAACGGTAAAAAGAAAGGTGAAAACAACCGCAAGAATGGCAACAAATACCTGGCCTGGGCCTTTATTGAAGCGGCCAACTTCGCCATCCGTCGTAGTGAAAAAGCCAATCAGTTTTATCTTAAGAAATCAAAAGCAACGAAACCCATCGTTGCTAGAAAAGCGCTCGCACACAAGTTATGCCGAGCCTGCTACTGGATCCTGAAAAATGGAG
>JBNKMF010000013.1:76749-76993 GCA_050292965.1 Gammaproteobacteria bacterium | reverse complement strand
TTCTTTCCCGGTCACCACGGTAAAACCGTTATGCTCTAAAATCGGCACATCACCCCAGCCAAGTCCCTGTCCAACGCGCAATTGTTTCAGTTCATCCAGGGTTTCTATGGCTGAAAATTTTTGCTGGTCTTTATGGTTAATAAGAAGAATACGGTAGCCTAAAAGCCCCTTCATCAACGGGATAGGAACAGTGATAAAGTCCTTCAGCATCGTCATTTGCAGTATCGGCCCTCTATAGACGTTC
>JBNKMF010000013.1:58891-76739 GCA_050292965.1 Gammaproteobacteria bacterium | reverse complement strand
CAACTCCTTACCTTTTTTCAATTCAATTTCTGCTCGCGCAGGGTTATAGATAACCCTGGACGGTTGCATGGTATAAGGGCCGTATTCATCAGCGGTCTTTTTCATTACCTCATACAGCAGCTTAATTTCGTACACGCGAGTATCCGGTTCTGCAAATGTGTAGTATTTAATGGTAAAGTCTTCACACCATCCACTCTGTCCACCGAACATAAAAAAACTGACGACAACCACCTTTAGAGTAAAAATGCTATTTTTCATCTTACATACCCCCATTATCTATTATATTAAAAGATTGCCTATTAGACTCAGCTATTGATTGAGTTCTGCATAATGAAAACCATTGCAAAATAAAAAGAGGGGCCATCATGCCGAAAACAAACGAATCAATTACAAAAGAGCCTTGCACTGTAAGAGTTTCCTGACCACCAGGGAACCGAAAAGTGGTGCTGTTACGCGCTGTATTCACTGGATTGACCCACAGGTTATGTTTATCCTTGATCTAGCAAGTGAGTTCGCTACTGCTGCGTCGGTTGATCCATCCAGAAGCGACAGGCAGGCTATACCGGAACGAGGTGCTGCGGCATACTGTTTTCTATCGATCGGAAATTTCATGATTCGTCACCCTCCTGGACATGTTATGTCAATTGATCGCGGTAGGACACATGGCTTATCACGATTGTATTACAAGTATAGATCACCATATAGTAGGGCGTCGAGTTAATAAGGCCCGTGTAGCAGAGGCTAACCGCAAGCCGCCCCAATGGGGCCAAGGCCCCGCTTAAGCGCACTAGACCAACTTTCATAGCTTATTTCCTGCAATGAAATACTTCATACAATAACATAGCCCAGTTCCCGAAACAGTTTCACACAGGCATCGACGACAGTCGGGTCATAGCGTTCGATCCGCCAGGATCAGAGTCATAGGATAATATCTGTAAGGGCCAGATTAAGCGTTGACAGGGGAAAGCATAGGCTTAGTATCTAGCTCAGAAAACAAGAACCAAAGTGCTGACTTCGTTGGATAACAAGGAAGGTAATACAGCTTTATCGCGTGTTTGCGAGTAATAAGAATGACTCTCCTGACTCATAGACCTGATGTATGTACTTATGTATTTTGCGCGGAAATCTAGAGATCCTGAAGATAATCGGTCAAAGTTCGAGGTCGGTTGGGCTGAGGAAATGAAGAATAAGCTCAGTATTGACATATTGTGACCGGGACACAGTGCCTGGAAGGAGCAGAGAGCGTATTTGAGCATATATGTACCGATGTTAATCATGGCTCAAGGGAAGGAGAAGGTAGAGCGAAGCAGAATACCTGAGCTGAGGAATCCAGAGTAGAGCTATTGTTGGGGAAGAAGCAGGGTGACAGAGTCAGGATAAAAAAGTAGACAAGTACATGGTTTTTATATTGCGGCATAAAAATCGTCAAGTCTCGACTTTTGTCTTTAATAATTTTCAGCTATAATCCTTCTTTATGGCTAGACCACTAAGAATAGAATACGCCGGAGCCCTCTACTATGTCACCGCTAGAGG
Source organism: Gammaproteobacteria bacterium (assembly GCA_050292965.1). Lineage (GTDB taxonomy): Bacteria > Pseudomonadota > Gammaproteobacteria > JACNJF01. Next base: position 75,206 of record JBNKMF010000013.1, on the reverse strand, counting down.
CAACCGCGGCGAAGCAATTTTCCAAAACGACAATGATCGTAAGGATTTCCTGCGTATCCTTACCAGAGTATGTAAACACTTTAACTGGCTTGTGCACGCTTATTGTTTGATGGATAACCATTACCATCTTTTAATCGAAACCCCTAACGCAAATCTTAGCAAGGGCATGCGCCAGTTGAACGGTGTCTATACTCAAACCAGTAACAAAAGTAACAACTGCGCGGGGCATGTTTTCCAGGGGCGCTTCAAAGCAATTTTGGTGCAGAGGGATACCTATCTGCTAGAACTTGCGCGTCACATCGTTCTCAATCCGGTCAGGTTGCGCAAGGTACGCATGGCCAAAAACTGGCGCTGGAGCAGCTATCTCGATACAGCAGGTCTGCGCCAGTCGCCGGAATGGTTAACCACTGAATCGATTCTCGCAGCTTTCGGTAAACGTAAGTCTTCAGCACAGAAAAAGTATCAGAGTTTCATATTGCAAGGTAAAGGACAGCCTGCGCCATGGGATCAACTTAAAAATCAGGTGTTCCTTGGCAGTGATGAATTTGTCAAGACTTTACAGAAAAAAATATCAGCCAATAAGGACTTAAGCGAAATACCGCTTTCACAGCGTCGCCCCAAACCGCTATCGATTCGCACCTACGAAAAACGGGCTAAATCCCGTGACGACGCCATAATGAATGCTTATAAGAGTGGTGGCTATAGCCAGAAGGAAATCGGCGATTATTTTGGCCTGCATTATTCACGCATTAGTCGCATCGTTAAACAAACTGCTAAAGAATAGATTCTGGCATACCATTTATTGATACAGGATAAGCTGCTCAATAATTAGCAGTTGCCAGGGCATTCTGTTCGTGTCAGTTATGTATTCAGTTGTTTCTTTTTAGCTTGATAGAGTATCCCATACAGACTAATAATAACCAGCAGCAAAGAGGTTACCTGGAAACTCTGTATCGTTTCCTGTAGAAATAGAACGGCCAATAACATCGTAACCAAAGGGGTAGGGGTTGTGATAGAGCTGGCTAAGGATACATCTATATGCTTAACCGCGTAAAACCAGCTGATTAATTCCAGATAATAAACAAAGCCCATACTGAAGGCGGATATCTGGAAATTTATAACATTCATTCCATTGATGACAGTATCGAGACCATTCACAGATATTGAGGCGATCAATAAAAATATTGCGGATATGAATACCCTGAAAAAAGTGACCTGCAGCGGCGTTATAGGAGTGGTATCTAATGTGTTCTTGATAATAACGTGCGCAATACTCCATAGAAAAGGTACTGCTAGAGCGAGTAAAAACCATACTGATAAGCCTTCGATTTTCCAGCTTCCCTGTGTACCTAAATAATATAAACCAGCGACGAGTAAAAGCGTAAAGAGTAGCTCAGCTTTAGTTTTCTTTTTATGGAAAAAAATACTCTCCCACATAATAGCAAAAAGGGGGTAAGCCTGGATCGCAATTATAGCACTCACAGTGCCTGCTTTTTCTACTGAAAATACGTAGACGTATGTTGACAATCCGAATATTAAGCCTGTAGACAGGATGATTAAGATGGTTCTATTTCTTAAGCTGACTGGCAGTTGTTTTGTAAAAACACCATGTGTATTCTTCCTGTATTCATTGAATAGCAAAGGCAAAGAGCAGACCAGCTGCCAAAACGATAGATAAAAAGCAAAGTTCAAGGCATCTAACCCTGCTGGACGCCCATTTGAAATAACTGGAAGCATTCCCAGTAAGAACAAACTGGTAAATGCCAGCAAAACGCCAGTTTGTTTATTGGCTTGAAAAGCCGTATTCATGGTTTAACATATTCCATAAATCTATTCAGATCAATCATTCCCCCGCTCAGAATAAGGCCCACTTTTTTCCCTTTCATTTTTTCCTTTTCTTTATTTAAAGCTGCCAGCGGTGCGGCTCCTGCACCTTCCGCCAGATTATGAGTCGATTGATAATATTGCAGCATTGCAGCTTTAATCTGTTCATCACTCACCGTAATGATTCTACTGACACCGGCCAAAATGATGTCAAAGGCTTCCTCAAGCGGGGAGCTGGTAGCGACGCCATCGGCAATAGTATTTACACCTGACGTTGGAATGATTTTCCCGGCCTCAAAAGATAAAGAGAAGGTAGGCGCGCCTTCAGCAACGACACCGACAATTTCGGTTTTCAACCCCAGCAAGTCTCTAGTTTTTATCAAGCCGCAAATCCCTGAGCCCATGCCAATAGGCGCATACACGGTTTGTATATCCTTGATGCTGGATAAAAATTCCAGTGCATAGCTGGCAACGCCCAGTACAAGGTCCCGACAAAAAGGTGCAACAGGTTCGTAGCCATATTCCTGTTGTAATTCCAGACTATGTTGACGGGCAGCTTCAAAATCTTTACCGAAAATAATCAGCTCTGCTCCTAAAGACTGTATTGCCCGGTTTTGATCCTGACTATTATTTTCAGGTACAACTATCGAGACAGGGATGTTGGCACGGCTGCCGGCAAATGCCAGACTTTGACCGTGATTGCCTCTAGTGGCCGAAATAAGTCCTACAGGTTTATCGGTTCTACAGCTAATTTGATGTAACAGATGAACCCCTCCGCGCACCTTAAACGCAGTTGTAGGCGTATGGTTTTCATGTTTCACCCAGACATCACAATCGGTGCTTTTACTCAGTAATGGCCAGTTGTGTTGCAGGGTAGGTTGTATGGTTTTATGAACAATGGCTGCAGCCTGTTCAAGCTCTGTCAGGTTAAACATTCTTAATGACCCAAATCTCTGTTGACATTAATTCTAGATACTGAGATTGTATGACTCAAGAGATATATTGTATGGCGGATAATATTATGTGGAGTCCAGACTTATTGAGAGAACAGGGGCCTTTGTATCTACAGTTAGTGAATAAAATGGCACAGGATATTGAGACGGGTGTACTTAAGGTCGGTGAGAAGCTACCGCCTCAACGTCAACTAGCCTGGCATCTGGATATCAATTTAAGTACAGTCACTAAAGCCTTTCAGGAAGCTACTAAAAGACATTTGATCACCGGAGAAGTGGGCAGGGGAACCTATATTCTTGCAAAAAGTAGCGAAGCCGCATTATTCAACCTTAAGCAGGATCTGGATGAATCGATCATAGACTTGAGTACACATGTTCCGGTTGCAATACCCAATGATCTCGATTTTGAGAATACTTTGAATGAAATGATGCAGGATGATGAAGGTTTGTCACAGTATTTAAACTATCACTCACCAGCATCAGTACTCAGACAGAAAATAAGTTGTTCAAGATGGCTTAATGAACTGGGCTACGCCATAGGACCGGAGTCTTGTGTTGCAACAACCTGCGCACAAAATGCCATGCTAGTGAGTTTGTTAAGCTGCTGTCGAGCCGATGATACCGTTCTAGTAAATGATCTCACCTTTCCTGGCATGAAGGCTGTGGCAAAACAGCTCAGTCTAAAGTTACATGGCATAGAAATGGATGAGCAGGGGATAATCCCTGAAGCCCTGGCTTTAGCCATAAGAACAACTCATGCGAAAGTTCTGGTTTCAGATCCGACCTTGCAAAACCCGACCGCTACCAGCATGGGCAGGCAACGCCAGCAGGAGATTATTAAAATAATCAAACAGCACAGCATATTATTCATAGAGGAATATGTAATTGGTGCATTATCGGGTCAGTCACCCATCAGTACACAGATAAAACAGCAATCGATAGTCATCACCAGTTTTGCCAAAACCGTAGCGCCAGGGGTACGCTTTGCCATGATAGCGGGAGAACACCCCATTCTACAAAAGATATTGGCTGAGTCTCATGCCACTAGCTGGCAGTTCAGTCCGCTAATGGCAGAGATAGCCTGTCGCTGGATAGAGTCAGGGCTGGCAAAACAAAGAATGAAATGGCAATGGAATGAAATCCAGAAACGACATCGAATTTTTAAAAAGATATTCCCAGATAGTCATTACGATGGGAATAAAGATCTGTGCTCACATGTTTGGCTTCCCGTGCAAGGAACAGCCGAACAGGCTAAGGAAAAATGCCATCAACTCGGCGTGGAAGTTGTGCCAGCAGGGCTTTTTGCTGTAGGACGAAATTATCCACAATGTATTCGAGTCAGTTTAACTGCCGCGAAAAGCAGACAGCAATTAAAGATTGGTCTACAGAGGGTTTATCAATCAGGGCTGGTTAAACTGAAAAAGGGGAGATAGATAATCCCCATTTCTAATTAGTAAAAGATTCCATCTTTGTGCAGGAATAACCAGAAACCGGTATCATTGGATTTGGCAATCAAATCATCATCTGGGTATTCAGCTTTATCATTAGGTGAACGATCGCCAATTTCAAGATATGTAACTGTTTCACAGGATTTATTGACTAACTGATGACCGATACCTTTACCTTTTTCGAAACCGAAACAATCACCTGCTTGCATTAGAAATTCATCATTACCAAATATTAAAGTAGGAGATCCCTGAAGAATGTAAATGAATTCATCCTGTGCTAGATGATGGTGCTTTAGCGCCGACATTGAGCCTATCCAGCGACCATCATGCATATCTGTTTCAAATGAGCGCTGAGCTACCTTGCCCAATGATTGTGGCGCGATTGTGATGATAGCTGCGTCTTACAAATTCGTACCAGGTTAAGCCTTCTTCCGGGTCGACATAATATGACTCTTGATAAGCAGCATTGGCATAGCTTAGCCGGTCCTGGGGACCGAAAACGGCGATCAGGATAGTGGTGTCTTTGATAAACAGCCCTAATTGCCCGCAGACTTCACTACTCAATTCACCAGCTAGTTGTTTCATAAAAGGCGCTGCTTGAGTTTGATTATAATTTTAAATTGTAGCTAAAAATCACAACTAGTCGCCAAAAATTTAGACTCTCACATTGTAGGTGAGTAAACCCTCCACCTTTAGGTGATGTATACTCCAGTTAAATGTGTGAATTTTAAGGGAGCAAAGTTTTTGTCCAATGTTTTAGATAGGGCGGATCGCTTGCAGTGAGGTGAGGTGAAAGAAATTCAACAGAGATGCCGCTGGATGCTCATCTGTGGTCAATATTTTCCTTGCACATCCGGCCTTATAAAGCGATATTGTGTTAGTCACTTAATCTTTCGGGTTTAGGTTGAATCTTTATTCCCCCGCTATGTCTATAAGCGTTTTCAGGTTAACATTGTTCAAAAAATTAAGCAGAGTGTTGTATGTTTAAATCATTTTTTCCTAGTCCCAAGCTATTCTTTCTTTCCGTTGTTGTATATTCAGCCATTTGCAGTGCTGTCTGGTATGGCTTTAGCGAGCAAATTGGTACTTTCTTCGGTTTTGATCTTGCTTCTGAGAAAACGGTCATCGGTTTGGGACATTTTGTAACGGACTCTTTCTTACTATTTTATCTCTACTATTTTTCCTGTGTCGCGCTATTTGCTGCATTCTGGTTCAAAGTTGCGAGACACCCATGGCAGTGGTGGTCCATCATTGGTTCTAGCCTTATTTTATTTTCGACTTATTATTCTGTTCAGGTATCAGTGGCTATCAATAATTGGCGACGGCCATTTTTTGACCTGGTCCAGAAGGCTCTGGGTGGCTCTGTTGAAAAGATAGATAGTGAAAACTCAGTGACCAAATCTGCTGAAGCTATCGCGTCGGATGCCCATGGATTATATGATTTGACACTCACATTTGCTGAAATAGCTTTCATTGCAATTTTTGTCTATGTCATAACCAAGTTTTTTGTCAGCCACTTTGTTTTCCGCTGGCGTACCGCGATGAATGACTATTACACCGCTCAGTGGGCAACAGTGAGGAATATCGAAGGTGCATCCCAACGTATTCAGGAAGACAGCATGCGCTTTGCCGAAATTATGGAAAATTTGGGCGTTTCGATTGTAGATGCCGTAATGACACTGTTTGCATTTTTGCCGGTCTTGTGGTCGCTTTCAAAGTATGTAATCGAGCTGCCGATAGTCGGGGAGATCCTCCACCCACTTTTTTTCGCGGCACTGACATGGTCGATTTTTGGCACAGGTTTGCTGGCTTTGGTAGGAATAAAGTTACCCGGACTATATTTTAAGAATCAACGTGTCGAAGCCGCTTACCGAAAAGAACTGGTATACGGAGAAGATGATGAATTCCGTGCACAACCGCCAACACTAAAAGAGTTATTTGAAAATGTACGTAAAAACTACTTCACGATTTATTTTCACTATATGTATTTTAATGTTGCTCGAAGTCTTTATCTTCAGGCCGATAACATTTTTGTATATCTTATACTGGTACCAACCATCGCCGCAGGGGCGATTACCTATGGCATTTTGCAGCAGATTCTGACTGCGTTTAGCCAGGTTAGTAATTCATTTCAATATCTGGTGAATTCGTGGCCCACCATTATCGAGTTGTTATCGATTTACAAGCGTCTGGCTTCCTTCGAAGCTGCGATAAAACATGAATCTTTACCCGTTATCGAACAGCTGGCAACCTGAGCGAGGTAGCCCAACGCGGGTCACAGGCTGACGCATGACTGCATAGTTGTGCATTGATTACGCATCAGCCTGTGAGCCAGAGATAAAATTTACTCTAGCTAATACGCTTAATTTTAAGTGCCTGTTTTTTACCTTTAACTTTCAGTGATTCGTATTCACTAGCTTCCACATCCATATTGTTCTCATAGCTATGTTGATCTATTACGATTTCACTTTCGGCTGCGGCAGAACATAAGCGAGAGGCAATGTTGACCGAGTCACCAATAATGGTAAAGTCCATTCGATCTGAGGCGCCGATAGTGCCTATGACCACATCTCCGGTATAGATACCGATACCAATTCCGGGCGATAGGTGGGTAGATTTCATTTTTGAGATGGCCTGTTGCGCTGCGTTAAATGCTCTTTTTTCAGCATCTTCACCCTGGAAATACGCCAGTACAGCATCACCGATCATTTTATCAACATCGCCGTGATTCCGGGTGACCGCTGTGATTATAATCTCAAGAGATTGATTAAGAAAGGATACGACCTTTTCAGGTGACTCTGTTTCACAGAAATCAGTAAAACCACGTATATCAGAAAACAGTATGGTGGCCCGAATACGCCGGGATTGAACTTCACCTGACCCCAGAGAAGATCTGAGGCTAGAAAAAGCCTCATGTGAAACCAGCTTTTGCAGCTTGCTGCGAAACTCCTGGATAAGATCAGTCCTGTAATTGATATCTCGCTGTGCTTTAGCAACAAGTTGTCTCATGATCAGGCTTAGTAGTATCAATACTCCAACCGGAAATGATATGGCTGGAATGATGATTTTAAGCGATATGTTGTCCAGGTAATTAACAGGTTCGTATAACTCCATTACAATATTATTCACATTTTCTGGCACACGAACATACAGTTCATAAAGTTTGGACCCGTCGTCTAAACTTTTCAGGACGAGGTTGTTACGACCATTCCAGGCGGTGAGAAAACCATCGCTCAAATCGTTGCTACCTATGGTATTTTCATCAGAACTGTAAAGTAGTAGCGCGTCTTTAGCGTATATTTTTAGAAGTGATAGCTTCAGTTCTCTCATTTCACCTCTAATCGTATTGATCAATGACAGGCCCTGAGCAGTTTTAAAAAAAGAGCTGGGATCTTCACTGTGCTGCAGGGTTTCCCAGGCGTTTTTATCTTTATCGATTAATGCCTGATCTATGGTTTTAGACCTGGCTTCAGATAATTGGAGGTAGATTTCTTCGGCCAGATATCGACTGCCCTTGCCAAAGGTAATAGCGATCACCACAATCACAATTACTAAACCTGGTAACACAATACGTCTGAACTTTTCTGCTAATGGGTACGGGTTATCAAGTTTTATGTTTAAAGGGTCAGACATGGGGTTTACCTTGACAGTTAGTTAGACATGGTGTTGAGCAGGCATTTAAGCGTAGCAAAGATCGCAGAAGTAAAATCCTCAGCGATTTGATTCTAGGGATATGTTATTTATAACTCAAGAGCTATACGAGTTGCATGGTTAATCGTAAGTCAGGCATCCAGTTCAGAAGCCACAGCCACAGGAATAATCATATAAAGTGCTTTATGGATTGGTAACTGCAATTAGCGTAATGGGAGTAGTCCGGCGTAGAGTGCAAAATGATCGACTAAACAGAGGGACACCCTCTAATACGAGCGGTCAACTGTGGAATCCTTGCTCAAAATCCTGGCTGGATTGTGAACTGGAAAAAGTGAAATCCTATAGTTTTCACTACAGTCTAGAGTGGTTTTTCTAAAATGCTAAAGTTGATTGTTTCAGGAGTAAAATATGATATTTATTGTGCTAAAATCTTGCTATGACCAATCCAGGTGGTAGATATTCCCAGTTTACCTTTCACTGATTTGGAGAAAGTCTGTGCTTCTTTTAGTGACTTAAAATCTGGTACAGCGATACGGTAAATACTGGTGCCTTTTCGCTCGATAATGATGATTTTAGAATTAAGTCCGCCCTGATGAAATCTTTTATTGACCTGCTCAGCCTGTGCTTTATCTAGTGTAGAAAACAGGTAGACGTTATAGTTGTGTCTCGCTTTAATTGCTCTGGGAGTAGTGTTTATTTCTATTGCTGTCTGTTTATCTTGAGTTAGGCTGGTTTTATTTTTTACAGCTTTATCTGGCTGACCTGATGATACATTTTTGATCTTATTTTTCTTTTTCTTATCTACAGTTGTTATAGTTGAGTCTTCTGAATCAGAAGCTATAAAATCGAATGAGCCATCGTCATCGATGAGTAATTTTATTCCTGGTTCACTAAGAATGAACACGCCGAGTTCCCTGTCAGGGGTGATTTGTACGCTACCATTGCGCAATTTAACCGAAGATAAACTGCCTTCACGTTGAATACAGAAATCATAGTTGTAACTGAGCGCAGAGACTAGAGAATTACCTACCTTGATATCAAGTTTATCGACAGGTTCTACTACTTGCTTAGAATAGATACAGCTTTTTCCTTTAAGCATAACTAGTGACAGTGGCTGGCTGTGGGTTGATTTGGCTATTTCCTCAGGTTGTATGCTAGTTTCAGAATCAGGATAAAGAAGTAAAGTGATAGATGCCCCCATTTGTATCTCAACCTGCCCACTATTACCGGTGATGATTTGATCGCCTGGTTTTAATTCCTGATTTTTGTTCAGGTCGGTTTTATGCGCTCCTTGCTGCAGCCAGACGGAGGGCTTTAAAGCAATGACTTTATTGACAGAAAAATCAGCGGCAAAGACAAAGAAAGACATTTGACTAAGTAATACGGTGCTGATGATGATCTTTTGCATAGATTTTACATGGTAGTAAGGTTGTTTTTTATATCACAAATAAGTACAAAAATAAAAAGAGTCAGATTGAGAGACAGTCAGGTGCTGTGTACGAAATGAAAAATATTTTACCCACCCTGAATTCTGGTCTCTGAACTAACTTAATCAAAATACATAATTTACGCCAGCTTACTCGCTGTACGATAAGATACCATGCGTTGTTGCTTCTTGTCCCATAGACTTGATTGAAAGTAGTCAATAATATCTCGCAAAGCGAGTGATGTGGTCATAGATGACTGTAATTGGGGAATCGCAGTCATGGCTTCGGGCAGGCGGTAGAACGGTATGCGCACATTGAGGTGATGAATATGGTGATAGCCTATATTGTCGGTAAACCATTGTATTTGATTATTCAGCTTCATATAACTGGAAGACTCGAGAGCCGCTCGTTAGAAGGTCCAGGACTCGAGTGAAATTATAATCATGCGTTTAAAGCTGTGCTGGGCGAAAAAGAGATAACTGCCCAGTGCCGAGGCAATGGCCATTGGTATCCATACTACAAATAAAGCCACATCAAAACCACCAAGCACCCATAGCAAGGCAGTGAGTGCGCTATGCCCCATCAGAGCAAGGGCATGAGTCCCAGTACCGAGCAGGATTGTGTAACAGCGATTGCAGACAGATACTATAAGCGAAAATGGTGACATAACAGAACATGACAACCAAAGGATGACGCTAAATGCGATACAGCAAGCGTTCCAAAGACGAGGCGTCTTTCCACATTTATGTGGATAACACTGGAAATGTCCCCATACTAGCTGCACTGATTTTACCCACGTTGCCGTGATGATAGTTATGGCTTTTACTCCAGAAACGGGGAGGAGTCAGTGCGAAGGCTGCATACAGGTGAAACAGCCACCAGACGATACGTGAATTACGCAGGATTGCCCGGTGCATATAGTCGTGATAAGTAATAAAGGAACGTACCATCAACAGGTCTGCTAATATCGACAATGTCAGCTTTAATGGCCACCATGCCTGCTGCGATGAGAGCGGCAAACATCAGACCAAAAGTTGAGCCTACATGCCACCAACTCATGGATACGAACTCCTTAGCAAAGGGTTCAGTTATCTTTAAAAGTTTCCTTTGCTGTAAGGCAGGTTTACTGATTTCTTTACCTGGTTATTTAAGGCTTATCATTTCTTTGAGTTTGTTCGCGGTATTTAGATTACGCCCCGTAACGGGAGTACCCAGACAATTTTCTAGCTTTGCCACCAGTTTAGAACGACCTATACCATCTGGCGCATGTAGATAAAATACTTTATCAGTAATCTCATAACGTTCCGTGTCAGAAGCCAGGCTATCCAGTTTGCTGGTATTCAATTTTGGGGTTTCCAGGTAAAAATAAAAATGTACAAATTTACCCTCGTATTCCTTATAGGGGTTATTCACAACTGCTGATTTGAACTCTTCTTCAGATAGAATCAGTATCTCAGGAGTAAATCCAAATTCCCTCTGAATTAATTCCCCAATTTCATTTTTCGGTATCTGATTTGCCATCAGGACAATGTTGCCACTTTGAATATAAGTTTTAACATTTTGAAAGCCATTTTTTTCCAGGAGAGCTCTAAGCTCTAACATTGGAAGTAAGTTTTTACCCCCAACATTTACGCCCCTTAATAAAATAATGTATGTTTTCATGAATTCATCTATTTTTTACTGTAAATCCCAAAAGTCCAGTGTTTTGAACCGGGAGTTTTAGGACCATCCCAACCGTTTTTTCTGAGCTCTTTTGCTACAATTCTATTGAACACCCCATGACCTACAAAGATAACTTTTTCATACCCATTAGCAAATTCTATAAGTATTTTGGCGGCTTCTACAGCTCTATTTTTTGCTTCACTAAATGACTCTGAGTTTCCTGAATAACCAAGCAGCCAAAGAATTCTGAAAAATACAGCCCAATACTTTGGTGATAATTTCAAACTATGCCAGTTCGCGGAAGGAAGACCTGCCTCATTAAAAACTGAACTTGATAAAATTAATTTTTTAGCATCTAGTGCGTTTGCTGAGTCGATAGATCGCTGTAGTTTACTACATACGATGGCTTTACTATCACTAGAACATGCCAATGCTTCATGAGTTGGTTTTGATGATGCGGATAATGCAGCGACATTGTATCTCTGAATCCACGTGGTGAAGGCTGAAGCGCTCAACTTCTTTAACGATGGGATATCAGGTTTACCGTGTCTTAGTAGTATGATTTCCATTTAGTGTTTTTTAAACATAACGTAAAGTAGAGGCGGGCAGTACTTTTATAGTATTCCGCTCGAGCGCCAGCTTAGACTGCATTTTTCCCATCCATGATGCGATTGAGTATAGCAGGGGCAATGAGTTTGTGAAGTGGTGTGACCGGAAGCATATAAATTCGCCCCAACAGATTGTGAATTTGGACAACCGTTGTCACAGAGATAGATTGAGTGCCATTTTGGTTATGAGGATGCTTGTAGATAGAGAGTACAACATCCAGATGTTTGTCGAGATCTCCAGGCAGCATCTCATTGGTGAATTGGAAATGAGTGTGAATATACCTACTCTATCTCCAGGCGAATAAACAGTAGCGAGCTTTGTTGGGCTCAAACAGGCAAGTCTACCGTGATCCTTTAGGCCTACAGATCGAGCGATCTTGTTCCGTATTGCCATGAGCAAATTAATCCAGGGAGGAGTATTTTCCAAAGCAGTTAAAAAGTAGTCGAGCGCAACGCGTGTGGTGTCGGGAACTGAAATAACGTATCAGTCATGAAAATATGCCTCGGCTAGCTGTGCGTTTATTGAACTCTCGGGGGTGACACTGGAAAGCATGGAGAGTTGTTTCATTGTTGTTTAACCTGGTTGATCATAATACTCTCACAAAGCGCACAAGGTACGAGTGCCACCTTTAATACGCTGGTTAAGGTTTAGCGATGATTTTTGATAGTGCTTCATTACTTACATGCTCGCTTTCAATGCATATGTCAATATTAGTAGCTTTAGAAGTCAATGACTCTAACAGCGAGGTATTTGCGGATTCTACATCACTATGCTTAAGCTGTAACAGTGGCTTATCTTCCCGCTTTATGGAAACGGATATTGAACCTGGATTCCGCAATTGGCCGCTTATATCTGACATAAGGTAATGATAATTGAGACCAATTAGCTAACACAATGAAAACCGAAAGCGCCGTAGTATGAAGTAACTCATATTGTGATTTAACAGAAGTCAGCAGACGATTCTATTGTTCGGAAACGACAATCGAATTTCCATTTCTACTTTCCATCATCAGAGCATGCCTGTTTTACTGTGTCAGAGTGTGCTCGAATTGTTAGCAATATTTAGTTAAGTGCGTGTTGCAATTATTTTTAACCCCAATGCTATCATTGCTACTCCTAATACACGATCAATCCAATGACTGAACCGCTTAAATTTTCTATTTATAGCTGGTTGAGATAATAAAACAGCAACCAACGAAAACCAGATAAATTGAATAAACATCATCCACATTCCATAAATTGCAATATGATATAGAGGCATATCTGGAGAAAGAACAATGGTAAATAAAGATATAAAATATATGGGTGCCTTTGGGTTTAATACATTACAAAGAAACCCGGTACCTATTATTTTTAATGATGATCTACTAATTTTTAGATTTTTTTTCTGCTCAGTATTGCTTGAAGATTTTGACTTAATTCCTTTGACCCCTAAGTAAATTAAATAACTAGCGCCAAATATTTTTATTGCCCAGAGAGCTGAAATTGAACTGGCAATAACGGCGGCTAAACCAAAGGCAGAATAAAGAATATGAATTGAAAGACCAAGCGATATTCCTAGACTACATATTAAACCTGCTCTTCGACCATTTATAAGTGTTTGTTGTGATACAAGAACAAAATCTGGTCCAGGTGATGCTGCTGCTAAAAGATGAATTGAAGTAATAAGTAATAAGCCATGAATTAGATCCATATTTTTCCTCTATATTTTAAAAATATTTATTGTGGCTAACAGTATAATTAACGATACATACCGTCAGGCTATCATGTTTTATGCACTTTATTGGTCTACGCTAAATACATCAGCCTTTGCTGATTTTAAACAAAGAAGGCAACCCATTTAACCAATTCCATACATTTTCAAAATCATCCTCAACGATTTCTCCATCATAGTTCGATTGCTCGATTTTTTCATAGACCTTTTTAAGAAAAATTTTACAAGTTTTGTTTAGCGAGCGCGTAATTTCAGGAATTTTTCGGGAGAAAAACTAAAATAATATAATCAACTTTCTGGAGCCAATCCACATTCTATTCCTTTTCAATTTTTCCTGTAGGATTACATCTTATCATTTGTGTATAGCTTTCACTCTCAGAGTTCTCATACAGGCACAAGTAATACGTTTAAATATCAAGGAAAAATCTCTTTTTATCTTTACTGGTAGCACCATGCTTATGATAAAAGGTTATGGCTTTTTCATTATTTAGTGGTGTTTGCCATTGAATATGGGTGCACTTATTATCACGTGCGAGTTTCTGGAGTGATTTAATAAACTTAGAACCAAGTCCTTCCCCTCTGGCTTTCTCAAGTATATATAAACAATCCATATGAAAGTAATAATCTGCATCCCATGTGGAAAACTCTTTAGTTGCAGTTGTATACCCAAGGATTTCCCCATCTTTTTCGGCCACCAGACAATGTGCAGATAATGGATTACTGAAAAAAGCCAGCTTCAATTTTTTTGCTTTTCCGGTTTTGTCATATGTTGAACCTTCAAACTCAGCATGAAGGCTGCATAAATCGACAAGCTGATCAATGTCCTGTGGTTCTACTTTTCGAATTATTGGATAAGTCACGAGGGTCTCTATATTAAAAATAATGCCCAACCTCAGAGGATTTTTAAATCCACTACGTCCATTTTATTATGGCGTAAAACAAACACCACATTGATCCAGGTCGTCACTCATCAGGTAGAGCAACAGGTCTTTATGTTGTCCCGGTTCAGGTAATGAATCATTCTCCATAGATGCAGGAAAAGCGCGAATATGTAATGCGGTTTTTGATGGGCCAGGATTAAAGCTGTTAACAAAAAGACTGGAACCTTCGTATTCGGCAGCAAGATTCTGCATCAGACCATCGACTGCCTTTTTACTCACTGTATAAGCATCCCAGTAAGCGCCTGTTTTTGCATCAGTCATAAAAACGAGTGAGGCATGGCTGGACTTTTTGAGTAAATCGATCAGGTGTTTGGTCATCATATATGGGCCATTCAGGTTTACCTGCATAACCTTATACCAGCCTTCTGTTTCGCTATGCTGAAATGGGGTAGGGTCACCCAGAATACCAGCAGCATGCACCAGTCCATCCAGTCGTCCGAATTCATTGTTTATATTTTGTGCCATATCATAGTAATCTTTTTCAGTAGCCCCCTCCAGATTGAGTGGGTAGATGGCGGGCATAGGGTAGCCAGCCTGTTCGATTTCATCGTACAGATTTTCTAGCAGGCGTACATTTTTGCCGAGCAGGATTACAGTGGCGCCGTGACTGGCGTAAGCTAATGACATGGCTTTGCCATAGGCACCTGTGGCACCGGTAATCATGATGACCTTATCTTTCAGGCAATTATCTGTAGGTTGATAGTCTGCGGGTATGCTTGTTGTGTTCATAGTATTTTTAGATGTGTGTAATTTATTGTGCTTTAGACCAGTTCAAGAATTTGCTGTGGATAATCGATGTGATGTTGCGCCTGCCATTGGTCCAGATCTGCATTCTCACTTATATAGCCGTATTTTGCGATGACTGTAATCATTTGAGCTGCGTTACCTGCGATAATATCACGTGGGTCGTCACCAATATAAAGGCAGTTTTTGCAATCAACTTTGATTAACTCAGCTGCAGTGGTCAGCGGCAAGGGATGCGGTTTCTTTTGCGCTGTGGTGTCGGCAGAGATTGTGACAGCAGAGCGATGATCTAGTTTTAATGCCGCTAATAATGGTTCGGTGAGCCAGCCGGGCTTATTGGTGACTATGCCCCAGGGAATCGAGTTGCTTTCCAATGTTTCAAGTACCGATTCAAAACCGTCAAACAGGCGCGAGTGATCCGCGATATGTTCCAGATAATAGTTCAGCAGACGCAAGCGCAGGGGCTCAAGTTCATGCTCCTGACGATGTTGCTGAAATGCCAACTGGATGAGTGCTAGCCCGCCGCGCGAAACATGTGGGCGTATTTCTTCTAGCGGCAGGGTGGGTAGCCTCTCTTCAGCCACAACGTGATTTAACGCAGCGGCTAAATCGGGAGCAGTATCGACCAGGGTGCCGTCCAGGTCGAATAAAACAGCCTGTATCATCATAGAGATTTATCTGAGACGGCAGGACATCAGGTAATTGACATCTACATCACGACTCAGACTGTATTGTCGGGTAATGGGGTGGTAGCTCATACCGCTGACATCCTGTACTTCCATACCCGATTCACGAACTGCTCGCGCAAGTTCTGAGGGCTTGATGAATTTATTGTAATCGTGGGTGCCCTTGGGAAGCATTTTCATGATGTATTCAGCACCCACGATAGCCAGCAAATAGGATTTTGGATTTCTATTTAGCGTGGATAAGACCATACCGCCTTCGGGCTTTAGCGCCTGCGCGGCTGCATTGATAATGGATGATGGCTGAGGTACATGCTCAAGTAATTCCATGCAGGTAACAACATCGAACTGTTGAGTATGTAAAGCACAGAATTCTTCGGCTGTGATTTGCTGATAGTCAACCTTAAGACCTGATTCCATTAAATGCATTCGAGCAACATCAAGTGATAGTTCCGCCATATCTATCCCTGTAACTATGGCACCATTTGATGCCATGGCTTCTGATAGAATGCCGCCGCCGCAGCCTATGTCCAGTACCTTTTTGCCTTCTAATCCGCCGCATTGCTGTTCTATATAATTAATGCGCAGGGGATTGATATCATGCAGGGTTTTGAATTCGCTTTCGGTATCCCACCAGCGACTGGCTATAGACTGAAATT
>JBNKMF010000013.1:0-58886 GCA_050292965.1 Gammaproteobacteria bacterium | reverse complement strand
TGAATGCGCAGGGGATTGATATCATGCAGGGTTTTGAATTCGCTTTCGGTATCCCACCAGCGACTGGCTATAGACTGAAATTTTTCAACTTCAGCGTGATCGACGTTTTGTGTATTCATGAATTATCTGAGATTTTTTGCTGCCACTGCTGGGCTTTTGAAATGATTTCTACCGCATCTATATCGGTAAGTTGATAGTTGTTGAGTTTGTTGTTCCCGTTTATCCATACATGTGAGACCTGCAGGCTGTTGCAGGCATACACCAGTTGTGCAACCGGGTCATAGACGGGTTGGCTGTTTATCTGCGAAAAGTCGATGGCTATCATATCGGCTTTTTTACCGACTTCAAGTGAGCCGATTTTTTTATTCAGCCCCAGTGCTTTTGCACCGTTAATGGTTGCCATACGAATACTTTGCTCGGCGTTACAGCTACTGGCATCACCGGATACACCCTTGGCTAAAAGGGCAGCACTACGCATTTCGCCAAACATATCCAGATCATTATTGCTGGCCGCGCCATCGGTACCCAGGCAGACATTGCTGTTTTGCTGTTGCAACTTGCTAACCGGGCAGAAGCCGCTTGCCAGTTTCAGGTTAGATTCTGGGCAATGCACGATATTTACCCCGGTTTCGGCCAGGCGTTCCAGCTCCATTTCATTAATGCTGGTCATGTGCACTGCCATCAGGTTGGGGGTGAGCAGGCCTAGCTGATCCAGTCTTTCAAGTGGCCGCATGCCGCTATTTTTTACTGCTTCGTCAATCTCGAACTGGGTTTCGTGTACATGTATGTGAACGGGCAAGTCGAGTTCGTTGCTGTACATGGCTATTTTCTTTAAGGGTTCATCAGAAACGGTATAGGGCGCATGTGGGGCAAGTGCTGAAGAGATTAATGGAAATTCGTGTATCTCGTCGAGTACCGTCAATGCCTTGCTCAGGTATTCATCGGCAGATTGCGCCCACATGGTTGGGAAATCCAGTACGATCAGACCTGCTGTGGCACGCATGCCCATCTGTTGACAGGTTTTGGCCATTACATCCGGGAAGAAATACATATCGTTAAAACAGGTCGTGCCACCGCGCACCATTTCTGCAACGGCCAGCTTAATACCATCCTCAATAAACTCTCGGTCCACCCAACGACTTTCAACTGGCCAGATATGATCATTCAACCATTCCATTAAAGGTAGATCATCGGCGATACCGCGCATCAGGCTCATGGCTGCATGAGTATGAGTATTGACCAGGCCTGGCATTAATACGTGGTTTTCCAGTTCAAACACATCAGCCAGATCCAGTTCCTGGGGCTGGAGCTCGTCGACAGGTAGAATTCGCTGAATCTCATCACCTTCTATCACCAACGCAGCATGCTCCAGCAGTTCAAACTGCGGGTTAACGGTCAAAATCCAGCGGGCTTTTATGATGGTTAGGGTTTTCATGCGCGAACCTTAAGACGAAAATGAATATTGTGCAATGTCATGGGACATTTTAAACGTATAATATGCGATTTTTAGTCCGGTTAAATCATGTCTACACATCCATCCAAAATCTCTCCGATCAGCTGGTCGAATGACAGCCTGATCCTGATCGATCAACGTAAGCTTCCCCAGCAGATGGAGAATCTTGTGTGTAATACGCTGGAGCAAGCTGCGCAGGCGATTAAAGATCTGGTGGTGCGTGGTGCGCCCGCCATAGGCATTACTGCCGCTTATGCGGTCTGTCTGGGTTATCGTCAGTGGTTACAGAACTCAAGTTATGATTTTGAACAGGCGTTAGTGTTATTAAATGATGCACGACCCACAGCTGTTAATCTAAGCTGGGCGGTACAGCAGCAGTGCCAGGTACTCGACAGTCAGTGCGAGAATATGCAACAGGCATTGCTGGATAATGCGAGACGCATACATCAGCAGGATCTGGATGATAATCTGGCCATGGGCCAGCTAGGTGCAAGTCTTATCAAACCGGGAAGCAGGGTGCTTACACATTGTAATGCGGGAGCTCTGGCTACAGCGGGTTATGGCACCGCTCTGGGCGTTATTAGAAGTGCGTGGCATGAAAAGCGTCTGGATCGAGTGTTTGCATCAGAAACCCGGCCCTGGCTACAGGGCCTTCGATTAACTGCCTGGGAGCTGGCTGAAGATGATATTCCTGTTTCGGTCATCATTGAAGGCGCGGCCTCTTCTTTATTTGCACAGATGAAAATCGACTGGATCATAGTTGGCGCAGATCGAATCTGTGCTAACGGAGATGTTATTAATAAGGTAGGCACTAATAACCTGGCGGTGATGGCACAGCATTACGGGGTCTCCATGATGGTGGTAGCTCCAATGACTACGCTCGATATGGCGACTGAAAGTGGTGACCAGGTCGAGATAGAACAGCGCGGTCAGGATGAAATTCTGGGTCAATATTATGCTGATCAGAGCAGGGTAGATGCCTGGAATCCCGTGTTCGATGTGACTCCGGCAAGCCTGGTAACAGCCATCGTCACAGAGAAGGGTGTCGTTATGCAGCCCGACAAAAACAAAATGAAGGGCTTATTTTGATAAATTTAATATAAATCACCCCTAAATGGGCTGTAAGCGGCGTTTATTGGGCTAGTGGTTTTGGCAGGGTCTGTGTTAAAATCGCTCAAATCTGAAATATGGAGCCGCTAGCACAATATAACGTCTGGCGAATTAGCAATAAATATTATCTATTCCAATCATTTTTATTTCATCAAATTAACCCAATTTGATGCCCAATACGACCCGCTCCACGGGTTGTTGTATCGCTCACACTACAATCTGGCTTAGGCTGTAACCCCACATGAGAAACTGTTTTAATGGCTGATATAGCAAAGGAAATCTTTCCCGTAAACCTTGAAGATGAGATGCGCCAGTCGTATCTGGAATACGCCATGAGTGTCATCGTTGGTCGTGCTCTTCCTGATGTGCGCGATGGCTTGAAACCTGTGCATCGAAGAGTACTGTTCGCGATGAGCGTACTGGGTAATGACTGGAATAAGGCTTATAAAAAGTCTGCCCGCGTGGTGGGTGATGTCATTGGTAAATACCACCCGCACGGCGACACAGCTGTGTACGATACGATAGTACGTATGGCACAGCCATTTTCCTTACGCCATATGCTGATCGATGGCCAGGGTAACTTTGGTTCGGTGGATGGTGATTCGCCCGCTGCAATGCGATATACAGAAGTTCGTATGTCCAGGATTGCGCACGAGTTACTGGCCGATCTGGAAAAGGAAACCGTTGATTTCATCCCTAACTATGATGAATCAGAGTCAGAGCCTTCAGTTCTGCCAACCAAAATTCCTAATTTACTTGTAAATGGATCGTCTGGTATCGCAGTGGGTATGGCGACTAATATCCCACCGCATAATCTGGGAGAGGTTATTGACGCCTGTGTATTGCTGGTGGATCAGCCTGATGCAACCGTTGAACAATTGATGGAGTGTATTCCCGGTCCCGATTTTCCTACCGCTGCCTATATCAATGGTGCGCGAGGTATACGCGAGGCCTATCGTACTGGCCGAGGCAGAATCTATCTGCGTGCTCGTACCGAGATAGAAGAAGACGAGAAGTCCGGTAAGTTAAGTATTATCGTGCACGAGTTACCTTATCAGGTGAACAAGGCGCGTTTGCTGGAAAAGATTGCTGAGCTGGTTAAAGAAAAGAAAATAGAAGGTATCACCGGTTTGCGTGATGAGTCCGATAAGGATGGTATGCGCATGGTCATCGAATTACGTCGTGGTGAAATCGCCGATGTGATTCTGAATAACCTGTACCAGCAAACTCAACTACAGAACGTTTTTGGTATCAATATGGTGGCCCTGGTCGACGGCCAACCACGTTTGTTGAATCTAAGCCAGATCCTGAATGCCTTTATCCGACACCGACGTGAAATTGTTACTCGTAGAACCATTTATGATTTACGTAAGGCGCGTGAAAGAGCTCATTTACTGGAAGGACTGGCAGTAGCCTTATCTAATATTGATGAAATCATCGAATTAATCAAAAAATCACCAAGTCCATCGGTTGCCAAGACATCCTTACTGGCGCGTGCCTGGACTCCTGGCCTGGTGAACGACATGTTAATGAGAGCGGGTGCTTCAGCTTCGCGGCCGGATGGACTAGCTGCTGAATTCGGTTTGAATGAAGATAGCTATCGTCTGACTGAAAAACAGGCACAGTCAATCCTGGATTTAAGACTGCACAAACTGACCGGTTTGGAGCAGGAAAAAATTATCAACGAGTATCGCGAGATTCTGGAAAAGATTGAAGATTTTCTGGATATCCTGAATCGCGAAGAGCGCCTGATGTCTGAAATCCGCATCGAATTACTATCTGCCAAAGAACAGTTTGCCAACCCTCGTCGTACAGAAATCGTTATCGATCAGCAGGATTTAACGGTCGAAGATTTGATCAATGATGAAGAGGTTGTGGTGACACTAAGCCATGCAGGCTATGCCAAGGCACAGCCATTAGAAGCTTATACAGCACAACGCAGAGGCGGACGCGGCAAGGCGGCAACCAAAGTTAAGGATGAAGATTTCATTGAAAAGATGTTCATCGCTTCTACCCACGATACGCTGTTATGTTTCTCAACCCGTGGCAAGGTTTACTGGCTCAAGGTTTATCAGTTACCGATTGGCTCGAGAACGGCACGTGGTCGACCTATGGTCAACCTGTTACCACTGGAAGAAAATGAACGCATTACCGCAATACTGCCGGTACGCGATTATCCTGAAAGCGATTTCATCTTTTTCGCTACCGCTGCCGGTACCGTAAAACGTACACCGCTGCCCAGTTTCTCACGCCCCAGAGCGAATGGCATTATTGCTATAGACCTGCGCGAAGAAGATAGTCTGGTTGGTGTGCAGCTAACTCATGGTGAAAAAGACCTGATGATGTTTACAGCTGGGGGTAAGGGCATACGCTTCCCCGAACAAGATGTACGTGCCATGGGCCGTACCGCAGCGGGTGTACGCGGAATTCGGATCAAACCAGATGATCGGGTCATCTCACTGATTGCAGTACAGGAAGAGGAAGACGATATCATTCTCTTCGCAACAGAAAATGGTTTTGGAAAACGTACTAAAGTATCAGATTTCTTGCGTCAGGGACGTGGTGGGCAGGGCGTTATCTCTATTCAGACTAGCGATAGAAACGGGAAAGTAGTTGGTGCCATTCTGGCCAGTGATGAAGATGAGGTTATGTTGATCACTAATGCAGGCACTCTGGTTCGTACCCCTGTGTCAGATATTTCAGTCATGTCGCGTAACACTCAGGGTGTCACTCTGATACGACTCAGTAAAGATGAAAAACTTGTTCAAATTGAACCTGTCGCTACTGATGATGAAGAAGACGGAAGCACTGGCGAAGAATAAATTTGATAAAAACCTTCTGCTGACAGCGCTGAGTAATATTTCTGCTCAACTAGCAGTAGAGGGAAACTTTTAATTTAAAACTTTTAACTCAATGGGAAAAGAGAATGGCAAAAGTGTTTAATTTCAGTGCAGGTCCGGCTGTGTTGCCGACTGAAGTATTGCAACAGGCGCAAGAGGAACTGATTGACTGGCAGGGATGTGGTATGTCGGTGATGGAAATGAGTCATCGTGGCAAGGAGTTTATGGGTATTGCCAGCACTGCTGAGCAGGATTTACGAGAGTTAATGTCTATACCTGATAGCTATAAAGTGTTATTTCTGCAGGGTGGAGCAAGTACCCAATTTGCTATGGTACCTTTAAATCTGATGGGGCGCACTGGTAAAGCTGATTATTGTAATACTGGTGCCTGGTCCAGGAAGGCTATCTCAGAGGGTAAGCGTTATGGAGAAGTCAATATCTGTGCAAGTTCTGAAGCGGATGGTTTTAATTCTGTGCCTGATTATGCTGACTGGACCTTATCCAGTGATGCAGCTTATGTACATATCACACCGAACGAAACTATCGGCGGTGTAGAGTTTGATGGATTACCTGATACAGGTGATGTACCGATTGTTGCAGATATGTCATCTACTATTCTATCGCGCCCAGTAGATGTCACCAAATACGGTATTATTTATGCAGGAGCACAGAAGAATATCGGACCTGCCGGTTTAACCATAGCCATTGTTCGTGATGATCTGATAGGTTCTGCCACTGATAGCTGTCCGGCTATGCTGAATTATGCGACCTATGCAGAAAACGAATCCATGTACAACACACCTCCCACCTATGCCTGGTATCTTTCCGGTCTGGTATTTCAGTGGTTGAAGAAAAATGGTGGATTGAGCGCAATGGGTGAAGTGAATCAGCGCAAAGCACAAAAGCTTTATGCCGTAATCGATGGTAATGATTTCTATTCCAACCCTGTTAAGGTTGAAAATCGTTCATTGATGAATGTCCCTTTTGTATTGAAGAATTCAGAGCTGGATGCGACTTTTCTAGCTGAAGCGAAGAAAGCAGGCCTGGTTACTCTAAAAGGTCATCGTTCGGTAGGTGGTATGCGAGCCAGTATCTATAACGCTATGCCGGAAGAGGGTGTGGATACTTTGATTGCTTTCATGAATGATTTTGCTAATCGCAACGGCTAAGGAATAGCACAATGAAAAAAATATTAACTCTGAATAATATCTCAGCTCAGGGGCTGGAACGTTTACCTCGTGAAGACTACGAGGTTTCATCCGAATGTTCTGAGCCTGATGCAATCTTACTGCGATCTTTCAAGATGCATGATATGGAAATCCCGTCTTCACTCGTAGCAGTAGGTCGAGCTGGTGCCGGGGTTAATAATATTCCACTGGAAAAAATGAGCGAGCGAGGGGTGGCTGTATTCAACGCACCTGGCGCGAATGCAAATGCAGTAAAGGAGCTGGTGGTTGCAGGTATGTTGCTCGCCTGTCGTAATCTATGCCAGGCCTGGGAGTATACCAATCAGTTGCAGGGTGATGATGCTGCTATCTCGAAACAGGTTGAAGAGGGTAAGAAAAAATATGTGGGCTACGAATTACCAGGTCGCACATTAGGCGTTATTGGTCTGGGTGCAATAGGGGTTAAAGTGGCAAACGCAGCTCGATCTCTGGGTATGAAGGTAATTGGTTATGATCCCGGTATTAGCGTAAAAAGCGCCTGGAACCTGTCCGCTGATGTAAAAGCAACCAGTAGTGTTGATAGTATGATGACCAAGGTAGATTTTATCTCCTTGCATGTGCCGCTAATCCCGGCAACAAAAAATATTATCAATGCTGAACGTCTTGCGATTATGAAAAAGGGCGGCGTGATTTTAAATTTTTCTCGAGATGGTATCGTAGATGATCGGGCAGTACTAGATTCACTTGCATCGGATCATCTGCAGGCCTATGTCACTGACTTTCCTTCAAATCTGCTTAAAGGGAAAAAGGGTGTGATTATGCTACCGCATCTGGGTGCCTCAACCTATGAGGCCGAACAGAATTGTGCAATTATGGTAGCTGATCAGATACGTGATTATCTGGAAAATGGGAATGTTACTAACTCGGTAAATTTTCCCGAGGTTCAGCTCGTACGAGCTACTGATTTTCGTCTTACTGTTGTTAATGAGAATACGCCGGATATGGTGGGTCAAATCTCACATATTCTGGGTGCGAGCAATATTAATATCCATCACATGGTCAATGAATCACGCAAAGATATTGCTTATACTGTGATGGATCTGGATAAAACCATTGATGCTTCAGTGGTCGATCAAATAAGAAAAATCAAAGGTGTACTGGCAGTACGTATTATCTGATGTCCAAAAAAAACGATTCAACACCTGATTTACTCAGCCTGCGGCAGCACATTGACGATATCGATGAGCAATTATTAAAACTATTTAATCAGCGTGCGCAGTATGCCATTCAGGTGGCCGATGCAAAAAAAGCTGAGTTGAAGGAAGGGGAGTCACTGGATTTTTTCCGACCTGATCGTGAAGTTCAGGTTATCAATCGCATTAAGCAATTGAATCCGGGGCCACTGAGCGATAAAGAAGCGGGCCGATTAATCCGTGAAGTCATGTCAGCCTGTCTTGCTCTTGAACAGCCATTGCGTATAGCTTATCTCGGCCCTGAGGGGACTTTTACCCAGGCAGCTGCACTTAAACATTTTGGTCATTCGGTTGATACGGTGGCGATGAGTTGTATACCCGATATTTTTACAGCAGTTGAAGCAGGACATGCAGATTTTGGACTGGCTCCTGTTGAAAACTCAACCGAAGGTGTAATTAGTCATACTCTGGATATGTTTTTACACAGCGACCTGAAGGTGTGTGGAGAAGTTGAAATTCGTATACATCACCAGTTGGCTAATCTCACTCAAAACCCAGCAGATATCAAAAAGATATACTCGCATCAACAATCCTTTGCCCAATGTAGAAACTGGCTAGACCAGAATTACCCGGGTATTGAACGTATTCCAGTGAGTAGTAATGCTGAAGCAGCACATCTGGCCTGTGAAGATAAATCAAGTGCGGCGATTTGCGGTATTCAGGCGGTAGAGATTGTAGGGCTAAAGGTGTGCGCCAAAAATATTGAGGATATGGCGAATAATACAACACGTTTTATGGTGATTGGCGATATGGAAGTGGCAGCTAGCGGTCATGATAAGACTTCATTGTTATTGTCAACACGTAACCAACCGGGGTCATTGCTCTCACTGTTATCTCCTTTGGCTGAAAATAAAATCAGTATGAATAAAATTGAATCACGCCCCTCGCCAGATCGTTTGTGGGATTATGTATTTTTTATCGACATTGATGGTCATAAAAACGATGATCATGTCGCCAGGGCTCTGGAAGGCTTACAGAAGCAGGCGGCACTATTCAAAATTCTTGGCTCCTATCCAAAAATTGCGCTTTAACATGCGCATTCAGGAATCTAATAACTGCTCTGGAAATACAAACCTATGATTGATCATTTGAGCATAATCGGTGTTGGTTTGATCGGCAGCTCGCTGGCTTTGGCGCTTAAGCAGGCAGGATATGTAAAAAAGGTGACCGGATATGGTCGCAACATAGACAAACTTAAGCTGGGCGTTCAACTCGGTGTACTTGATTGTTATCAAACCAGCATAGCGGATGCGGTTAAAGATGTTGATGTCGTCGTGATTGCCGTTCCTTTGGGCGCAATGGATAGTGTATTTGCGGAACTTGCAGAATCAATTTCAGAAACTATAGTGATTACAGATGTAGGTAGTGCCAAAGCGAGTGTAATTGACTGTGCGCGAACTCATCTGGGGGAGGGGGTATCTCGGTTTGTTGCGGGGCATCCAATTGCAGGAACCGAGAAAAGTGGTATTGAGGCGGGCTTCGCAACTTTATTTCAGGATCGAAAAATTATTCTGACGCCGGTTGCTGAGACTTCTATCCATGCGCTAGAAGTGGTACGAGATATGTGGCAGGCCTGTTCAGCCGAGGTTGAATCTATGGATGTGCGGCATCATGACCGGGTGCTTGCCGCGACCTCACATTTACCTCATATGCTGGCATTCTCACTAGTATCTCATTTATCCAAGATGAGTGACCAGGATGAGATTTTTAGTTATGCAGCGGGTGGGTTTCGAGATTTTACCCGCATTGCCTCCAGTGATCCAGTGATGTGGCGTGATATCTGTCTCGCGAACAGTGAGGCATTGCTTGAATTGATTGAGGGTTATCAGCATGAGCTGGATTCGATATCCAAAGCGATCAGGGAACATGATGCTGATGCCTTATACGATTCTTTTAAAGATGCGAAGCATACTCGAGATCAATTACGTAAACTGTAATATCCATGTCATGTAATGCTGCACAATATTATCTGAAACCACTGATTCAGGTAATAATTAACCTTTTGTAATTTATACAGCATACATAAGGTACAATTCGCTATTTCAATTTAGGCAAACTTAATTTAATCAATGACTACTTATATCTGTAATCCTGCGGGTCCTGTTTACGGCTATGTCCGAGTGCCTGGTGACAAATCGATGTCACACCGTTCCATCATGTTGGCATCTATCGCCAATGGTACTACTGAAATTAGCGGTTTTTTACACGGTGAAGATAGTCTTAATACGCTTAAAGCTTTTCAGGCGATGGGTGTAGATATCCAGCAAACTGAATCGGAAATCATAGTTCATGGTGTCGGTTTGCACGGTTTATCGAAACCTGCCATAGAGCTTGATATGGGTAACTCTGGAACTGCTATGCGTTTACTGGTCGGTTTACTTAGTGGTCAGGTATTTGATTCGGTTTTAATCGGTGATGCTTCTCTTTCATCGCGTCCTATGAAACGAGTGATTGACCCGGTTGAATTGATGGGGGCCAGGGTTGGTAGCCAGTCTGGTGGTACTGCACCCTTAACCATTCATGCGCGTGACAAACCATTACAATCGATTTGTTACCCATTACCGGTCGCCTCTGCGCAGATAAAATCCTGTGTGCTACTGGCAGGTCTGTATGCAGATGGTGTGACCGAGGTAATAGAACCTGCACCAACTCGAGACCATAGCGAAAGAATGTTGCGCGGATTCGGTTGTGAAGTGATTACCGAAGCTAATCACATCCGCATGCAGGGAGGGCAACAATTAACGGCCTGTAATATTGAAGTCCCGGCAGATATTTCTTCCGCTGCTTTTTTTATGGTCGCTGCCAGCATCACAGCTAATAGTGAGCTCACTCTCACTCATGTCGGTATCAACCCAACTCGTACTGGTGTTATTGATATTCTGGAATTAATGGGTGCTGACATTACTTTAATCAATGAAAGAGAAGTGGGTGGAGAGCCTGTTGCCGATATAGTGGTCAGGAGCGCCCAGTTAAAAGGCATACAAATCCCCGAGCATCTGGTGCCATTGGCTATCGATGAATTCCCGGTTTTGTTTATAGCTGCCAGCTGTGCCACAGGTAGCACGGTGCTGACAGGCGCCCAGGAGCTAAGAGTGAAGGAAAGTGACCGTATTCAGGTTATGGCTGATGGGTTGAATATTCTGGGCGTGGACGCTCATGCTACGCCCGATGGGATAGTGATCCAGGGTGGTCAAATTGGATCTGGCACAGTGGAATCACATGGCGATCATCGTATAGCAATGGCATTTGCTGTTGCATCCCTTCGCGCCCAGGGAACGATTACTATTTATGATTGTGATAATGTCAATACCTCGTTTCCGGGCTTTAGCGAACTGGCAAAACATGCCGGTTTCGATATCAAGGTAGAGGAAAAGTCATGACTACCTGCATCATCACAATCGACGGCCCCAGTGGCTCAGGTAAAGGGAGTTTAGCTTTACTAGTCGCCCGAGAACTAGGATTTCATATTCTGGATAGTGGCGCTATTTATCGTCTTGCTGCATTGCAGGTGCTCAGAAAACAGGTAAACCAGGCAGATGAATCAGCTGTTCTGGCGGCCATTAGTTCAATGCAGGTCAGTTTTAAATCTGGTGACGAGTTGACAATTCCCTTTCTTGAGGGAGAGGATGTATCAAAACAGATTCGTGAAGAAAAAACAGCTGCTTCTGCGTCGGTCATAGCAGCTTATCCCTCAATTCGCGAACAATTATTACAATTGCAGCGCGATTTTGCCCAACCCCCTGGTCTGGTGGCTGATGGTAGAGATATGGGTACTGTGGTGTTCCCAGAGGCCAAAATTAAGCTTTATTTGCATGCAAGTGCTGAAGAAAGAGCAAAAAGGCGTTATAAGCAGTTGATTGATATGGGTTTAAACGCTAGTATTGCCGACCTGCAAAGAGAAATTGAAATCAGAGATGAACGTGATAAGAATCGTCCGGTCTCGCCATTGGTTCCAGCTACTGATGCAGTGGTCGTAGATTCAAGTATGATGGACTTACAACATGTTTTCGAACTTGTAATGGATCATATACAAACAGTCATCGATTCAATAGCTGAAGTTTAGCCACTTAGACTTCAGTAAATTTAGCTGTGGTGTCAGACACTCTGTCGCCATGTTTTTTAACTAGACTGTAATCTGGGCTCTCCTTAGCCTGATTACTTACTTTTATTCTTTAGGAAAAATCTTCCATGTCAGAAAGTTTCGCAGAAATGTTTGAGGCAAGTTTTGCTCAAACAAATATGAACGTAGGTGAAATAATTACCGGTGAGGTTGTTGATATCAACCGCGATGTAGTCATCGTAAATGCCGGACTCAAATCTGAAGGTGTTATACCCGTAGAACAGTTTTACAATGAAAAAGGTGAACTCAGCGTCGAGATCGGTGATCAGGTTGAAGTTGCTCTAGATTCATTTGAAGATGGTTATGGTGAAACCAGACTGTCTCGCGAAAAAGCAAAACGTGCTCGTGCCTGGAAACGTCTTGAGCAGGCGCTTGAAGCCGACGAAATTGTTACCGGTCGTTTTACCGGAAAGGTCAAAGGCGGATTTACTGTCGATATCGGTGAAATTCGTGCATTCCTGCCAGGTTCACTGGTTGATGTAAGACCCGTTAGAGATACCGCATATCTCGAAGAAAAAGATTTAGAATTCAAAATCATCAAACTGGACCAGAAGCGCAACAATGTTGTGGTATCTCGTCGTGCAGTGGTTGAGCAGGAATTCAGTGAAGAACGTGAAAAAATGCTGGAATCACTGAAAGAAGGCGAAAAAGTTACCGCTATTGTCAAGAACCTGACCGATTACGGTGCGTTCCTGGATCTGGGTGGCATCGATGGTCTGTTACATATCACCGATATGGCCTGGAAGCGTGTTAAGCATCCTTCAGAGGTTGTTGAGATCGGACAGGAAATCGATGTTGTTGTTCTCAAGTTCGACCGCGAAAAGAATCGTGTATCTCTTGGTCTGAAGCAAATGGGTGATGATCCATGGGTTAACATTATGCGTCGTTACCCAGAAGGTTCACGTCTGTTCGGCAAGGTCAGTAATATCACCGATTACGGCTGTTTTGTTGAAATTGAAGATGGTGTTGAAGGTCTGGTACACGTATCAGAAATGGACTGGACTAACAAGAACGTTAACCCCAATAAGGTTGTAAACCTGGGTGACGAGACTGAAGTTACCATTCTGGAAATCGATGAAGAACGTCGTCGTATCTCTCTGGGTATGAAGCAGTGTCAGGCAAATCCATGGGATGAATTCTCTGCATTGCATAACAAGGGCGACCTTATCAGTGGTAAAATCAAGTCAATCACTGACTTTGGTATCTTCATTGGTCTGGATGGCAATATTGACGGTCTGATTCATCTGACTGATCTGTCATGGCATAAAACTGGTGATGAAGCGGTTCGCGATTACCAGAAAGGTCAGGAGGTTGAAGCTATGGTTCTGTCTATTGATCCTGAGCGTGAGCGTATCTCGCTGGGTATCAAGCAGCTTGATAAAGACCCATTTGCTAATTTCATTGGTACCTATCCTAAGGGTAGTATCGTCAAAGGCACAGTAATTTCTGTAGATGCGAAAGCGGCTATCATTGATCTGGGTGATGGTCTAGAAGGAATTTTACGTGCTTCCGAAATGGCTAAAGACCGTGTTGAAGATGCCAGAACTTTCCTTAGTGAAGGCGATGAAGTTGAAGCCAAGCTAACCGGAATGGATCGTAAAAACCGTAGTGTTTTTCTGTCAATCAAAGCAAAAGATATTGATGAAGAGCAGGAAGCTTTACAGGATTATGCGGCCAGTAGTGATAATGGTGCAGCAACTACCAGTTTTGGTGATTTGCTGAAGGAACAACTTGGTTCAGACGACAAATAAATAAAAGGGCGGGTGATTCATCACCCGCCTTTTTTTAATAAGGGGAGTTGTTATGAAAGAACAAGAATATATACCTTCATTAACAAAATCTGATCTTATCGATAATCTTTCGCGTAGCCAGAGTCATCTTGCCTATAAAGATGTAGAGTTGGCAGTAAAAAGTTTAATCGAGATGATGAGCAACGCGTTATCTATGGGTGAAAGAATAGAGATACGTGGATTTGGCAGTTTTAGCCTGCATTTTCGTCCCCCCCGAGTGGGTCGAAATCCAAAGTCAGGTGACAAGGTGGAATTGCCCGGAAAATATGTGCCACATTTTAAACCGGGAAAAGAATTGCGTGATCGCGCAAATAACCAGAAATAAACAGGTTTCTACTCGTTTCAAACATTGATGCTTAAAGCTGGGTAGACTACCATCCTGCGTATGGATATCTGGTTCCCCGTTATTATTTTTCTGGCTTTATTTAGCGGATGGCTGCTTGGTCGTTTATCTAAATCAAGGCCATCAAAATCCTCGCAAAGTGATTTTGTAAACTGTTCTGGATATTATATTCAGGGTCTAAATTATCTGTTAGCCAACAAGTCTGATAAAGCCATCGAATTATTCGTCGAGCTTGTTAAGGTTGATAGAGATACTATAGAAACTCATCTCGCTTTAGGTAACCTTTTCCGTAGTAAGGGTGAAGTTGATCGTGCAATAAAAATTCATCAAAACTTAATAGCTAGACCCAATCTTGATCAAAATCAACGGGTTATGGCATTGTCTGAACTGGCTGAAGATTATCAAAAGGCTGGTTTATTAGATCGTGCAGAAAACCTGTATAAGGAACTGGTACAAATCAATCCGGAAAATGCCCAGGCTCATCGCCAGTTACTTCAGCTTTACAGTTTGGAGAAGTCATGGATTGAAGCCCGCGATTCTGCAAAAATCTTACTCGATATGAATGAGCCTGATGCACGCCTGATTTTAAGTCATTGTTATTGCGAACTGGCGCAACAGTCTCTGGCTGAGGGTAATCTGAGACTGGCTCGTGAGCAGCTGGATCTGGCTCTACAAACTGATAGTAAATGTACCAGAGCATCCTTATTATTGATTGAAGTTTATTTGAAAAATAATGAAATTGGCAAAGCAAAAAAATTATTCGATCAGATACTTGAACCAAATGCCCACCAGATCGAACTATTGATTCCTGCTGCCCGTGAAATATTACTAAATCGTGGCTCTACACATCGATACCAGGAATTTTTATTAAAACAGTATGAGAAAATGCCCGTAAGCCCGTTAGCGGTGGAGCTTCTAGAAAGTTATCTTGCAGATGATCAACACAAACTTTTGTTGAGTTTTATCAAGCAGGCCCTCAAAAAGTCGGCTTCACTGGATGTTTTTGAGTTTGCGATGCGATATTTCAAGGCTTTTCCACAACATCTGGATGATACATGGCCGGATCTAACCAGCCAGTTTAAGGAAATCAAAGACAAGCGGGTTGCTTACACCTGTAATATTTGTGGCTATGGTAGTCAAAGCATGTTCTGGAATTGTCCTAGCTGTAAATCCTGGTCCAGCCTCAAGCCTGTCCATTAATATGAGTACTAATATGCAAAAAACTGATTCTAAGATCATTGTAGCGTTGGACTATGCGGATGCCGCTAGTGCTATACAATTTATCGATCAAATTTCTCCAACCCTGTGCAGGGTGAAGATAGGAAAGGAGCTTTTTACCGCTGCGGGGCCTGAACTTGTCAAATCAATCGTAGCGCGTGGTTATGATGTATTCCTGGATTTGAAATTCCATGACATTCCCAATACGGTTAATAAAGCGATTACCGCCGCTGCCCACCTGGGTGTATGGATGGCTAATGTACATGCTCTAGGCGGTAAGGATATGATGCTGGCGGCTAAACAGGCAGTCGATGACTTCGATGGTCGGGCTCCTCATTTAATTGCTGTATCTATCCTGACAAGTATCGATCAGCAAGGTTTAGAGCAAATAGGTATTCAAAAGACGCCTGCACAGGCAGTTATGGATTTAACTGCTTTAGCTCTGCAGTGTGGGCTGGATGGTATGGTTTGCTCGGCGCTAGAAGTTGAAGCTATTCGAAGCCAGTTCGGTACTAAACCTTTACTGGTTACGCCAGGTATACGACCAGAGGGTTCGGACAGTAACGATCAACAGCGCATTATGACACCACAGCAGGCCATTGCTGCAGGTTCCAGCTATCTGGTGATTGGTCGTCCTATTACCGCAGATGCCGACCCCGTGGCACGTCTAGAACATATCAACCAATCTTTAAGTGAATAATTGTTAAAGTTAAATTATCGGTTGTTACTGACAGTTTAGGCTTAAATCGATACAATTCTTATTTCTGGCCCGTGGTGAACTCCTGTGAATTATTATGACATAACTCCTGAGATCAAGCATGGCACGCAACAGATAACAAAATAATGATTTCCATAAATACACCGAATAAAAAGGCAGGCTAATAGCGCAATGGATCCAAATTTTCTAGACTTTGAACAGCCAATTGCTGAATTGCAGGCCAAGATAGAAGAGTTACGTTATGTAACTGATGATTCTGATATTAATATTACAGAAGAAATTGGCACGCTGGAAAAAAAGGCTGAAAGCCTGACTAATTCCATTTTTTCCAAGTTAAGTTCCTGGCAAATTTCACAGATTGCCCGTCACCCAAATCGCCCATATTCGGTCGATTACATCGAGCGTATGTTTGTAGATTTTGAGTATTTGCACGGAGATCGTGTTTACGCTGAAGATAGTCCAATGATTGGTGGTATCGGGCGCTTGAATGGAAAGCCAGTGATGGTTTTAGGTCAGCAAAAAGGTCGTGATACCCGGGAAAAAATCAAACGAAATTTTGGCATGCCTCGTCCAGAAGGGTATAGAAAGGCAATGCGTTTAATGAAGATGGCTGAAAAATTTAAAATGCCACTGATAACTTTGGTTGATACACCGGGAGCTTATCCTGGTATCGGTGCCGAAGAACGTGGACAGAGTGAAGCTATTGCACGAAATCTATATGTAATGGCGGACCTTAAAACCCCGATTATCTGTACTGTAATAGGAGAAGGTGGTTCGGGAGGCGCGTTAGCTATCGCGGTGGGTGATCGGGTTAACATGCTTCAGTACGCTACCTACTCAGTTATCTCGCCTGAAGGCTGTGCCTCTATCCTGTGGAAAAGTGCAGATAAAGCCGCTCAGGCTGCCGATGCAATGGGTATCACTGCAAAGCGACTACTTGAGCTCAAACTTATTGATCAGATTATTGCTGAGCCCCTGGGTGGAGCACATCGTGATTATGATCAGATGGCAAATAACCTGCGCGAGAATCTGGCCGAAAATATTGAGGTGTTGGATGCAATCGGTATCGATAAGCTGCTGGATCAACGCTATAATCGATTGATGAGTTTTGGTGCTTTTATCGAAACTTGATGAGATGTCTTCGCTGCATCTTCCGCTGGAAAAATTACCTGAAAGTGTCAATAGTCTATATATAGCTTTTAGTTCTGGAATTGATTCATGTGTATTACTACATAAGTTAATCCATCAGCAGCATGATTTCCAGCTTATACTGTGGCACATTAATCATGGTTTGCAGACCAATGCACAGCAGATGCAGCAGATGGCCTATGATCTTGCGGCAAAATATAACCTGGAAATTCGAGTTGATCAGCTAAATCTGGATCCCGCAAGTAGCAATCTGGAAGCTCTCGCCCGCCATGCTCGTTATGATTTATTCTCTGCTGCACTGACTTCTAAAGATGCGCTACTGACCGCACATCATATGAATGATCAGGCTGAAACTCTGATGTTGAATCTGATGCGTGGTTCTGGCTCGGCTGGCTTGAGAGCCATTGCTGATTTAACGTCTTTAGGGCAGGGCTACCTGTTTCGACCACTACTCAATTTTCAACGCGAAGATATCGAGCATTATGCGAGTCAACAGGATTTGCAATGGGTAGAAGATCCAAGCAACCAGTCATTACGATACGACCGTAACTATCTTCGGCATCAGGTCCTACCGCTAATAAAACAACGTTGGCCTGCTGCTACACAACAACTGCATCGGGTTAGTGAGTGGCAAAGGGAGCAGCATCAATTGCTACAGGAGTTGGCACAGATTGATTTGAAAACCTGCGTTCGAGATCATTTTTTCTCAGCTACTCCCTGTCTGGATATATCCGCTTTAACCCGACTTTCGTTTGAACGCCAGAAGAACCTCATACGTTACTGGATCGATATCAGGCATCAGCAACAACCGGGTTTCAAAAAGCTACAACAGTTGCTCAAACAAGTTCAGGCATCGGTTAATGCTTTGCCAGTAATACA
This sequence comes from Gammaproteobacteria bacterium, assembly GCA_050292965.1. GTDB lineage: Bacteria > Pseudomonadota > Gammaproteobacteria > JACNJF01. The sequence continues at coordinate 40,847 of JBNKMF010000013.1, read as the reverse complement.
GGCTAAGGGGTATAGTCTTCGTTGTTATGATGGGCTGCTGTTTATGGTGGATGATTATCAGGAGCCGGACTTATTAGCGCGCTATGATGTACCTGATGGTAAAGCTTTAGTAATCCAGGGACTAAATATTTCTGTAAATCGGCATCAGCTTTTAGCCTATCTTGATCAGGTCGATAAAGGACAAAAGCTGGCTTTACAATTTCGCACAGGGGACTGTTCATCGGACGCTTCAAGCAGTCATCGCCTGAAACGTCTTTTTCAAAAGCACCGTGTACCACCCTGGTTACGTAATACTACGGCACAAATTTACCTTAACAATGAATTAGAAGATCTACTGCTACTCTGATGGGTCGTGGAATTTCTTATAGCAATAATTGGTTGCTTCCACATATCCATGCAGACTGCCGCAATCAAAACGCTTACCTTTAAATCGATACGCCAGTACACATCCGCTTTTAGCCTGAGCAAGCAGTGCATCGGTGATTTGAACCTCACCATTAGAACCCGGTTTGGTTTCTCGGATATAATCAAAAATGTCAGGAGTTAGTATATAGCGACCAATGATTGCCATATTGCTAGGGGCATCTTCTGGGGCCGGTTTCTCAACCATGTCGGTGACCTTGAAAATGTTATCCTGAAACTGTTCGCCGGCAATTACGCCATATTTATAGGTTTCTTCTTTGGGTACTTCTTCAATCGCTACGATACTACAGCGAAATTGTTTATATAAGCCGGCCATCTGTTGCATCACCGAATCGCCTTCGGTGATGCATAAATCATCCGCCAGGATAACACCAAAAGCTTCATCACCAATCATGGGTTCACCAGTCAGGATTGCCCGACCTAATCCATTCATTTCTTTCTGGCGAGTGTAGGTAAATACGCAATTATCACGAATTTCTCTTACCTCTTTAAGTTGATCCTCTTTAGAAGAACCCTTGATTTCATTCTCAAGCTCGTAACTGATATCAAAATGATCTTCTATCGATCTTTTGGTCCGACCTGTAACAAAAGCCTGTTGTACAAGGCCTGCGCTCATAGCTTCTTCTACGGCATACTGAATCAGGGGTTTATCCACAATGGGTAACATTTCTTTGGCCATGGATTTTGTTGCGGGGAGGAAGCGGGTTCCATAACCAGCTACAGGGTAAAGACATTTTTTTAACATGATGATATGCGATAATGAGAAAATTAAATTGTAACATCAAGCTACCTACTAAACATGACGGATATCACAGCAAAAGATAAAGTTTTTTCCAAACCCCTAACCTCAGTCAAGGCTTTTGAATTTGATGAACAGGTGACTCAGGTGTTTGATGACATGATTGGCCGTTCGGTACCTGGTTATGAATTACTGGTGCGTCTTATTGCATTGTATGCGGATATTTTTGTTGCTGAAAATAGCAGGGTTTACGATCTGGGCTGTTCAACCGGTGTGATTTCTAGAGTTATTGCTCAGCAGGTGGCAGAAAGAAATATTTCAATTTTAGCGGTGGATAATTCACCGTCTATGATCTCCAAATGCATAGAAACGCATTCTGACCAGACAATCGACTGGATATGTGATGATCTCGAATCAATTCCTATTGAAAATGCCTCTATGGTTGTTTTGAACCTGACCATGCAATTTATCAGCCCCGAGCAACGTTTTGAGCTATTGGCAAGAGTCTTCAAGGGATTACGTGCTGGTGGAGTGTTGGTGCTTACCGAGAAGATTGAATACGACGATGCGCAGACTCAAGTCAATATGACTGAGCTGTATCAGGCTTTCAAAAAGATACAGGGATACAGCGATCTTGAAATTGCTCAAAAGAGAACTGCACTGGAGAAGGTGTTAATACCGGATAAGAAGTCACTGCATCTACAGCGGCTAAAAGAATGTGGATTTGCTGAAGTGATAGAAAGCTTTCACTGCTTTAATTTTGTTTCTTTTCTGGCGATTAAAGATGTTTCGTGAAGCTCTGTATAAACAACTAGAGCAGTCTGGCTTTCTGGATTGGGTAGAAGAATTACGAGTTCAGGACCCACACTGGTTTAGTGCTGCACATCATGGCGATTTTGAGCGTTGGAATCAGGCTTTAAAATCCCTGCCTCCTATTGAAGATAGTCAAGTTCTGTTAAATCGATCGGCAGTGACTGTCAGTGGGGTTTGTGATCAGGATCAAGCCTTACTACACGCACTACAGGGGCTAAAGCCCTGGAGAAAAGGGCCATTTCAGCTGGCCGATGTGTATATAGATACCGAATGGCATAGCGATTTTAAATGGGATCGAATTTATCGACATCTGTCTCCACTCAAACAACGACGTATACTGGATGTGGGTTGTGGAAATGGTTATCACTGCTGGCGAATGCTGGCTCATGAGCCCGATCTGGTGCTGGGCATAGATCCATCCTTGTTGTTCAATTTACAGTTTCGCGCGTTACAACATTATATTCAGGATAGACGCATTCATATGCTTCCGGTCGGCATACAGGATATGCCTGCAAATATGCAGTGGTTTGATACGGTTTTTTCAATGGGGGTTTTGTATCACAGAAAGTCGCCAATTGAACATTTGCTGCAATTAAAGTCACTGCTCAAACCTGGCGGTGAGCTTTGTCTGGAAACGCTGGTGATTAAAGGTGGCAGCGGGCAGGTTTTAGTACCAGGTTCGCGCTATGCTCGTATGAATAATGTGTGGTTCTTACCGACCACTGATGAATTGTCTCACTGGCTTGGTCGCTGTGGATTTAGCAATATGCGGGTGGTAGACGTTAATCAAACAACCATTGAAGAGCAACGAAGTACGCAGTGGATGCCATTTGAGTCACTACCTGAGTGTCTTGATCCCAATGACCGAAATAGAACGGTGGAAGGTTATCCTGCTCCGTTGCGAGCGGTCATTATTGCTACTAAATAGGGTGCTTAGTTATCTGCTATATCGATTGAGTTAAAGACGCTCATCTGCTAGGCTAACGTCCCGTCCAGATTTCTCACTTTCTCTACTTTTTTCAAGCTATATGAGCCGATTTATATTTATTACTGGTGGTGTTGTATCATCACTGGGCAAAGGTATTGCGTCCGCCTCGCTAGGGGCAATTTTACAGGCTCGGGGTTTGAGCATTAACATGATCAAACTTGATCCTTACATCAATGTTGATCCAGGAACCATGAGCCCTTTCCAGCATGGTGAGGTGTATGTTACCGACGATGGAGCTGAAACCGATCTTGATCTTGGCCACTACGAAAGGTTTGCTGGAATTAAAAGCAGTCAGTCCAGTAATTATACTACTGGTCGCATCTATGAAAAGGTCATTGCTAAAGAGCGTCGTGGTGATTATCTGGGTGCAACTGTTCAGGTTATTCCACACATTACCGATGAGATTAAAAAATCTGTATTAAGCAGTACCAATGACGCAGATATCGTGCTGGTAGAGATTGGTGGCACCGTAGGTGACATTGAATCATTACCCTTTATGGAATCGATCAGACAGTTAGGTGTTGAACTCGGACACGATAGAGCCCTGTTTCTACACCTTACGTTGGTGCCTTATATTCCAGCTGCGGGCGAAATTAAAACCAAGCCCACCCAACATTCGGTTAAGGAATTACGTTCGATCGGTATCCAGCCTGATATCCTGTTGTGTCGTGCGGATCGTGAGATACCCTCTGAAGAGCGCAAGAAAATAGCGCTGTTTACCAATGTAAGTCCTGAAGCTGTTATCTCCGGTGTCGATGTGGACCATATCTATAAGATCCCACGCGAATTACACGAGCAGGGTCTAGACGACATAGTGGTGAAAAAATTTGGACTCGATCTTCCTCCAGTAGATCTTAGTGACTGGGATGAAGTTGTGAACTCACTCGAGCACCCTCAACACACAGTAAATATCGGCTTTGTGGGTAAGTATATAGAACACACCGATGCTTATAAGTCGCTCAATGAAGCATTGGCGCACGCCGGTATTCATACTCATACTCAGGTCAACCTGGTAAAAATTGACTCAGACACTATTAGTGATAATGGGGTTGATATTTTAAAGGGACTTGATGCTGTTCTGGTTCCTGGCGGATTTGGTAGCCGAGGCATAGAAGGTAAAATTCTAGCTGTAAATTATGCGCGTACAAATAAAATACCTTATCTTGGTATATGTCTGGGTATGCAAGTCGCCGTTATTGAATATGCCAGAAATGTATTGGGCCTGAGCAAAGCGCATAGCACGGAATTTAATCCTAAAACCCCTGAGCCGGTAATCGGGTTGATTACTGAGTGGAAAAATCAGGATGGTACGATTCATCAGCGCGATGAGCAAACCGATCTTGGCGGCACCATGAGGTTAGGTGCTCAAACCTGTAAGCTTGTCCCAGGTACATTAGCGTCCAAGGCTTACGAGGGTGCAGAACAGATCGATGAAAGACACCGTCATCGCTTTGAATTCAATAATAACTATCTGGATGATTTACAAAATTCTGGCCTGGTGATTTCCGGTGTTTCTATGGATAACGAACTGGTAGAGATTATTGAAATTTCAGATCACCCATGGTTTCTGGGGTGTCAGTTCCATCCTGAATTTACTTCAAGACCAAGAGAAGGTCACTCTTTGTTCAATAGCTTTGTAAATGCGGCTCTAAAATACCAGCAGGATTCTAGTAAATGAATCTTTGCGGCTTTGAAGTAGGAATAGGGCGGCCATTTTTTCTAATCGCAGGCCCCTGCGTTATTGAGAGTGAGGAGCTTGCATTACAAACTGCAACAGAGTTAAAAGATATCTGTGAGAGATTAGGCTTACCTTTTATCTACAAGTCTTCATTTGATAAAGCTAACCGATCCAGCAGCAAAAGTTTTCGTGGTCCTGGCATAGAGCAGGGTTTACAGATTTTACAACGCGTGAAGGATGAGGTGGGTGTTCCGATATTAACGGATGTACATGAAGATACGCCACTGAATGAAGTTGCTGCGGTGGTCGATGTTTTACAGACGCCAGCTTTTCTTTGCCGTCAGACTAACTTTATTCAGAACGTGGCAAAGCAGGGTTTACCGGTCAATATCAAGAAGGGCCAGTTTCTTTCCCCCTGGGATATGAAGAATGTAGCGGATAAAGCTCTGGAAACGGGTAATGATCAAATTATGGTATGTGAGCGAGGTGCGAGTTTTGGATACAATAATCTCGTATCAGATATGCGTTCGTTGGCCGTGATGCGTAATACCGGGTTGCCGGTGGTATTTGATGCGACTCATTCTGTTCAACTACCTGGTGGGCAGGGTTCGTCATCCGGTGGGCAGAGAGAGTTTGTTCCTGTATTAGCCCGTGCAGCAGTGTCAGCTGGAGTAGCAGGTCTGTTTATGGAAACTCATCCAGATCCACAACAAGCCTTAAGTGATGGTCCGAATGCCTGGCCTCTGGATCGTATGGAATCATTATTGACTGTGTTACAGATGCTCGATCAGGTGGTAAAATCTCAAGCCATGCACGAGCAGGACTTAATGTAATATTCACAGGAAGGCCCTGGTTCTAAGTCTTCCTGTTTATACAACTGTTACCTGAAGCGGATAAGCTGAAAGGTAAGCTAAATATCTAAATTGGAGAAACTGATGACTAGTATTACCCATGTAATTGGGCGCGAAATTCTTGATTCCAGAGGGAATCCTACTGTAGAGGCTGAAGTCACTTTATCGAGTGGTGTTACTGGAAGAGCTGCTGTACCTTCTGGCGCATCAACCGGCGAGCGAGAGGCAATAGAATTACGTGATGGTGATAAAGGTCGCTATCTGGGAAAAGGCGTTCTAAAAGCCGTTTCGCATGTTAATAATGAACTGGCTCAATGCGTTATGGGGCTAGATTGTACCGATCAATCTACTATTGACCAGGCCATGATTTCACTGGATGGTACTGAAAACAAAAGTCGTTTAGGTGCCAATGCCTTATTGGCCGTTTCATTGGCCAATGCTCAAGCTGCTGCTTTATCCAGCAAGCAACCTCTATATAAATATCTGGGTGGAGAGCAGGCGGTTACTCTACCGGTACCCATGATGAATATTATCAATGGTGGCGCTCATGCTGATAACAGCGTTGATTTACAGGAATTTATGATCCTGCCAATTGGTGCCAGAAAATTCAGCGAAGCTTTGCGTTACGGAACAGAAGTTTTTCATTCTTTAAAGTCTGTACTGTCTTCCCGTGGAATGAATACCAATGTTGGTGATGAGGGTGGATTTGCACCGAACCTGTCCTCTAACGAGGAAGCTATCGAAGTCATTTTGCAGGCAATAGAAAGTGCAGGTTTTAAGCCGGGAGCTGAAATTGCACTGGGTCTCGACGTTGCCAGCTCGGAGTTTTATCGTAACGGACATTACGAACTGGCCTCGGAAGCTCGTACCTTTGATTCTCAGCAATTTACAGACTATCTGGCGAACTGGGTTGACCAGTATCCCATTATCACTATTGAGGATGCCATGGCCGAGAATGATTGGGAAGGTTGGGCTACTTTAACTAGAAAGCTAGGTGATCGAGTTCAGTTGGTTGGTGATGATTTGTTCGTTACGAATACCAAAATATTCAAACGTGGAATTGATGAATCTATCGCTAACTCTATTTTGATTAAGTTTAATCAAATCGGTACCTTAACAGAAACTCTTGAAGCTATTTCTATGGCTCATAATGCCGGTTATACTGCGGTTATTTCTCATCGATCAGGAGAAACAGAAGATGTCACCCTTGCTGACCTTGCTGTGGCAACCAATACTGGACAAATCAAAACGGGTTCATTATCTCGTTCAGATCGCGTGGCCAAGTATAATCAATTATTGCGTATCGAAGCCCAGCTGGGAGACAAGGCCATTTTCCCTGGTAAGTCCGCGTTCAACAAAATCTAGCTTGCGGTCTTCATGTTTTGAAATCGTTGAACAGGTGAAAGGATGCGCCTGTTGATTGCCGCTTTAATCGTTGTGTTTCTGGTATTACAGTATCGACTCTGGTTTGGCGATGGAAGTCTGTCAGAAGTCGTGCAACTATCCGCTGAGCTGGAAATTCAAAAGCAAAAGCTGAAACTGCTGGAAGAGCGTAATCGCAAACTGGAAGCACAGGTGCTGGATCTGCAAAATGGATTTGATGCCTACGAAGAGAAAGCACGCAATGATCTGGGGATGATCAAAAAAGGCGAAACCTTTTACCAACTGGTCAATCCTCAAAAGTCTGAAGTTAAACCTTGAAGCCTTCTACTAAACCTCAATGTTGGGCAGTTATTCCGGCGACGGGTATTGGCTCACGCATGGGTGCTGACCGCCCAAAGCAGTATTTGCCTTTGGGCGATAAAACAGTATTAGAGCAAACACTAGATAACCTTTTTAGTTACCACGCCATTGACGGTGTCATGTTGGTTTTGAATGAAACCGATGATTATTGGCTGCAACTTAATTACCATTCGCCTAAGCCACTACAAACCTGTATCGGAGGAGAGCAGAGACATCATTCTGTTTTCAATGGTTTAATATCGTTAAGATCTCACCTATCAACAGACTGTATAGTTATGATTCACGATGCGGTAAGGCCATTTGTCCTGCATCAGGATCTTGATCAGCTTTTACAGGCGACCCAGCAATGTGAAGATGGGGCTCTTCTGGCCACACCGCTGGCTGATACATTAAAAAAAGCAAGCTCAGACCTGACTGTGTTGAATACCCAGTCGCGTGAAAACCTTTGGAGGGCGTTGACTCCACAGGCTTTTTACCTCAGCAAGATCTATCAGGCACTTGACTCGATTCTGTCCCAGAATTTATCTGTTACTGATGATGCCTCGGCAATGGAGTTATGTGGCTTTCATCCCAGGCTAGTGAGGGGTGATGATAGAAATATAAAAATAACTCATCCTGAGGATCTTCGATTGGCCGAGTTATTCCTCTCTATTAGGCAAGACAATTAGTGTTTGCTAATCGAGCATCGGAGTCTTATAAATATCAATAATTATGCCGATGTAATAATGCTTAAGACGTTACGAAATCTTACATTGATATCTATATTAATAATTGCTAATATACGGCCGGTTCAAGTGGACGTCATATAGAGATTACATAAATTACAAAAAGGGTAATATATGCGCCACATGTGAAATCTTGTTAGACTTCACCCCTTTAACTCCAAAGAGATCGAAGAATGCTATGGGTAAGTAACTTATCCATAAAAGTGTAAAAGATTGACGATCATAGTATTTAAGAGCAATGAAGGCTTTACTTCTGGATTAACTTCTAGCTAATGTCTTTTTAAAATTATAGAGCGGCCTGATAAAGCGATATTGGTAATATAAAAATGAAATTAAACCAACTCAAAAAATCAACTCTGGCAATAGCTACAATGCTAACTGTTTTGTCGGGTAGTTCACAGGCATGGCAGTTGATGACCGTTGAGTCTGCTGAATTTGGAAATAAAATAAAAATTGGTGGCACCGTTATTCCATATAAAGAAGTAACGCTTTCAGCCCAGGTTCCAGGACGAGTTCAATATATTGCCGGTTCAGAGGGCGACTTCTTTCAGAAAAATAATTTGTTACTATCGATTGATGATGATGATCTGGTCGCCAAACGCAGAGCTGCGTTAGCACAACTGTCAAATGCGGAATCTGGTTTACGTAATGCCAGAGTTCAATACTCCCGTGAGTTAATTTCTCCCAGAACAGAAAGCCTGAATGGAATGCCGGGCCTTGGCATGCCGACCCTGTTTGACAATATGTTTACCAAAAATATGGGTAACATGATGGGGGTAGGTAATCCTAATATCGAACGCTATGGTGATTTATATTCTTCTGGAGCGCAGGTGCAAAATGCAGAGTCAATGGTTATGAAGGCGCGTTCTGGTCTAGAAGAGCTGGATGCCAAGTTACGCGATGCTCGTGCCATAGCACCTTTTGATGGCAAACTGGTGCGTAAGATGGTTGAAGAAGGAGATACTGTTCAGCCTGGCTCACCACTACTTAAGTTTGCACATACCCAATACCTTAGAATTCAGGCTGAAGTCCCCGCGAGACTGATTTTTGGTTTGACTAAAGGAAGCCTGGTTGATGTCAAGCTGGATATAAACAATAGTTACACCAAAGCCAAGGTCGCTCAAATATATCCAGTTGCTGATCAACAAAAACATACCGTAACCGTAAAGTTTGATCTGCCAGAGGGTACGCCCGGTGGACCTGGGTTGTATGCTGAGGTGACTATTAATGATACTACTGCAGATAGAAGACTTGTTCCTGTTATCCCTAAAGATGCTGTCATATATCGTGGCAGCCTGCCCAGTGTTTATATACTGGATGAAGAAAACAGGGCAAAGATGAGGATTGTAAGACTGGGCACTGACTACGATGCAACCAGAGTTACCGTGCTATCAGGCATCAAATCAGGAGATAGAATCATTAGTGCGCCGCCAAAAACGATCAGATCTGGGTGGAAGCCGGATGTAGAGGGCAAAACAGGTAACAGCGATAGCGACAGTCAGTAACCTCTCTGTAAACAATAGGCAATTCACTCACGTATAAATCCTTATATCCGACAATGACACAGCAAAATAATACAAAAAACCATAAAAATAAATCGTTGGGTATTGCCGGTAGCCTGGCTAAAGCCTTTATTCATTCGCCGCTTACTCCGTTACTACTTGTCGCCTGCTTTGCGCTAGGAGTTCTTGGTGTGTTTTTAACACCACGTCAGGAAGACCCTCAGATATCTGTCCCTATGGTAGATATTTTTATCAGCTATAAAGGTGCCTCCGCGAAACAGGTATCCAGGCTGGCAACCGATCCACTGGAGCGGATGCTGAATGAAATTTCTGGTGTCGATCATGTGTACTCATCAGCGGTACGTGATCAGGGTATGGTGACCATACAGTTTGAGGTGGGTGAGGATCTGGAGAAATCTCTGGTCAAGGTATACGACAAGATCGCCTCAAATATGAACAAAATCCCTCCGGGTGTTGATCCACCCCTGATTAAGCCAAAGGGGGTTGATGATGTACCTGTAGTCACCCTAACGCTATGGTCGAATGAACACGATGACTCCGTTCTCAGATTAGTAGCGCTGGATGTTCTGCAATCAATCAGTACCGTTGAAAATGCCAGTCAGGGCTTTGTTGTTGGTGGCCGCTCGGATCAACTTAAGATTGAAATACTGCCCGAAAGACTATCAGGTTATGATATTACACTGGATCAAATTGCTAATACCATTCGAACAGCGAATAGTGAAATCGGCCTTGGTGACATTGAATCAAATGATAAAAGCGCAAAGGTTTACTCTGGTGATTTTCTTAAAACTGTCAGTGATATTGAAAGTCTGGTGGTTGCAATTAATGATGGCTCTCCAGTTTATGTGCGTGATATTGCACGAGTTACTGCGGCACCTGCCGATGCAAAATCTATCGTCAATTATTACAACTCTCCCCAGCACCTTGAAAAGAATGGTGAAGCAGCCTACGCGGCCTCAGCGGTTACTATTGCTATAGCAAAAAAGAAGGGCTCGAATGGTGTTGATGTAGCTGACGATATCCTGGCTAAGGTGGAAGCCATGAAGGGTAATGTCATTCCGGACAATATTCATGTGGCTGTTACCAGAAATTATGGTAAATCTGCAGAACATAAGGTCAATGGTTTGATTCTTAAGCTATTCATAGCTACAGGCATAGTGGTTGTCTTAATCTGGTTGGCACTTAACTTTCGTTGGGAGCCGGCGCTGGTTGTCATGATCGTCATTCCTGTAGTCATTCTGGTAACCGTTTTTTATGCGCTAATAACGGGGTATACCATTGATAGGGTGAGCCTTTTTGCGCTGATATTCTCCATAGGCATTCTGGTGGATGATGCCATCGTCGTAGTAGAGAATATATACCGACGCTGGTTGATTGCCGAAAGTACCGAAACTGATATCGCTATCGATGCGGTTAGAGAAGTGGGTAACCCGACTATCCTGGCGACACTTACCGTAATTGCTGCGTTACTACCTATGGGTTTTGTGCGCGGGATGATGGGGCCTTATATGGAACCGATTCCATCACTGGGTTCTTTTGCGATGCTGTTTTCAGTATTTGCAGCCTTTATGTTTACCCCCTGGCTGGCCATGCGTATTAAGCCATCAATGGAAAAGCTCAAGGAGATGGAAGAGTCTGAACATTCTCAGAATGAATTGCTTGGCAATCTGTTTCGAAAAATACTCATTCCTCTAATTACCAACAAAACTAAGGGGCGTATCTTCCTGGCCAGCCTGTTTATCGTTTTCTTTTTGTGTGCATCCATGTTTTATACCAAGGCTGTACCGGTCAAGATGTTGCCGCTAGATAACAAGCCTGAGTTCAATGTTGTCGTTAATATGAAAGAGGGTTCAGCGCTACCCCTCACCGCCAATCAGGTGAATGAACTGGCCGAGAAAATCCTGACTGTCGAAGAAGTTACTGCACTGCAGACCTATGTCGGGACTTCGTCGCCTTTCAATTTTAATGGATTAGTACGCCACTATTATCTGAGAACCAAGCCCTGGGAGGCCGATATCCAGGTGCAGTTACTGGATAAGAAACACCGTGCTCGTAGCAGTCATGAAATAGCCGAAGACGTGCGTGCTCGTCTACATGAGGTGATTGGTGATAACGATAATGTGAAGATTCAGGTTGTGGAAATGCCTCCAGGACCACCTGTTCTACAGTCGGTAGTTGCTGAAGTCTATGGCCCTGACGAAGACATCCGTCGGCAGGTGGCGCGCGATCTGGAAAAGAGATTTAATGAGTCGGAGAATATTACCGATGTTGATACCTTGATTGCAGAGCCCTACAAAGTCTGGCGTTTTGAGGTGGATACAGAAAAAGCAGTAAGACGTGGGATCTCAGTGGATACCATCAACCGAACATTACAGATGTCGCTGAGTGAATACGTGTTAGGTGATGTTAAAGATGGTTATAAACTTGAGCCAACCTTCATAGTTATTCAAGTGCCTTTCGATGTGCGAGCAGACCTGGCTCGCCTTAAAGAGATGCCTGTTCCGAGTCAGTTTGGCGGAAGTGTGCCTTTGGGAGAGCTTGGTGATTTCACTCAAACTGTGCAGGATCAGGTGATCTATCACAAAGATTTAAGGCCCGTCGAATTCGTTACTGGGGAAACTCAGGGAAGACTGGGGGCGCCAATCTATGGCATGTTAGATGTTATTGACTCTCTGCAAGACTATACCACGCCAGATGGGGTTGCACTTGACGGTACCTGGACAGGCCCTCCAGATACTGATCAGGTTTCTGGTTTTGAATGGGCTGGTGAATGGACGGTAACCTATGAAACATTCCGTGACATGGGCATGGCTTTTGGTGCGGCTATTATTCTCATTTATATGTTGGTGGTTATGGAATTTGGCAATTTTAGCCTGCCAGCGATTATTATGGCCCCTATACCCTTAACTCTGGTCGGTATTATCCCGGGGCACTGGTTGTTTGGTGCAGAGTTTACAGCGACTTCAATGATCGGATTTATAGCGCTGGCCGGTATTATCGTAAGAAACTCAATTTTACTTGTCGATTTTACCAAGCATGAAATTGAAGCTGGTAATCCCGTTTGTGATTCGGTGCTTGGTGCATGTAAAGCCAGAACTCGACCCATTGTGGTAACTGCATTGGCATTGGTTGGCGGTTCAGGTGTCATAATTTTTGATCCTATATTCAAAGGTATGGCTATCTCTTTGGCATTCGGTGTACTGGTTTCTACAATTTTGACACTGGTCGTGATTCCGCTGGGAGCCATCAGTGTGCGTAAAGCTTTTGCAGAAAAAACTATCGATTCTACGGGGACTGCAATCTATGGGGATTTGCCATACGATCCGATTCTTGACGGTGGTGAGATCGACTGTGAAATGGATGAAGATGCTGAGAAAAGTTTGCTTGACTACATTGCCGCAACGCTGAGTTTTATCTGGATTTTTATTCTGGCTATGTTTTTCGCATTGCGTGATTTTATTGTTGACTTAAGCAAAAGCATTATTCGGTTGTTGAATCGAAAACCTGAGGATCAACCTATAGCACCAGCTAAGGCCAGTTCCCAGGCTAAACAGGAAATACACCCTGAGACTATTAAGGAAGCTGCTCAAAATATTGAACCCTCTGAAGTCATTGATCAAGCGAAAGAAAAACCTGAGGTTGAAGTTGAGCCAGAGCCAGAACCAGAGCCAGGACCAGAGCCAGAACCAGAACCAGAACCAGAGCCAGAACCAGAGCCAGAACCAGAGCCAGAACCAGAGCCAGAACCAGAGCCAGAACCAGAGCCAGAACCAGAACCAGAACCAGAACCAGAACCAGAACCTAAGGTTGAAGCCTCGGTACTGATAAGCGAGAGCATTGAAAAAGAGCAGCAATCTAGCGAAAAATCTGCTTTTACTGAAGAGCCCAAAAAAGACCTGGATACCTTAGATATTGAACCTCCAGTCGAAAAACCAAAGGCTCAGAAAGTCGTAAAAAAGACTGTGAAAAAAAAGGCAGCGACTAAAAAAGCTGTAACTAAAAAGAATGTGATAAAAAAAACAGTATCTAAAAAAGCTTCGGTGAAAAAGGTTGCTAGTAAAAAATCAAAAGAACCGGGGCATCGACGCGGGATTCGTCTGAAGTCTGATATTGACGACGAATAGTAGGAGTTCTTATGCATACTGACATAAAACAGATAGCATCAATAATAACCGGTGTTTTACTATTGTCAGTTAGTGTAGCGGTGCAGGCTAGAGACTATGTGCCTCCTCCAAGTGGACCTTATCAACCATTGGTGGTGATTAACAATTCACCGGCAGATAAATCTCAGCAGCAAGTGTATAAATTCCCGCCTCCAGATATTTTGTTAGAAGATAGGAATACTCATCCAGATTTATCATATCAGCCAGATTATCAGATAGATGAAGGCCCACAAATAGCACCAGCCAAGACCAAACCTCCTATGAGTCAACAGCAGCTTATGGAATCTAAGCGCATGCAGCCAATGCCTCAGTCTGGAGGTTATTCACAATGGCAAATACCACAGCAGGGAGGACAGGCAAGTACTAATCCTGGGTGGTATGGTTATCAGGGGTTAGCACCAAATTATAATCAGAATGTATGGCAACAGCAGCCTGGCTATGGGTATCAGCAACAATACCCCTATTCGTATGGCACTCCAAATCAGTATAATGGAGCTTATAATCCATTTTATGGAATGCCATCACCATGGACTGTAATGCCTAAAAACCCATTTTTTTCAGATAAGTAAAAGTATGAAAAAGATTGTCATTTTTACTGTTTCGTTAATATTCGCCAGCATTGTATTGGCTGATGCTAATATTGATAAGGCGGATAAAAATAATAACTATCTATTGAATGCGCCTGGTACTATAACTGGCACGGTTAATAAACCTGATCCCATTCAGCCACAACACCCTAAGGTACCACTTAACTCATACATACAGCCTCAGAAACAGCAATATATTCAGGATAATTATAATTTCCCTCAATACGGGCAATTACGAGCTCACCCCAACCCCTGGCTGGATCAACCTGCCATGAGGCAACGAAGCCAAATGCCCTCTTCAAGTAATCGACATAATTTCAATAATCCCTGGGACATTAACAATCTACCTTCGTTAGCACCAAACGGTTATCAGAATAAACCAGGACCAGGAGATTCGATTAGAGATCCTGCTTATGGGTTTTATGGTGATGATTATGGTAGCAGTAGTTTTTACCCTAAATTTACTACCCCTTTAGATCAGAATTTTGGGAGGCCACCTTCGGCGGCTGGTTTTCCCGATATGAACGGCTTGATGCCAGGTCTGGGTAAAGATGATGGCGGCTTCCCATTTATGCCATTTGGTATGTTTTGAAGATGCTACGATTAATACCAATTATTCTGATATCTTTCTTTGCTTATTCTTCGCTAGCGCAGGCATTACAATTCTCAGCAAATGCCGTGATGTCAACGCCGGGTAGGGCAGATATTAGTACCCAGCTTTATTATGCTTCGGGCCGTATGCGTAAGGAGTTTTACTATTATGGTGAACCCGTCATCCAGATTCTGAATGCGGATAAGCAAATCAATTTAATGTGCTTTACCGAACAGCAGCTGTGTTACGAAAACAAAACACTGGAGAGGGTTAATATTGGTATTGAAAGCGCGGTTAATTCGCCCTGTGAAGAAAGTGCTTCGGTTAAATGTGAAAACATGGGGGAACAGAAATTAAACAATCGTAAAGCGACGCAGTGGAAAATTACTACTACCGAAAAAGATAATCAGGTGGTTACATATTTATGGCTGGACTCGGAACTAAAAATCCCTGTTAAACAATCTTTATCCAATGGGGCGACAATTGAATTAATCTGGTTAGGCAGTGAAAAGCTCGATAATCGAGATACAGAAAAATGGATGCAAACCATCAAACTACCCAATGGCGAAACTCAAGAAAGCTTTCAATGGTTTGATAAGGAGTTAAGAATCAGTATTCGTCAGTCTTTTCCAAATGGGAATACTCAGGAGCTAAAACATATAGTCGTTGAAAACCTTCCTGACAATCTATTTACTATGCCATTAGGGTATGAAAAAAAACCATCAAATAATCAGTCTGGCCAGGCCAGCAAAAAAAAATAACTACTTATTATGATTACAGTCATTGGAAATTTGAAAGGGGGCACAGGCAAAAGCACGGTCGCTTTTAACCTGGCTGTCTGGTTGAAAATACATCAGGGCTCCGTTACTTTATTTGATCTTGATCCACAGAAAACATTAACTGATGTTGTCGATATTCGAGAAGAGGAAGGGTATGCTCCAGACCTTGAGGTATTCGATGATATTTCAGCTTTGAAGGCCTGGAAGAATAAGAAATCAGAGGTCATCGTAGATGTGGGTACAGCTGATTTTGAATCAATGAAAAAAGCCTTAATGCTGGCTGATAGAGTAATCACTCCTGTACCTCCTAGTCAGGCTGATATCTGGTCGACTCAGCGATTTATAAAAATAATCAGAGAAAATGCAGGTGACGTTAAAAACATGCCGCCTCTGTTTGGTTTTATCAATCGTGCTGACACCCATGTCGGTGTCAGAGAAACTGATGAAGCAGAGGATGCCTTAAACTACCTTAAAGGCATCGAGCGAGTTAATTTGCGCTTATATCAACGTACAGCCTATAGACGATCATTTAGTGAGGGACTGGCTGTATTCGAATTACAACCAGGCAGTAAAGCAGCCAAAGAGATACTTAGTTTGGCCAGCATGCTATACCCTTCAAAAGCTGGGTAGAAGTTTATGACCTTTGGACGCTGGCTTCTAATCCATAGTTTTTCAATTAGTCTGGTTGGCTTGCTAGTACTGGGTTATCTATATCGTGAAGAACTCCAGCTCGAGAGAGCTTACCAGCAACTACTCAATCTCGACCCACCCACAGAAGACGTTATTAAGACCTTAACGGTTGATAAGAAGACGCAGCAGCAGACTGAGGCAAAAAAATCAGATGAAATACATCAGCCGATAGTTAAGCCTGATAAGGTGATTGAATCTGAAGAGATATCTGAGCCTGTTCAAGTTACTTCAACTATTAAGCAGACTGAAGTCCGGCAGGATGATCTTTTATTTGATGCTCGACAGGCGTTTTGGGCAAAGGACTATCAAACAGCAATTGGTCGTTATCAACAGTTGATCAATAGAGATCCAGCGAAACCAGATTACTATGGAGAATTGGGTAATGTTTACTACGCATTGAATGATAGCAATAAAGCCTCTGAGTTATATTTTCGCACTGCTCAATTATTACTTCATCAGGGACAGAGAGATGCTGCTGCTCAGTTGTTACCTCCACTGAATGCAATGAACAGAGAGCTGGGCGATAAACTAAAACGAAGCCTAACTCAACGATAAATTGTGAGATTAATAAATGCTTTAATTTTCAAATTGTTAGCGCTTAATTTTAAAGTGAACTGAATTATTAAATTTGTAATAAGCATATTTAAAATCGCTATATTGATGAAAACGGCTTATAATAAATAAGATATATGTACGTAAGAAATTTCACATTTTCAGGAAACCGAACCGGGTTATTATATGAGTGAACCAGAATCCAGAATAAACCTTGATACCGAGTGTATGGAGCGCTTAGCCGATACATTCGAAAATAGTGCCAAGCGCTGGGAGCTTATTGTGTACCCCTCCCTGGTAGCATTTATTGTGCTGGCGGTTTATGGATTTTATCTGGTGTATACGCTTTCTCGTGACGTTCACAACTTAAGCCTGACAATTACAACCTTAACGATTTCTGTTGACCGTAACATGAATGAACTTACTAATACCGTTCGAACTATGGATCATACTATGGTGAAGATGGGCAATAATATTGGACATATGGATGGCAATATCAAATCCATGACTCAAAATATTGCTTCTATGACCTACAATACTAATTCAATGGCAACATCAACTTATTATATGCAGCGTAATATTCGAGACGTCGCCAGGCCGATGAATATTATGAGCAACTTTATGCCATAACCCACTCTGAGAAACCCACAAGCAGGATATGTTTTATCAACGAAAGGCAATAGAGAAACGCCTGAAAAACCTCGAAAAGCATCTCGAACAGGAAAATCCAATACTGATCGATGCGGTAAAAAGCTTTAAAGACCTGGATAATATCGCCTATCGAATGGGGTTGATCTCAAGGGATGAGTCCTATGCTACACAAATACCCTGGTGGCCACTAATCTCGGTTCTGGGTACTTTCTCTGCTGGCAAATCTACATTTATCAATTCATTTCTTGGGGCTAAATTACAAACTTCAGGTAATCAGGCGGTGGACGAGAAGTTTACTGTTATCTGTTACACCAATGATAACACCAGTAGAGTATTACCAGGCCTCGCATTAGATGCCGATCCCAGATTTCCATTTTTTAACATCAGCGAAGAGATCGATAAGGTTGCTGCTGGTGAAGGCGCCAGGGTAAATGCTTATCTGCAATTGAAAACAAGTCCAACGCAACCGATAAAAGGCAAGATCTTAATCGATTCACCCGGATTTGATGCTGATGCTCAACGCAATTCTACACTGAGAATTACAGATCACATTATCGATTTATCGGATCTTGTGCTGGTCTTCTTCGATGCTCGACACCCTGAACCTGGAGCGATGAAAGATACGCTTGAGCATCTGGTTTCTAAAACGATTCAACGTACTGATTCCAGTAAATTCCTCTACATTTTGAATCAAATTGATACGGCAGCCAGAGAAGATAATCCTGAAGAAGTGGTTGGTGCCTGGCAGCGAGCCTTATCTCAGAGCGGTTTGACAGCTGGCAAATTTTATATGATTTATGATGAGGGATCCGCTGCCAGCATCAATAATGAGCAACTTCAAGCACGGTTTAAAAGCAAAAAAGATGCTGATGTGAATGCGATATATGACCGCATGCATCAAGTTGAAACAGAACGCGCTTATCGCATAATAGGAGCGCTTGAAAAAACTGCAAACGATATCGAATCTAAAGCTGTACCCGCCCTGAAATTTGCAATGAGAAGTTGGACAAAGCGGGTTCTTATAACTGATTTTGTGCTTTATCTGATTCTTATAGCCTTATTTGCATACATTGTTAATGCTCAGAATGCCTGGCAGAGCTTCAGCTTGTCCAGCATGAAAGAATCATATCAAGGTAGCCCTTTGACCGGATTACTGCTGATGGCGCTAACTTTTGGCATTTTTTATGGTCTTCATTTGTTTAGTAGAAAATTCTGGGCGGATCGAATATCAAGAAAACTGCCTCGTTCGGAAATGCCAGGTAATCTCGTTACTGCATTTGCAAAAAACACTAGCATCTGGCGCAGTATTTTTCATACATCTCCTGCTGGATGGGGTAGAAGAGCAGCGCGCAAAATTCGTACGGTTACTGAAAATTCAGGTCTATTTGTGCAGAAGTTAAATGATAGTTTTGCTAACCCATCGGGACGCAGTAAAGCAATACCTCAGGGTGACTCAGAGGTTAAGCTGGCAGAGATCGAGCTGAAAAATGAAGCTTTAGGAAAAGCTGAACCCTAGTTCTTATTATCACCGGGCAATAATCGCCCGGTGTAATCCTCATCGTGATGGCTGTGGGCTTTTTCTTCATCAAGTCCTTTTCCCGCAAATATCTTCTATCTTGGCACCGATATACTCGCAAATTTTACGTATATCAATTTCCACATTTCTCAATTCAGGAAGTGCCATCAGGAGATGGAGTCATATTTTAAATTTCAACCTGGATTTCTCAGTTGACCGCTTATATTAGGGGAGGCCCCCACAGTTTGGTAAACCATTACAACCGATTTATGTTTTTGATCAGTAGGTGAACCCCGCTACAAGCTGAACCGTATGTTTGAAGTGGGGATCCCTGTTTGTTGCCTATATGGACATAGGTAAGGAGCGTGAGCAGGACGCGGAAGCCTTTGCCTATATGGACATAGGTAAGGAGCGTGAGCAGGGACGGGCAGCTTTGTAACTCTCTCCGAATAGCCCCCCGCTATTCCGCACTGCTCACCTTGATCTACACCACCGCAAATGAACACTTCAGCTCGTCCAACAGCGGATTCCAGGTTGAATTAGATAATTAGGGATCTGGTGTGGTGGCTGTACTTGATTTATTAGCGTACTAGAATGATCAGGACAATGATAAAAAGCACCACCATAATCATGGGTTTTATAAAGCCCATCCAGTCTTCTTTAGATCCTTTTGGAGAGTTTTGGGTTGCATGTTTTAATCTGGGGTATAGGAAGAACATCATGGCGACTAACATGAGCGCGGATGTAATTTTAAGCCAGTCCATATTTATTCACCTCAAAAAAAACCGCTTTAAGAAAAGCGGTTTAAAATATAAAAGTTTAGGTCGGCAATATCAATCATCACCGGAAAATGCGCCCAGAATATGCAGTAATGCCTGGAACATGTTCAGGATAGACAGAAACAGGCTAGCAGTAGCCATAATGTAATTGGTCTCTCCACCATGAACAATAGAGGAGGTTTCATACAGAATAAAACCACTCATTACCATGATTACAGCAGCGTTTACGGCTAGAAACAATGCAGGCCAACCAAAGAAGATATTCAAAAGAGAGGCACCAAGAATGACGAACATGCCGACCATCAGGAATCCACCCATAAAACTAAAATCTTTGCGTGTAGTTAAGGCATACCCCGATAGCGCCAGGAATATTGCACCTGTGCCGCCTAAGGCTGTCATTACAATTTGAGGGTTTACCGACAGGTAGTGACTCAATATCGGGCCAAGACCATAACCAAACAGACCAGTAATGGCGAAAATTACAGGAATACCTGAAGTTGAGTTTGCAGTGCGTGGTAATACGAACCACAGCATGACTATTGCGACGATATCAGCAGCTAGAGCCATACCGAAACCGACTTGAGAAACCACACCTACGAATGCAGTGATAGCACTAAACACCAGCGTCATCGACAGTAATATATAGGTGTTTCGTATGACCTTATTGGTTTGTAAAACTGACTCTTCAGAGCGAGCGATAGTTGAATTGAATTGCATTTTATTCTCCATTGTATTGATAATGCTATGACAGCTTGCTGCTATTCTAGGTTCCACCTTATAGCATATCAAGTGTTAAAACATGATTTAAAAACAATTGCTTATATTAATTCAGATTATTCTCAACCTGAACGATGTATTTGTAGAACTATATTGGGATTAAAATAAAAATCTCAATATTACAATTAGATGAAAAAAGCAGATGACTCTGGGCGCGAAATGATTATAATATCGCGCCTTCGGGGTTAAACCGAACAAACGTTAGTAACTTGTTCGATATTGATGCCTATAAGGTATCAGTTTCGAACTTGCCAAAGCAACTCCTTATGGAGAGGGTGGATTCATCCGACATATCGCGGACATGCCGCATAAGATAACCACTGAAAAGCGGTTATCGCATCAATTGTATAAAGATCTGGAGAGCTGGCTGAGTGGTCGAAAGCGGCGGTCTTGAAAACCGTTGAGGGGAAACCCTCCGGGGGTTCGAATCCCTCGCTCTCCGCCATATACCAGCCCTAATTATCAGATAATTAGGGTTTTTTTTGTCTTGTATTTACTCTTCGATCTTTAGCTGGATAATGGGATCAGGAGTCACTAGAAATAGAATTTATGGCTATCAATAATAACAATAAGACATTTCTCTGGCGCGGCCATACAACCTTTGTTGTTATTTCTGCCGGGGCGACGCTGAGTCTGAAAGACTTTCTCACTTTCCCTGTAATGGCAGGTGAGAATGGCGGTGGCGCTTTCCTTCTAATGTATACCTTCTTCCTTTTGTTGCTGGGTTTGCCACTCTTGATGAGTGAACTCATGCTGGGCCGAGTCACTCGTTCGAATATTGTTGATAGCCTGGATGAACTGGCATCTGCAAATAATGCATCTATTTACTGGAAACTCGTTGGGGTTTTAGCGTTGTTTGCAGGTTTTCTACTTTTTTCTTCCTATAGTGTCGTATCAGGCTGGTCTCTGGCTTATTTCTTTAAGACAGGTATTGGTATCTATAATGGTGCTACACTGGATGGAGTTGGTGCTTTGTTCCGTAACTTCCAGGCAAATACAGAAGCTATGACGTTATGGCATACGTTCTTTGTATTAATTGTAGTGGCGATTTCTGCACAGGATTTGAAGCAAGGGCTGGAAAAAATATTTGTTGTACTGGTACCAGCTATGGCCTTCCTGCTTGTTGTTGGTTTGCTGTATGCCTTTTACTCCAACGGATTGACCGAAAGCGTGCAATATATATTGCATCCTGACTGGTCAAGAGTCGACTCAGATATGCCATTGCTAGCTCTTCAGAGAGCTTTTTTTACCCTTGCATTAGGGTTGGGTGTGATGACTATCTATGGGTCATATATGGATGAAAGCATTCCCCTGGGCTATGCAGCGGCTCAGGTAATCGTGGTTGATTTACTATTTTCTATTTTCACAGGTCTGGCAATTAATGCGCTGATATTCTCTGCCGATCTTGAGCCTGTTTTGGATGATGAGCTGGCATTCAAGGTGTTACCTACTGTTTTTGGCTCTTTTGAATACGGGTATTTATTCGGCGCTTTGTTTTATCTGCTACTGGCACTTGCAGCTGTGACTACGGCAGTCGCCTTGCTAGAGGCGATTCTCTGCTGCTATACACTGCGCTTTAAAACCTCGCGACGAAAAGCTGCCGTTCACCTGGGTTTTATGGTTTGGCTACTTGGGCTGGGGACCATCTTTTCATATAGTTTGTGGAATGATTCTGGTTTTACCATTGTGATCAATTTTGGCAATGAGGCTTATCGCGTGGTAAATGAAGCCGGTTTCCATGATGCAATAATTTTTATCTCCAGCTATTTTATTCAACCCTTTGTCTCCTTGCTGATAGCATTGTTTGTCGGCTGGAAATTACCGCGTAGTTTGACTTTTGAGGCATTAAAGCTGCCGCATAGGCAGTTATTTGAGGTGTGGAATTTCACTATTAGATATATCACCCCGGTGTTGATATTTATTGTGATGTTGTCCAAACTAGGGCTTATAGGAAAATAATGCCCCGTATCAATCGCAATGCTCTGATGCCATATACGGCTAAACAAATGTATGACATCGTTAATGGTGTAGATAGTTATCAGGATTTTTTGCCATGGTGTGCCAGCAGTCAGATCATTGAGCAAACAGAAAAATTGATGAAAGCAACTGTGTTGATGAAAAAGGGAAAGTTAAATCACAGCTTTACGACTCAAAATAATCTGATCGATGGCGAAAAAATCCACATGAACCTGGTCAATGGTCCATTTAAAGTATTGCGGGGTGATTGGATTTTTACCAATTTCTCCGAGCAAGGGAGTAAGATAGAACTGAATCTGGAGTTTGAGTTTTCTAATCGTCTGGTAGGATTGCTTATCGGACCCGTTTTTACTCAGATTGCGAACACACTGGTAGATGCTTTTTGTCAACGAGCTCATCAACTATATCGAAAATGAATCAGACTATACAATCAGACGAATCAATATACATTGAGATTGCCTATGCGACGCCCGACAACCAGATGATACTGGAATGTCGTGTAGCACCTGGAACAAACCCACGAGATGCAGTCATTAACTCAGATATCGCTGAGTATTTTCCTGAGATTGATAAGGAAGGCTGCGATATTGGTATCTTTGGGAAGGTGATTCGTAAGGATCACACATTAGAAAATGGAGATCGCATAGAGATTTATCGTCCGTTAATCGCTGACCCTAAAGAGGTTCGCAAAAAGCGGGCAGAGCAGGGACTCAAGATGAAAAGGGGCGGTGGTAAAGAAGATGAGCAGAAAACTCCTGTTTCATAAATTACCCTCTATATCAACAAGCGTGTCTTTCTCATAAGTCAGTGTCATGGTTTTCTGCTCTGACTGTTGTTTTTCACCTTTATACAGGTAATAAATATAGTGCGCTTTGTCTGCGTGGTAAGGATCGTTAATGGCAGCTTTCCCCAGTAAAAACTCTACCTGTTTGCGCGTCATACCGATTTTCAACTGCTCCAGTTTGTCTGCATCGACACGGTTACCCTGAGGTATATCCATTCGGTATACACATGACTGAGATGTTACAATGATTAAAAATAAGAACAGAAAGTGTGATAAACGCATAACTATAAAGGCTGTAAACTCGGATGGCAGATCATACTTGGCCTGATAGAAAACAGCAATCAACAGTTGACGAGAGTTTATGGAAACAGCAGATTTAAAGAAGGCAGGCCTGAAGATAACTTTACCCAGAATGAAAATTCTGGGGCTGCTTGATAATAGTGGCAAGCGCCATTTGAAGGCTGAAGATGTCTATAAAATGTTGCTAGATGCCGGTGAAGAAATCGCTTTGGCAACGGTATATCGAGTATTAACTCAATTTGAGTCAGCGGGTCTGGTGACAAGGCATCACTTTGAAGGAGGGCATGCGGTTTTCGAAATAAATGACGGTGAGCATCACGATCATCTGGTTGATATCAAAACAGGGAAAGTGGTTGAGTTCTATGATGAAGAGATAGAAAAGAGACAGAAAGAAATTGCTGCAAAATACGGTTTTAATATCACCGAACACACCATGATTTTATACGGTCACTTTAACGACGAACAACCTTAAACGTTCTCTATCATCTCACGCGCATGCGCTCGGGTTTGCTCAGTGATTGTCATGCCGCCAAGCATGCGAGCGATTTCTTCCAGTCTTTGTGACTCATCCAGTGGTACAACATCGGTTGTAGTATCGATAGACGTTTTATTTTTCGTAACCTGATAATGTTGATGCGCCTGGGAAGCAACCTGTGGCAGATGGGTGACACAGAACACCTGTCGATGTTTGGCAATTTCGCGCAGTTTCCGGCCTACAATTTCGGCTATACCCCCGCCGATTCCACTATCTACTTCATCGAAAATTAATGTAGGAATTTGGCTCGACTGAGACAGGATGACCTGAATTGCCAGACTAATGCGCGATAATTCACCACCTGAAGCGACCTTTCCTATTGGGCGTAAGGGTTGACCTGGGTTTGCGCTAACCAGGAATACAATCTGATCGACGCCGTTTGCATTATATTTTCCACTATCGGCCTGGTTTATTATCTGTATTTCAAACTGCCCACCCTGCATACCCAGTGTCAGCATGACCTGGGTGATCTGGGCAGAAAGCTGCTGTGCTGTTTTTGTTCGTTCGTTGGATAAAACCTGAGCAGCCTTTAGGTATTCATTTTTAGCATGTTCGCACTCAAGGGTTAGTTTTTCGATATCCTGCTCATCCAGTGTCAGTTGATCGAGTTCCTGTTCCATCTGACTGGCCAGAGTGATCAATTCATCGTGCGCTACATGGTGTTTGCGTGCAAGACTCTGGATCTGAGTCAGGCGCTGGTTAACCCAATCAAGCCGGGTTGGATCCAGTTCAATTTTATCCCGATAGGTATTTATTTCCGAGGCTGCTTCCTGTACCTGAATCAAGGCGCTACTAATTAACTCATGGGTATCTTTGAGAGATGAATCCAGCTCCTCTAATTGTTCCAGCTGTTCATCACAACTTGAAAGCTGATGCTGAATATTGAATTCTTCATTTTCATACAGGGTATTGATGATGCTACTACAGCTTTCCAGGATCTGACCGGCATGTGACAGGCGTTGTGATTCATTTTTTAACTGATCGATTTCTTCAGCCTGTAAATCCAGTTGTGAAAACTCTCCAGTGTAGAGCTTTAATAAGTCGATACGCTGCTGCTTATCCGATGAATCATCTATCGCCTGGCGGTAGCGTTTTTGCAATGCTTTATACTCATCAAATAACTGTTTAACTCGAGTTAATAGCTCAGGTTTAGCCATTGAACTATCGAGTAACTGCAACTGGATGGCTGGTTTTTGTAATGACTGGTGTTCATGCTGACCATGCAGGTCGACCAGCATTTCGCCTAACTGCTTTAATTGGCTCAAACTTGCAGGTGTTCCGTTAATGAAGGCCTTGCTACGTCCAGTCGCCTGTATCACACGACGGATCAGGCATTCATTATCCTCATTGAATTCGTTTTGCTGAAGCCAAAGCTGGGCTTCGGGAATATCTGCAAGGTCAAAGCTTACTGAAATGTCGGCTCTTTCAGTGCCACTTTTGACGCAGTCTGAACCTGCTCGGTCGCCCAGTACTAGCTTGATTGCATCCAGAAGAATCGATTTGCCTGCACCGGTTTCACCGGTTAATGCCGTCATGCCACGGTTAAAATCGATATGGCTTTGATCAATAATAGTGAAGTTACTGATCGAGATAGACTCTAACATCAGGGGTGATTACTCCAGTTAAGTTTGGCACGCAGGATATAGAAGTAATTATATCCTGCAGGGTGTAACAGTGTGATCTCTTTTTGGTATCGCTGGATATGAATTTTATCCTGGCTGTTGATGATAGAGCGTGTCACCCCATCAAAGCTGACCTGAGCGGCCATATCATGAATGAGGTGAATATCAATCTGGCGATCAGCAGGTAGCACAATAGGGCGGTGACTCAGGGTATGGGGGCAAATCGGTACCAGCAAGATAGCCTGTAGGCTGGGGTGCATAATTGGACCTCCGCCAGAAAGCGAATAAGCAGTGGATCCAGTGGGTGTTGATACGATCAGGCCATCAGCGCGTTGTCGGTTGATGAGTTTTCCATCTGAAAAAACCTCAAATTCGATCATGCTTACCGATTCATGGCTGTGTAGAATAATATCGTTTAAACCGATGTAAGTGTTTGTCTGGCCGTCGTGGTATTCGACTTCACCCTGCAGTAGAAAACGTTTTTCTATGCTGTAATTACCTTCGAATATTTCACCTAGATGCTGTTTTAGTTCAAGCATGGTGACATCAGCAAGAAAGCCCAGGCGCCCCAGGTTGATTCCGACCAGAGGAATCTGGTAATCCACCAGTAACCGAGTGGTCGTGAGCAAGGTGCCATCACCACCGATCGATACCACAAGGTCTGCCTTCTCTCCAATCTGCTCAATGCTGGCTGAGGGATACTCCTGTAGGCTGATATCCTCATCCAGATAATGGATTAACAGTTCTCCATAAGTCATTAAAGCTTCGAAAATTTTTCGGATTTCATCTTTATGCCCCGAGCTTCGCTGGCGCACAATAATTCCGATGGTTTTGAAAGAGGTTTCTAGCATGGGTATATTAATCGGTTTACAATTACATTCTTTAACATTGATAACGTTGTGTAACAAAATGGCTGAATCGTATGAACTTGATGAACGCGCTCAAATTCTACTTAAATATCTGATTCAGTCCTATACCCGTGACGGTCAACCCGTTGGCTCCAAAAGTTTAGCGCAGCTTTCGGGTATTGACGTCAGTTCAGCGACTATTCGCAATATTATGGCAAAACTTGAAGATATGGGTTTGGTTAATTCGCCTCATACCTCCGCCGGTCGAATTCCCACCCAGGCAGGTTATCGATTTTTCATTGACAGTTTATTGGAAGTGAAGGATTTAGGAAAGTCAGTTGAACAATCCCTCAATAAAGCATTTACTTCGGATAAAACATCAACTGACTTAATTCAGACGGCATCCAGTATGCTATCTCAAATGACTCACTTGACGGGGCTGATTAGTGTAAGCAAGCCAGCACATACCGAAATTAGGCATATTGAATTCATGAGACTGTCAGATCACAGAATCCTGGTAATTATGGTGGTGAACGCTGATCAGGTGCACAACAAGATTATCCATGTTGATAGAGACTATAGTGACCTTGAGCTAACCCAGCTAGCTCGTCAGATGGGGCAGTATCTGATTGGTTCAGATTTTGCTCCAGCCAGAGAGAAACTACTATCAGAACTACGGCAGCATAAGGATCAGGTGAATTCCATCCTTGAATCAGTGCTAGAAGTCATGGGTTCGGTATGTGCCGATGATGGAGCGGAAGATCTTTTGACGGCAGGGGAGTCCAACCTGCTTAACTTTGCTGAACTCTCCGACATAGGGAAACTACGTGAAATATTTGATATTTTTAACAGTAAACGCGATCTACTGCATATCCTGGAAGGCTGTACCAGGGCCGAAGGGGTACAGATCTTTGTCGGCAGTGAATCGGGCTATAGTGTGTTAACCGATTTATCGGTGATTGGAGCCCCTTATACAGTTAATAATGAAGTAGTGGGAGTGCTTGGAGTTATAGGCCCAACACGCATCGCCTATGAAAAAATTATTCCCACAGTTGATTTAACGGCAAGATTACTCACTTCTGCCTTGAATAGTCAGAAATAATCCACACATATCCATCCATTATTATTTTCGCTTTACATTTGGAGCCAAGCTATGACGTCTGAAATCAATCAGGATGCCCAACAACAAACTGATGACCAGGAAAATTTACCACCCGAAACTAGCACAGAAGATATGCAGTCGGATGAAGCAACAGAGGATGCTTCAGCAAGTGATGAACAGGATTTGCTAGCAGAACTTTCAAAAGCACAGGTCACAATCAAGGAGTATTGGGACCAGATTATGCGCCTGAATGCAGAAATAGAAAATAATCGCAAACGCGCACAACGAGACATTGAGAATGCACATAAATTTGCAGTTAAAAACTTTGTCGAATCTCTGCTTCCTGTGACCGACAGTATGGAAATGGGTATGGCCGCAACACTGAATGAAAGTGCCACCCTGGAATCTATCCGCGAAGGCATGAACCTGACTCTGGATATGTTTACTCAAATGATGCAAAAAAATGGTATTCAAGCCATCGATCCACAGGGTGAAAAATTCAATCCAGAGCAACACCAGGCGATGACCATGCAGGAAAATGATGAAGTAGAAGCCAATACAGTATTAGCCGTTATGCAAAAAGGGTATATGTTAAACGATCGTCTGATCCGTCCGGCAATGGTTGTCGTTTCAAAGCCTAAAGAGTAAAGATTAATAACAATTGTTGAGTAATTCAATTAACACCATAAAAACCACAAAAAGCTTGTAATTAGCACTTGAAAGCCTGTTAAAAGGCCTTACTTCTGCATCAAGTTACATTTTATTAGAGATTTTGGAGATTTAGATATGGGTAGAATCATTGGTATTGACCTGGGCACCACCAACTCATGTGTTGCAGTGATGGAAGGTGGCAAACCCAAGGTAATAGAAAATAGTGAGGGGGATCGTACTACACCTTCTATCGTTGCTTTTACTGAAGATAAAGAAGTGCTGGTTGGTCAACCGGCTAAACGTCAGGCGGTCACTAACCCCAATAATACACTGTACGCTGTTAAACGCCTGATCGGACGTCGCTTTGAAGAAGACGCCGTGCAAAAAGACATCGATCTGGTATCTTATAAAATTATTAAGGCTGATAACGGTGATGCATGGGTGGAAGCAAAGGGCCAGAAAATGGCACCACCTGAAATATCAGCACGTGTATTGCAGAAAATGAAAAAAACTGCCGAAGAATATCTCGGTGAAGAAGTCACTGAAGCGGTAATCACTGTACCGGCATACTTTAATGACTCTCAGCGTCAGGCAACCAAAGACGCCGGAAAGATCGCGGGTCTTGAAGTTAAGCGTATTATCAATGAGCCAACAGCAGCTGCACTGGCTTATGGCATGGATAAAGCATCAGGTGATAAGAAACTGGCCGTTTACGATTTAGGTGGTGGTACTTTCGATATCTCAATCATTGAAGTTGCTGAAGTCGATGGCGAACATCAGTTCGAAGTGCTTTCTACCAACGGTGATACTTTCCTCGGTGGTGAAGATTTCGACATGCGTTTGATCGACTATCTTGCTGAACAGTTCAAGAAAGAGCAGGGCATGGATTTACGTGGTGATCCACTAGCGATGCAACGTTTGAAAGAAGCGGCAGAAAAGGCCAAGATTGAGCTTTCTGCAAGTTCTCAAACCGATGTTAATTTGCCTTACATTACTGCAGATGCGAGTGGTCCAAAACATTTAAACCTGAAGATAACCCGTGCCAAGCTTGAATCTCTAGTAGATGATTTAATAGCCCGTACGATTGACCCATTAAAAATGGCGTTGGAGGATGCAGGTGTATCGGTTTCAGACATCGATGACGTTATTCTAGTAGGCGGTCAAACCCGTATGCCCAAGGTTCAGGAAGTGGTTAAAGACTTCTTCGGCAAGGAAGCTCGTAGAGACGTTAATCCAGACGAAGCGGTTGCCTCTGGTGCAGCTATCCAGGGTGGTGTATTAGGCGGTGATGTTAAAAACGTATTACTGCTCGACGTTACTCCGCTATCTCTGGGTATTGAAACCCTGGGTGGTGTAATGACAAAGCTGATTGAAAAGAATACAACGATTCCTACCAAGGCATCGCAAACCTTTTCAACTGCCGAAGATAATCAAACGGCTGTTACCGTACATGTGCTGCAAGGTGAGCGTGAAGTCGCTACGGCGAATAAGTCGCTGGGTCGTTTCGATCTATCAGATATCCCACCAGCGCCGCGTGGTGTACCTCAAGTAGAAGTTACCTTTGATATTGATGCTAACGGTATCCTGAATGTATCAGCTAAAGACAAGGCGACTGGTAAAGAGCAGAGGATCGTCATTAAGGCTTCTAGTGGATTGTCCGATGCTGAAGTCGAAGCAATGGTGAAGGATGCAGAAGCGCATGCTGATGAAGATCGTAAAGTGCGTGAGCTGGTAGATATTCGCAACCAGGCTGATGCGATGATCCATGCTACTGAAAAATCGTTGAAAGATCTGGGTGATCAGGTTGACGAAGCCGATAAGAAAGCCATCGAAGATGCAACTGAAGAACTGAAAAAAGCTCTGGAAGGTAGTGATAAAGAAGCTATCACCGCTAAAACTCAGGCACTAGCTGAAGCATCAGGTAAGCTGGCAGAGAAAGCCTATGCCGCCAATGCGGGTGATGCTGAAGGAGCTGCTAATGCAGCTGGTGATGCAGGTGCATCAGCTAACCAGGATGATGATGTTGTCGATGCTGAATTTGAAGAAGTCAAAGACGACGACAAAAAATAATTCTGGCAGTTTTACACTGTCGAGTTGACCTGCTGCGGGCGAGTGTTTACATTCGCCCGCATTTATTTTTTTAAAACCCAAAACATTTAATACATCAGCTATGTCGGAAAGAGATTATTACGAAGTACTGGGAGTCGCAAGAGATGCCTCGGATGCAGAATTAAAAAAAGCATTTAGACGCCTGGCGATGAAATACCATCCTGACCGAAATACAGACGGTGATGAAGATACCGAACATAAATTCAAGGAAGCCAAGGAAGCCTATGAAATTTTAACCAATCCGCAAAAACGTGCAGCTTATGATCAGTATGGTCATGCCGGGGTTAACCAACAAGCTGGTGGTGGTTTTGGTGGTGGCGGATTCGGTGATGCATTCAGTGATATCTTTGGTGATATCTTTAGTGGCGGTGGTCGCCAGCGTGTTCGCAAGGGTGCTGATTTACAGTACAACCTGGAGCTGTCATTAGAAGATGCGGTGGCGGGTACTACAGTCAAAATAAAGGTTCCTACATATAAATCCTGCACCGATTGCGCAGGCTCTGGCGCGCGTAAAGGTAGCGCACCTGAAACCTGTAGCACCTGTGCCGGACACGGGCAGGTGCGTATGCAGCAGGGATTTTTCTCGGTTCAACAAACCTGTCCCAGTTGCCACGGATCTGGTCAGACGATCAAGGATCCCTGCCCAAGCTGTCATGGTGAAGGACGCGTTAAAAACTATAAATCTCTATCGGTTGATGTACCTGCTGGTGTGGATAATGGTGATCGAATTCGCCTCAGTGGTGAAGGTGAAATGGGCGAGCGCGGTGCGCCTCCAGGTGATCTGTACGTTCAAATGCGGGTTAAACAACATCCGATCTTTGAACGTGACAATGCCGATTTGTATTGCGATGTGCCGATAAATATTGTCGTAGCAGCATTGGGTGGAGAACTGGAAGTGCCAAGTTTGAATGGCCGTTTGAAATTAAAAATTCCGCCAGGTACTCAAACCCATAAGCTATTTCGTATGCGTGGCAAAGGTGTGAAACCTGTCCGTGGTGGTCCGGTTGGTGATTTGATTTGTCGTGTTATAGTAGAAACCCCTGTCAAGTTAAACAAGGAACAGCAGGAGTTACTGGAAAAGTTTGCTGATTCAATGGGAAAATCGACTAAAAGTCACAGCCCGAATGAGACTTCCTGGCTGGATGGGGTGAAGAAATTCTTCGAAGATATGAAGTCCTGATTATATTGAGTATATCGACATGACAAAAATAGCAGTTGCCGGAGCTGGTGGACGCATGGGGCGCACCCTGATAGAAGCCAGTAATAATTCAAAAAATTCTATCCTGACTGCGGCCACTGAAAGGCCAGACTCCAGTCTGGTAGGTATAGATGCGGGAGAACTAGCAGGCCTGGGACGATCGATCCATGTGCCGGTATCTGCTTCTTTGGCACGGGCAAGTGACTTTGATGTATTGATAGATTTTACTCATCCCACAATTACCACGCAGCATATTGATTACTGTCTTCAGCAGCATCGTAAAATGGTCATAGGTACCACTGGTTGTGATGAAGAATTAGAAGCTAAAATCAAAAAGGCTGCTGAGACTATAGCCATTGTGTATGCGCCGAATATGAGTGTCGGGGTAACTCTGTGCCTCAAACTATTACAGACTGCCGCCCGCGTTCTGGACGATGAAGTGGATATCGAAATTATTGAAGCGCATCATCGACATAAGGTTGATGCACCATCGGGTACTGCAATAAAAATGGGCCAGGTAATTGCAGATACTCTGGGCCGTGATTTGAAGGAATGCGCTGTGTATGGTCGCGAAGGTCAAACCGGTGCCCGCGAACGAAAAACGATTGGTTTTGAAACTATTCGTGCTGGCGATATTGTGGGAGACCACACTGTAATGTTCGCTGGTGAGGGCGAACGTATTGAAATTACACATAAGGCATCCAGCCGTATGACTTTTGCCAAAGGAGCTCTTAGAGCAGCCGAATGGCTAAAGGAAAAAAATAAAGGTCTTTACGATATGATGGATGTGCTGGATCTGAAATAGCGACGAATATCGCCGCTATTTCAACCTGGTGTATTATTTGGCTGCCTGATAATAAGGCATCATCTTAGGGATCATTTTCTTCAGTGCTTCTTCTCTATTTCCTGGGGAAGGGTGGGTGCTTAAAAATTCTAGCGGATTTCCACCACCCAACTTGCTCATTTTCTGCCATAGCGTTACTGCAGCATGGGGGTTGTAGCCAGCCTTAGCTGCTAACTCAATTCCAATTGCATCCGCTTCGGACTCAGAGGTTCGACTATTAGGTAGTGTAATTGCAACCTGAGCGGCCATGGTAGCGAGCGAATCGTCGGTGGGTACACTTCCGGTTACTTTGTTATAAACGCCAACTGCAACCTCGCTTGCCAATGCAACAGACATACGTTCAGCCGAGTGATTTGCCAGGGCGTGAGAGATTTCATGGCCCATTACCTGAGCGATTTCATCATCTGTTGCATTTAACTGATTGATTAAACCGGTATAGATCGCCATCTTGCCACCAGCCATACACCAGGCATTAACTGTGTCTGGGTCATCGATAACTTTTATACTCCATTGCCAGTCTTTAGAATCAGGGCGTTTTAATATGGCCTGCTTGATGAGTTTATCGGTAATTTGATGAATTCTCTTTACCTGATCGGGATTGCTGTCGAGCTGACCTTTTTGTTTGTAAGGGTCCAATGTATTGACATAAGCTGTACTGGAAGCGCTGATCGCTTCAGACTCCGAAACCAGCATAATCTGTTTGCGACCAGCTATATTAGTTGCACAGGCGCTAAGCAGGATAAATACTAATAGACCCAGGGTGGTAGTGGGGAAAAATTGTTTAGTTGTCATTGTCTTCCGCTATGATCAAGAATAAAGTGTATAAGATAACAAATCGCGCTGTTTTATTCAGTGCAAATATAACAGTTTCGAAAAATCTTAAGAGCGTGTTCGGTTTGAGATTTAACCCGCAAAAATCACAGCAAATCTGGGATACCGTATGCCTGGTTCCTTATGGGAAGGTATCCAGTTATGGTTTTATCGCAGACCTGGCTGGTTTGCCGGGGCGAGCACGTATGGTTGGTTCGGTTATGCAGCAAGCACCTGCTGATATGCAGCTACCCTGGTATCGAATCATCAAAAGCAATGGACAGCTTGCATTTGCTGCTGGGTCAGAGTCGGCAGAGAAGCAAAAAGGCTTGCTTCAGGAAGAAGGCGTAGTGGTGTTAAATAATCGGGTTGATATGAAACGATTTGCCTGGCAACCCAACTTGAGTGACATCATGCAGATGGATTATTGAAATCTCTGTATTGATTATGCAATAAAACGATACGCAGTTAACTACAGAGGTATAAGTGACTTCTAATATAAAACTAGCCAGCAAGTCATTCATTATCGGGTTGATGTTCGCTTTTTCGATTGCAATGTCAGCTGTGTCAGCAGCGGATTCCTTTATTACTATAGGTACTGGCAACTTGACTGGTGTGTATTATCCCGTCGGAGGCGCCATATGCCGCCTGGTTAACAAGGGACGTAAACAACATGGCATACTTTGCGCGGTTAAGTCTACCGAGGGCTCGGTTTATAACGTCAATTCAATCCGTAGTAGTGATCTCGACATGGGCCTTGCTCAATCAGACTGGCAATATCATGCTTATTACGGCAGCAGTAAATTCAAGGACAAAGGCCCTTTCAAAGATCTCAGGTCACTATTTTCGGTACATCCTGAATCCTTCACGGTGGTGGCTCGTGCAGATGCGAATATTAAAAACCTTCTTGATCTAAAAGGTAAACGGGTGAATATTGGTGATCCGGGTTCTGGTCAACGAGGCACGATGGAAGTATTGATGGATGCTCTGGGATGGACAAAATCGTCTTTCGCGCAGGTGTCAGAACTTAAAGCTTCAGCTCAGTCATCAGCTTTGTGTGATAACCGAATTGACGCGATGGTTTATATCGTAGGACATCCCAGTGGCTCTATCATGGAAGCGACTACAACCTGTGATACCGTGCTGGTTAATATAACCGGCGATGTTATTGATAAACTAGTTGAGGAGCATGATTTTTATCGTAAAGCCATTATTCCAGGTGGCCTGTACCGAGAAAATCCAGCAGATATTCAAACCTTTGGTGTTGGTGCCACGGTTGTGACCTCGACTGCTTTAGATAGTGATACTGCGTATCAGGTGGTTAAATCGATATTTGAAAATCTTGATGAATTCAGAAGTTTACATCCTGATTTTGGCAATCTGAAGAAATCAGAAATGGTCAAAGATAGCCTGTCAGCACCTTTGCACGATGGTGCACTTAAATACTATAAAGAAGCAGGTCTGATGTGAACATCAAAAAAGGGAGCTTTGGCCCCCCTGATGCTATGCAGGCTGTAATCAGGCGAATACCACCCATGTAGTGGCTATATACTTGACGCCCTGTTGCAGGGTTACGCCGCGGTGTTCATGAGTCCAGAACGGTGGGAATAGCGCTAGCTTTCCTTTCTGTGGTTTTACTTTGACATCCTGAAACAGAAATTCAGTTTCACCTCCTGGTCCGGGCACATCGTTCAGGTACCATACGGCGACCAGTTGGCGTTGACTGAAATCATGGCTGCCGCCATCGATATGCCAATGGTAATGTTCTCCTGGGTTGGTGCGTTGCAGGGCATAGCCGTTATCCTTGAATGGACCTTTAAAATATTCGTACTTTTCGCGAAATTCCTTAAGCGCCAAACCAAGTGACCGAAACAGGTTATTGTCCACATCCTTCCAGTGCTCTTTCCCGCTAACGACCAGATCGGTGGATTTTTTGATCGATAGATCTTCCTCAAAGGTTTGACCGATCCGTCCCAGATATTGCTCGTCTTTTGCGGCTTCAAAGCGCTCGACCATGTTGTCGCACAAAAAATCAGGCAGGGCGTTTTCTTTCTCAAAAATAAAGGTGTGAGGTTTCACCTCACGAATACTGCTTAGTTCAGTCATAATTACAGGTTTGCGTTTTCTATCGTTTCAATAATACGAGGGGCTGGATTCTGCTCAGTCCCAGTGGTGATTGCAAGTATGCAGTGGATAGTTTTAGTCCAGTGATCTACTGATTGTTGAGCCAGGTCAGACAAACATGATAAATCGCTAGTTTCTGACCAATGCTGATACGCTTGCACAGCTGATGGAAAAATCTGTTTTCGTAAGCTGGTCAGGTTGGCAAAATAAAAGTGCAGGCTGGCTTCATTACCCTGTTTGATCAGAAAGGGCAGTGTGTACAGACTATCGGCCAGGTTATCACGCACTGCTCTGGCGAGTAATTCTGCCTTGCTGCCTAACAGGCCGAGCATCATAGCAGGCCATTGCTCACCAAGCTCCTGGCTAATGGCCATTTCTCCAAGTTCATGCTGGATCAGCGTATTTTGCTCAGCTTGCACCATCTGCTCTAGTGCTTCAGGTATAGACTTATCAAAGTCATAGTAAGACAGAGCTTTACCCATAGGATTATGCAGACGATTCCAGTTCCATTCCTGATAGCGCTCCCAACACATGCGCTTTAATGATTCCTGGCGCACTATGATTTCATCCTGTGTGGATTGTGCGGGCGGAGATGTCAGGTCGCGGGCAAATTCCCTACCGGTGATACTTATTCGAACCTGGCCCTGAAGCGTCTGCTCGATTAATTCAGCGAGAAAGAAGTGCTGAGCCGCTTTCTGACCGATGCCAGCATGATAAAACAGCCTGTCATTGATAATTTTGTTATTGATCGCAGAATGATCAAAAGGATCGTATTGCTGGTTTTCAAGTTGTATGGGTTTGAAAGACTGGTCGGCAACCTGATCCCAGATCTCTTCCTTATCACGTAACCATTGGCCCATACCTTCACTATTTAGATCTGTTTCATAGTCCAGGGCGCTTAACCAGCGATAATACTCGCGCATTTTGAGCAGGTAGATACACAGCGTATAGTTGCCTGCGTGATTGGCGTCTGAGATGTCACAATTATGCTGAACCTGTCGAATCAGGTTTTGATGATCTTTTGGCATCTGTTCAATCGACATAGCAATAACCTACTAAAACAGTCAGGAATTCTATGCTAGCATTAAATCACTACAGATTCTATTACCCCTGTTTAGTGAACACTGAATTAAATTGCTGTCCCGTTTTCACGAAAGTGGTGCATTTGCTGAGCCATTTCAGCTTTTTAGCTCCCGCATAAGTACAGGAACTGCGTATACCGCCCAGCATATTTTGTACAGTGTTACTGATTTCGCCTCGATAAGGCACCTGTACCTCTCTACCTTCAGATGATCGATACTCCTTTAAACCACCAAAATGTTTTACATTGGCAGCCAAAGAACTCATGCCATAGAAATTGACGAACTTCTTTTCTTCTATGATATCTTCCCAGCCGCTTTTGGTTCTCTGTACTTCACCGGTTTTATAATATCGTGAAATGACTTCTCCACCGCCTTCGTTATGGCCGGCCAGCATACCGCCCAGCATGACAAAATCAGCGCCAGCGGCAAACGCCTTGGCCAGGTCTCCAGCACAGGTACAGCCGCCGTCAGCGATAATATGTCCGCCCAGTCCATGCGCTGAGTCGGCACATTCCATCACGGCTGATAACTGTGGGAAACCTACACCCGTTTGAATTCGCGTCGTACATACACTACCGGGACCTATACCCACTTTGATAATGTCCGCTCCACTCAGGATTAGCTCCTCGGTCATTTCTCCGGTGACGACATTGCCCGCAATGATGACGATATCTGGAAAACTATCGCGTAGCTGTTTGATGAATAAAGAAAATCGCTCTGAATAGCCATTGGCAACATCCACACAGACATATTTAATTTGTGTTTCTGGGTGATGATAAACTTTGGCGAACTTGTTAAAGTCTTGCTCTCTGATGCCCATCGAGTAGGCTACATTTTCACGTCTTTTTATCTGTTCTACATTGAAAAATGAGATCAATTCTTCTGGCGTATAACTTTTGACAAGGCAGGTAAACAGCCCCAGTTCAGCCAGTGCATCAGCCATTTGAAAGGTTCCTACGCCATCCATATTGGATGCCATGATAGGTATACCGTGGTAATGAGTTGAGTCACCGCTGCTTGCATAGTTGCGAAAAGTAAATTGTCTGAATAGGTCGACTTCTTTTCGGCTTCCCAGAGTGCTTCGCTTAGGTCGAATCAGGACATCTGAATAATCAAGTTTTCTATCGTCTTCAATACGC
Source organism: Gammaproteobacteria bacterium (assembly GCA_050292965.1). Lineage (GTDB taxonomy): Bacteria > Pseudomonadota > Gammaproteobacteria > JACNJF01. Next base: position 3,153 of record JBNKMF010000013.1, on the reverse strand, counting down.
ATGGGCTTAATCTTTAACCTGTAGTTTGCAGTTGAACATGGATTTGTGGGAAATGCCGACGTGCCCAGCAAGGCGTTGTATGCAGTTAATGGCAATTCCCTTAACAAGAACGACAATGCTTCCCGCATCCTGCTCACGTCCCTCACCGACCTCCGTGTAGGCGACGCAGCAGGGTGCGCTGGAATTTTTCACAAATACTTGTAGTGTTATTGGATTCACCCAATGGCTGAAAAGAAAAGTCATTAATTGATTCAACATATCATTACCTTACGTCAGATGTTAGCGGTCAACTGCGAATCCAGGTTTAAAGAACCTTTTGCACTCACATTAGCATGTATTGGTGAGCACTCACAATCGCGCTAACTAAAATTAAACCTGACTAAAACACTCAAGAATTTTGTGCTAGCATTCAAATCCAGGTTTAAGTAAGAGATTGAAACATTATGGCAAGATTAAAAACCGGCTGGAATCAACGCGGTCGAGGTCGATCATTAGAAGAGATAGGTTCAGCGATAAGCTTTAATATCTGGCAGATAGCCGGGCAGGGTGTGCTAGATCTGGAAAATGAAGGCTTCCAGACTAATACTCAGTCTCAACGGCTAGATGTCCTCAGCGAATTTGCGGCCTTTCTATTGCAGGTGGTTGATCGCATGCTGTATGAGCAGTTTGAGCTTGAACAGCGCAATACATTGATTTCTTCAGCCGGGTTACATATGGCCGGTATACTGTTGGACAACCGCCTGGAAACCGATGGTGAAGGTGACCATCGCAAGCAGTTTCTAACCCTGTTAAATTCCCGCATAGGTGAATACTCTAAATGTCAGTTCAATCGTAGCGATGGCCCCAGCTTTATATTTCTACGCTTACTAGGGGATCATGTCAGCGAGCAAATGGGCGAAAAAGATAATAAGTGGATCACGGGCTATATTATCGATATTGCCGCAGACAAGCTCTACAAAAGCCTGCGTCGAGTATTACCTGGTTTGATCGATCCTGCGAAGCGTGCTCAGCAGGAAAGACAGGAAAGACAGGAGATGGAAGTAGGGAAAAATTACGATATCTAAAGTTTACCTGAGTAATCAGCAAATGAGGATCAATTGAACTTATGAATACAAAAAACGATTCAATCCTGCGCACCTTTTTTAGAATGGAAGCTGCGGGTGGGATGTTGCTGATGATAGCAACGCTGCTTGCTTTGATCGCTAGTAATACTGGTCTACAGTCACTCTACGATTTGATTCTCTCCACACCGCTGGAGGTAAGCATTGGCGCGTTGGGTGTGGACAAGCCATTGCTACTGTGGATAAACGATGGATTGATGGCGATATTTTTCTTCCACGTTGGCCTGGAATTAAAACGAGAATTACTTGAAGGCGAACTATCGGACAAACGCAATATTATCCTGCCAGGTGTCGGTGCCATCGGAGGCATGCTGGTACCTGCCGTGATTTATCTGTTTTTTAATTTCGATGATCCTGTTGCTATTAATGGCTGGGCGATTCCAGCAGCAACGGATATCGCATTCGCACTAGGAATATTATCCTTGTTGGGTTCCAGGGTGCCGGTTTCCATTAAGATCTTTTTAACCTCTCTGGCTATTTTTGATGATATTGGTGCCATCATCATTATTGCTATTTTTTATACCTCCCAGATCTCAGTCACAGCCCTGTTAGTCGCTGCAGCATGTGTTCCGTTATTATTTGTTTTAAATCGTGCTGATGTTATTGCAAAAGGGCCTTATCTTTTTCTGGGTCTGGTGCTCTGGGTGGCTACATTAAAATCCGGTGTACATGCTACGCTGGCAGGCGTTTTGCTAGCGATGTTTATCCCGATGACTAGCAGCAAGGCTCCTGAAGTATCGTTGCTGAAAACGATGGAGCATGAATTACATGCAGTGGTTGCATTCTGGGTGCTGCCGATTTTTGCCTTTGCCAACGCAGGGATAGACTTTGCCGGGATCAGTAGCGAACAAATCATCCATGGTGTACCCATCGGCATCGCACTGGGGCTGTTCATCGGTAAACAGATTGGTGTGTTTGCATTTTGCTGGTTATTTATCAAGATGGGGATAACCCGATTACCCGCAGGAATGAGCTGGTTAAGCCTGTATGGCGCTGCGGCTCTTTGTGGCATTGGTTTTACCATGAGCCTGTTTATCGGGTCTCTGGCTTTTGAACAAAGTGGTGTGGATGTATTGTTTGATGAACGGGTAGGGATATTACTCGGCTCCGTTTTATCCGGTGTGTTGGGCTATTTTTTATTACGCAAAAGCCTGAGCAACTGAACTTTGTTGCATAGACAGCTGTTATGTGAAAACGGTAAGCGTGAGGAAAAAAATTGAAAAATAAAAATAAGAAAGAAAAAGCCTATTTAGTAAGTCTATTAGAACAAATAGATAGACCTGAAGAATACGACAAGAAAACAAGTAAAATTGCTCGTGATTTGAAAATCGGGGCATTTTTAGCCGTAATTGCAATTATTCTGTTTATTTCTATATACGGTATGACAAAGGCTACATTGATAGGAGCTTTTATCGTTGCTTATTTGCTATCTTTCTCTACACACGTACAAAATACATTGCATAATTCAAGAAATACTAGAAAATACTTAAACAGATCGCTTATTGAAAAAAGGCTTGCAGAAATAAGCACATAACAAGTGGCTACTACGGATTGGTTACAGTTGGCACCTTTCCGGCACTGCTTTACAGGCTAAAAAGTCGCCAACTGCAGAGCCATGCGTTGATAAGTCCAGTCACGTAATCCTGAAGATCTTAGTAATCTCTGCTTTCCACAATCGGAAGTAGTCTGGAGTCAACTATGGCTGCCGTTCTGTGTCCTGTTCCCGCTAAGTAATCAGGATTAGATGCAAAGGCAATAAAGCTTTCAATCGAGCTTTGTCTGACCAGCATCACCACATCCCACTGTTCATCTGATGGGCCGATGAAGAACTGTCCTCCGTCCCCAAGTAATTCGAGCTTCCCACCGCTTTGTTGTAAAAAGGGCAGGGTATGCTGTATGTACTTTTTTAATGCTGCTCTGCCAGATATTGGAGTTGTGGGTGCCAAATCTGGGGCATCTGAATAATCAGCTACCTCTCGCAGGCGTAGCAAATTTAACATTATTACTTCGCCATAGATATTCCGCCTCATTA
>JBNKMF010000012.1:0-77036 GCA_050292965.1 Gammaproteobacteria bacterium | reverse complement strand
GTCAGTACCGGATTAAGCGTCATCATCGGGTCCTGAAAAATCATTGTGATGCGATTACCACGGATAGCTGACAGCTCCTTTTCGTTCATCCGGGCGATGTCCTGACCATCAAACAGGATCTCTCCGCCTGCGATATAACCTGGTCTGCTAATCAGATTCAGGATAGAAAAAGCGGCAACCGATTTACCTGCACCACTTTCACCGACGATACCCAGACGCTCGCCACGCCGAATAGAAAAACTCACATCGCGCAAGGCAGTCAATTCGCCACTGCGTAATGGAAAACGTACTTCAAGATGATTAATTTCGAGTAAGGCCATTATCCTTTATACAGTCTGGGGTTTAACACATCACGCAACCAGTCACCCAGTAAATTGATCACCAATACCAACAAGACCAAAAACACTGCCGGAAAAAAGGTAATCCACCAGGAACCACTCAGGATATATTCAAAGCCACTATTGATGAGCGATCCCAACGAGGGTTGATTCACCGGCATGCCTAATCCGAGAAAGGATAAAGCAGCTTCACTCATAATCGCATTCGCCACCTGCACCGTTGAAATAACCAGTATGGGTGACAGTGTATTGGGTAAGATATGACGAAACATTATGCGCATAGGTCCAAGCCCGATAACCCTTACCGCATCGACATACTCTTTTTCTTTTTCGGCCAGTACCGATGCCCTTACGGTACGCGCATATTGCGGCCATTCCGCAATGCCAATAACCATGATCAACATAAAAATTGCATATTCACCGTATAGATCCGAACCCATGGAAGCCTGGAAAATAGCCAGTACAACTATTGCTACCATCAAGGTAGAAAAAGATAACTGTATATCCGCCAGACGCATCAGGAAACTATCCAGTCGCCCACCGATATAGCCTGCCATCAGGCCCAGCGAGACGCCCAGCATCATTTGCAGCAGCACTGCAAATAGCCCAATAACGATTGAGATGCGCGTACCATACATCATGGTAGAGAGCATATCGCGCCCCTGCGCGTCCGTGCCCAGAAGGAAACGTTCATCGCCGGTTTCATTCCAGCTTGGCGGAATATCCGAATCCATAATATCGATCTGCATGGGATCGTAGGGGTCGAAAGGAGCAATCAAAGGTGCACTAAAACTGACAACAACGAACAATAGCAGCACTGAAAAACTGCTCACTGCCACTTTGTCCCGTTTAAAATAATACCACAGGTCAGAATCAACCATGCCACGCCAGTATTGACCCATTACACCTTCCTCGCGAGCTTGACGGTGGGGTTAACCAGTCCGTATATCAAATCCACCAGCGTATTGGTAACCACAAAAATCAACCCAACAATAATCATGTAGGCAATAATCAATGGTGTATCGGTGCGATTGACGGCTTCCAGAAACAGGAAGCCCATACCGGACCACTGAAACACCCTTTCGGTGAGAATAGTAAAAGCGATCATGGTACCGATCTGAACACCGCCCACGGTGATCACTGGTAGTAAGGTATTTTTTAAGGCATGTAAAAACCAGATACGACGATTACTCAAACCTTTAGCGCGCGCAAAGCGAATATAGTCCTGTTCCATACACTCCATCATCTCTGATCGGATCAGGCGAATGAAAAGAGGCAACATAATGGAAGAGAGCGCGATAGACGGTAAGATCAGATGTAACAATCCATCAGCAGTGAGTAGGCCGGTTTCCCATTCACCAATCATTACTGTCTGCCCTCGTCCGAATGAAGGCAGCCAGCCCAGATGAATCGAAAACAGGTAGATCAGCATAATCGCGGTTAGAAAAACTGGAACCGAAATGCCAACTATACTCAACCCCATCATCAGCCTGGTAAACCAGCTGCGCGGATTGATGGCACAATAAACCCCGATAGGTATGGATAGCGTAACGATAATCAGCGTGGCCCCCAGCACCAGCTCAAAGGTAGCGGGGAATTTATGCATGATGACTTCAAGTGCTGGACGCTTGAAAAAATAGGATTCGCCCAGATCACCATGCACCGCTTTTTTCAGGAAGCGCCAATACTGCACAAGGAATGGATCATTCAACCCCATCTCTTCGCGCAGCTTATCACGTTCAACCTGTGAGACAGACACCCCCAGCATTTCACGCAGGGGGTCGCCCAGATTATCCTGTATAGAGAAACTGATCAGGCTGATGATAAACATCACGATCAGAGCCTGAGCCAGTCGGCGAATCAGGAATGCAATCATCGCTAATTATTCATTGAATAGAGATCAAAATACATATTACCCCCGACTCGAATACCTGAGTATAGAGCCGGGAATAATACCATATTGCAGTGCATCAACTGATGCTTAATCCATCACCAGATCGCCGAGGTAAGGAAAATTCATTACATTCAGAATAGCTTCAGCATGTACGCCTTTACGTGCAGCCCAGGCCAGATCCTGCCAATGCAGAGGCACAAACGCCGCATCGTAATACAGCTTTCTTTCAACATCCTGTAATAGATTTTTACGCCTGGCAAGATCTGTCTCGCCCTGGCTGGCAATAATCATCGCATCTACATCCTTATTGCAGTAATTGCCACTATTGTACTGGCCATAACCGGTTTCCGCATCTGGACACATAGTCAGAAATTCCGTGAAATTGGATGAATCCTCAGTATCTGCATGCCAGCCTATCATCATAATGTCCGCTGCACGCTCATCAAATTTAGGCCAGTACTGCGCTTTCGGCATGGTGGTTAGATCAACCTTGATATTGATTTTGGCAAGCATAGATGCCACAGCTTCAGCAATTTTCGCATCATTCACATAACGGTTGTTAGGTGCCATCATGGTGACACTGAAGCCTTTTTCATAGCCAGCTTCTTTCATCAACTGCTTTGCTTTTTCCAGGTCATAACGTGGAAACAACCCAGGAACATGTCCCACATAACCACGTGGGCTTTGTTGTGCGGCAGCGGTGCCAAATCCACGCATGATTTTTTTCACGATACCCATGTTATTCACTGCATATACTATCGCCTGGCGTACACGTTGATCCTTAAACTGAGGAACTCTTTTCTGGTTCAACTGAAAAGTGATAATTCGTGTACCCGACATAGTGATCAGATCGGTATTGGGGTTTTTCTCGATACGCTCCAGGTCGGTAGGTGGAACCGGCGCAATGAAATCCACATCGCCAGAAAGTAGTGCTGCAACTCGGGTAGGTGCCTCCTTAATCGGGGTCATGATAATCTTGTCTACATTACCAGGAGAACTCTCATCCCAGTAGTCTCCGAAGCGCGTGAATTCAACTTTTACGCCCTGCTGGCGTTCAGTCACGATATAGGGGCCTGTGCCTGAAGCATGAGTAGAGGCATAGGTATCACCGTGTTTTTTTAGCATTGCCCTGGGCTGGCCTTTATCATCATTGCCGCTATAAAAAGCGCTATCCATCGGAAAGATATAGGTCGCCATATGCATCACCAGAGGATAAGGTTCCCTGGTTATCAGCTCAAAGGTGTAATCATCAATCACCTTAAGTTCCTTGAATGGCTGAAATAGTGCCTTGAAGTCAGGGCTTTCTAAAAGGCGATTGTAAGTGAACAGTACATCTTTAGTGGTAAGCGTGTTACCCGAATGGAATTTCACATTTTTACGCAAATTGAATCGCACGGTATATTGATCGATACGCTGCCATGATGTCGCCAGGCGGGGTTCAAAATCCATCGACCTGGTCCACCGTACTAATGGGTCAAATACCATGTGGGAATACTGGAGCATGCCGCCGGATAATTGCTCATGCGGGTCAAGCGATACTGGATCGGCGTCGTAGGCAAGGCGTAACGTTTTTGCCTGCGCGGCAAAACTGATACCTATAGCTGCGATAAAGCAGATAAAGATCTTGGTGATTGTTTTCATTATACTATCTCTCCATAACTATTATTAAACAGTAAAGAGGACTGCAGATATTTAGACAGAACCTCTGAATAAAATTGGACGGCTTGATAATTGATGTAAGTTTCAAACCATCATTCTATTCACAGGTCCCTGATCATAAAATCTTAACAGCCATCCGATGGAAAAATGCGGGTTAGAGTTTACTCCTGAGTTTTTTGATTTGTAAAGGAAAACTCCCTTTTCTTTTTCTGGCCCATTTATAATGCCCCCATGCAACATAGCACATTAGTCATCCAGTCTCATCGTACCCCGCTACCTTATCTATGGTTACAGCGCTGCCTTGACTCCGTGGCTTCATGGGCTAAGCAGATGGAATTTGAATACCGCTTCATCACTGATGAAATATTCCAACTGATTCCTCAAGCATTGATGCAAAAAACGGCGGCACAAAAAGTCATTGCCAGTGATCTGGCGCGTTTATATGCTATCCGAAAAGGGTTGTTTGAAGGATATCAGGTCATAGTATGGCTAGATGCGGATTTTTATATCTTCAACCCGGAACAATTTACTTTACCTGATAGCAGTTATGCCGTAGGGAGGGAGGTTTGGATACAACAGGATAAACGTGGTCATCTGAAGACCTATAAAAAAGTACACAATGCATTCCTGATGTTTCGACAGGGAAACCCTTTTCTCGAATTTTATCTGCAAACAGCTGAAACCTTATTGCATCAAAATATCGGTGACATTCCACCACAGTTTATCGGCCCAAAACTTCTGACAGCACTACATAACATCTGTAAACTCCCCGTGATGGAAAGTGCCGGGATGCTTAGCCCGTTGGTATTGGAAGATATTCTTAAGGAGCAAGGTGATGCACTGAATACATTCATACAGCAATCTCCCACTCCCATAGCGGGTGCGAACCTGTGTAGTTCTTTGACGGAATCGGTGGCTCTAGACTCGATGCAGATGTTTAAAATTATGGATTTACTTGACCAGAGAATTACTCACGACAAATTGCAGTGGTGACTCTAAGTGAATATTCCAGCTTAATTGAGATATCACAGCTGCTTCCCAACCAAGGTCGGAATTTTATCAGTGCGTGTTTCCAGCTTTAGATAACTGACCAGTCGTACACTCCCCCGCTGATGCATGGTTTCATGTACTGATTCTACTGCTTTTAAAATCTCCGACAGCTCGCCTTCTATGTTGGTACCGGAGGCATGCGTTTGTAGAATAAAATCATAGCTATTCAACAACTCAACTATCTGTTTTACTTCTTCGCGCACAGTCACACCTGCGCCTATGGGTATTACCTGTAATTCAGCTGTTGCTTGCATGAATTTCTCCTGCTACCTGTTTAGGAATGCGCTTTTCTGCTTCAATAAAAATACGTTTAATCTGCGGAAAACTCTGTTTTATTTTTTGATCGATTTTAGCGATTACCTTTTCAATTTCATCTGCAGTGTTGCTATCAGTAAAATCCACGCTGATATTGGCCAGGATAAAATCTGGCCCCATGTGCATGGTCAACACTTCATTAACATGCTGAATGGAGCTTTCAGCCTGCAGAATCTCTCGCACGCCCTTGATGGTCGACTGACTAGCACTTTCACCGATCAGCAGACTTTTAGTTTCATAGGCCAGCCATATCGAGGTACCCACCAGGATAAAGCCAATCATTATCGATGCGATTGAATCAAATATGAGAATCCCGGTATACTGACTTAAAGCCACCCCAATAAAGGCCACCAGCAGGCCAAGCATAGCGGCAGAGTCCTCAAACAGCACCACAAAGATGGATGGATCCTTGGCACGCTGAATCGCTTCTATATACCCCCACTTGCCTTTCACGCGGCTAAATTCCTTGAACGCAAAGATCCATGCCGCACCTTCAAACAATAAAGCCAGCCCGAGAACGATGTAATTGATTAATGGATTACTGATGGGTTCTGGATGTGATAAATGCTTAATCCCTTCGTAGATGGAAATACCTCCACCTAGCGCAAATATTAGTATCGCTACAATGAAGCTCCAGAAATAGACCTCTTTACCATGACCAAAAGGGAAATTCTCATCCGCTGGCTTGGCGGCCTGCTTCATGCCGTGTAACAGTAAAAACTGATTACCGGTATCGACCAGAGAATGGATACCTTCTGACAACATCGCCGAACTACCGGTAAAAGCCGCTGCGACAAATTTTGTGAGGGATATTAGCGTGTTACCTGCCAGTGCGGCGAAGATGACTTTTTTGGAACCTGAGGCCATTTTAAATCCTTGAATACTGTATTGTTTATGAAATATTTGAACTGAATATTGTTGTCCCGTTACTACAATAAAGCAACATAGCAGGTCATCATAATTTACAATATGCCCTGATTAAGAAAATTGACCAATCACTGTGAAAAAAATCGCCCTGTTTGCCGATGTACAGAACATCTATTACACCACACGTCAGGCTTATGGCCGCCAGTTCAATTATCGAGCTTTATGGAAAACATTGAGCCAACAGGGCGAAATCGTACAGGCTTACGCTTATGCCATAGCTCGAGAAGACGATAAGCAACATAAATTTCAGTCTGCGCTTAGAGAGATAGGGTTTGAGGTTAAGCTAAAACCTTATATTCAACGTAGCGATGGTAGCGCTAAAGGTGACTGGGATGTCGGTATTACGATTGATATCATGCAGACGGCCAATCAGGTTGACACTATCGTACTTTTATCGGGTGATGGAGATTTTGATTTACTGATGGAAAAGGTGAGAAATGATTTTGGAGTTACAGCTGAAGCTTATGGCGTGCCTTCGCTAACCGCTAACTCATTGATAAATGCTGTAGACCATTATCATGCGATTGATATGGATTTATTGCTTTGAGCAAAAATGGGGCTTGCCTTTGGAACAAGAAACGCTGATACAGGGATCAGGAGAAGAGCTTATTGATAGTTCGGTGCTGGGGGAGGAGTCTGTGACAAGCTGTGAGCTGCATTACAGCTCAACAGACTTGTCTTTCAGAAGTTACTGCTTTACTTGATTACGCAGGAACAACATTGTTAGCGCAAGGTCCTTTCTGGCCCTGGCCCACTTCAAATTCTACTGCTTGTCCATCATTAAGGGTCGCGTAGTTGCTTCCACTTTTGATTTCAGAATGGTGAACGAATAGGTCTTTACCGCCGTCTTCCGGAGTAATAAAACCAAAACCTTTATCCGCGTTAAACCATTTTACTGTGCCTTTACTCATTACTATACTCTTTAAATTAATATTTGTTGTTTGCAGTTATCTGCCAGCGCAGTATACCCCTTAATTCCAAATAAGTCTGGAAAATAAAAAAAAAGTCGTCATATTTTGCTTAAAATGAGAAAAATAAAGGGATTTATTTATAAATTCTGCCGTTTTTCATGTCGACTTGAATGCAAATCATCCTCTGACATGGATTTTTGATCTCGTATTTTGAAAAAATCCACACTGCGTCCCTTACCCTTCCCCCTTTTTTCAGCATTATTTATCAATATTGACAACCATACTCACTGTATAAAAAGGTTTAGCCTGAATAATCTAGTCAATACCGACTCCTTCTCAGCTAAAAGAGTAAATATTGATTAGCTCCCGGCTGAATAATTGCGTGCTCTATAACTTTAGACACCTTTAATCAATTATCCAGGATTATGTAAAGGAGCCCCCTTTTTCAAGAAAAACAACTCCAAAGCTAGATGCTTCAGAGGCACCCTACGAGGATAAAGGAACCTAAAACACTAAAAAAGCCGGGGGAAGACCTGCCCGGCTTTTTTAATTACACCATCTGCGTTGATGGATAACAGTAACTTACTGAAGCACAAGCTCAACGCGACGATTCTGACTACGGCCCTCACGAGTGTCATTAGAGACTACTGGCTTATCAGGCCCATATCCTTTAGCTGTCAGCCGATTGGCAGACACTCCACTATTGACAAGGTATTGTCGAACACTTTGGGCACGCTTCTCTGAAAGAGTAACATTGAAGTTATAATCACCTCGATTATCAGTATGACCTGCAACTTCAAATACCAGATGCTTATTCTCTTTCAAAATTTTTGCAATATTATCAAGAATAGATTTACTATCACCACTCAGCAAAGCCGTACCACTGGTAAATTGAATCTTGTCCAACTTAATATCCGCTTTTAATTCACAACCTGTTTTATCAACAACTGTACCTGAAGCAGTATTAGGACATTCATCCTTAGCATTGACGATACCATCACCATCCAGATCCATATTAATAGCACAGCCTTTATCATCTACTCTGGCCCCTGCTTTAGTTCCAGCACATTGATCGCTACTATCAGCAACGCCATCTTTGTCAGAGTCTAATGCACAACCCTTAGCATCGACCATCACACCAGCTTCAGTAGATGGGCATTGATCTTTGCTATCAGCTACACGGTCACCATCAGAATCAATTTCACAGCCTTTGGCATCAACCTCGACACCAGATGGAGTCCCAGAACATTGATCATCTGCATCTGCTACGCCATCGTTATCAGCATCAGGCTTTTTTACTATATCACCACATTCAGCGATTGGGCCTTTTTTGCCATTTGCAACAAGCCAGCACCCACCCTGGCCATTTTTCACTACTGATCCGGCTGAATCTACCAGATAATTTCTTACTGTCGCTGCTTGCAATGGCAAAGCCATAACACTACCGAGTAATAAAGTTGTTATCAGTTTGTTTTTCATAACATTAGTCCTATTGTGTAAGTATGTGATAAAGCATCATTGATGCTTAAAATTGATAAACCTGATATCTAAACCTATAACTGACGACAGGTCTCGAAGATAAAAAAGGTGTGAATCTAAAATCTTTTCAAAATCGAAATGAATTATAGCAACTCTAGTTAAATATATAAGCCATCAAATGTTAACAATTGTTTCAACTATTTCTTAAAAGGGATATGAGTCATCTCTGCTGCAGTTGTAGTGTCTTCATGTTGCCCCCTGGCGTCATGAACCTGTAACAATAATGATTCAGTAGTCCTTGCCGGACAAACTCATACATCACCTGTAGGAAACTAATGAATCTAAATATCCCTGTGAGTTCAGTAGCAGACCAATTACTATTTACTAGCATTACCGTTTCGGCGGATAACGAGAAACACAAGGAGAAACATGATTAATCTCAGAGTGTTCTGACTATAACCTGAATCTTTCTATCTTGTTAATTAGATAAAAAAAGCCCATTAAAAAGCAAGCTCCAACAATGCAAGGAAGATCCGTTCTATAAAATCGATTTCTCTATCGTTCATAGAGGCGCTGCTTTATGCTCCCTGAGCACACAAAAAAACACTCAAACCCCTACACCACTGTTACTTTCGATTAAGCCGTTAATCTACTAAAGACAGCAACAACTGGGCATTTTAATGACTCCAGAGATTTTTTTACACAGCGTAGCTATGCCTTTTGAAGGAGACAACATCCTGCAGGACTACGCACAACAAATGATTGACGAATACAAGCAGGCGGGTATTAGCCCATACAAAGCGTGGGCCCAGTCTTTCAACCTGGAATCCGCAGTTGGGCGAGTTGAAGCGTGCGTTTGTGGTGGTGTAGATCCAGGCGTGGCGACGCAGAATAGCGGGGTATTCCCAACGAGTTACCCAGCTTGTCCCCCTTACTTATGCCCCTATAAGCATATTGAACATTGACATCCAAAAATAAAAGTCGATTCTTATTAAGTAATATGTCCCCGGTTTTTTTAAAAGGGTATCGTCCCAATGCCGTTAAGTTAAGCATGAGCTATCCAAATATGGTAAAATTCCCAGTATGATATTACTCAATAATCTGGAGCTAAAAGTGAACAACACCCTCATTTGAAAATATTTATACCCTCATAAAAGACACTATTGACGATGTAAATTTCAAGCATCAACACCGACTATCAGACACCAGTTTTAAACGCTCTCGCAAGCTGCCTTTTCCGACAGTAGTTCGTTATTTCCTCAACTTGAATAAAGGTTCCTATCAACAGGAACTGGATAATTACTTCGCTCAGTTGAACGATGATATACCTTCACAGGTCGTCACCAGATCGGCACTGACACTAGCGAGAAAGCATTTGTCTCACACCGCATTCACGATGTTGGACAGGCAAGCTGTCGATGCCTATTATGCCCACCAAAGCGATCTTAAAACCTGGCATGGGCACAGGCTTTGCGCGATAGATGGTTCACAAATACGTCTACCCGATGAGCCAGATATCGCTCAAGAATTTGGCGTTCACCCCGGAAAGAAAAATCAAACAAATTGTCCTTTGGCTTTAGCCTCCGTTTACTATGATGTGCTCAATCACATCAGTATTGATTCCAGTATTAATTCTACCAATGCATCGGAGCGTGAATATGCCGCCTCTCACCTGCGACAGGCACTGCCTGGTGACCTGTCCATTCTTGATCTGGGTTACAACGCTTTCTGGCTCTACGCCTTATACACGGCCAATCAGCTGCCTTTTTGTATGCGAGCCAAAGTCAATCTAAACCTTTTCTGAAAAGTATTTGTCGAATCCGGCGAGCAGGATGAAATCATTCACCTGGAGCCTAACAAAACCTCAGTTGAGCAATGTAAAATCAGAGGCTTACCCAGTCAGGCGCTGACATTGCGCCTGGTTCGAGTGGAACTGGGTGACGAGGTTGAAGTACTGATCACTAATTTGCTAGACAGGCAGACTTATCCGGCCGATGAGTTCAAAGCCTTATACCACCTGAGATGGGGCATAGAGGAAAACTACAAACGCCTTAAGCAATAGGTGGAGATTGAAAATTTCTCGGGTAAATCTGCGCTATCCGTTAAACAGGATTTTTACGCCATGATACTCTCAACCAATCTAACGGCCATACTCGCTAATGCCGTACAGAGGCAGGTTGATAAAATGCTCAACAATCGAAAGTTACCGTATTAAATCAACTTCGCACAGGCGCTTTCTAAAATGAAAAACACAGTGGTTCAGTGGCTTGGACTGACACCCGATATGCTTCGAATTAGAATAGAACAATTTGTCAGTTATATTGCCTACACCGTCGAATCAGTCCGCAGCGGGAGAAGTTATAATCGGCCCAAAACCAAAAAGAACTGGATATTTTATTCCGCGTATAAAAGAGCTCGTTAAACTATACTTCGGGCTTAACTTAACGGCATTGGGTAGCGTCCGCTTATTTATTCCAGTAAACCCTCTTTATAAAAAACCCTGCGGGCAATACCCAACTCATCTTTACTTGAATCTAAAACGTATAAAACCAATTTATCCTCTGGTATGCCAAAAGGATTTATTCCGATAGGTACCAACTTCGCAGAGTAACTCCCCCCCTCAAAATCAACGATACTTCGGCACACCTACAAGACCATACACCACTGATTTTTTTAAATTTCCTTTCCTCGTACTTTCCTGGATTCCATTGCTCATGCTCGAAAAAAAGATCTCCATTTGACAAAAAAATCAAGCTTGAAAGACTCTCCCCACCTCCTGCTGTCTCATAGCGCCCCGAATCTAACTCACAATCAGACAGAGCAATGTTGAGCCAAAGCACTCCTAAAACGACTACAAATATATTAGCCATAAGAACTCCTTAAAACTTTTTACTAATAGTAATCATCTTCGCATTTGAGGTTAGAAGCTTATCTCCTAACCCGTTACCAGCTCCAATTTGCAGATGCCAATGATCCCTGCACGTACCTTTATAATCTTCGTAAATTCCGTGCGTAAACCCTGCTTTGCTAGCAGCCGACAATACACCCGCATTTGTAAGTTTATTAAATCGAGTGCCCGCCACATCAATCGCCAAGTTCTTTTCATTAAAACTTCCCGGACTATGACCTGTAGCTTCTGCTCCTCCATTTATCACTACAGATTTCAAACCAGTTCCATCTGAACTAGTGCAGGAAAATGCAGCTTGCGAGAGCGTTCAAAACTGGTGTCTGATAGTCGGTGTTGATACTTGAAATTTACATCGCCAATAGTGTCTTTTATGAGGGTATAAATATTTTCAAATGAGGGTAGTATTGTTCACTTTTAGCTCCAGATAATAGAGTAATATCATACTGGGAATTTTACCATATTTGGATGAATAACTGGGGTCAGATACATGTTAAAACTTAATTTGTTTCTGACCCTAATTATTTTAAAGTATCATTTTTTATTTTATGACTGTTATTTCTTTCTTGGTTTCATTTTTGAATTCAATTATACAATAGCCTGGAAGATATCCCATCCATTTACCTAAATCGACATATTTCAAAACAACATAATCTCCTTTCTTTACTAGATTCTTACCGCTAATACAATAAAGATTTGTATAGTTCACTTGAAATACATTATTTTCGAGTTTAAATTTAGTAGCGCTATTTGATTTCTCTAAACCAGTAACAACCCCGGCAATATTTTTAATATTTCCTTCCTCAATTAAACCTGTTATGTCATCCCTTTTTTTATAGCTATATGCTATCGTCAATAAAAACACTACAGAAATAAAAACAATACTTAACGAAATCCCCCATAGCATTCTCTTTTTAAGCAATCGATTCACGATCCAGCTTATTATTATGCTAAGTATCAAACTCAACCATAATAAATCTCCCCATGGAATTTGAAATTTCAAAATCATTTTATTTCTCACACTATATTTATATCAGCTACAAATAGATGGAATAACTGGGGTCAGATACATGTTAAAACTTAATTTGTATCTGACCCTAATTATTTAGACCCGCCCCTCCCCAGAGTCTCTTTTAAATTTTTAGGCCTGACCTCAGAGTATCTTTAAATAATTAGAAAAACTTAATAACTCGAATAACCGGAGTCAGATACTCGTTAAAACTAAGAATAACTAACTTAATTTGTATCTGACCCCAATGCCGGTAAGTTAAGCATTAAGCTATTGATTATGTTACACTAACGACCATTATGAAACCCAAATCAATCACATTTTCTGGAAGCTAAAATGACTATCACCGACCTCATTTGAAAATACTTATACCTGTATAAATAAAACTATTAACTGTGATTTCTTTAAACAAAAACACCGTCTTTCTCCCTCCGCCTTTACTCGCAAAAGAACTCTTGATTTCCCTTCGTTGGTACTTTATTTACTTAACTTTAGAAAACACTCGAATCAGACTGAATTAGATCAATTTTTTAAAACCATTCAGGGTAAGAAAGAAGCCTCTCAAGTGATCACGAAATCGGCTTTTTTTCAGGCTAGAAAACAACTCTCCTTTTCTGCATTTATTGAACTTAATCGACAGTTCGTTAAGCAGGTTTATAGCGGTCTCTGGAAGTATAAAACATGGCAGGGTTTCCGCTTATGCGCTATCGATGGCACGTCAATACGATTACCCAATGAACCGGATATTATCCGTCATTTTGGGCAGCATAATGGTCGTAGCTTCCAGGCGCCTTGTGCGATAGGAATGGCCTCTGTATTTTATGATGTTTTAAACAAAATTGTGATTGATTCTGCTATTCATCCAAGACTGACTTCTGAAAAGCAATGTGCTGAAGATCATTTACATTTTAGCGGTAAAAATGATTCAGTCCTGTTTGATCGAGGTTATGTTGCTTTTTGGCTCTACGCTTTACTCTTGAAGCGTAAAATACACTTTTGTATAAGAGCAAAAACAAAACAGGATACCACTGTAAAGCAGTTTATTAAGTCCGGTAAAAAAGAAGCTATAGTCACTTTTCATCCCAATGTACCGTCAGTGAAAACCTGTCGTGAAAAAGGGCTTTCAACTGACCCTATAACACTACGCTTAATACGGGTTGATTTACCGAATGAGGTTGAAGTATTAGTGACTAATTTAATGAGCGAACATGCCATTGAGCATAGCTTATTTCAGTCACTGTATCATTTACGCTGGGGCATTGAAGAAAACTACAAACGTTTAAAGCAATGGGTTGAAATAGAAAATTTTTCCGGTAAATCAGCACTGAGTATTCAGCAAGATTTTTATGCCAAAATAATGGCCTCAAATTTGAGTGCTTTAATGGCAATTAAGGCGCAAAAAATCGTGACTAAAAAAAGCGCTCATTTAAGGAAAAAATACCAATTAAATTATGCACAGGCACTGACAAAGATGAAGCACAAACTCATTACGTTAATAAGCAATAATACTGGCCTATTAAAACAACTGATAAAACAGACTGCACTCTATATCAGCCAGACAACTGAGATGGTGAGGGACGGGCGAAGCTATCCCAGGAGGTTAAAGAATATTAAGAATGATATTCACTTTCCCGCCTATAAAAGCTCCTTGTAATCAAGGAGTTATTGCTTAACTTACCGGCATTGTATCTGACCCCAGTTATTGTTTATCTAACCTCTTAATGAAGTTATTGAATAACCGGGGTCAGATACACGTTAAAACTAAG
Organism: Gammaproteobacteria bacterium; assembly: GCA_050292965.1. GTDB lineage: Bacteria > Pseudomonadota > Gammaproteobacteria > JACNJF01. The sequence continues at coordinate 62,783 of JBNKMF010000012.1, read as the reverse complement.
AATAACTAACTTAATTTGTATCTGACCCCAGTTATTTTTCTGCTTGATGCGCAGTCCTACCGAGCAAAAGATTTGGCGGAATTATACTATCAACGTTGGCAGGTTGAATTGTCTTTTCGAAATATCAAAACGACTATGGGCATGGACGTTTTACGGTGTAAAACACCTGACATGATTCGAAAGGAAATCCTGATGCATTTCATTGTCTACAACTGCATAAGGCGTTTGATTTATGACTCGGCAAAGACTTTGAAAACGCCGCATGAACGAGTCAGTTTCAAAGGAGGATTGCAGGCATTGAGGCAATGGATTGACAACGGTCATTTATCGACAAAACCCAATCAAAAACCGCAACATGTTTTGTTTGAATTTATGAAGTTCATCGCTGATAAACTGGTACCTAATAGGCCGGGTCGGAACGAACCCAGAGCGGTCAAGCGGCGGCCTAAGCCTCATCAATATTTAACCAAGCCTCGACATGAAATGAAGGTGAAGCCACATCGTGGTCGATTGTATGCTAAAAACGCTTAACTTAGTGCCATTCGGGTCAGATACACGTTAAAACTTAATTTATATCTGACCCAAATGGCACTTACTTAAGTGTTGATGCATTGTCATTACGAGGAGCTTGCGACACGGTAATCTTCTATATGTCACGTGATACCGTCGAGATTGCCACGTCGCGTGCTCCTCGCAATGACGAATTCTTTTAAGTGTTGGCTTAAGTAAGTGCCATTTGTATCTGACCCCAGTTATTCTTCGATATGAAGCCAGGGAATTGATAAGGAAATATGGTCACCCTAAAAAGCTTAAGTAAGTGTCATTCTACGCTGACCCCAGTTATTTTTTCCCAGTTATTTTTCTATTCGAGTCTTTTAAAAGCTTCGGATATTAGATTCTCATCAATACCGTAATTTTGCAGACAATTAAATGTATCTATAATCTGAGCTGGAGACGGCTGCGTCATTAAAATTGTGGATTCAGACTGTTGGTAATCAAAAACCACTAGAATTGGTGCTTTTAACTTAATTTTACTTTTAAGCAGGGTAATGGAAAAATCTCCTGCAATACTAATTGTTTCAATATTATGGTTTGACAGGTCACTTTTATCTAGCTTCGAAAATTTCAAATTAATGGTGCTAAGTTCTCCCTGATCGTATAGGTAAATATTATCAGTAAGCCGGCTATATGAACTTAAATCTAAGCTGCACACGCCATAATCTAAAGAGTTAGGATTCTCACCTGCCAACCCTATATTAGTTAGCAGTACGGACGTAAGCGCTATTAGAAGCATGACCCTCATAATTACTACCTTAATTTTTCCACACTAGTGGAGCACACGGCCCACTTTTGTTACAAACATATGTCATATCCCAGGCGTTTTCATCTCGATAGAAATTACCAATCATATCTATCGCTTCGTATGCTGGCCTGATAAATTTTCCGGCACCTTTAGCTAGATCTGAAATTAGTTCAGATGCTTGACCTCCAAAATGGCTTTCACCTGAACCGATCATGTGCTTAATATCCTCGCTCGTATGCTTTAGTAGTCCCCCTGCAAGTTCCCACTTTATTGCTTCAATTTCAAGATCACTTAAACTATCAGATATTCCAAAAGTGTATTTTGAAAACTCAGACCGGAACGCATCCGGTTCCAATCCAATAATTCTTGCTTGCTCCTTTCTAAGCATACTATAAAGATCTTGATCCGGCTCATCTCCCGAAATATTAATCATTTCCTCATTAAACAAATGCACAAAAGCCGCAGTAACCGCCCCATTCTTAAACTTACCACCACCTGCAACAGATGCAACCCCTCCAGCCATGGCGGCAACAGTTGTTTTACCAAGACCATCCAGAGACTCCATAATATTTCCCGGCACCAACCCCCGCCCAATGCCCCACAGCCGCAGACAGGAACCCATCCTTGAACTTACCACCTCTCATTTCACTTAGTACACCCTGCGTCGCACCATGAGCCAGTCCCCGCAAGAAATGATCTTCTACCAAAGCAGGCCCATTGGCTACCCCACTATGACCTATTCCATAGGTAGCCGCAGCGGCTAAACCTCCAAATACAGCTCCCTGGATACCCACCCCCAAATTTCCATTCGAAGCGATTAATCCTCCTGCACCACCCGATATCATACCTACAAGAACTGGATTCCACCCTAATCCCCCTACTGACACAGGACCCAAATAAATCGCCAAACCAATACTCACTATCTGCGACTTATAAGTCTTAACAAATCTGGGGCTTCAGGAAAATTAGTGGGTAAAAAACCTTAATACTGAGGAAAGAAGTAGGTTCAAATAAAAGTAGTGCATCCTGCGTCCAATCTGAGAAGATGAAAGTGCGAACAATTATCTAATCAAATAGGGCAACAGGATGCACATCAAGACTATCCTAAACCACGTGCAAAAATACAAGTCTTTTGTTTATGGAAAGATAAAATGGATAGACACGGGAGGAATCCCGGAGCTAGAAGTTGAGATCAAACCCAGGACAAACAGTAAGCCAGTCTGTTCAGTCTGTGGAAGAAAAGCCAGCGGCTATGATCACTTGCCAGTCAGGCGTTTTGAGTTCATCCCCATGTGGGGTATTAAAGTATTTTTACGCTATGCCCCCAGGCGAGTAGACTGTCCGCACTGTGGTATTCATGTTGAGCAAATGCCCTGGTCAAAAGGCAAGCGGCAACTGACCGAAAGCTATGGCTGGTTTTTATCCGGTTGGGCAAAACGATTAAGCTGGAAAGAAGTGGCAGAGGTATTTCATACCAGTTGGGATCATGTTTTTAGTTCAGTAGAAATGGCGGTAGATTGGGGTAAGGCACATCGTGATCTGTCAGGAATAAAAGCCATTGGCGTTGATGAGATCCAGTGGCAAAGGGGGCATAAATACCTGACACTGGTTTATCAGATAGATACAGATTGCAGGCGACTGCTGTGGGTTGGCCAACACCGAACGATTAAAACCTTGCTGAGGTTCTTCAGAGAGTTTGGCAAGGAGCGTAGTAACCAACTGGAGTATGTTTGCAGCGACATGTGGAAACCCTATTTGAAGGTGATCAAAAAGAAAGCGGTAAATGCCCTGCACATACTGGATCGCTTTCACATTATGGCTTATTTGAGTAAAGCGATTGATGAAGTACGAGCACAGGAAACAAAAGTGCTTAAAGAAAAAGGCCTGGAACCGGTATTAACGAAATCACGCTGGTTGTTACTCAAGCGCCCCGAAAACTTAAATGAGAGTCAGGAAAGTAAGCTGGCCGATCTGGTGCAATACAATTTAAAAACGATTCGATGTTACTTATTGAAAGAAGAGTTCCAGTTGTTTTGGGAGTATGTATCACCCTATTGGGCAGGACAGTTTCTGGATAAATGGTGTACCAAAACCATGCGATCAAAGATAGAACCCATGAAAAAGGTTGCAAAGATGCTCAGAAGACACAGGCCATTATTAATGAACTGGTTTAAAGCAAAAGGCCTGTTCTCCAGTGGTATTGTTGAGGGTTTTAATAACAAAGCAAAACTGACTACCAGAAAAGCTTATGGTTTTAGAACGTTTTATGCCGCTCAAATCGCCCTGTACCATACACTTGGAGCTTTACCCGTACCAGAAACTACCCACAAATTTTTCTGAGGAGGCCAAATTTTCAACGTTGGTTAAAATATTAATATATTTTTCTGAAGAGCCATTTATTTATATAGTGTTAAATAAGAATGGCATTATAAATAAATAGCTGATTTTTAAGCTGTGATATCCTGCACTGTAAACTGGACTGTATTTCTGTTTAACTGAACCATCTTAGACATGGACATTGCAGTTCACAATGACGAAATCTTTTAGTTTGCTCTTAAGTAAGCGCTATTCACTCCCCCTATTAATTGCAGCAGCATTATCTATTTTTATTAACGAGGTTTTCCATTTTAAACTGATCTTTCAGGTTGACTACGTTCAAACCGCAATACTTTAGTCTAAACTCACAGGTCAAATTTAGATGATGGGTAATCGTTTTGCAATAATCAAAATAGCGTAGACAATGAATCTATATAAGCTATTTAGCGTACGATTTTAATTTTCATCAAATATATGTTTATGGATTTAGTCATGTCTTTTTCCTTTTCCAATCTAAGTTCTGCATGATAGGTCTTTCATTAGAGAGCCAGAAAGGGTGCATTTCATGCATCAAAAACAGCATTAGCAAATGGCTGAACATGATGCTCGGTATACCTTTGGGCAAGAAAGGTAAAATGATGGTGCGTAGAATGCACCTACGCAATTACAAAAAGACAAAAGTATCGAGCCAACCGATACAAAATTGAGGCATGGTAGAGCTAATCATTACTGATTTACCGAAATCGTTACAGGCTCCATCAATAGAGGCAACACATTATCAAGCCAGTCATCAATCCTCTGATCGGTTAGCAGATGCTGTAAATGCTGATCCAGCGCCAGGCCAATAAATCGTCCATCGACTACAGCGCGTGAATGGGTGAATTCAAAACTATCGGTGGATGAGGAACCGACCATCTCAGCACCTGCGGCGCTAAAAAATTCATACAGGTCCTTCATCGCATCCAGAAAGTGTCCAGGGTATAACTCCTGATCTCCAAGTCCATATAATGCGATGCGCTTACCGGTAAAATCTACTCCCTGTAGTTGTGGAAGAAATTCCAGCCAACTTTCTGCAGTGTTTTTACTGTCCAGGCCGGGTAGTACACCTTCTCCATAGGTCGGTGTGCCGAGAATCAGTGAATCAAAACTCATCAGGTCTTCTGGCGAGATGCGATTAACATTCACAGGGCTGGCAACGCTATCATCGCCCAGACGCTTTTTCAGATTGCGCATGATCTTCTTGGCGATTAATCGGGTAGTGCCAGAGTCGGTGCCGAAAAAAATACCCATCTGTTTCATAGTCTGTAACCTTCTTCTGCTAACACCTGCCTGACCGCAGGACGTTGCAGCATTTGTTGATAATGGCGCATGCAGTTATGCGGTAATTCGATACTGGTTTTATCTGCCCAGAATTCTACATAGAACAGAGCGGCATCAGCGATGGAAAATTTCTCTGTAATATATCCCTGATCTGAAATGATGCAATCAACCACGCTAAAGCCTTTATCGATGATGTCCATACCTTGCTGCCTGACCCATTCATGATCAGATTCATTCGGAGTGAATTTGTCGGTAGTGAAAAGGCGTGCAAAACCCTGCATGTGCAGATTTGCGATTGCGTAATTCATCGCTTCGATGATTTTTAGCTGCTGTTCCAGATCATCTGAAATGAGACCAGCACGTGGAAACTGATGCGCCAGCCACCAGGCGATGGACTGGAAATCAGTTAGGGCTGTGCCATCTTCACGTTGCAATGTTGGGATGCTTGCCTTGGCATTGATGGCCAGATATTCGGGCCTGTTTTGATCGCCCGCCAGCAGATTAACTATGGTAACCTCAAATAGTGCCTCGCATTCTTCCAGCAGAATATGAATGCCCGTACTACAACTGCCGGGCGTCATGAAAAACTTCAGCATAGTTCGTTAGCCTGGCCCTGTTCGTCGAAAATCAGGATACGTGGATCTTCATCTTCTTCTGTAATGACAGCTTTGGCTATTTTGCCTGTATCGTCATAGCTATATTCATGGGTAAATTCGATTTCGTCGTAAACCAGTTTTTCTACCTTTAGTAACTGGCCGTTGCTATCGTAATAACCAATGAAGTAGGTAATACGCTGTTGAATACCATCTTCCAGTTCATTCACCAGATTTAAAGGTAGCGTGACTCCACTGTAGGAAATGAAGTAGCGAGTTTGCAAACTTGTGTTATTCAATAATACTCTCCTGATATTTGGTTCCATAGTCACGTAGCGAGGGGATGACTTCTTCCCAGGTGTATTGGGATACCGCTTCGATGCCTCGTGCCTGCAGTTTTTCTGTGGGGCCATCACCAATTTTTGCCACTAGCACAGCCTTACAATCGGCTATGGTTTCAAGAATACTCGGCAGGGCTGCTTTGTCTGAATGGCCTCCCAAACAATAATGCTGCACTTCACGGGTCTCGATGTGGTTGACGCTATGTGCTGTGATATCGTAAATGTAAAAAGACTTCGCATGTCCAAAGTGTTCATTGATAGCCACTCCATCTTTTGTGGCTACGGCTACTCTCAGTGTTTTGTTATTCATGTGTTTTCCCGCTCGTACCACAGCAGATGCTGTTTGAGTATTTCCAGCAACCAGTCGTAACGTAGATCTTCATAGCTTTGTTCCTGCTCACTGATATTGCGCTCTGCATTGACCGGGTATTCCAGGTCGAGACCATATCGATCTGCTCTCTGACCGTAGGTATACAAATAGGCTGTAGCCGCGGTGTGCGCAGCGCCCAGGCGTATTGCATAGGCGTCCAGCTTATCTGCACTGAGCAGGGTGAAACCATTTTTACCCATGTCCTGTTGTAGTAACAACAGCAGGTGTTTGATGCTGATGTCCTTTTTCAGCCTCCATAGATTGGTTTTAACAATCTCAGTCATGAATACAGTCCATGCCGCGAAATATCGAACAGCGTTTAAATACCTCAATTCCTGGTGACACTTGTTTGTGCAGGCAAAATTTGGCGACTAGTTTGGTTAACCCCTTGATGTCGCGCCCGGTTGCAGTTGGAAATATCTCGACCAGTTGATCGATAAGACCGCTGTCTATGTCGAGTGAAAACTGTTCACTCATCACCTGCCAGATCTGGTGGCGGTCATCAGCGCTGGGCGGGTGGTAGCGAATCATCGCAATACAGCGCGATACGATGGCTTCATCGATATCATCGACGCGGTTGGTGGTCATGAAGAGCAGGCCGTTGAAGTATTCCAGTACGCGTAGAAATACTCCTACCACGGCATTGGCAGCAATATTGTCGTCGCGTCGTTTGATGTACACATCCGCCTCGTCTATCAGCATGACAGCACCCCAGCGCTGCGCGCGTGTGAGCGTGTCTTTTAATACCTTCTCCATTTCAGTGACATTTAATCCCAGTTGTCCCGAATGCACCCGGTATAGCGGTCGTTGGATAATCTCTGAATAAACCTCTGCTGTCAGCGTTTTGCCAACCCCGGCAGGCCCTGCACAAAGTACTGTCGTGCCGCCAGATTTGCCTTCTACGATATCATCCATCAGCACATCCATTTCGGCGGTGAGAATATCAATCAGGTCAGTCTGTTCCTGCGGCAGGATCAGCTTTTCTTTTAAGTCGGGTCTATAGCGATAGGGCTGGATGTCGTCTACATGCACCCAGACGTGGTGGTGCAATTCAAGATGAAACATCAGAATGTATCCATGCACCGGCAATTCTGTAAATAGCGTCTTGTCGATCTTTACCTGAGAGGCCGCCATCTGATCCTCGATCTTGCAATCATAGCGGGAGCTATTGCCAGCTTTGCGCAGGTATTTGCTGAGGATGTCTCCAGATGCCTCAAAGCTAAGTACACGTTCGCTGATTATGTCTTCATCGTTAACCAGATGTGCGGGCTCTTCGCCTGAGGACAATACCACTATCTGTTTACGTGACCAGTCGCGCTCGCGATGGCTGGCTGTGGGGTTTTCTGCATAAATACCCAGACCTTTGCCGGAGAATTGCCTGCCGTATTGCGCACGCCATTCAAAATAGCGTTGCGTTGATTCATCGTAACTGTTGATGAGTTCGGGGCTTTCCTTTAGGTAGCCTTTTTCGGCGAAAATCTCGCTAATGCTTCTACCTTCGATATCCTTACTACGGATGATCAGAGTTTCCGTTGCTAGTTTGCCTATGGAGTTGGCTTTGAGTTCTAGCAGAATTCGTCCTGCCTCCTCTTCGCCGGGTGGGGTAAAATCCAGACGTGTAATCACATAAGCTATGGGTTTACCGGCTACATGGCTGCGAAACAGCCAGCCACGAATCGCATTATCGATCAGGTAGCTGGCGATATGAGGCAGCAGGGTCTCGAGGTCATCAGCTGTATAGCGAATATCGTCATTCATCATGGCCTTGTGCAGGCTCGCGACCTGAGCGGCTCTGCCCTGCATCTTTGGACCCGCTGCCTGATAAAGGTCCAGCAAGAAGTCTCGTTCCTGATGATTCAATCGGGTGAAAGAGATTTCTGCACGAGTGCCGAAGCGCAGCTGATCCTGTAGCGATTCCAGATGCGGAAAAGCCTTGACCATCTGTTCGACATAACTGCGTTCGATGTGCAGTTTCATTTAAATGAATTCAGCAACAGCCTGACCTGCTGCCATGCATAACTCTGTAGTGCCATTGATTCAGCCTTTGATTAAGTATCAAGATGTGAACAGCAATATTCATACCATTCGAGGTGAGGTGGATTGATTGAATTATTGCCAGTATTTACAGAGATTTACATAGCTCGCAGCGTTATTTGTGAGTGTTTAGCGGTTTTTACTGTCTGTATTGCGACATTATATTTTGAATAAATCTGTCGCGCTTACGACAATAGTCTGTGCACTAGTTCGATTAATCTTCTGCCAGGTTTAACCTTCTTCTAATCGTTTTGAAACAGGCCTGTAATAAAAATTGGTTACCGTTATACTACAGGACATGGCACAACTGCTATTACCCAGTCAGCAGCAAGCAATCCAGTTAAACAAGGCGTATAAGGTTATTGTTGAAGAGAAGAGTTTTATCCGTGGATGAGATACTTAGATCACTGTGGCTCAATTAATTCTGAGCAGTTCGAATATTTGCTCAACTTTCGTAAATGAGTTGCGAATGAATGATGCAGTGTGTGGCAACTGGCTGACTCAGAATTAACACTAGTTTTAAAGACTTAATACTCCTGATTAAAAAAGAGACTCACCCGAATTCGCTGATTTTGTGTTGCAACCTTATTCCATTCACCTGCTGTATGGACATCATATAGCGCTGGATAGTTTGTCAATGTGTCGTTGAAGCCACTACTGGACACAAGAATCTCCAACTCTCCGTCGCTCCTGCCCATCTCCACATTCAAATAGTTAGCGAATGCGACCGATTGATCATTCAGCCCCTCATTGTTCCCAGCAATATCCGCAGCAAAAAGGCACTCTTTAACATCAAGCTCTACTTTTGCTATTGATAGCTCCCCTTTGTCACTCTTCTGAAGACAAAAATTGCCATAGGTAGCACGCAATTCGATGGTGCCTCGAAAGCCTGCTTCCTTGAGTTGAGCCACCATTTCTGAGACCCAAAGTGCACGCTGATCGCTGAAGGGGCTCTCACCATAAGCAAATTCAGTTCTTTGGTTCACTGCCCACTCAATCAACTTGAGCGGAATAGGTAAAACGTTTTCAGCCTTGCTGTTATACACACCCTCATTGAGGTTCTCTATCAGAAACTCAATCTTATCAGCCTGAGCGTTTATCAGTCCTTTAATTTCCTTACTGAACTCACTCTGGGAGGAATATATATTTTGCGGGGCGGCCGGTGAATATGCCAGAAAATAGTAGGCCAGAATGAATCCGGTCAATAGAAACAGCAGGCTTAAGATCCCCAGCCAGTGACTATGTCTGGCAAGGCTTCCCGACTCCTGCTGCTCTGCCTCTACCTCAGACAACTCGCCTTGCAACACGGCAAAGTGTTTTTCAATCATCTCCGCTATACGTTCCTCTGACTGGCTCTGTTGCCGACGTATATACTGTCTTAATGAGTCGTCTCCGTTTCCAACATGTTGAAAGTCATCCATTGGTAGGCTGACCAGGTCAACAGGCGCGATTTTTTTCCGACCATGCTCATCAATTGAGTGAATATTGCTACTTTTTTCGATAATTTCCTCATCCTGGAGTTCTGAATCCTCAAAACCATGCGTTAAAGACTCTTGCTCAGGCATCAAATGAAGTGAAGTCAAAATCTCCTCAAGATCATGTGGCTCAAGCTGCTTTGGTAACACCCCTACTGCGCCTAGAGCCCTTGCCTGGCCAACGGCAAGCCCTTCTGGCTTTGAGGTGTACATTGTGACCGGAATTAGTGCTGTATGGGGGTTGGATTTAATGATTTTTAGTGCTTGAAAGCCATCCATCCCCGGCATTTCATAATCCAGGAAGATGGCATCCGGAGTATTTTCGTAGAGGTAATCGATGGCTGCGGCTGCCGAATCCATCGTAACCACGGCAATACCATAATTTGATAGTTTGCTCGATAGTACCTGTCGTGCAGTTTTTGAGTCGTCAACAATGAGTGCGAGTTTGGTCAATGATTCTAAGGCTGCACAGATGTGCTGCTATCCCCAGTGATTTTAGTATATTGCATTTAAGCTTTATGGAGTATAAAAGCCCTATCTGCCAATATCAACCAGCCAAACCCGACTCAGGAAGAAAGGTCAGCGGGGTCAGACCCTGGTGAATGCCATAAAAAACCTTGGCCCCTAAAAATTTTTTGTATAGAGAGTTAGGTCTAATGGCTAATAAATATAAGGCAAAAGACAAGATTTTAACCCTAATTTGCTTGTGTTTGAAAAGCGGAGAGGAGACAACATGAAACAAAGCAGCAAACTTATAATTTGTGCATTAGTTTACGATTTTGAGTGAACTATTGCTGAGGGTGATTGCGCTCAATATGGTCTGTTATCAGGTCTTAATGTTAATGATATAGCTGATTCAGCAATTCAGCAGAATTCTAAAGAACTTAGTGAAGATTACTTAAAAAAACACGAAGTTGCTATTACACTATTCTCATACACTGTTTTCAGGGGAGGGTTTCTGGAGGTGAGCGTATAAACGAATATGGCAAGGGGTACGGCTTGAATATTTATCAATTACCTAATGTTAGATATTAGCAGTCACCTAAGGAATCCAGGTTTAACCACTCAAATCATGCAACAGATAATATGAAATTACTAATCGCAGCAGTACTCCTTTTAATGACAACATTGGTACATGCCAATTCCGATTCACCCATTGCAGATTCCGTTCTGATAGAAAAAGCTAAACGAAAAATGTATTTGATTCATAACGACAAGTCTTTCCGGGAATACGATATTTCACTGGGTGACAGTCCCGTAGGACACAAACAGCAGCAGGGCGATGAAAAGACCCCGGAAGGTAATTATTTAATCGATTTTCGTAACCCTGATAGCCACTATCATTTATCACTGCACATCAATTACCCGAGTAAAACCGATAAGGCAAACGCCAGGCGATTAGGTGTGAATCCCGGAGGTGATATTTTTATCCATGGGCTACCCAACGGAATGGGGTTGCTTCCAGTGCTGTTTAAGGGCAGGGACTGGACTGATGGCTGCATTGCCGTCAGTAATTCTGAAATTGAAGAAATATGGAAGCTGGTGAAAAACGGTACACCTATCGAAATTCGTCCCTGAAGTTAATTAAATTGAATGCTTCTGGGTAGTTGTTTTCGGTTTGCCTGATCTGCTCAATATTCACTGAGTGGTTCAACCTTGAGTGGAGAAACTAATTCATATGAATATATTGCTCTTACTTTCTGGTGTCTAACGAGTTTAGAACAATTAATCATCCCGCTCATCTCCATAGCCCTCAGGTAATTCATGAGCGATCCCCTTATGACAGTCAATACAGGTTTCACCGGTTTTATCATTAATAACTTTTTGCATCTTTTCTGCTGAACGACGTCGTTGTTCGTGAAAATTCATAGATTTAAACGAGTGACAGTTACGACACTCTCGTGAGTCGGTTTTTTTCATAGTATCCCAAACATGTTCAGCCAGCTCAAGGCGTTTGGCTTCAAATTTTTCCGGTGTATCTATGGTCCCCATCACCTTATGATAAAGCTCATTGCTTGCCTGTATCTTACGAATCATTTTGGGTAACCATTGTCGAGGAACATGGCAGTCGGAGCAGATGGCTCTAACACCAGATGCATTGGTATAGTGGATGCTTTTTTTGTATTCCTGATAGACGGTTTGCTCCATCTCGTGACATGAAATACAAAATTCCAGGGTATTCGTTTTTTCGACTATGGTATGAAAACCACCCCAGAATAGAATGCCGAAAATTGTTCCAGCCACAAAGGTATAGAAAGCGTTTTTTTTAAATTTTAAAAACATATGGTAATGCCCCAGATAATGCCCCTTATGTGACCAAGGGGCATTTATCCCTTTTAATTGTTGATATCTATTTTTGAGGTAGGGTTTGTAAGTACGTCAGAATGTCTGCAGATACCTGTATGTCAAAAGCTCTCATGGCGGGCATTTTTTCGTCAGGTTGTCCATTTTGAATCTTTTGTAGTATTTCCCAGGGATTTTTATTGGACAGCTTTCCGAGTGGTAACATCTCTTTAGGGAGCTTACCTGATATGCCATGGCAATTGGCGCATATGGTATTATAGTAGCGTTCACCCTGTGCTTTATCTCCTCGCACCATTTTCGTTTTACGGTCGATAATCGCTTCCATATCAATTTGACCCTTGGTGATAAAGTTAGCAAGATCGGTGAGATCTTGTGTACTCATCTTGCCTGCAAAGCCATGAGTGGCATCATTTATTGCTGAAATAACCTTTGAGTTAGCAGCGCCTTTCATATTCTTTAAACCTTTTATTCCGGTTTTATATGAGCCGGAAGCATAGGCTCCATCCTTGCCCATCAGATCCCATCCATGACAGGCTTTGCAGCGATGTGTGGCATTTCCTTTTTTCTTTGTATTTGAAGCAGGCCAGGCGGGGTGGGTGTTTTTGGGTTTTTCTGCACCGATCACCTTAAACCAGTTGTCATACAGTTTGCCGCCCCTGGCAATTGAAGAGACTTCTTCGGCGAATGATATACTACAGAAAAAGATTACTGAAACAGCAGTAATTGTTGAAATAATGCTTTTCATATTTATTCCCCCCGGAATTATTAATAAAAACATATAAATAAAAATATAAACTACTGTATTTATGGTGTTTTAGTGAGTTGTAAAGTAATTAAATTGTATTAAAAATCCTTAATAAAAGTCGATAAAAGTAGGTTAAAGGCAAAGCATATTCTAATTTATAAGCAAATGTCCAATATTAAATATCTGATCTGAATCAATAGAGGGGTATGAGCGAGGGTCATGCCAGGGTGTTTGAAGCTCACCCTGTCCCTGAAATGCCTACAAATTTTAAACCTACCATTGCCCGCGAACTCCCACAGTGATCGCCCAGAATTCCAGATCCGGAAACATATCATTTAATTTCTGATCGCCTATGGCTTCGGCTGGGTAGCTGTCCCCGGTTTGGGTTATTTTCTCGACATTTAATGTCCAGGTGAATTTCTGGGTCATATGATAAGCAATCATGGCTCCAGTTGTTTTGGTATCCATGTTAGCCAGGCGATAATCAGCGGAGGCATAAGCTGGTGTTGCGTCATCACTATTGAGACTGAGGCTATAAAAATCGGCCTTGCTCTGTTGGCTCAAACGATAATGTGGCGTAATGGTTAACTTATCGCCCAGTTCCAGATTGTATTTCACATCATAGGTATGTGTGATTATGCCCCAGTCATCCTGATAATAACGATAATCCAAATGCAGAGAATCTTTTCCTATTGCGGTTACCAGGCTGCCCTTTAACGTTTGTTTAAGTCGTGTATCCGGTCGTTTTTCCCATACATAATCAACAGGTTTACCATAATCAGGCGATGAGGCATCGTTGTTGATTATCGTTATCAATTTATAGGGGTCGGTTTGATAACCATCAACAAAGCTAATCCCATAGTTCAGGTTTAACAGGGTGTATCGGTTGTAGACATGTGAAACACCAAAGATTGCCTGATAAGTTAATTTAGGTTTTCCGGGAAACAGGTCCAGGCTTACCGCTTCTCCATCACCATGTTCATCCTCATCCTCATTATCGGTGTTTGTTCCAGTTGTGGTTCCACCTGACGACCTTGAAAGCGTTTGTAGGCTGCTTTTCCCTGGGCTGGTTTTAGAGGCAGATGTCATTGATGTAATTGATTGAAGAGGTTCAACGAATCCTCCAGTCGGGTTTATTGCATCATAGCTGAAAGCAAGCCCGTACATTAACGTGGTGAGTTTGTTTTGCGTATCCTGAAAATAGCTGTAATCGAAACCGGCAGAACGATAATCAGATTCATCAGACAGGCTGATGCCTCCCTGATAACGAGACAGCCGATCTATGGGGGTCATCCAGCTGACATTCAATGATAATCGATTATCGTTAAATCTGGAGTCCAGTGGCGTATAGCCGGGTTGAGTGGTTAAACCCGCAATATCCTGAACCTGACTGGAGGCATTAGCACCATTGGGAGATGATCCCGTCAGGTTATCAAACACAAGGTCATATTTCACATAGTCATCATCTGCAGTCTGGCTGGTAACTGACAGTACCGGTTCGAATACGGAGACACGATTCCGATCCTGATTGTCTTTTTCGTCATAACTGAGTACCGAAAAATCGTAGAAGGTATCCGCAGCCTGGGTTTGACCTACCGATAGCAAAGTGCATACGGCAAGTCCTAATTTATCTTTTAGTTGCATCCGCAGCCACCTCCGCCAACACTACTACCACCGTTGGCGGATTCTTTACTGAAATAAATATGCTCGTCCAGGCCTGTTTGCACAGGGTTAGGGTTTAAAGCCATATTTTCTCGGGCGAGGGTACCTCGTTGCCAGGGTTTGACACTTTCAGGCATTAAATGGCTACAGGCACTGAGCGAGATTAGTATTGGAATGGATAGATAAAATTTCATATTTTTCCTTCTGGCTAAGTGATGAATTTGTTATCGCCCTATAACAATACTCACGGTTTAAAATAGTGTTACAGATGGTAGTCACAGGTAAGCTGTGTTTTCATCGATACGGCTAGATTTTTACAGCTAAACCGTTAATTTGTTGTTAATTCGAGGTGCGTTTTATTTAATTGATTGCCTTTAATTGAACCAGCTCACAAAGTGAAAACTGCTGTCAGGTAGCTGATAGGGAAGTTGAGTTTTTAATTCCTTTTCGAATTGATTCATTGAAGAAAGTGACAATAGCCTGGAGAATTACACACCTTGATATTGATTTTAAGATAAAATCCACCATCAAATTTTCCGGTGTATTACATGAAACTTAGAGACATAGACAAATCGCGCTATAGAAAACACCTAAAGATGGTTTTTGCGGGCATAGTTGTTGTTATGGTCGTCATATCGCTAGCTATTTCTGTGTTGCTGATTCAGCTGTTCAGCACGCCCGAGGCTTCCCACTTCTATCACAATCTTGCTGGCGTTATCGTTGCCGGGGTGATTACGGTGTTTGGTTTAAAGAGTTTAAGAACCCACCCCTTTATGGCTGAGGTGGTGTATGTGTGGGACCTTAAGTACCTGCTAAATCGTATCTACCGGAAACAGCATAAAATCGAACCGCTGCTTGAAGATAATCATGTTAATGCCATGATTATCATGAACTATATGTATAAAGGCTCCAAACAACTTTATGCACTGGATGACAATACCATCACCATTGATGCGTTGACAGCCAAGTCTCTGGCCCTGGATGCACGGATAAAAGAAGCGAATCTTACGATATCAACCGATGATTTTGATAAGGCTATGCTAGCTGAGTTTTAACCCTCAGTTCTAAGATGCAATGTAACCAGTTTTCTGGTTAACAGATGTAGATTTTATGTATTAACCGATCTATGATTTTTATTCGGTTGAAGGAGGTTAAATTAGCTTATTAAAGGCCTTTTTCTTAATTGTAATCTCAGGAGCTAAAATGGATAAAACAGCAAAACTGATACTCGATGGTATTGACTATGAATTTCCCGTGGTGGTTGGTAGCGAAGGCGAAAGGGCTATTGATATCTCGACGCTACGCAGTCATACTGGTCACATCACACTAGACCCTGGTTATGGGAATACTGGTAGCTGCTGTAGCTCGATCACCTATACCGATGGCGAAAAAGGAATTCTGCATTATCGGGGGATTCCTATTGAAGAATTTGAATCTTCACCTAATTTTGCGCGTGTTGCCTGGTTGCTGATTTTTGGTAAGATGCCAGATCAGGAAAACTATCGCGGCTTTAGTCATGTTTTGACCAATAACGCGAATATTGATGAAGATATGAAGCACCACTTCGAGGGCTTTCCACGTAGCGCACCTCCTATGGCGGTACTGTCCGCGATGATTTCTACGCTCTCCTGTTTTTATCCTGAGTTCCATCATCTGGATAATCGACAGGAATTTCAGCAGGCAGCTGCACGCCTGATTAGCAAGATTCGAACGCTGGCCGCTTATACCTACCGTAGATCTATGGGTCTGCCTTATATCTATCCCGATCCGAGTCTACCCTATGCTTCTAATTTTCTGCATATGATGTTTTCGCAACCTTATCAGCCATATGTTGCAGACCCAGCGGTAATAGAAGCACTCAATCTGATTTTGATTCTACATGCCGATCATGAACAGAATTGCAGTACTTCAACGGTGCGCATGGTCGGTTCAAGCCAGGCTAATTTATATGTGTCCTGTGCCGCTGGAGTGAATGCCTTATGGGGTTCGTTGCACGGCGGAGCTAATGTTAAGGTCATTAAAATGCTGGAATCCATTCATCAGAATGATTTAACACCTGAACAATACGTTGCACAGGCCAAGGATAAAAATAATTCAATCCGCCTGATGGGTTTTGGTCATCGGGTATATAAAAGTTTTGATCCGCGAGCAAAATTACTCAAGAAGGTGAGCGAACGCTTTTTGTTAGAACTAGGTATTAAAAATGATCCATTACTGGAGATAGCACAGCGTCTGGAGCAGATTGCATTGAATGATGATTATTTTATCGAGCGTAATCTATACCCAAATGTGGATTTTTACAGCGGTATTATCCTGCGTGCGATAGGTATACCTACCAATATGTTTACCGTATTGTTTGCCATTGGACGACTACCAGGCTGGATCGCGCACTGGTATGAACAAAACGGAGATCCTGATTCACGTATTGCACGTCCGCGTCAGGTTTATACGGGTACACCATTGATGCGCTAATGCGGATTACTCATCAACCCTGATGGTTATATAGGGGGCACAGTGAGCGCCCCCTTTTTTATTAGATTGCTAGATCAAGCTGCTGGATACTCCCAGCCTCTCCCGATTCCTGTAGATACAGGCCGCTACTTCTTAATGCTCCCATTAAATGATTATCCTGACTGTTTCTCAGCTGGAAGGGGGTAGCTACCTTGTTTAGGTATATAGCGCCTACACCCTTATCATTCAGGCTTATTAATTGTTGTTGTCCATCGCTGCCGATACTGAATAATCGCAATTGCGAAAAGATCGGGTCTGCTTCATCAATCCATTGATTACCGTCACTATCGTACTGGCTGAGTTCATTAAATCCATCACCACTCAGGGCGCCGAATAACTCTGAGCCATCATTAATTTTGCCATCATTGTTTTTATCAAGTGCTAGAAACGCAGTATCGGATTGAAACAATGGGATTTGATCGACAGCCCCGTCGATATCCAGATCGAAGTCAAAGGTAGTAGATGCCAGTTGAAGTGAGTTGCCGGAAAAGTTGAGCACCAGAGGGTCTTTTAATGCCTCTCCAGCACGCAATGAAAAGTTTTGCGTTATCTCAAGCTCACGCGCATAGTTGATATTCAAATCCACTTCTATCTGGCGTCCATCGCTGGTGTTAACCAGCGCACTAGCACTAAAGCTTAGCGTTTCTGACTCGTGTACAGTTGTTGAGTAATCCAGGCTCATGCCAAGGTTTGGAGGGCTCGTTTGCGCTGATTTTTCATCAGTATGTGGATCTGAAGCCTGTACATCTGAGTTGCCTTCAAAGCTGGTGTCTGGAATATAAAATTTGAGCTCTCTTCCAGTCAGTCGTTCGATTAAACGTTTGAGTAGGGATATTTCTAATTCAAGATTCTTGCGCAGAGACTCTATCTGCTGAGTTTCATGTGCGGGTTCGGAACTGATCGATCGGTTGGAAAGTTCAACCTCTGGTCTATTGCGGGATGAATCATTCGTATTCCAGAGTTGAAAATCAAGCGATTCCTGTTGAGTAGTCACAGACCGATGCTGCGCATTTAACTGCACCTGGGCATTATTGATGATCATGATTGTCTCCATTCATGTTGTTCCAGAGCGACTTATGTGTGACTCTGGTTTTGATACGGGCTATATATGTTATCGGCGGATAAATTTAATCCTTTAGCAAAAAAACGTCTACAATTGCCGGATCTTAAGGTTTGCCTGGTTATATTTTCTAAGGGTGTTAATAGTGATGTTTTTTTTCGTGATGAAGGTGTTTGCTTCTATATTGTTTAGAGCTAAGTACAAAATACAATGTGGCTAGATTAATAGTTTGAAATGTTGAATGAATTAATCTCATTAGGCCTGACCTTCTGGGTGCTAGCAGTATTCGGCGTTTTTATTACCGGGGTTTCCAAATCAGGCTTTGCTGGTGGAATAGGGGTGATTACTGTTCCATTACTTACTCTTGAAATTGGAGCAATCCGAGCGGCGGCTTTGATGCTTCCTCTATTACTGCTGATGGATTTTTTCAGTGTTCGTGCCTGGTGGGGACAACAGCTGAATGAACACTTGAAAGTTTTATTACCCGGTTCGATGATTGGTATTTTTATCGGTTACCTGTTATTTGATTATCTGGATGATCACATCCTGGCTTTTGTGCTTGGCGTATTCTCTGTTTTGTTCTCACTATATGGTTTAATGAAAGGTGCTAAGTTTAGACATAAAACATCACCTCGTGTGGGCCATATCAGTGGTATGATTGCGGGTTTTACCAGTTTCCTGGCTCATGCCGGTGGACCACCACTTAACTATTATCTGATTCCACTCAAACTGCCTAGAGCCCAATATCTGGCTACTGCGGTAGTTTTTTTTGCATCAATCAATGTCGCGAAATTATTGCCCTATGCGATGTTGGGGCAGATAAATATTGAAAATCTATTGATAGCTTTACTGCTTGCTCCGGTGGCCTGGATAGGGGTTAAAGTTGGCCTGCTAATCCAGGCCAAACTGAATGACGAAGTATTTTATAAAAGTATTCTGGTAATGCTGTTTATTATCGGTATTAAACTTATGGTTGATCCTTTTCTGTGAAGGATTAATCTACCTTATGTAACATTTCACCCGCTTCATTGACGACTTCTACACCAACATGAATCCCTTCGCGCAGACTGGCGGTGACAACACAGAAGTCCTCAAATAGATCCAGACAGCGTGCGCTCTTTTTTGAATCCATCAGTTCATCACTGGCGGTAATTCGCACATCAATTCGTCCCACACGCAGGCGATTTTTGTCATTACGCACCATGGTGCAGGTAGCTTCTGTGTGCACACCTTTGGTTGGCGCGTCCTGTTTTGCCATGCAAAACATGAGACTGGCGCTCAGGCAATTTGCGGTGGCAGCAGCTAGAAGACGTGATGCATTAGGACCATTGTTTTCACCAAGTGGTGGTGGCTCATCCATCAGCAATTGTTCTGCCTGATCGATATCGAATTTGACTCGAAAGTTATAATCTTCTTCGTGTTCCATGTGTATGGTGAATTTTCCGACTTCGGACATAAGGGTTCTCCTTTAAGAATTCGTTTTGTCTAGTTACTAAAGGGAAGGGGGTGAAACGTATTCGAGATTATCTAACGTGAGTTGATAATTCTTTTCCCGAAAAAGCCGTAGTGCTGTGTCAACTACATCAGGATCAAATTGAATGCCTCGCTTGCCTTCTATTTCAGCCAGCGCCGCTTCAATGCCAAGTCCAGCTCTGTAAGGGCGGTGTGATGCCATCGCTTCAATTACATCAGACACAGCCAGAATACGCGCCTCCAGCAAAATATCATCTCCTTTCAGGCCTAAAGGATATCCTGAGCCGTCTATGCGCTCGTGATGCTGGCGTACAGTCTCGGCTATGGGCCAGGGTAAATCAATTTCCTTGAGGATTTCATAGCCGAAAATAGAGTGTTGTTTAATCAGGTCAAACTCCACATCATTGAGATAGCCGGGCTTACTTAGAATCTCAGAGGGAATGTTAATTTTGCCCAGGTCGTGAACTATCGCTGCAAGGTAGATACCTTCGATCTGATCATTGGGCAGGTTTAGTTCCTGGCCAATTGCTTCGGCTATCTGTGCTACCCGTCGCTGATGGCCTGCGGTATATGGATCACGTAATTCGACCATGGCGGCTACAGCTGAGATGGTCTCCAGCAAGTTCTTTTTAAGCTGTTTCTGGCTCTTCTGAAGCGAATAGGTGCGTTCATCTACCATCTCTTCCAGATGGTTGCGCAGATGATGTAATTCCAGATGGGTGCGTACGCGCGCCAGCATCTCTTCTCGTTGAAAAGGTTTGGTAACATAGTCGACTGCACCCATCTCAAAACCCTTCAATTTATCCTGCATCTCCGACAGGGCACTAATAAAGATCACAGGTATGTTCTGCAGCAGGGGGCTTTGCTTAAGTCGGCGACATACTTCAAAGCCATTCATAACGGGCATATTAACGTCGAGCAGGATAAGTTGTGGCGGTAGTGCAGTAGCGGCTCGCAGTGCCAGTTCCCCAGAGATGGCCGAACGTACATGATAACCCTCACTATTTAATATATCGGTGATCAATCGTAAAGAAGCGGGTGTATCGTCTACTGCAAGTATGTAGTGTGATTTATCAGTGGTCATTAAGGTTCCGTTTGTTGTTGCATCGCTGATACTCCCTCAATCCTATTCAGAATAGCTGGATAGTCAAACATCTTGACCAGATGTTCAACCTGGATTCCACAGAAGACCGCTCGCAACAGTAGTTGCCCTCTCATGCAAGTGCTCAACTGCGGATATCAGGTTGATAGTTGTTAGAGGTTTTAGGCATTGCTTTGCTCGATAAACAGTTTCTGAGTGGGGTAGGCAAAGCTGATGCCTTCCTTTTCGAAAGCTTCATGTATGGAGAAATAAATCGCCTGCTGGATATCCATATAAATGTTGTAGTCTGGAGACTTAATGTAATAAACGGTCTCGAATTGCAGGGCATAGTCCCCGTAATTCATGAAATGCGAGCGATCAAAGCGAGTATTGTCCTGTGCATTAATGGCAGTTTTGATAATATCGGGAATAAGCTTGAGTTTGTCACGTGGAGTGCTGTAGATGACTCCGATATTAAACTTAACGCGGCGTTCAAACATTCGTCCATAATTTTTTATTCTGCTTTTCAACAGGTCGGAGTTTGAGAAGACCAACTGCTCGCCAGACAGGCTGCGTAAGCGTGTAGTTTTTAAGCCGATATGTTCAACGCTGCCAAGATGTTCGTCGATGATCAGAAAGTCGCCAATGACAAAGGGTTTGTCGAGAATAATTGACAGCGAAGCGAATAGATCGCCAAGAATGTTTTGCACAGCCAGTGCAACAGCGATACCACCGATGCCTAAACCAGCAACCACTGTAGTGACCTGGATTCCCAGGCTATCCAGAGCAACCAGAATGATCACCGACCAGATAAATATTCGGGTGAAAAAACCGACAAAATTCAAAGTACTGGCAGCAGCCGGATTTTTGGTCAAAGTCAGTTTGCTGTAATGAGCAACCGTTAATATGGTGATTACGGTGAGCCAGATACCCAGTTGAATCAGCAGGGAAATAATAAAGGTTGCCTGAATGATGGCATGTATTTTCTCAGGTACGGTCAAAAACATCGAACTTAGGAAAATACTGGCAATAAATAGAAATAATGATCTGGTTTGTTTAATCGCATCGACAATATTGTCATCCCAGCGAGTGTCTGTCTTAGAGGCAAGACGGGCCAGATGGTTGGTAGCAAGTCTTTTCATCAGGCGCATAAGCAAGAAGCTCAGCACTAAAACGGTGGTTGCATAGGTCCATTGCATTAAGGAGTTACCCAGGACGATCTCATTCATGAAATCTGGTAGTGTCATTGTAGTACCTCGTTTGTTGATTCAGACGGAGTGCCAGGCCTGAACGTATGACGAATGTGTAATAATCAGAGCTTCTGGTTTGAATAACAGCTATTGAATGTTATCAGTCTTTTCAAATTGAATAAAATCTCAGAAAGAGTGTGTCCATTTCCAGCTTCATATTGGTTATATTGTTGTGTTGCTAAAGATTTTGCAATGGCTGTCAGATTTATAGCTCTGAAAGAGTAAATATTCTTGACTGTTTGATGGGTAAAAATTAAGCGCCCCAGATGGAGCGCTTAATAGTTTGGCGGAGTGGACGGGACTCGAACCCGCGACCCCCGGCGTGACAGGCCGGTATTCTAACCAACTGAACTACCACTCCTAATTTGAAACTGGTGGGTGCTGCAGGGATCGAACCTGCGACCCTCGCCTTGTAAGGGCGATGCTCTCCCAGCTGAGCTAAGCACCCGAGTGTCGAAGGCGCGGAATTCTACAGATTCTTTTTACGCTTTACCAGCTTTTATTACGGGAAAATATAAAGAATTTATTTGGCTGGTTTCGCAGGTATTCGTTTAGCCTGGATTCTGCAGTTAACCACTTGCATTAGAGGGTAACTCATTGTTCCGTAGAACTTTACAGTTGATTAATCTTCTTACGTTCCTAAGCATCGGCTCTGGCTTCCTGCTTCGTCCTAACACCTACATCCATGTAGGCTTCCATGCATTCGCGAAATAACAGTATCCATGCTGAAAACCCAGCAGGTGAATCTCGTTAAGCTGAATTACAGGTTTGAGGCGGCGCATCTCAGCGTTACCTATAAGGACATGGGTAAGGGACGAGAGTATGGACGCGGAAGCATTTTAAATCTCTGGTATAGTCCGCTATCCGCGTCATCACTCGCTGGCCTGGACCAACCCAAATGCACTACAACTAGCTCAGCTGAGGATTCCAGGATTAGCGTCAGGAGCGGAAACGATGGATCAGGTTATCAAGGTCAACTGACATGCGGTGAATATCTTCCGACAAGTTGGCGGTTTCCACTGACTCTTGCTTAAGCCGCTGCGCCGAATCACTGATGCGATGTACATTGTTTGCGATCTCGCTGGCTACGCTACTTTGCTCTCCCACTACGGTAGCAATACCGTGGTTCATCGCATCCAGTTGTTCGACCATGCCAAAGATTTCGTCCAATTGTTGGCCTACCTTCTGCGATTGCTCTGCACTATTGTCAGCTATCTGGCGACTACCGCGCATGGCTTCTGCCGCACTACGAGAGCTCGCCTGCAGCCGTTCGATTGTTTTTTGTATTTCCTCAGTCGAATCATGGCTGCGGCTGGCCAGTGTCCGGACTTCATCTGCTACTACTGCAAATCCTCGTCCCTGCTCACCAGCTCTGGCTGCCTCGATCGCCGCATTCAGCGCAAGTAAGTTGGTCTGCTGAGCAATCTCCCGAATCACCACCAGTATTGCGTCGATTGAGATACTGTCCTGTTCCAGGTCAACCATAATGCCAGTGACTGCATCGACTTCAGTAGCCACCCGTTGGGTACTCGAGAGGGCAGCTTCAAGGGCAATTTTACTTTGCTCGGCAAGTGAGCGTGCAGAACTGGCATTTTCCGACACGTCGGAGGCGTTGCGAGAAATTTCAGACACGCTGGCTGTCATTTCTTCCATCGCGGTTGCTAGCATAGAGATTTCCTGTTGCTGGGTATCTACCGCGCTAGTCATTTCACTGACAACATGACGGCCCTGAGATGCCTTGGCATCCATGGTCGATACCGAGTGGGTGATGCGTCCAAGAACGGTACGTAGACGTGATAGTTGGCTAAGCTGTCCGAGTCGAATGGCTCCAAGATCGTCGGTGCGCCCACTATAGACAAAGCTGTTGACAGAGGAGGAGAAAATGTCACGCGCTCTATCGGCAATACCACGTAGAGGAGAGAGTATAATGGCTACAGTGCTCGAGGTTATTGCAACGGATACCAGCCAGGTAAATATGGCCCACCCCCAGGTCAACTGACCGGCCACGGCTAGCGCCGCGAAGATCACACTAAGGGTGACACACAGGAACATAGATAGCTTAAAACTCAATGATAAGTTGAGACTTCCGAACAGGCTACGTTTATTATCACTTAGTTGCTTGTAGAGTTTTTTGGCACGTTGCACATCTTCAGCACGTGGAATAAATCGCACCGATTCGTAGCCAATGATGGCATCATTTTCGAAAACAGGTGTCACATAGGCATCGACCCAGTAATAGTCACCATTCTTTGTGCGATTCTTAACGATCCCCATCCATGCCTTTCCCGATTTGAGAGTATCCCATAACTCCTGGAAGGCGGCTGGTGGCATGTCTGGATGGCGCACTATGTTGTGACTGGAGCCAATTAGCTCCTCTTCATCAAAACCACTAATTTCAATGAAAGCCTTGTTGCAATGAGTGATTACGCCTTTAAGGTTAGTCGACGAAATCAGCTGTTGATCGGGTTTTAGTTTTACTTCCCTGTCTGTTATTGGCATATTTATTTTCATAATACAAATCTCATAACTTGACAGAAATACCTCAACAAATTTGTGGCTATATATTGTGAAAAATAACAGCGACAACAAATCGGAGAAGCAATTTGAGCTAGGATTCCGTTCAAATAGCCCACCAGGGACTTTAACGAACCAGAGTCCCATATAAACCGTGGCGTGCCAGAGTTAACCCATAATGTTTTATGATACATCGTTGGTGAACTATCATACGGCAACCACAAGTGGATTTGCCATCGGAGTATATGGAGCATAGAAGTCCAAACCCCTGCCGTCAACACGTTCTTTGTGCGTTATCAGTGATTCATTGGTTGCGTAGACATGAAACCAGAAGGTATTGTTGTGTAATAATATAATTATATCAGTCAGGCTGTGTCTGGAGCTCTGTTTGAGCTAGATATTTCTGCCGATCCAGTTAATCGTGGTTATAAAACAACGTATAATAGTGAAAATATTAAAAATTCACTCAGAGTGGTTAATAGTTTCAGGTTTATGCTTATGCCCGGAAAGTGTGTGATAAAGTGAGTTGAGAATGTAAGTCTTTCAGCCTGTGCGCTAGTCTTTAATAAAATAATTCAAAACAATAAATATAATAGGTGCTTGATAATATTCATAACTATGCCCTCTAAATTTATGGTTCTTTCCCAGGTATTAGATGATCACATTGTAAAGAATCATAGTTTTTAAGGCGAACAGCGTTGAACTGCCCGCACTCTGCTGAATAACTAAGCGGTCTCCTGATGCTGGAGGTCTGCTACAAGTATAGTTTGTAATAGGACTACTCCTTGCCAGTTAACCTGTATTTCCTCGCAAATCGGTGCTGAGATAAAGCCTGGAGTATTACAATCATCAGTTGACTTTGCTTAATCAGAGAAGATCAGGATCTAAGATTTTTCTGTGACTAATATAAATGGGGTAACAGTCGATAGAATTAAAGAATTGCAGGAGTCTGTTGACCTGAGGCAACGATTGCGCGATGCTTTATTAACAGGAAATTAAAATATCCGTTCACTTTAATCATCAGGAGTTTGTCATGTTCTCGAAAATTATTGTCGCTACCGATGGATCCGATCATGCTAATAACGCATTAAAAATTGCCATTGATATGGCACTTAAATATGAATCTGAACTTACCATTGTTCATGTTTTGACTCATGATCACCCCTCTGAGGAAATGGAACGTATGATCGAGGTGGAACATCTGGATCAGGGTTTTTCGCCTACGCACACCCATGATGAAGTAAATCGAATTGCTGACACTCTTGCCAAGCGAAGTTTGTTGCGTAGTGGCGACAAGGAAGCTCGTGTGGTCACCGTAATCGGTGAGCAGATTCTTAAAGCAGCTCACCATATGGCCCATGATGCGGGATTAAAAAAAGTGCGCACGGAAATTCATGCGGGTGACTATGCCAATGCGATACTTGATGTGGCTGATAAGAAGCAAGCAGATATTATTATCATGGGCAGTCGAGGATTGAGTCCTTTAAGGGGCTTTGTAACAGGTAGTGTTTCACATAAGGTTGCTCAGCGGGCTAATTGCTCGGTATTAACGGTTAAATAAAGTTTGATTTAAGGCTACGCTCTACAGGATTTATAGGTCGAACAGAGCGCATCATACAGCTTCTTGCCAGGCAGATGCAGGGCTGAAAAGTTACGCTTTGATTGCGCATTAGCCTGAAGGCCTGTTTAATTTGGATACTCAGTCAAGCCTTTCCATGTCATCACTGTCCTCTTTTTTCTTAT
This sequence comes from Gammaproteobacteria bacterium, assembly GCA_050292965.1. GTDB lineage: Bacteria > Pseudomonadota > Gammaproteobacteria > JACNJF01. The sequence continues at coordinate 36,688 of JBNKMF010000012.1, read as the reverse complement.
GAATCTTATCCTTATCTATTTCGCCAGATGCTGGAGTACGATTCGTGCCGGTAGCAGGGTATTCATAAGTAGTTGCGCACCCTGCTATTATGAGCAAAGTACTCAGAAATAAAACAGCAAATAATGCTTTGAGTTTTTTTATTAGCACTTCCAGGTATCTCCTCATTTGATTTGCTTAAGCGTTAATACGTTCATAATAGCCCATTTAAAATCGGCTCCAGCGGATATGGAGCTGTAGTTTAGTGGCTGATAATCCAGATTGCTGAATTTATCACTCACAGAAATCAGAGCATTAAAAAAATACTGCACGTCCTGCTGGTTTTGAAGCAAGGAGCTAAATCTTAAACCATTACGTGCGATGCTCCACTGAAAGGGCTCTGCCTGCAAGGTGATTTTACTATTAGGGATATAGTTTGATTGCCTGAGATATTGAAGCACATCGGAGTCACAGCTGCGTTGCTCCTGTGCTACCGCATTAAGATGGCAGGCAAGAATATTGTGCCGCGCCTTATATAGATAGCTGGCTCCAACCGGTTCCCGGTTGTGCTGGTTATATTTTTCTATGGCGCTAACACTGGTTTGGTAATAATCAATAGCCTGTTGCTTGGTTTTGTTAAGCTCAAGGTGAAGGCCGTTATCGCGCATGGTTGGTATACGGTCAAAATGAATATTACCCAGCAACCAGGAAATACGAGCTATACGCAGCAGATCCTGTTCATTTTCCCGCTTTAGCTGTTGGTATAAAAAAAATTGCAGGTCTTCGATATCTTTATCCAGCGTAAGGTGTTTTTTGCACCTGATCAGGTTGTTATAGAGACTCATCAGGCGGTTGATCTCTTCAGGAAAAGGATCAGGAAAGTATTGCGTATGCAGTTGATTGATAAGCCGGGTCACGTGTGTAGTCGGCTTTTTGTGTGGTTGCCGATAGTGGCTGTAGAGTGTTTTTTCATCCATACCACCCTGATGAAGCCGGTCTATTTCAGATAGAAAATGATCCCAGGTCCAGCCCGGCTGGCGTTTAAGCCGATGAATCTGGTTAAACACTGTCGTCATGCTGCTCTCCGCGTATATCGCCGACAGATTGAGTTGAGTTACTCCACATAGCCCTTCGCTACCACATTTCATGTTTAATTTGAAGACCATTTTAGGCCTCATATTGCCTAACGGCTAGTACTCCTGAGTTTCTATTGTATCTCTGTCTTCACTACTCATTCAGGAGTTAATAACATGTTAAATTCACAAAAAATCAAAACTACTGAGCTTGTTCTGTTAGCAGCTTTGCTAAGCGTACTGAGTGCCTGTGCTACAGATGATCCAGGCCATTATAGTTCACAGCTCAGTCCAGTCGTAGCAACAGCAGTTGGGGAGAACTATTCCCCTCTACATGAAAACCAGTTACTCAAGGTAAACGATGAGCCCGTTAGTACATTCAGTATTGATGTTGATACAGCTGCCTATTCCAATGTACGCAGATTTATCAACAACGGCTACCTGCCGCCGCAAGACGCCGTACGCATTGAAGAGATGATTAATTATTTCGACTATGACTATCCCGTAGCAGAGTCAGTTGATGAACCGTTTCGTATCATTTCTGAAGTCGCTCCTACACCCTGGAATAGTGGCAGTTATCTGTTACATATCGGTATCAAGGGCTACCAGCCGCCCCAGGCTGAGCAACCTGCACGTAATCTGGTGTTTCTGCTGGATGTTTCTGGTTCTATGGATGCGCCAAACAAACTGGAATTACTTAAAAAGTCACTACGCTTGCTGGTCAACCAGCTCAGCATACGTGACCGAGTTGCGATTGTGGTGTATGCAGGAGCCTCTGGAATCGTGTTACCTTCTACACCCGGTAACCAGCGTCGCGAAATTAATCTGGCGCTGGAAAATCTGAGTGCTGGTGGCTCAACCAATGGGGGTGCTGGTATTGAGCTGGCTTATTCAATCGCTCAGCAAAATTATCTCAAGGGTGGGGTTAACCGGGTGATTCTAGCGACTGATGGTGACTTCAATGTTGGGCCTTCAAGCACACAGGAGTTAAAGCAACTGATCAAACAGAAAAAACATTCTGGAGTCGCATTAACCGTACTCGGCCTGGGGATGGGTAACTACAATGATCAGATGCTGGAAGAGATATCCAATGTCGGAGATGGAAATGCTGCCTACATCGATACGCTACAGGAAGCACAAAAGGTGCTGGTGCAGGATCTTGGCGGCACATTACAGACAATTGCGCGTGATGCCAAGATTCAGCTTGAATTTAATCCTGAAAAGGTGAGTAGTTATCGCTTAATCGGTTATGAAAACCGCATGTTACAAACAGAAGATTTTAACAATGATCGTGTCGATGCTGGTGATGTTGGTGCAGGCCATACGGTTACGGCGCTATATGAAATCACTTTAAAAGACGGACTTCGCTACCAGACGGCGCAAATTGCACAGCATAAGTTTACTGACGAACTTGCCTACCTGAAGCTACGTTATAAAAAAATGGGTGAAAGTAACAGCCATGAAATTGTGCATGCATTGTCAGTGCGTGATATCCAAACAAAAGTGTCAGAAACTTCGGATAACTTCCGCTTTTCAGCAGCGGTTGCAGCATTTGGACAGCTACTTAGAAACAGCGAACAGGTGGGGGATTTTTCTTTGACTGAAGTAGAGACTCTGGCCCTGCAAAGTCGAGGTATCGACAGGTTTGGTTATCGCAGTGAATTCGTAAAACTGGTACGTCTATCAGCATCAATACAGCCTTACAGATAACAGGGTTTTTAAAGTGACACTGATGCAGGCTGTAAAGCAATTTCAGCCTGTGCTGCACTTTTTTTGTGCAAAAGTTCGTAAAAAAAAAGCTGAAACTCCGGAAATTTTTTATTTGTTTGTGCTTTAATTAGAAGTCGCCATGTCTATAGATGGCTTTTTGTGATGATGAATCGGTAGAAGAGTCCGTTTTCCAGACTTGAGATCTTATATTCCCGGAGCCGGAGAATTCATTACTCAGTACAATTTTACGTTGTGTTCATAAAATGATTACTCTTGGATTACTTGGGTTTGATGCTGCATTTGTCAAATCCTTATCGATAGCCCTTCGCAGTCGGGCAGCAAAAGTCTGTCAGTATGTCGAACCGGAAGCGGCTTCGGTTGTGTTGGTTGATATTGATAATTTGCAGGATCAGAATGTCTGGAAACAGTTGAAAGAGACATACTCATCAATACTGATAGCAGCTTCTCAAAACCTTGCGCTACCGGCGGGATATGAGCAGGACTTTGTTTCAGTTATTGATAAGCCAATACGTTTTACAGCGATGCTTGCGGCGATAAACGCTGCTGTAACCCCTGAGCAGGAGCCTGCCCAGTTTTCAAGTAACAGCTCTGTAGCCAGTGAGCAGGAACCGGCCCAGTTTACAGGTAAAAGCTCTGTAGCCAGTGAGCAGGAACCAGCCCAGTTTACAGGTAAAAGCTCTGTAGTCAGTGAGCAGGAACCGGCCCAGTTTTCAAGTAACGACTCTGAAGTTAGCCAGCAGGAGCCTGTCCAGCTTTCAAGTAACGCCTCTGTAGTTAGTGCGCAGGAGTCGGCCCAGCCTCTAAGTAACATCTCGATGGTCGCGGATTTGATCGATAATGGACGGATGCACCGCAATTCTGATGTGCTTCGTAGTCAGACAGAGATTGACCCAGATAACTTTCTGTTAGGGTTTGTGCTGTATTCAGCGCAGCTCGATTCTCCAGATCATTACCGTTATATCTGTCTTGATGAAGGTCATCCCAATAACGATGGGCAATGGTTGGTGATCGATAAACGATTGAACAGGGTTTACCTCAGTATCAATGCGAAAGTGATCAGACATACTGCAATTATGGATTTTTCACATCAGGGGGTCATTGAGCAGTGGATTACTGAAAGCCAGTTGGCAGAGCTTAAATCCAGAGCTGTACAGAATATTTCTATTGAAGAGTTTATCTGGGTATTGACCAGAGACACGATTCGAAATGCACGTCTTATGAACTTTGATACTGAAAAGTGTTATCGACTTAAATGCTGGCCGAACTTAACCCGTTACGCGACTGGTAATCGGGATATTGCAATGGCCAGCTTCTGGATTGAAAGTAATGCCAGTACGGTTGAGCTGGCTAATAATCTGGGTTTGACGCTTGATGATGTCCTGCCTTTTGCTACTTGTTGTTTTACCTGTGGTTTGCTTGAGCCAGTGGATGAACCTGTGCCGATGCCCACCCGTAAACAGGGAAGAGGCCTTAAGAAAGTATTATCTATGATTTTGAAAAAACTGGAACGTTAATCTGTGAGCAAGAGTAATTTGAAAATAGTATTCGCCGGTTCGGTTGGAGCAGGTAAAACGACTGCTATTCAATCGGTAAGTGATATTGAAGTGGTATATACCGAGGAAATGGCCACCGATGATGTGAAGCAGATGAAGAAAACAACCACCGTTGCCATGGATTACGGCCAGATGATTCTGGAAGATAAAACTCTGCTGCATTTGTACGGTGCGCCTGGGCAGGGGCGGTTTGATTTTATGTGGGAGATACTGTCACTTGGCGCGCTGGGGGTGATCGTTTTGATTGATGCGGCAAGTTCAGATCCATTCTCCCAGCTTGATACCTATATGGCAGGTTTTAAGCAACAACTGCAGGAACGAAGTATGGTTATTGGTATTTCGCGTACCGACCTTAACGAACAGTTTCAACTGGAAAAATTCCGCAGTTATATCAGTCTATATGATGAAAGTATGCCTCTGCTCACAGTCGATACTCGTGATCAGCAGCAGGTTAAAGTTCTGGTAAGAACCCTGTTATATCGAATAGATCCCTGGTTGGAGTAGATGGTGTATTCTTCAGAAATCAATTTACTGTCGCTAAGAGATTTTGGTGTCAATTTCGGTAAGCGTAAAATTCTCACCGGGATTAACCTTGATGTAGGCGATAAGGGGATTACCCATTTGCTAGGGCCCTGCGGAGCTGGAAAATCTACTCTGCTGAGGTCCCTGGCCGGCCTTAACGATTCGTCTTCTTTGTACCAGCAGCACGGCGAAGTATTTTACAAAGGTGAGGTTCTGGGCACTCTTGACCGCCCCTTGATGATGGAACAAAAACCTTCCGGGCTATTGAGTAATATATTTGACAGTATTCTCACTCTATTACCAGAACGGAGAACGCTGAGCGCACTTCAACAAGTTGATCTGGTCGTGCGTCAACTGGAACAATATGGTTTGTCACGCTTAGTCAATAGCTTGAATACGAAGTTAACCCAGTTATCGTCGGTTGATCGACGCAGTATCCTTATACTGGGGCTGGCGGTTACCGCATCGGAAATGATTATGCTGGATGAACCGACTGCAGATATGTCAGAGGATGGTGCCAGAGCAGTGCTCGATTTGATCAGCCGTGTGGCCGAATTTCGTTCTGTGTTGCTGGTTCAGCACAACCAGGAATATGTTAAATACCTGGGCGGCAACGCGATATTAATTGCCGGGGGTACCATTCAGGAAGAAGCTACAGCGCAAAAATTACTGACAGAACCCGCATCCGTAGCCGGACAGGAATTTGCGGGAAGTGGCACCTGTGCCGCACCTAGCCCGGATACTGATCCTGAAATGCTGGACGAAGCCTTTGTTGCAAGGTACAAACCGGTTGTTCGTGAACTGGATAAACAACCCAGAATCATACCATTTGGGCCGCAAGGTTTCCGTTGGGTGGAGCGTGAAAAGCTCGCGGCTACACCCAGGCCGGGTATAGGAGGAGACCTGGAGTTTGATTTAAAGGCGCTTGCCAGAGTTAAAATTGATTATCTGGTGTCGCTAGAGGAAGTCATGCCGCTGCAAGAAGCCGAAGCAGCCCTGCATAATATATCGATGTACCATTTACCAACGGTTGATATGAGTGTACCCGAAATGGGTGATGCGCTGGCATTAAATCGTGAGATGCATCAATGGCTGAAGCAGGGCAAGCGAGTTGCTGTGCATTGTAAGGCCGGCCTTGGTCGTACCGGCACTATGCTGGCGGCTTACTATATTTTAAGGGGTATGAGTGCTGCGGATGCCATGCAGAAAATTCGCCTTGTTAATCCGCGCATGATTCAATCTCGTGAGCAGGAAAATTTTCTGTTCGATTACTCCGATTATGTCGCTGCAATTTGATAAGGTGCAAGAGACCTATTAATCAATAAAGTGATGAGAATTTGTGATTAAATTCACATCCATGAAAAAAGATTAAAAAACATTCCACAAAACTAATTTTTGTTTCTATAATCAGTAATTCCGTTATTGAATAAGGGGGGCTGCTTTTTCTGCTATTAAGTCAGCTTAACACAGACGGATATCACTTAATATTTTAGTAACCAGGAGTCCTAAATGTCTTTAGATGCAGAAGTACAAAAATCAATTGCCACTATCCCAGAATGTATTGCAGCCGGTTATGTCGATGTCGGCACAGGTATGCTGTTAAGCATAAAATCAGTCGATTCTCATCCCGGAGAAGTAATGGATCTGTTGGCGGCCGCAACCGGTGATCTCTTTCAGGGGCCAAATGTAGTGGCTATTGAAGATATCTTTAAAAAGGCTCGTGGTTCAAATGATCAGGGCCATTACTTTCAGGAAATGGTTGTTCTCAGTGATAATCTTGTGCATGTTTTTCTACGTGGAAAGACTTACACTGAACATGTTGTAGTCTTTGTTTGCCGTAAATCAGTCAATCTGGGAATGGCATTAACCAAGGCTAGAATGGCAGCGCCAAAACTGGAAGCGGCACTTTAATCTCATAGGCCGTAATACTGCGTGGCTTACCGCGTGAGAATAAATTTATTTTGCTGGGAGTCTTTTAGACTCCCTTGAAACTTCGTAAGGCACCTCTGGTCAATATGATGTGTTTCTGGTACACAGGTTGATGCGCAATCAAGTCACAGCTTTGTGCTCACGCCTCTGCCTGTCAAGAAGTTGTAGTGATTAGCGCAGAGACATGGTCTGCAGATTAGAGGGGTCCTAAGCAAATACCCCGTCCGCCCCGAGGGGTGTTTTGCATAGCTTTTATGTGGATTAAAAAACGTTCCTATGTCATTAAAAAGCCAGTTGTATAAGTCGATAAGAGGAATGCCTCTATGTATTGCAGGCGGCTATATCGATCTTGACAATAAAATACTGCTAGATATGTTGACGAGAGGTCCTGAGTCAAAGGATATGCTGCCACGACTGGTTGGTATCACTGAAGATTTATTTCAGGGGCCGAACGTAACGATGATTGAGCAGATTTTTAATGAATCCAGAGGCTCGCAAGATCCTGATCGACATTTGTTTCAGGAAATGGTGGTTATGAATGAAGATCTAATTCACGTTTTTATTCGCGGAAAATCATTTAATAATCATATTGTCACCTTTATATTTGAAGGCGAGATGAACATGGGGTTGTCACTGTCAAAATCGCGTAAGGAAATACCTTATCTGGAAAATGAAGTGGCATTATTGCGTAAGCAAATTTGAAAACTTTAGAATGATGGAGATCTAGCTAAAGTGGCGTATAAACTGGATGTAATCAATAAAATACTGGGTGATTTTGTCATTAGTTCTTCAAATATCCAGGCGGCCGCAGTGATGACCCGTGATGGTCACCTTATCGCTTCTAATCTGGATGTTGGTGTGGATGCCGATCGTTTAAGTGCAATTTCCGCTTCGCTATTATCGCTAGCTGATCGGGCCACTAAGGATTTACAACAGGGCATTTTGAAACAGGTGCTGATCGCTAATAGTGAAGGATTTATCCTTATGCTCAAAGTAGGCGAAAACGCTGTACTTTCAGTAGTGTCAGAGCCCAGCTCCAGCCTGGGCATGTTGTTACTCGAAGCCAAAAAATCTGCCGCCACACTGGCGCATTTAATTTAAGTCAGATTGCTGCGGTACTACAAATGAGCACAATTTATTTTGAAAACAATTCTTTCGAATGCCGTGATAATGAGTCGGTTCTGGATGCATTACTCAGGCAAGGTAAGGAGATTCCCTTTTCATGTCGCAATGGTGTTTGTCATGCCTGCTTGATGCGAGTTGTCACAGGTTCTCCTGGAGAATCTGCGCAGAAAGGTTTATCTCAAGGTTTATTGCAGGAGAATTATTTTCTACCCTGTCGTTGCCGTCCGGTAAATGATTTAACTATTGCGTTACCGCGTCCTGCTGATCTAGGTTGCCTGGCAATTGTGCAGGGAAAACAGCAATTGAATGATCAGGTCTGGCGTTTTGAGATAGAGCCCTCGGTTGAATTGTTTTATCACGCTGGTCAGTTTATCGGTATCAGGAATCCACAGGGCGTGGTTCGTAGTTATTCAATCGCCAGTGTACCCCATCAGGATTATTTTCTTGAACTACATATTAATCGTCATGATCATGGACTGATGAGCCGCTGGTTGGTTGATAAGGTCGATATCGGTGATGAAATTGAAATAATCCGCCCTGAGGGTAATAATTTTTACCAGGCTGGTCAAAAAACACCTCTGTTGCTGGCAGGTACTGGAACGGGTTTGGCCCCATTGATCGGTATAGCGAGAGACGCCCTGCATTCTGGTCATAAGGCAGAAGTTCATCTTTATCATGGAGCAGTTAATGCACAGGGACTATATTTACAGGAAAGTTTGCGCAGTCTGGAACAGACGTTTGATACTTTCCATTTCCATCCCTGCGTTATTGATGAACAAAGTATTCAACAGGCGATTACAGCACAGCATGTTTCGCTATCTGGATGGCATATTTATATTGCGGGAAATCCTCATCTGGTAACATCAATAGCTGAGCAGACTCGGCAGTTGGGTGCTTGCGAATCGGCAATTTTTAAAGATCCTTTTACCCTTCGAGAAATTACTGGAACAGAAGATTATTCTGATGCTAGTGAGCAAAATAATCGTCAGCCTCAGGAGATGGATTATCCGCCTCCGGATACTGAACTCTGGCAAGCTCTGGGTGAGGGTGAAATACTGAAAAAGATCCTCGATGATTTTTACGATGCAGTATTTGAGGATCCGATAATGTCACCGTATTTTCATAACTCAACCAAGACTCGAGCTAAAGAAAAGGTCTACTCATTTTATCGACGTTTATTTTCTGGAGAACGCGTTTATTTCGGTGACAGGCCACGCAATGCACATCACTGGATGGTGATTAGCGATGAAGTGTATAACTATCGCGAAAGCTTACTCAAAAGCTTTATGCTGAAACATGGATTGAATGATGCAATGATCGCTCGCTGGCAGGCCTTTGAGGAATTGTATCGTCCCGATATTGTAAAAAGTAAGGCGAGGGGGCGTATGGTTGGTAATATCGAAACTCCGGCAGAAGGTTACGGTAAGATCACATTAAGTGTCGCCGGTATGTGCGATGCCTGCCAGGAAGAAATTGATACGGGCACAGAGGTGGTTTATCACTTGCGCACTGGTGAGCTATTCTGTGCAAATTGTTCCGCCAGCAGACACTGTTGAACCTAGATTCCGCAGTTGACCGCTCGCAATAGAGGTTAACCCACTGTTTCATAAATCATTACAGTTGATGTGTATAATCACCTAATCGGTGAATCCCGCTACGAACTGAATTGCACGTTTGAGGCGGTGTACCTCTTCGTTGCCTATAGGGACATAGGTAAGGGGCGTGAGCAGGACGCGGCAGCCTTGTAACTCCTTGGAATAGCTAGCTATTCCGCGTCGTTACGCCTTGATCTACACCACCTCAAACGCACACTTCAACTCGTCCAACTGCGAATTCTAGGTTTAACGGATATCTTCTCAGGGTTCAGTTAAAAAAGGGGACTCCTCTCCTGATCACTAAGGTAAAAAACAAGATTTGTTTCCTAAGTATACTTTAGCTGATTATTTATATATTAAGCTTAGAAAACTGCAGTCAATTTCGGTCCGGGTGGAGTCATTTGCTCACTTAGCTCTATAATTTTTGCCCACTCCAATGGGTACTCTCTGGATAGGCTTTCTTTACGCTGCTCAAACATTGGAAAGAATACTTCTGCATTCTTTAGATAAGCTAATATTTCCAGCTCCCTGATATCCAGAAAACCTCTATCAGACACAAAATCTTGTCTGGATTGTTTAATAAGTTCAAAAGCTTCTTCATAGAGTTCATAGGCTATCAAAACATCAATCTCAGAATACAATAACTGAGGATCAACAACTTCTACTTCTACTGTAGGTTGCAAATTATCAGGATCTTTATTCTGATTGTTTCTTTCAGGGCTAACGGCTAATTGAAGCTTTTCGTCATTCAATTGCAGGTTCAAATCTTCCAGGCTTTCTGCATTAAGCTCTTCTGTATCTTCAACAATATTAAACTCACCAGTTAAATCTGTTTCAAGGTCAGGAAGATCAAGATCAAAGTTAATTTCAATATCACTGTCGTTGTCGCTGTTATCTGGTACAGGTTGATGATCAAATTTTGATATATCAGCTTTATCTAGAATAACCTCTGGCACCGGTGGAAAATGAATTTCTTCAACTATGGTTTTAGTGTAGCTATTGTCGGTTTCTGTCCAGTTTTGTCCTGCTCCGGCTTCAAGAGGCGTTTCATTAATCGCATTGTCAGTTTTTGAGTCATGGTTTATCTCTTCATGATCCAGTTCATTCGGCATGCCATCTTTAATAGCTTCTTCCTTAGGCTCCTTTAAATAGTTATCAAGTTCTTTTAATCGGCGGCGCCAGATAAGCTCTCGGTTTAGTAAAAACAGTAAAACAATAAAAGCTGTAGCCGAGGTAATTGCTAAACTATATGACTCCTGTCGAATACCGACTTTAATTGGTTCAGCTTGAATAACAGGAGGCCCCGGAATTTCTGCAGTAGATACCGGTTCAACAACAGATGGATTGTTGTTCTTAAGCTCCAGATCATTCAATCGTCTGTTTATATCCTCAATTTCATCCAGCTTTGTGTTCAGTGTTAGTTTTAATTCCTCAATATCTGCCTGTTGCTGAATAATGATTTTTTGTTGACTGGTATTCAGCTCGTTATTATTTGAATTTAACAGGGGTTGGTTATCTGTTGCCACAACTGGCAAACTGCTATCTTCCCGAACAGAAAATTGTTGGTTTTCAATCTCATTATGATTACTTTTCAATGCAAGATTGTTATCACTTTGCTGTAGTGTTTTAGATTGCTCTTGTGTAACCGCATTTTGCTGTTCAACATCAGCCATATCTTTTTCAGGTAACTCTGATGTTGGGATTGATGGCGTTGTTTTATCACTATCTGGAGTGGCTATTTTTTCTTGCGATGCTTCAGTTTTGGTAAAAGGATGATTTTTGGATACTGAGTAAACGAAGTCGATAGATTTTTGACGGGATAGTTCAGAAATCAGTTGTTCATCAGGAACTATTAGAGTAACCCCTGCTTTTAACTGATTAATATTGCCATTTGTGAAAGCAAATTTATTCAGCAGGTAGTAGGCACGCATAATCTGATAAACCGAATACTTGTCATGAAATTCCGAGTTTTGAGCAAGCATGGATATGCTGTCGTTGACTACCTTAATCCTTTCTGGTGAAGGTTTATCCGATTGGTTTTGATTGATATCCAGTTGCGCTTCAGTGGGCGTAGCATCGGTTATAGAAGTTGTATTTATTTGATGTGTAGTTTTTTGGCTACTAGGGACTTGATTACTAATAACAAGTTCACTCGGGTCCAGTAATAAAGTATAAAGACGTGTAACACTGCCCTGTTTCCCTGTCACCTTAACCAGCAGATCCAGTATGGGATCTATAATTCGTTGTCGAGTTGAAATATTTACCAGATATCGATTTTTTGTGTCAGCTGAAATTTTAAAAGTAATATTGTTTAAAATATTCGGCCTGGTTAAACCAAAAGACTTATAAGAATCCTGATCAGCAAGAGATATTAAAACATCATCAACATGATCAGTTTCGATATGGCTCAGGGTGAAATTTGCATCCAGGGGTTCATTCAGATACGACTCTAATGTTATCTGTCCTAACTCTAGAGCATTTACCCTGCTCACTGGTAGAAACAAAATAAGCAAAATAATGAGCATATTTATGTGTTTATTCAAAATCTACCCCGTTATGTGTGGTTATATAGCTTGAAAAACCGATTCAATCTTCATTATAGGTAAATAATACTATTTCACAAGAATGGTTTATATGATATGCAGCAGGCTAATCAAGTCATAATCAGTTAAAAAATGCTCTTATATTTAGTACCAAACCAGCTTCTTTTAGTCTGCTGTTTCCTATTCTATCTAATGGGGTACCATTTTTACTTTACTCGTTTGATCGTGATTAGATGTCATGCGTAGAAGTGACTAAGTCCTGTTAGTGCGATGAAAAAAACTTTAAGGGTTAGGGGTGATCCTTATATGCTAACCAGATCGTATGTCTGGCACCGTTTTTACCATGTGCATAGACCTGCTTCTCTTCAACCCTGAGATTGCAGGATTTCAGTAATTTATTAAATTTGGGGTCAGTTACAGCAGACCAATAGCTGACAATGCCTTTAGGTTTGAGTGCTGTGCGTACACAATGTATGCCTGCGGCCGTATACAGCCAGTCGTTACTGGTTGTGGTTAGCCCATCAGGACCATTGTCCACATCCAGGGCGATTACATCGTAACAGGCCTTCCGGGTGCGTAATATTTCCCCAACATCAGTAATATGTACACGAGTACGAATATCATTCAGTGGATATTCACTGATAGCACCTAGAGGTCCTAGATTCCATTCAACCACTTCAGGAATTAATTCTGCCACATCGACCACTGCCTGTGACCCGACATGAGCCAGCACAGATGCCAGAGTAAAACCCATGCCCAGGCCGCCAATTAAAATCTGGGGCGCTTCAGGGTTTTTCAGTGCCTGACAGGGTAAATAACCTAATGCATCCTCAGAACCGTGTTGGCGGGTATTCATCAACTCAATGCCACCCGATATCTTGATGTGAAAATCATCCTTGTCCTTGAATAACATTAATGTTTTATCAGAACCCGGTATTGGAGCCGTGCCTAATTGGTCCCAGTGACGCATGTTAAAAACCCGTAAAAAAATGAAAACAGGGGTTATACAGGGTAAATGGCGATGGCGTCTACGCTAAATTTTTATTATTGGGTACTTATAATTAGTAACCACGAATTAGCGCAGGATGCCCGTGATTAGAGCAACGCAGGAGCAGTTGCTCAGAACACGAATAACACGAATATAGATGTTTTCTTCAAGCTTTATCTTTATGATAGAGTATTATTTATTTGGGTTAGCCTCCACAAGTGATGCGGTTCGTTCAGCTCACTACATCCTACGAAATTAATATTCAATTGTGATGGCTGGTTTATCGGGCTCCTGTGCTGGTAATTTAGACGCTGATATTGCTATTAGCGGCACTTATAAATTCTTGCATCCCTTTTACGATATTTAATTAAGCAACTATCAAAAGATGATTTTATAAATTCGACAGCGTAGACTCAGACGTTAATCCAAGTTACTTCACATGAGGCTAAATATGGCTACTGATTTCTTTACTCTGGATAAACCAGTTACTTACGAAGGCCCCGACACAGAAAACCCATTTGCATTCCGCTGGTATGATGCCAAACGTGAAGTTCTGGGTAAACCTTTGGCCGAGCATTTGCGTTTCGCGGCCTGTTACTGGCATACCTTTTGTTGGAATGGTGCTGATGTTTTTGGGGAAGGTCCATTCGGACGTCCCTGGATCGATTCCTCACTGGAGCCGATGCAGGCAGCCAAACAGAAACTGGACGTGGCTTTCGAATTCTTTAGCAAGCTCGGGGTTCCTTATTACTGTTTTCATGATCGGGACATGGCGCCAGAAGGTTCTAGTGTCGCGGAATCTCGTTCCAACCTGGAGCAGATGACCGATCTGGCCGGTGAAAAAATGCAACAGTCTGGCGTCAAGTTGCTATGGGGAACTGCCAATCTGTTCAGCAACAAGCGCTACGCTGCAGGGGCATCGACCAATCCAGACCCTGAAGTGTTCAGCTTCGCTGCCCAGCAGATTAAGAACGCCATAGATGCAACCCATAAACTCGGCGGACAGAATTATGTGTTATGGGGTGGACGCGAGGGTTATGAAACCCTTTTAAATACCGATCTGAAACGAGAAGCAGACCAGTTTGGGCGCTTTCTGTCGATGGTTGTGGAGTATAAACACAAGATTGGTTTTACTGGAACATTGCTCATAGAGCCGAAACCACAGGAACCTACCAAGCATCAGTATGATTATGATACGGCTACCGTTTATGGCTTTTTGCAACGCTATGGACTGGAAAAGGAATATAAGGTTAACGTCGAAGTGAACCATGCAACGCTGGCAGGACACAGTTTTCAACATGAAGTCGCGCTTGCCTCATCGTTAGATTTTCTCGGCAGTGTCGATGCCAATCGCGGTGATTACCAGAATGGCTGGGATACCGACCAGTTCCCGAACAGTGTCGATGAGCTGGCCTTAGCCTGCTATGAAATCATTCGCGGTGGCGGCTTTGCAACCGGTGGCTTTAATTTCGACGCCAAGTTACGTCGCCAGAGTCTCGATCCCATGGATCTGTTCCACGGCCACATAGGTGGTATGGATGTTATCGCACGCGCTTATCTGATTGCCGCCGAGCTGTATCAGAAGAATAGTCTGCAGAGCTTTGTGGATGAGCGTTACAGTGGCTGGCAAAGTGGCATTGGGGCGGAAATCCTCAGCGACCAGCATGATCTGAGCAGCCTGGCTAGCTATGTTGAGCAACAAAACCTTGACCCGCAACCCGTCTCTGGGCGTCAGGAAATGCTGGAGAATAGGGTCAATCGCGCCATTGAGTCGATAAAAAGCTAAATGCGGAAATCAACATCATGATGTATGCAGGTATCGATTGTGGCACCCAGGGAACCAAAGTCGTCATCTATGATGCCGACAGTCATCAGGTTTTGTCTCAGGGTTATGCCAGTCATGAGCTAATCAGTGATGATACGGGCACCCGAGAACAGCATCCAGACTGGTGGACTGATGCGCTGATTGCTGCTTTTGCCCAGGCCCTGGCATCACCCAAAGTCGACGCGGCTGCCATTGTCGCGCTTGGGGTTTCCGGCCAGCAGCATGGTCTGGTGATACTGGATGAAAAGGATCATGTGATCCGTCCGGCCAAACTGTGGTGTGATACCTCCACCTACCTCCAGACAGAACAACTGGTTAAAGCTCTGGGCGGTAAGTCTGCTGTGATCGATGAGATCGGTTTGACCATCCTGACCGGCTATACGGCGTCCAAGCTGTTGTGGCTGAAGCAGAATGAGCCCGAAAACTTTGCCCGCATCCGTAGTATTCTGTTACCCCATGATTATCTAAATTTCTGGCTCACTGGTGAAAAAACTGCCGAGTATGGCGATGCCTCCGGCAGTGGTTTTTTTGATATCCGCAAGCGTTGCTGGTCCGAAGCGGTTCTTCAGCAGATCGATAACAGTGATATGTTGTTATCCGCCTTACCCCGTCTGTTGACTGCCGATGAAGCAGCTGGCCAGTTAACCGATAAAGCAGCCAGGTCGCTTGGTCTGAAGCCCGGTATTCTGGTGTCCAGTGGCGGCGGTGATAATATGATGGGTGCGATTGGTACCGGCAATGTCAGCCCTGGACATATCACGATGAGTTTGGGAACCTCTGGCACGCTGTATGCCTATATGCAGCAGCCCTGCATAGACCCTCAGGGGCTGGTTGCGGCATTCTGTTCCAGCAACAATGCCTGGCTTCCGCTGATATGTACCATGAATGTGACCAATGTTACTTCGGGTTTTCAGGGTTTATTGGGCTACGATCATGATCGCTTTAACCTGGCGTTACAGCAGACAACGGTCGGTGCCAGCGGCCTGACTTTGGCTCCATTCTTTAATGGCGAAAGAACTCCAGATCTGCCTGCAGCACGCGGTAGCCTGCTCGGTATCGATAGCACAAACCTGACGCCTGATAATCTGTGTCGTGCAGCAGTCGAAGGTGTCAGCTTTGGTCTGCGCTATGGTCTCGAGCTGTTCGAAACCAATGGCCTGGATGCAAAACGCATTCGCTTGATTGGTGGTGGTTCTAAAAGTTCTGCCTGGCGCCAGATCATCGCCGATATGATGAACACGACGGTCGAAGTCCCGCTAGAGCCTGAAGCAGCAGCACTGGGTGCGGCGCTGCAGGCGCAATGGAGTCATAGTCGAGCTGGCGGCAATGTTGTCACCCTGGAAGAGATATGTTCTGACGGTGTCAAACTTGATACTGGTCTGCAATGCGAGCCGGAATCGCAAAATGCTGAATGTTACCGAGAGGTTTACCAGCAATATCTCGAAAGCCGACAAAAAATTTACCAGATTTAGAGTAGAAATATTAGCAGCAGAGTATTTGCCAGTTCGGATTGCTGAGAGTTGAAATGAACAGGAGCATGCTATGTTAAAACCCGATAAGTTTAATTGGGGAATCATCGCCCCAGGACGTATAGCCCGCAAATTTGCCAAAGGTTTGCAGGTTATTGAAGATGCCTGCCTGTATGCCATCGCCAGTCACAGCCCTCAACGCGCACAGCAGTTCATTGATGATATTGGGCCAGTATCAAAAGTCTACCACAATTACCAGCAACTGATATCCGATCCCAAAATCGATGCGATTTATATTTCCAATCCTCACCGCTATCATTTCGACACGGTTGCCCTTTGTCTACAGGCAGGCAAGCCGGTTTTATGCGAAAAACCGCTGACGGTTACAGCTAGAGAGAGTGAGGCATTGTTCAAACTGGCTGCTGAAAATCAGGTGTTCCTGATGGAAGGCCTGTGGACGCGTTACCTGCCAGCCTGGGTTCGGGCGAAACAATGGATAGATCAGGGGCGCATCGGAGAGGTGAGGGTGATGGTGTCGACCTTTGGTATACAGATACCGCGAGAAGCAGATGATCGCTGGCTCAACCGTGAATCTGCCGGAGGGGTACAGCTGGACATGGGCGTCTATAACGTGGCCATGAGCCAGTACATTATGCAGCGAGATCCGAAATCTATTGTTGCCGATGGCTGGATCGGCCAGACCGGGGTTGATGAGCGAACCAGTGCATTATTGAATTACGGCGGCCCGGTCAGTATGTACACCTGTAACTTCCAGGTTGATATGGAAAACGATTTTATCATTTATGGTAGCGAGGGCAGGATCCGGGTCGCGCCGAATTTTTGGGAATCTACGGGTGCCAACC
Organism: Gammaproteobacteria bacterium; assembly: GCA_050292965.1. Classification (GTDB taxonomy): domain Bacteria; phylum Pseudomonadota; class Gammaproteobacteria; genus JACNJF01. The sequence continues at coordinate 19,495 of JBNKMF010000012.1, read as the reverse complement.
TGATACTGGATAATGGAAGCTATGAAACCTTTGAACAGTCTTTTCGTGCAACGGGTTTCGAATACGAAGCCGAAGCGGCCATGCAATCGATCCGCGAAGGAAAACTGGAAAACGATATCATGCTGTGGGAGCACACGCTCGGAAACATGCGCACTATGGATGAAGTGCTCGGGCAGTTCGGCATGGAATATCCATTCAGTGCGCGTGTATAACCAAACAGAAGATATACCTGGCTGGAGGATTATCCTGTTGTTGATGTTTTGTATAGCATACGTAAACTTGATCCCCAAAGGGTAGTTGGATCATACTGCAGGATGTTCGAGAAACGATATAAAATCAATTTACTATTCAATGCCAGTAAGGTTTATGACCGTCGAATTATCGAAGGCATAGGTAGTTATTTCCAGGCCAGTCATTGCGACTGGGATATCTATGTCGAGGAAGATTTCCGTTTACGCATCCGCAATATCAAGGACCTGAGTGGCGATGGTATTATCGCCGATTATGATAACCCGGAAGTGGTAGATGCCTTACAGGATTCTCGTATGCCGGTTGTGGGTACCGGTAGCTCTTACTCCGACCCTGCGGAATACCCCAATGTGCCTTACTTTGCGACTGATAATGTAGCTCTGGTCACTGCCGCTTATGAGCATTTAATCAACAAGGGTCTGCAACGTTTCGCCTTCTATGGTTTGCCCGATAACCCGATGTATCGTTGGGCGCAGGAAAGAGAAAAGGCATTTTACGATCTGTCTGAGCGTAATGCTTTTCCGCATAGTGTTTATCGTGGTTATATAACCACGCCGGACAATTGGCAGTGCTCGTTGCGCGAGCTTGGCGAATGGGTTCAATCCTTATCTCAACCGATTGGTATTGTTGCCGTGACTGATGCCAGGGCTCGCCATATTCTGCAGATTTGCGATCACCTCGGGATAATGATTCCCGATCAAATTAGCCTGATTGGAATTGATAATGAGGAATTGACTCAGTATCTTTCCCGTGTTTCATTGAGTTCAGTCGAACAGGGCTGTCAGCAGATGGGGTATCAGGCAGCCAAACGCATGCATGCGATCCTGTTGGGTAAAAAACAGGCGTCGAACGAACCCGTGCTAATTCCTCCAAGTGGAGTTGTTGAGCGTCAATCTTCCGATTTTCGCGCTTTGCTGGACCCTAATGTCATCAAGGCAACTCATTTCATCCGGCATAACGCCTGTCGCGGGATCAAGGTCTCACAGGTGGTTGATTATGTGGGTATTTCGAGGTCCAACCTGGAAACTCGTTTCCTGGACGAATATGGTCACTCAATGCACACCGAGTTACACCAGACCAAGTTTAACCATGCCAGGAACTTGCTGGAAACCACTAATATCCCAATACCGGAAGTCGCAGATATCTGTGGCTATCATTCCACTCAGTACCTGTACACGGTGTTTCGCCGAGATCTGCAAACCACGCCCAGGGAATATCGTTGTATGAAACGGGAGCAAAAAGAAACATGAAATCCATTAGCTGCTTTTCATTTACGGTCCTTATCGCCAACTTTGCGTTCAGTCTATTTACGCAGAATCTGCGGGCTGATATCGAACTGCCATCGCCTGAGATTGATTTTCCTGAAGTTGATATGCAAAGGGTGAAACTGGGTCGTTTGTTGTTTTATGACCCTGTCCTTAGTGGCAATCGAGAGCAGGCCTGTGCCAGCTGCCATCATCCAAAATTCGGCACTTCAGATGGTTTATCGCTAGGCCTGGGAGATGGCGCAACTGGCCTGGGTAGCAATCGAGTCGTTGATGATAAAAACATGCCAGAGCAGCGCATCGGACGAAATTCTCCCGCACTGTTTAATCTTGGCGCGAAGCAGTTTACTGCGCTTTTCCATGATGGCCGGTTGGAGATCGATCCAGATAAACCGAACCATCTACGCTCCCCACTGGGTGCAGACATGACCTCGGGTTTTTCCAGCCTGTTATCAGCGCAAGCGATGTTTCCGGTTCTGGCAGCGGATGAAATGGCGGGGCATTATAGTGAAAGCGATGTATCTAAAGCAGTGCGTATGGGTATGTTAACGCAAAACGGTGGGGCCTGGGATCTGCTGGCTACACGGGTGCAAAATATTCCCGAATACCGTAAGGCCTTTGATTCGATTATTGGCAAAGAGACTGCTATCAGCTTTTACAATATCTCAAATGTAATCGCAGACTTCATCGCCTACGAATGGAGAGCTGATGACAGCTCGTTCGACAAATATCTAAGGGGGCAGGGACAACTGAATGAACGAGCCAGTCAGGGCATGCAACTATTCTATGACAAGGCAGGATGCGTAAGCTGCCATAGTGGTGTATTACAAACCGACCATCGTTTCCATGCCATTGCCATGCCACAGTTTGGACCGGGTAAAACCGGACGCTTCGAAGATCACCAACGTGATACGGGACGTTTCAGGGTTACAGGCAATCCACAGGACAAGTATAAATTCCGTACACCAAGCCTGCGCAATATCGAACTGACAGCACCTTATGGGCACACCGGAGCTTACCCGACACTTGAAGGGGTGATCCGCCATCATCTTGACCCGATTATATCGTTTTACGCTTATTCACGAGATAAGGCGAAGCTGCCCGGGCTGCCTGTCAACAACGACTGGAAAATTATGGATGATAAAAACGAAATGGCGGATATTGCTGCCGCCAACGAGCTGGAATCTATGCAACTGACTGATCAGGAGATAGAGTCACTGGTCCAGTTTATGTATGCACTGACGGATCAATCCAGTAAAAAAGGGCGACTAGGTGTTCCTCGAGAGGTACCGAGCGGTTTGTCCATTGAATAGGAAAAATCAAGTCTGCACATGTCACCAAAAATATAGCTCTTTATTGGAAACAGGTATGGGTAAAAGAAAATCAACCTATAATCCTGAAATCCGCAGTTGAACTGATCATGTGTCAGTTCTGTAACCCGTTGTCGCTCATAACTATGACTAGCAAGTTAAAGTCCTTGTTCAACAATTGATTTGACCAAATGAGGGTAACGCTCAGCAACCCTGCTTTGGTATTGAACACGAAAAGCTTGACTAAAGTAATTTCTGATAGAACTTAACAGGGGGAATAATTATGACCAGTAAATAAAAAAAACCACCTCAATAGAGGTGGTTTTAGTGTGTTGATGTTTTTTTATAATAGATATTTTAAGAAATATCCTGGGCACTTAAACTCTGCGTCTACGAACAAAGCCCAGGCCAATCAACCCAAGACCAAAAAGAGCAGCAATAGATGGTTCTGGAATAGGCTTAACATCGTCAACACCTACTATGTACTCATCAAAGTCATTACCTGTATCATTATCTGATGCATAAACCCAAAGATCAGGTGCTGTATTAGGATCGGTTTCCCAGTAAAGTCCAAAAAGATCCTCGCCATTTGGGTTAAACTGAGCCTGACTGTAGAAGGTATCATAATCACTAATGAAATAGAAACCAAACTCTAAACCAGCTGATAAATCCAGGTTCATCTGACCGCCCAATGTGCTTGTTGCCTCACTATTAGCCAGGTCGAAAGTTACGTCATAACCAAAAGGGCTAACATATGTGTCATTAAGTATAGCCAGTGTTTCAGCAATACTGTCTGTACTTCTATCATACTGATAGATACCGAACTCATGATCTGTGGTATTCCAGCTACCAGATTCCAGGTGCAAAGTAAATTGACTGGTTGAGTTCTGATATAGATGGGTCGGATTAAAAAGCTCATCACCACTATCGGTAAGAGTTACATTTGTGTAAGGCTGCAAAAATGTACTGGGTACAGCCATAGCCATGGGGCTAATTAATAGCAATAATATTGGTAATATTTTCATCGTTACTTCCCTCATTTAGTTTATGGTTTATAGGTGATTATATTTGATGCAAACTTCATGCTTGCAAATATTTATCCTTAAAATTCATGCACTTAAAGACGGCGCATAATTCACTATAGTCTGATTCTGGTCTGATTGTAAAATACTCTGACACGTTAACTGTAAAATTATTTGACAAAATAGTTTTATGATTTTGTTGGGTCAGAGTTGATTAACTGTGGTCAGAGAGAAATGAACAAACCTGGGGCAGAGTCTCTTCAACCGGGCGCAGCTATGCTTGCCAATCGGCCCCTTTATCTCTCTATAGATCTATTGCCGCATTCAATAATGCACCACTGGATAGACAGGTGGTGGTTATCAGGATGCAGTTGTTGAACTCGAGCCCCACTTGTTGCTGAAACAGCTCCTGGTTGGCAGCGGTATCCGGCATAGTCATTGTCTAGCCATTGACTAGACGTACTTGAGTCCTTTCCAGTGCCAGGCTTCAGACGGTTGTTGATCAACCTGTTTACCTGGATAACTGGCTAAACCGTGGAGTATCTCCAGTGGGTTAGCTAGCATACGCGACAGTAGCCTCCGGTATGCGTGCCATATTGAGGCAGGCCGATGAGCAGTAGATGAATCGTGGCCCGATTGACCGAATTCTGGCAAGATCGGTCAGCACTCATCGCCTGGGCCAGGAGCATAGCCAGGGTTTCGGTCGCTGTAAAAGGCACTCACGATGTTTTGCCAAAACTTTTTAAGCTCATCGAATAGCAGGCCATAGGTGAGCAGGTTAAAAGCGGTCAAGCAATCAGTTCCAGCTCACTGAGAGCGGATAAAGCCCTGTTGGGCTTATTGGATATTGGCGTTATGGTATCGCATGTGACTGGTCCCAGATGTTGGTAGATAGTTTGGCAAATTGAAGCCTGATGTTATAACTGTCACTTTTGCAATTTATTTTAATTATTTCAATGGCTTGGGTTTAGGTAAGTGCTATTCCACACTGATCACCGGTTAATTTGGACCGGGTCAAACCGGACGTTTCGAAGATCATCGGTGCGGTACTGGACGTTTCCGGGTTACTGGCAATCCACAGAGCAAGAATGAATTTCGTCCCCCCAGGCTGCGCAATACCGAACTAACAGCACCTTATAGCCACACTGGTACCTATCCGATACTTGAATGCGTGATCCGCCATCATCTTGATTCGATCAAATCGTTTCGCGCTTATTCACGCGACAAGGCGCAGCTGAGAGATGAGGATAATATATTGAGACCTCCAAATTGGTCATTCGTGAAAAAAACTGCATGGCAAAAACATGGCTAGAGCAGCCATAAGTTCCTGTTCAAATGCCCCGCTAATCCATTTAATCGCCATTTTATAAGGTTATTCTACAGGACTCCTATAGCGGATTTTGTGGTGTGTGTATACAATCTATATGTCAAGTGGAGAAAGGGGAGAGTTTGGCAAAAACAATTAGTCTTTTTTTAACCATTAATTCGTTGAAGGAGATACAGATGAAAGCTAAAACAGTAAAAAAGGCAGCCAAAACAACAGCTGCAAATAGAAAAACCACGAGATCGAAAAAACCGGCTATTTCAGACGAACAACGTTATCAGATGATTGCTGAAGCGGCGTACTATCGGGCGGAAAAACGCGGGTTTGATGGTGGTGATACCTTGCTCGACTGGAACGAAGCCAGTAAGGAAATTGATAAGTCGTTAAATTTACGGTAGTGGTTTTTCCATGTTGCAGTTCGCTGATGTTTGCTAACTGCAACAGGACATCATTTACATCCAGGGCAACTCTACTCCTGGCAAGGAATACACCTGTCAGGCATGGACTGAGCTGACTACTATCAAAAGCATTCATTAATTCTTTGTGTTTATATGGCAAGTTTGTGCCCAGGCTATGTGAAAACTCGCTTCAAACTGATGTCACCAAAAATATCTCCTACAACGGGGTAGTTTTTCAGGATTATTAGAACTCAAATATCACAAATCATACGAAATTGACTCTTTATGAGTCCATATATTCCACTTAAAAAATTGGAAAATAGTTTTCACACAGCCTGTGCCAATAGTGGTCGTTACTGATTCGGGGTATTTATGTGTGTCATTCAAGCCTGTCCCGAAGATTACCATGCTCTGGCGAGGCTATGATCGTCAATAATTAGTTTCCATAATACATCGTCCATTTTTGTAGTCCATTACTACATTACCTGAATAATAATTTAGCTTAAAAATAAATAGCTATGGTTTTCTATGGGATGTGGTCGAGATAGCTATGAGTAGCGTACGCTAAATAGCTTATATACTCTTCTCGTCTACCATGCTTTACTAAAGTATTAAAACATAATACGGCATATCACAATATTCGCGCTTGTAACATATGCCAATATTCGTGCGTGTCACATAATCAGCCTTTTAGGCTAAGGGAAAAATCAACAAATGAAGTATTTTATATTTATCGCAATTTCAGTTGTAATTACTAGTTGTAGTAATTCTAGTAGTGAAAACACGGAGCTAATAGGGCATTGGAAGACTCAAGCCTGTACGCAAGCCACCGATTCGAATGATGTTTTAGTTGATGCATGGTTTAAAGCTGATTACGAATTCACTTCTAATGGGTCTATCTTTTTTAACCGAGAGAGATATTCAGATGCACAGTGCATAGTTAAGGCTCAAACAATCGTGAATCCAGATCCTGTAGCGTCTTATAGAGATCAAGGTGAAACTACTTTGCAGGAAGGCATGCAAGGGCATGGTTTTACTATATCTTTTCCTACACCAGGTAACACTTCTGAAGTAGATGGTTTTTATACAGTTAATAATGGTGTTTTATGTTTTTCAGGGATTTACATATTTGAACCTTTAAAATTTGGTTTTTCTGAAGTGGCTGGCGACTCAGCTATAAACTTTGATGATTGTCTTGTTCAACTTATAACTCGAATAAGCGTAACAGGTACCGGGAGCCGATAACGAGAGCCCTAAGGACCCACTGAAGGGAAGGAGAAGCCGGGTATGACGTGTTGATAAATCAAACGACAGGAGATACTTTGAGATCGCCAACTGTTTAACCAGAACTTTATCGACTAAGAGAGCAAGCCCGTAAGCGCCTATCAGGGGGCGAAGCTAAACCACATGGTTGATATGAAATTGCATGGGTGTAGCACGGTTTGTCGGGTACATAGTCATACGTTAGACTGATGTCAAAGCTCTATTTACTGGGGAATCGGATTACGAAAAGGTTACGTCATATTCCACTTGAAAAACCGGGAAATAGTTTTCACATACTCTGCGCCAACAGTTGACAATAGGTGGTGACACCGACTTACCTGGTCACCCATTAAAGTATCAGAGTGGTATTCGTAAATTTTTATTTTTCCTGGTCACCGTTATTCATTAACCGCTAATAAGGAACCTGAGTTATCCCTTGTGATCTGGACTTTGCGATTGGTTTCGAGGGTTAACCAGTCACTGACTACACCATCCGGCCAGGTCACTCTTATACTTACGGACTCTGCATCCCCCAGACCGAAATGTTGATAGCCGGAAGCACCTCCTGCATGTCCTCCGCCTATGGTTATTTCACGATACCACAAAGTATCGTTGTTGCGCACTTCTATCCAGGCACCTATGGCATCTCGGTTGCTATCCGCTTGAATTAACTTGAGTAATAACCAGTGTCCAGTTGGTGAACTCTTGTTTTGATAGATTTCCACCGCCGCATTACGGTTTAAAACCGCCAGGTCGGGTAAGCCGTCGAGGTTAAGATCGGTCAGAGTTGCGCCACGACTTTTAGCAAAGCTGGCAACACCGGCAGTTAATGCCTGCTCTTTGAACACAGCTTCGCTGTTTTGAATCAGCAGGTTATTCGGGTCGCGTACTGCACTCGACAACATTTGCTCGACATTACCCTTTGAGATGAAGATATCGTCACGACCATCGTCATTAACGTCGGCAAATTCCGCATGCCATCCGGTAGAAGGTCTGCCGTCATCGCCGGTAAAGGGGCGATGCGCTGTAATACCACGATCAAAAGTTGCGTTCAGGTATCTAGGACCGTTGTTGGATCGATCCAGAGACTGTAGTTTCTGATCACCCATAGAGGTGAGGAATATTTCTGGATAACCATCACCCGTCAGATCACGACTGGCGATGCCCATACCCCACAAAGAGTAGTCAATCCAGCCATCCTGTGTGGAGTAAAGCCGTGGTTTTTGTTCCATGGCCCATAGCTGTTCCGAACCCTTACGGACGTAGTAATGGCGGTCATTGCTAATACGCAGATCCATTCGACCATTTCTTCCCCAGTCTGAAAACAATATCGACAATGCGCAATAGCCAGGGCTTAGTTGTAACGGGGGGGCATATTGCTTCTGCAAGGGACGATACAGGCGATTGTCATCGCAGGCCTCGAATGGTCCATCGGGTTGCTCTCGATCTACATAGTTGCCGAAAGCCAGAGTGGGTAAACTTTGCCCGTGTTCCCAGGTCGCTGAAAATGCGGTCGTCCAATGATCCTCGCTGTCAAAGCCTAGAGAAAGTGGAAATGGACTGAAACGACATCCGCCTTCTCCGCGCAATAGCATATTTTTTCCGACACGAAGAACCACCAGATCGAGTAGGCCATCGCTATCAATGTCTAATGGATAAGAACCGGTCACATGCCTGAGAGATAAGGCTTCAGGTGTTTGAGCTTCAAAGTGGAGCTTTCCCTTAGCGGATGCTGAACGGTTGCGTAATAGCGTGGCGGGAGCTGAACCTCCGGCCAGGTACAATTCGGGAAAGGTATCACCATCACAATCGAAGCTGCTAATTCCACCGCCGACAAAATGTTCCCAGCCACCGGTGTATTGATGCTTGATTAACGCAGCATCTACCCGTTGGAAAGACACTTCAGCCGCTGACGCTAATAAGGGACATATTAGTGATAAAGTGAAGATACAGGTGCTTAATCTGTGGGATGCCATAGGTCCGTTTAATTTTTGTGTAAGCATAGTGATAAAAATTTTTGAGCGAACAAGATATCTTATTCCGCATTTAATTGATAAGCTATTTTAAGGTCTAATTGAAACACAAATAGGATAATCCTGTTAGATGTCGGATAATCAGGGCCTGTTAATACTAATTTGATAGCCACAATAGAGACAACCGAATAAGTATTAACAGGCCCTGGAACCAAATAAATTTGTTTTTTTTTATTCGGCATTGTTTTTTTTTGTTTTTCAGTGGTTTTTTCAAGGCCGAATTTTACAATGGCACTACAAAAAAATGTTGTTTTTTGAAACTTTTAAATTCTGAAACAAAAGATATACCGATAAGGTTAGGAGGTCGTATGAAATTCATTAAAACTATTTCTCTTTTTATGGCAGGACTGTTTGTGGCTACATCGCTCTCAGCTGCTGATCTTGTGGTCGGCGTCAGCTGGTCAAACTTCCAGGAAGAACGCTGGAAAACTGACGAGGCTGCGATGAAAGCAGCTTTGGAAGCCGCTGGTGCAAAATACATCTCTGCCGATGCTCAAAGTTCTTCATCTAAACAGCTTTCAGATATTGAAAGTCTGATTGCTCGAGGCGCTAAAGCATTGATCGTACTGGCACAGGATGCTTCGGCTATCCGTCCGGCAGTTGATCAGGCAAGCGATGAGGGCATCCCTGTTGTTGCTTATGACCGATTAATCGAAGACAGTCGTGCTTTTTACCTGACCTTTGATAATGTAGAAGTCGGACGTATGCAGGCACGTGCTGTCCTGGCGGCTATGCCAAAAGGAAGATACGTTATGATCAAGGGTTCACCTCAGGATCCCAACGCTGATTTTCTGCGAGGTGGCCAGCAGGAAGTTCTACAGAAAGCAATCGATAAGGGTGACATCAAGATTGTCGGCGAAGCCTATACAGATGGTTGGGTTCCAGCTAATGCACAACGCAATATGGAACAGATTCTGACTTCTGTGGACAACAAGGTTGATGCTGTTGTTGCGTCTAACGACGGTACTGCTGGTGGTGTCGTAGCGGCTCTGACAGCTCAGGGTATGGAAGGTATTCCAGTATCTGGTCAGGATGGCGATCACGCAGCGCTGAATCGTGTTGCGCTTGGCACCCAAACTGTGTCGGTGTGGAAAGATGCTCGTGAGCTGGGTAAAGCAGCCGCTGAAATCGCTGCTGAGCTGGCAAAAGGAAAATCATTAAAGTCGATAAAAGGCTCCGAATCATGGACTTCTCCTTCCGGTACTAAAATGACTGCTCGATTCCTGGCACCTGTTCCAGTCACTCGCAAAAATTTAAATGTGGTTCTGGATGCTGGCTGGATCAGCAAAAAGGTTCTCTGCGCAGGTGTTAACCCAAGCAAGGTTCCTGTTTGTAAGTAATCTCTACCAAAACCCTCTTCCGAATAGAAGAGGGTTTTCTTCATTACCGAAAAAAGTCTTTACGTTCATCTGGTATTACGTATATTGTATATATAGTAAGGTCGGTATAAATTTAGAAAAATATAAAGGTCGAGCTCTGAACAACGTCATTAAAAACTTCATTTCCAAATTAGGCGTCGATACCCGTATCCTGGGCATGCTTGGTGCACTAGTGTTACTATGGCTTGTATTTAATCAGTTTACTGATGGACGCTTCCTGACTCCCCGAAACCTGTTTAATCTGTCGGTACAAACGGCTTCCGTCGCAGTGATGGCTACGGGCATGGTGTTCGTTATTGTTACCCGTCACATCGATCTTTCGGTGGGATCTCTGCTCGGGTTACTAGGTATGTTGATGGGAACGCTGCAGGTTCACTTCCTACCTGAGTATCTAGGCTATGGGCATTGGTCTATCTGGTTTATCACTGTAATCTTTGGTATTTTTTGTGGTGTGTTGATTGGTGCTTTTCAAGGCTGGATTATTGGTTATCTCACCGTTCCCGCCTTTATCGTTACGCTCGGTGGCCTGCTGGTGTATCGCGGCGCAGCCTGGTGGGTCACTCAGGGCCAGACGGTGGCACCACTTGATGCGACCTATAAGCTTCTTGGTGGTGGTGCAGAAGGTACACTGGGTGACACGTTGAGCTGGTTACTGGGCGTTGTTGCAACCCTTATTGCCGTCTTCTTCATGCTTGCCAGCCGCAGACAAAAAGCGAATCATGGTTTTACATTGAAACCGGTATGGGCAGAAGTGACCCTGATCGGTGTTGCTGTCACTTTGATTATGGGCTTTGTCTGGATGATGAATTCCTACCCCATACCATCTGGTGCAGTGAAACGCATTGCCGAAGCTCAGGGGCTTGAGATCCCTGAACAGGGTTTGACGCTTTATCACGGTATCGCTATTCCTGTACTCATCCTGTTGGCAATCGCCATTATTATGACCATCGTGTCCCAACGTACTCGTTTTGGACGCTATGTTTACGCCATGGGTGGTAATCCTGAAGCCGCTCAGCTATCAGGCATAGACACACAAATGATGACCGTTAAAGTATTTGCACTGATGGGTGGATTAACGGCCATTGCCTCAGTCATCGCTTCTGCACGACTCGGTGCGGTGGGTAACGACCTGGGTACACTTGATGAACTACGCGTTATCGCTGCTGCGGTAATTGGCGGAACTGCGCTATCTGGTGGCTTTGGCACTATTTATGGTGCTATCCTCGGTGCCGTGATTATGCAATCGCTGCAATCTGGAATGGCGATGGTAGGGGTGGATGCACCCTTGCAATCTATCGTCGTCGGACTGGTACTGATTGTGGCGGTTTATCTGGATATTATTTATCGACGTAAAACAGGGCAGAGATAGATGAGCATGAATCAATCCCCCCCCTTAGTAGAAATGAGAGATATGCATCTCTCGTTTGGTGGCATCAAGGCAGTAGATGGTGTCACTGTAGATCTGTATGCAGGTGAAGTTGTCGGTCTACTCGGTCACAATGGCGCTGGGAAATCAACACTGATAAAAATGCTTTCCGGTGCCTATCAGGGCAATGGTGGCGAAATATTTATCAATGGTAAAAAGGCGGTTATTAATAATCCACGCGATGCTCGTACTTATAATATCGAAACCATTTATCAAACCCTGGCGTTGGCGGATAATCTTAACGCCACATCAAACCTGTTTCTAGGGCGTGAACTGGTCACTCCTCTGGGATTAGTGGATGATGCTGCGATGGAAGCAGAAACACGCAAAATCATGGGACGACTGAATCCGAATTTCGATAATTTTTACACCCCGGTGTCTTCACTGTCTGGCGGCCAACGTCAGTCAGTAGCGATTGCACGAGCCGTCTATTTTAATGCAAAGATTTTGATCATGGATGAGCCGACTGCTGCGCTGGGACCACAGGAAACGCAAATGGTTGCGGATCTGATTCAGCAACTAAAGGCAGAGGGTCTGGGTATTTTCCTGATCGATCATGACATACACGATGTTATGAAACTTTGTGACAGAGCCGCCGTGATGAAAAATGGCAAGCTAGTCGGCTCAGGCGCGGTCAATGTCGACGATGTGACAGCGGATGACCTGTTGGCGATGATTATAATGGGTAAGCAGCCGCAAGCGAGTGAATAACTATCGCATAATGATGCAGAACCTTTCACTTGAGTTTCTGTTCCACTAAATAACCACGAAGGGCACGAAGATTCAAAGGTATATCGAAAGGCTTAGACGCTGGGTCTGATCCTGAGCTCCTATAGCAAGCTATTGCGCACGCCTTTATGGATGAGGAGATAGTTAAATAATACCTGGACGATGCCAAAATTACTCTGGTACTAATTGAAATAAGGATCCTGTCTGGATTCATATAGGTTATCTGCCTGGATGCTATGTATAGCGTTATTGCAGGGCGAAAAACGATGACTGCTGCAGGTTGACCCTGATACCTTGCTGGAAATATTAGATTCACAACGATTATTTACAGTACGATCTACGGCAATGAATTTATAATCTGAAAAGTTGTAAAAATTTACTGGGCCTCTTGATGGTGAACTACAAATGGCTGTTCTCTTTTGTTTGGCCTTTTTCATTTCATGCATTTTCTACAGCCAAAACTTGCCCCTACTGATTACACAACTTACATACACATCAGTCCAGATAGTGGCTTAATGAATCCACAGAATTTTATGTGGTTTCGTATAAACTTATCATCAATAGAAAACAAAGAATAAAGCATGACTGATCCTACCAGAATAGATAGTGATAAAACGGTTGTCCGGCACCCGGATAATACTGATATGACAGCGAACCATGAGGTGACGGTCGAACAGCTCATCAAGGATAAGCTCGGAAATCGCTTCAAGCTGCATGGACGAATAGGTATCGGTGGTATGGGGCAAGTTTTCAAGGCAAAGGACCAGGAGCTCGAACGGATTGTCGCGATCAAGGCTATTCACCCCAACCTGATCAAAGAGAAATGGATCTCTGAAAGGTTGCGTAATGAGGCAAAAATCGTTGCCAGATTGAAACATGCCAATATCGTGCAGATTTATGACTTTATTGAGGTTTCAGGGCACTACCTGATGGTGCTCGAATTCATTGAAGGGCACGATTTCAAGATGATTACCGACGAGGGCCTGTTAAGCCGAGAGCAGATGCTTGAAAAATTCATTGATATCTGTGACACGATACAATATGCGCATGTACAGGGTATTATTCATCGAGACCTGAAGCCTCACAACATCATGTTGACATCCGATGGTCAGGTGAAAATCATGGATTTCGGTATCTCGTCGATTGTTCAAAGCGGTAACGAGTCGGAAACCCAGGCGGATTCCAGCCAGGAAGGTAGCCCAATGTTCATGGCACCCGAGCTATTCCAGAATATCAATGCGAGCATTACATCGGATATTTACGCACTGGGAATAACCCTGTTTTACACACAGACCTCCAAACCCCCATTTCCTCTGATATCACAGCAAGACCTGATCTCTAATATCGTCAATACAGGGATTCCTGCTCCATCAACCAGGCAAGATAAGGTGAGTAAAGAGGTGGATGCGATCTGTTTGAAAGCCTGCGCACTAAACCCCGCTGAACGTTACCAGAGCGCACTGGAGATGGGACAGGATCTCAGGCGTTTCATTCATCGGCTGCCTGTTAGCACCGTACATTACCCCTTGCTTGAATCTGTTTCCCGGTCAATTTCCTTCAGGCCGCTGGTTTCTTTGTTTTCCTTTTTTGGTATCGCTCTTCTTTTTGTTGCCGTATATCTGGGTAGTAATCATGTACACAGGATAGCTGAAAAGTCCCTGCTCACGACTTTACATGATAAGGTTGGAAATACTGCTTACACTGTGAGCCTCACGTTGAATAATGACGACATCTATCGGCTTTTCGAATCGACAGACCTTGACAACAAGCTATACCTTGCGGTGGATCGACCCATTGCAACCTTGCAAAGGTACAACAAGGAAATCCGTGATGCGTATTTATTGCAGCCGTTAAACCAGGGCAATGATTTCAAGGTTGTATTTGCCCGCCACGGCTCAGGGAGCTTGAACTTTGACCGGATCAGTCAGGGACACGATACCTGGTCAGCTCATCCCCTGGTGGAAAGTGAGCATGCCAAAAGCATGATGCGTCAGACCCTGGTGAACAAGGTAGTTATTCAGGAGGAGCTCGATGCTGATTCAAAACATAGTCGATACTGGCAGAAACGTATGCTGGGATACTCGCCCATCTACGGTGCTGATGGTAAAGCGTTCGCGATATTGGTGTTGGAAATCGGCAGTGGTGGGATCGCGCTAACCTTCCAGCAGATTGAAGACGCCTTCCGCTTTGCGCTCGGTTTTACAATCTTTGTGACCTTGTTGTTGTTACTGGCGGTCATTGGGGCGCTCGTGCTGCTTTGGAAAAACCAGTCTCCACCGTAAAGAGAACAGTGATGCAGGTGAGTTTCATATGTATGTCATGTAATTGAGGGCAGGGTAAGTTCATAAAATAACCTGATTACTTCCAGGCCTCAGCTATTTCAATATTTAGAACATTTCACCACAGAGAGCACAGTTGTCCCAGAGGTTAAAAAGTTTATCTTTAGATTTCAGAAGCTTTATCACGTATCAATACTGGTTGTTCGATCAATCCTGGATTCCGCAGTTGACCGCTCACGTTAGAGAGTAATCCACTATTTCGTAAACTATTATCATCGATTTATCTTTTCACGCTCCTATGCATCGGCTCTGACTTCCTGCTTCGCGCTACCTCATCCTTTGTCCTATAGTCGTGTTCGGACCTGCATGCAGGTGTTGTGGGGGCAGGGTAGAGAACATAGATTGGTTGATCTTGTTTCATTTTGATTTTTACCTTTACTTCTCAAAATGCTCTAAATAGTCATCGTATTTCACTCACTTCAAGTATCTTTCGATATTGATCTATAAAGTACTCGATTGCTCCACTTTTTTCTGAAATAAATTCTTCCTTGCTATCAAAATTTGTAGCGCAGGTATATGAACAAAAACGAGTCATACCATACATAAGCGAGGCGCTCACTTTGCTCGGCCTAATATCTGGTTTAACTTGATTATTCGCTAGACTGATATGTCTGGTTAAATTCCAGGTCTGACGGGATTAAAGAGTAGCAATTTGCCATATTACTTTTGCCGTTATGAAACAGCTTATTTCGAAAGGCACCTTCGAAAACAGCACCAATATTATTGGCGACATGGTTGCTAGCAATATTATTCGTCAGAATATTGATTTCAATTCTATGAAGTCCATGGACTTTAAAACCATCAACTATCGCTAACATTGCTGCAGTTGTAGCTACACCCTGATTTATAGCCTTAGAGGCTACCCAATAGCCAAGCTCTCCTATTTTGTGAGTCCAAACTATTCTCTCTAGCCCCACAGCACCTAGAATATCGTGTGTTTGCGTATTGAAGATTAAATAACGAAAACCAGACTTGTCATTCCATGCATTTATACATGAATTTACCCACTGTTCTGTATCAGTAATTTCGTAATCAGCATGAAACCATGGCAACCATGGTTGTAAATGTTGTGCAGATTCAGTAATCACTTTATACAGGCTGTCTATATCATTGATTGAATATGGTCTTATTCCTATAGACATAGTCTATCTCTAGTTTAAGTACGCTGATCAGCCATGTGGCTTTTTGCGTCGGCTTTATTAGCCCGATTAGAAGGAGAGCTGGATGACCACGACTGGGTACGAGCCTGACGAGTTAGCATCATTCCTAACATATCGGTGGTACTTGCTTGATTTGTCAGTATAACGACTCCCGATTTACTTTGCGCATCGATCGAAAGATAGGAAGCGTATCCACCGACCATCCCGTTATGCCAGACTACTTGTTGATTTCCAAAGAACCGATCAAAAAAAGTGGGTTGCATCCAGCCGATTCCGCTATCACCCCCGAACTGTGGTTCGCGCATTTTCTGAAATAACTGTGCAGCCGCCCCATCTTCTTCGACGTTTGCGCGAATAAACATTAGCATATCTTGAACGTTGGAATAGAAGGCACCAGCACCGGCAAGTGCAGCGAACGTCCATGGCCGTGTCGTCGTACCTTTGGCCGTATAACCTTGAGCTAAATGCTCCTTAATCTCCGAGGTTGGCGTTATCGAGGTTCCGTTCATGCCAAACGGTGCCAGGACTTTTTCTGTAACCAGGGATTCGTAATCTCTTCCAGTAACAACTTCAAGGACGTGAGCCAACAGTCCCATGCCGAAGTTCGAATACTCAAATCGACCTGGCTCACGCTTGTCTTCCGTGGTTGATAGATACTCAAATATGAATTGTGGCCCCAGGTAGCTGTAAGGGTCCAATAGAATGTCATCTTTGCCAGCCAAATTGGTCATCTTGTTATGAAGCGACCTGGGAATTCTCGGAAAGCCAGAAGTGTGAGTGACAAGTTGTTTTAGTGTTACTCGCTGAGCGGCTGCTGACAAAGGCACAGAACTGCCAATCAGTTCACCCAGAGTTGTCTCTATGGAAACGACACCTTCGTCACAAAGAACCTGTAGTAGCGAAGCGGTTAAGAGTTTGCTGAGCGATCCAATCTGGAATATTGTCGTGCCATCTGGGCGTTTCATGATTTCTTTTTTGACGGTTCCATATCCTTTGATGAACGTGCGTCCATCCCTGTAGACACCGACCACTACACCCGGGAACTGCCCTCTACTCATGACCTTATTGACTTCCGCATCAATCGCCGCTTCGAGGTTGTTTCTGTCTGGCGTGTTATCCATCCGATATTTCAGATAGAGAACAGCGAACAAAACAACAAGTAACAGAGCAAAAAGAATGGCGACGATCTTCATAGTAGCTGCTCTTCTAACGCCTGCGCAGGAGGGGAGCGAAAAAAGAATGGCGAGGAACGAGCGTAGTTTTTTGCCATCCATGTGTTCTTCCAGGAATATCTCTCATCAAAAAGAATTCGATATCCCTAAACTCGTCAAAGACGATAATCGCAATTTGATACATCATTCATCGTTCCTTAATATTGGGCTTTTTGCACATAAACATCGAGGGACTGGGGGAGTGAGCGCAGCAAACAATTCCAGTGGAAATCCTTATGTTTACGCCCGACAAGGGCATTAACTAATGAGGTGAACGTCCTCTGAAGGAAGATCACCGTCCATAAATCTTTACAGGTTATTAGATAATAACTGCTAGCGAATGGCAAGGGCTGAACCGTGAGGAGAGGCCTTAAGAATAGATATATTACTCAGTTCTCGCTACCAGCTTCGCTCGCTACACCTGCCTTCTCTCGTGGCGAAAATAATACGAATCAACATGGTATCCTACCGGTAAGCTAACTTGGCAGAGGGAGTCTATTGCCGCAGTTAATATTAACGACTGGATAACTTAAGAAAATTTCATCTTAGGATCTTAGAGTAGCCACTAATCGTAGCGGCTTCAAAAGTAAATCCAAAGCGGAGATAATATCGCTCGTAATAATATCTGCAGTCAATAAAGTATCTACTGCTACCGCTTCTGGTGAAATAACGGCAATTCCGATCTCGGCAACTTGCAGCATTTTTCTATCGTTTCGCCCATTGCCTATGGCAACTACCTGATTTGCCCCTAAATTATTAACAAATGATGCCTTCGCTTCCTCTTGCTGACCATCTGATAAAATTTTCAGGGTACATGGCAGGTGTTCAAGTTGTTCCGCTGCAAAACCATGGGTATCTGCCGTTATTACATGTATAGATAATTGTTCGGATAATATTTCCAGTTTTTCCGCAAGACCTCCGATTAATTTACCATCACAGGCAATAGTCCCATTAAAGTCGAGAACAAGTTGATTTAACTGTAGATCCCTATAGCCGGGGATTTTAATATCAAACATTGGAGTAATACCTCATAAAAGATAGCGCACTGCACAGTGGACAATATGAAGCGACAGCGGAGTGTTGTTCCTATTATGCCGCTTGTTAGCTGAGTATAAAACCTTTGTCTTGCAAGACTTGCGCAATTGCATTGCTTGTTTTTAGTTACTGTGATTTTTCTTTTGAACTTTGATTCTCAGGTTTAATGTTAAAATATCAATCCTTTAATTTTTTGAAACAATAGTGAAGTGCTGAACATTAACCCACAGCATATTTTTATATTAGAGTTTGTTCGTTTCGTTCATGAGACTCTCCCGTTGGGCTACTGCGTAAATACAATCTAGTCGAATTTGTCAACGAGTCCACAACGGATAATTGAGCATGGAAGAAAAGACAGTTCTGACTACTTTTTTTCGACTGTTCTCGGACTCCTGTCCTTCCTGGCATGAGTACTTGCTTTACGTTAGGCAGCTTTTGAAATGATTACACTTCATAAACAAATTGATATTGAAAATCTAAAAAAACATGACTTGCCCCATTAATCTCTTGAAATGCTTGTTGCAGTAGCTCAGTGGCCTTATTACCGATCATTTGTAATGCATATTCATTCAGTACTTCAATTGAAATTTCCGACTTTAAATGTGGGTCAAAATTTGTTACTGATTTTAACTTTTCAGAGGGTGTTTTACTCGAGTTATTATGAATCCCTGTTTCAGGCTAAATAATAGACCCTGATAACAATGTGACCCGGAGATCTATGAGATTTGACCAGAGATCTATGCGTCTTAATTTATGAATAGGACACTCTGATTTAACCACGAAGCACACGAAGATTAATAAATGTTTTTCTTCGTGTGTTCGGTGTGCTTAGTCTTTTGGAGTTTGTGAAAGGCCTGTCTTCCGATTCAACCTGGAATCCGCAGTTGGACGAGTTGTAGTGCGTTTGTAGTGGTGTAGATCAAAGCGTGACGACGCACAATAGCGAGCTATTCCAGGGTGTTACAAGGCTTCCGCATCCTGCTCACGCCACTTACCTATGTCCCTATAGGCAACGCAGAGATATGAGCCGACGTAGTTGCTGAGGACACAGAGAACACAGAGGGGCTTATGTATTCAAAACTTTAAAGCGATACTCCTGAATTAATAACTCTGTGTGCTCTTAGTAAAAAATCTTTACCCCCGCATCCAGCGATGAAACTTACCCACCCACTCCAGCAGTTTTTGTGGCGCATGTGCGCGTTTCCATTCCCCTGCTACATATTTATTCGCTTCGGCTAATGTTGGGTAGATATGTATAGTGCCAAGGATTTTGTTCAGGCCCAGACCATGTTTCATTGCCAGTACGTATTCAGCAATCAAGTCTCCAGCATGTTCACCCATGATGGTGACAC
>JBNKMF010000011.1:0-82549 GCA_050292965.1 Gammaproteobacteria bacterium | reverse complement strand
CTGGTATCTAAAACCGTTGGTCCGGTGGTAACCATAGTAGGGGCTCTGTTTGGTGGTGTACTGGTAGTAAGATACGGCAAGATGAGTATGCTGATGGCAGGTAGCATACTGGTGATTGTGACCAATTTGATGTTTGCCTGGCTAGCTACTCAACAGGCCGAATTGATCTGGCTTATCCTGGTGGTGGGGGCCGATAATCTGGCGGGTGGGATTGCAACGACTACCTTTGTTGCTTATCTGTCAGCATTGACCAACAAGGCTTATACGGCGACGCAATATGCCCTGTTTAGTTCTATCATGTTGTTGCTGGCCAAGTTTGTGGCGGGGTTTTCCGGTGTGGTTGTCGATGCCACTAACTATCCGGTGTTTTTTGCCTATGCCGCAGCACTCGGTCTGCCTTCAATTTTTCTAATACTCATGTTAATGCGGCATGATCGTAGGGTTTTGAATGGGTCTTGAATGTGCCTTATAAAGTGCCTGGATAGATTCGCGGCCAGTAACAGGTATACTCCCAACAAAAATTCATCAGTAGATTTATTCTGTGAAAAACGATAATCAAGACCATAAGCCTCCAGTAGTAATGACTTTTTCTGGTCACGATGCCACCGGTGGTGCCGGCGTCCATGCTGATATAGAAGCGATTAGTAGCCAGGGGTGCCATGCTGCATCGGTGGTGACCTGTTTGACGATACAGGACACTATAGATGTATCCACTTTGATTCCGATCGATGATGATATCGTTATTCAGTCGGCGCGCGCGGTACTGGAGGATATGCCGGTAGCAGCCTTCAAGATAGGTTTGTTAGGTAGTGTCGAGGTTATCGAAGCAGTACACTCGATTCTGTATGACTATCAAAATATCCCTGTGATTTTCGATCCGATTCTGGCTAGTGGTTTTGGAACAAAGCTGGCGAATGCGGATGTAATTGATGCCATGAGCACTTTGCTTTTCCCGCAAACTGATGTGTTAACACCTAATACATTGGAGGCTGCTGCACTGGTTCCAGAAGCGGATACAACCGCAGCCATGGCTTATGGTTTGATGGATAGAGGCTGTGGTCATGTGCTGTTAACCGGAACCCATGACGACAATCATCATGTGGTGAATCGTCTCTATTATAATCAGCGAGAGATCGATAGCTTCGAATGGCCTCGTCTGGCGCATGAATACCATGGCAGCGGATGTACGCTAGCATCTACACTGGCGGCTTTGATGGCACGGGGGCTCGATCCACTCTCTGCATCGCGTGAGGCACAGAACTTCACCTGGCATAGCCTTAACAATGCGCACCGTCTGGGCATGGGGCAGTTAATTCCAAATCGACTATTCTGGGTAGATGAGGCTAGTGAAGAGTAGCCTGGCCGGTTTATACGGCATTACTGATTCAAGCCTTCAGCCATCTACTGCGAGTCTACTAACTGCGGTTGACTCAGCACTGGATGGTGGCATGAAGATTCTGCAGTACCGTGAAAAAAAATTACCGGAATCAGAACAAATACAGCAGGTGCTGGCGCTAAAAAGACTGTGTGATGAGTATCAGGCGCTATTTATTATCAACGATAATGTGGCGCTGGCACTCAAAGTAGATGCTGATGGTGTTCATCTGGGCAAATCCGATAGCGATATTGAATGGGCACGTAGTCAACTGGGTGGTGACAAGCTTATAGGAGCTTCCTGTTATAACCGTATTGATCTGGCTCTTGATGCGCAAAACAGGGGAGTTGATTATGTGGCATTCGGTCGTTTTTTTCCTTCGCTGACCAAACCTGACGCTGTTCAGGCAGATCCACAGATGTTACAGCTGGCTCGTCAGCAATTGACTGTTCCCTTTTGTGCTATTGGTGGGATCAGGCTGGATAATGCGAATATTCTGGTCGAGCAGGGAGCAGATATGATTGCGGTCATCCATGATCTTTTTTCTGCCAGGGATATCCAGCAAAGAGCGTGCGATTTTGCCGCATTATTTCTGTAGTTCTAAGCGTCTGAGTTTTTGCGTAGAATAGCGGCCAATTAAATTAAGAGAAGCCGATATGAGTCAATCCGAAATCTTATTTCAACGTGCATTGAAAACAATACCCGGCGGTGTGAATTCACCCGTACGTGCATTTAATGGAGTAGGTGGTACACCTCTCTTCATCAAGAGTGCAAAAGGAGCATATCTCTACGATGCTGATGGTAAGGGCTATATTGATTATGTGGGTTCCTGGGGGCCTATGATCTGTGGGCATGCCAATGAAGAAATCATCGAAGCGGTCAAGCTGGCTGTGGATAATGGTCTAAGCTTTGGTGCACCTACCGAGCTGGAAATTGATCTGGCAGAAAGAATTTGCGCGATTATGCCGGGTATGGATCAGGTACGTATGACCAATTCAGGCACCGAGGCTACCATGTCGGCGATCCGGCTGGCGCGGGGCTATACAGGGCGTGAGAAAATCATCAAGTTTGAAGGTTGTTATCATGGACATGGAGATTCCCTGCTGGTGAAAGCAGGTTCTGGTGCGCTGACTATGGGCGTTCCGAGTTCGCCAGGTATTCCTGCTGCACTTGCAGAAAACACTTTGACGCTGGAATACAATAATATTCAACAGGTTAATGAGTTGTTTGCTGAGCTGGGTGAGCAGATTGCCTGTCTGATCGTTGAGCCGGTAGCGGGTAATATGAACTGTATACCACCTGTGCCGGGCTTTCTGGAATGTCTGCGCGAAAACTGTAGCAAATATGGTGCGGTGTTTATTATCGACGAGGTAATGACTGGTTTTCGAGTCGGACTGACTGGTGCTCAGGGCTATTACGGTGTGCAACCTGATCTGACTACATTGGGTAAGGTGATCGGTGGTGGTATGCCGGTTGGAGCTTTTGGTGGAAAACAGGAGATTATGAATCATCTTGCTCCGGTTGGGCCGGTCTATCAGGCGGGCACGTTATCGGGTAATCCGATTGCAATGACGGCGGGGTTAAAGAATCTGGAGATTATCACTCGAGAAGGTTTCTATGAGGAATTAACCCGAAAAACCGATTTTCTGGTGGATGGTCTGTTGGCTGCCGCCAAACGTCAGGGTATTGCAATGACTGCAAATAAGGTCGGTGCTATGTTTGGCCTGTTTTTTACTGATCAGGAAAAGGTGCAAAGTTTCGCCGATGTTGGTCGATGCGATATTGAACGATTTAAGGCGTTCTTTCATGGCATGCTGGAGCAGGGCGTTAATCTTGCGCCTTCGGCCTATGAAGCGGGCTTTGTCAGTTCGGCGCATGATGATGACATACTTCAACAGACTATCGATAAAGCTGAAATTGTTTTCCAGTCTTTATAGTTAGCTAGCTTAATAATCTGCTGACTAAAATCTCACCATTTGCGCGGCTACCTGATCGCGCAGTGTCTTATTACCCAGGCGTTCAATCAATGTGAGGGCGAAATCCATCGCAGTGCCTGGGCCTCTGGAGGTGATGATATTGTCATCAATCTCTACCGGGTTGGTTGTAATCGTAAAGCTTGAACAGTCGAGCTGATCCATCGCGCCGGGGTAACAGGTAATAGTTTTACCTGGCAGAATGCCGCTGGCAGCCAGCGCTTTGGGTGCCGCGCAGATTGCGCCGACGGTTTTTCCTTTGGCGTGTTGCCGTTGAATCAGCGTCTGTACATCCGGATTGTCGCGTAAGTTATCGGCACCAGGCAGACCGCCGGGAAGTACGATCAAATCGAATTCTTCATTGACAACTTTTTGAATGCTGGTGTCTGGGATAATGACGTTTTTTCGACTGGCCGTAACTGGCTGGTCATCTAATCCAGCACTAATCACGTCAAAACCTGCTCTACGTAGCAGGTCGATTATTGTTATTGCTTCGAGTTCTTCGAATCCATCTGCAAGTGGGACAAGTACCTTGGCCATTCTGCTTCCTCCTGTTGAAGGTTTGCTACCTGTTGAGATATCGTAATAAATTCAAATTCATCACCCATTTCCCCCATTTTCTCCAATAGAACATCTATCGTATTTTGATAGGGGTGAGCAATGGCTACAGCATGCCCATTTTCTCGGGCTAACGCCAGCCAGCGGTCAAATTGATGGCGGATAGAATCCAGGTTGTTACGATCAGCATCTAAAAAGACATCACGTTTAATGGTCGGTACGCCGGCAACCAATGCCTGTTGATAGGCTGTGCTTAATGCGGACGTTCTACTGTCCAGAAAATATAATGACTGATTCTGTTGTTTAATGGTTTCCATCACCGGGCGCATGATGTAACCGAGTTCGGTCAGTCGGCTTCCCATGTGATTGTTGATACCCTTAATATGAGGGACATCCTTCATCATGCTAATAACGCTATCGGTGATTTCCTGCTCGCTCATTTGTTCATTCAGAGCGGTGGGTTCAATAATCAGGTTGGTGGATGCCTGCATAGGCATATGCAGCATAACTTCATGACCATTCTGGTAAGCGAATTCAGCGATTCTTTTACTGTATGTGGTTTCAGGGATAATCGCAAAGGTATGATTCCCTGGCAGACTTAAAACCTTTTTTGCCGATTCAAATGAATAACCAAGGTCGTCAATAACCAGTGACAGCATGGGCTTTTTTGCCCAGGCTGCACTGCTTAGTAGTACCAGAAAGAGTAACGAAAACTGTCTAATCATCCTCTACTCTGGTGGATGGCATTGGCGATAGACAGTCCTTTGAGTAGATTTAACGCTTCGAATAACTGGTAATCAGTTTCGGAAAGCTTTTTTTCCTTTTTGGTAGTGTCATCTTTGACGCCTTTCTCGTCCGTATTACTGTTCTGTTCTTCCCCATTAATCGGGTTGCTAAGGTGTCCTGTCAGATCTTTTTCTGAGATGCGAGTGTTAGTTTTTTCCCTGGCTTTAACTTCGACATTAGTCAATTCAATATCCGGGACGATACCTTCAGCCTGAATGGAGCGGCCATTTGGTGTGAAATAACGGGCAGTAGTTAATTTTACCGCTGAGCCATTGCGTAGTTCCTGAATGGTTTGAACAGAGCCTTTACCAAAGGTTTTAAAGCCCATGATGATTGCTCGTTTATGATCCTGCATAGCGCCAGCAACGATTTCTGAAGCAGATGCCGAGCCGCTATTTACCAGAATGACCAGCGGTGCACCGTTTAATGCATCGCCTGGCGTCGCGTTGTATTTCAGGCTGGAATCATCAATACGACCCTCGGTATATACGATCATACCATCGTCCAAAAAGGCGTCTGAAACACCCACAGCGCCATTTAATACACCGCCCGGATTGTTTCTTAGATCGAGCACCATGCCATTCAGGGTAGATTCTTCCTGTAAATCAGCGATAGCTTTTAGCAGGTCGGTAGTGGTTCGTGACTGAAAGTTAGTGATACGGACATAGCCATAACCGGGTTCCAGTATACGTTTTTTAACGCTTTTAACCCTGATGATTTCACGAGTAATGGTGATTTTTAGAGGTTGAGATTCACCTTCACGAACTATTGTCAAGACGATATCTGTGCCGGGTTTACCACGCATGACTTTGACCGCGTCGTTCAACGTCATGCCTTTAACAGGTTTTTCGTCCAGGCGAACAATAAGATCACCGGCTTTTACGCCTGCATGTGATGCAGGAGTGTCATCAATAGGAGAAATGACCTTCACAAAACCATTTTCCATGCCAACTTCAATACCAAGGCCGCCAAACTGTCCTGTGGTTCCGATACGTAGCTCACTGAATTCTTCGGTATCCAGATATGATGAGTGGGGGTCAAGGCCCGATAGCATGCCGCGAATGGCATCTTCCAGCAGCTTTTTGTCGTCTACCTGTTCTACATAGTCTGATTTGATTCGGGAGAAAACATCGGTAAATGCTTGTAAATCATCGAAAGGAATGGGGTTCTCATTGCTTTTCAGGGCGAAAACACTATGGCCGATTGCCATAGACAGACCTATTAACAGGCCAGCAATAAAGAATGTGGATGTTCTGAGTTTTTGTACCATTAATATCTCCAATAAGGTCATGCGTAAGTGTAGACCAAATATATGTTATGAAGTTGTGATCCGAGTTCTAATAATTCAATATTTATAAAGTCCAAACTATATAACAGTTAGGCTGTGAAAGGTATCGGTGTTAATTATGTGGCGAACCAATTACGTATGTCACACCAGATAGTGGGGTTTTGCGGTTTACCCTTTTTACGAATTTCAAAATATAAGCCAGGTTGGTTTTGCCCACCACTATTACCAATGCTGGCGATGATATCTCCAGCTTCTACCCAGTCGCCAGCTGGCTTATAAAGCGATTGATTATGTCCATAAAGCGATAAATAGCCATCACCGTGGTCAATGATAATCAAATTGCCCATACCACGTAACCAGTCAGAAAATGCTACTCGTCCATGTGAAACAGCTCGAACATTGTTACCTTCGTCTGCTTTAATCACTACTCCTTGCCAGCGCAGATTGGAAGGGGGTTTCCTGTGACCAAATAGTTTTTTTACCTTCCCTTTTACTGGCCAGGCAAGCTTACCTTTTAATTTCGCAAACTTTTTATGCGGGCTGGGCGGGGTTGGGATGTCGGTAAGTATATCTGATAATGAGTCGATTAGCTGAGTCAGGTTTTTTGCATCTTCTTCTAATTGACTCAGGTTTTTACCCTGCTTTTTTAGCTCCTTTTCAAGGCTTGAAATGATGGTTTTTCTCTGTTTGTAATCACTGGTAAGAGATGATTTCTTTTGCTGTAGCTCTGATAGCAGATTTTTTAGGTCTTTGCTGGCCTGTTGAATAAGGAGTTGATTGCGGGTTAACTTCTGAAAATTATCCTGCGCCGAATCAATCAAATCCAGTCGGTATCGTGTGAAATATTGATAGTAGGTCAGATTTCGTTGCAATTGAGCAGCGTTTTTCTGAGAAAAAAGGAGCTTGATCTGTTCCTGCTGTCCCAGGGTGTAAGCAGCATGAAGTTGCTGAGAGAGTTGCTGGTTTTGCTGGTTTATCGATTGTTGAATTTGGCTTTTATTCTTATTAAGGGCGTTCAATGACTTTCGTTTGATTTTAAGCGCATCTTGAGAACGGTTGATTTCCTGGCTTACCTTACCTATCTTTTTTTCAATGTTACGTAATTGCTTGCTGTAACTCGACTTGCTATTTTCCTTGGCCTCAATTGTCTGGCGTAACTTTTCAATACGTGACTTTAGCTGGGAGAGTTCTTTTTGCTTCAGGTTCTTTGTATCAGAAAAAGCACTGATGTGGAATGAAATTATAAAAGCAGTGAGTGCAATGAGCAGGAAACGCATGTTTGAACAGGGAGTTATTATGTGTTTGATTATATGAATAATAATGGAGAATGGTTATAAAAAAGTGTGATACTTATCAAATCATCTATCGATGATACTTCAATATAACGATAATGGCGATGCTGATATAGACAAACTAGGAATGTTGCTACATAATGGATATCTAATATTAGCACATCATGATAGAGCACCAATGAGACTTGATACTATCCTACCCGGCGATACCCCTCAGCTTTTAACCCGTGAAGAAGACATTGAAAGAGCGTCACGCTCACTAAAAGCCATGTCGCACCCCTTGCGATTAAAGATTCTTTGCACATTAGGCGATCAGGAAGTCAGTGTTCAGGGTATTGTTGAAAATGTTGGGACTTCACAAAGTAATATTTCACAACATCTGGCAATTTTACGCGATAAGGGTATATTAGCCTCCCGAAAAGATGCGAATCGTGTTTATTACCGAGTTGGTGATGCGCGAACATTACGTTTAATAAGTATGATGCAAGAAGTTTTCTGTACATCCTGAATATATGCCTGAACAATTAATTGAGTTTTCAACCAATCATTCGATATTGGTTCTGTCCTTTGCTGCTCTATTAGGCCTGATCATATTTACCGAGTTTCGGCGTTTCACGCAGAAGTTTTCAAATATTGGTCCTGCTGCTGCCATAGGTGTTATTAATCATGAAAATACCGTGTTGCTTGATGTGCGAGAGCAAAGCGAAACCAATGAAGGTATGATCGCTGGTGCCATCCATATTCCTCTAAGTGTGTTTCCAAAGCGGGTAAGCGAGATGGATAAGCACAAAGATGCCACTGTCATCGTATATTGCCGTAGCGGTAATCGCTCAAGCGGAGCCTGTCGCACACTAACTCAGCACGGATTCGAAAAAGTGTACAACCTTGCCGGTGGTATTATGGCCTGGCAGGAAGCCCATTTACCTGTCCAAAAACAAAAAAATAAGAAAAAGAAATAATGGTGGAAGTGTTGATTTACAGTAGTGCTTTTTGTCCTTATTGCACCTGGGCCAAGAAAATGCTGGAATCAAAGCAGGTTGATTATAAAGAAATTCGAATTGACCTGGTAGAAGGCGCTCAGCAGGAAATGCTTTCCAGAAGTTCTGGAATGATGACTGTTCCACAAATTTTTATCGGAGACTTTCATGTCGGTGGATACACTGATATGGTTAAGCTTGATCAGGACGGTAAGCTTGATACATTGCTGGCGGGTTGATAGCAGCTTTCGGAAACCGCCACTCCTTCTACATCACCATTAAACTCGAAAACCTAAACCAAAGATAATTACCCATGAATGATACAGCCAAACCAGAAAATCAGTTCTCTATCCAAAAACTCTATATAAAAGATGTCTCATTCGAGTCGCCTTCTACACCAGAAGTTTTTAGCTTTACCAAGTGGGAGCCAAAGATTGATCTAAACCTGAACAATACCAGCAAGCAGGTTTCTGAAGGTGTTTATGAGGTGGTTTTAAGCGTGACAGCAACCGCCAGGCAAGATGATAAGACTGCATTTCTGGTAGAGGTCCAACAGGCAGGCGTGTTTAATATTGTTGGTTTTAATCCTGACGATACCCGATATATCCTACATGCGCAGTGCATGACGATTCTATTCCCTTATGCGCGTGAAGTTATCTCAGATATGACTAACCGAGGAGGTTTTCCCCCGTTATTGCTAAATCCAGTTAACTTTGATGCCTTATTTGCTAATGCAGTACAGCAGCAGAAAGAGGCTGAGACCGAGGAAACCGTTAAGCATTAATTTGCCTTAAGATTTAACTTCAGGAGTTTGAGCTATGTCTGAGCCGGTCAAGGTTGCAGTAATTGGAGCAGGTTCCTGGGGTACCGCATTGTCGCTACAGCTTGCCCGCAATGGGCATACTGTTAATTTGTGGGGGCATGAGCCGCAACATATACAACGCTTAATTCAGGATAAACAGAATGTTGAGTTTCTTCCTGATATCGAGCTACCGTCAAATATTCACCCTGTTGCTGACTTGAAACAGGCAGTAGCGGGTGTTCAGTTTATCCTTCTGGTTATTCCTAGCAAGGCTTACCGTGATTTTTTAAAACAGTTAAAACCATTAATTGCTTCGGATACGCGAGTGTTCTGGGCAAGTAAAGGTTTTGAGATTGAGACAGGTAAGTTTTTACACGAGCTGGTAGTCGAGGAACTGAATATTGAGCATTATGGGGTGATCTCGGGCCCGACATTTGCCACCGAAGTCGCTAAAGATCTGCCTGCAGCTGTCACCTGTGCGGGTAACCACCCTGAGTCCACTCAGCAGGTTGCTGAATTACTGCATGGTGGGCATTTTCGCTGCTATACCTCTAATGATGTGGTTGGAGTTGAAGTGGGTGGAGCGTTGAAAAATGTCCTTGCAATAGGTGTGGGTGCGGTCGATGGTTTAGGTTTTGGAGCCAACACCCGGGCTGCAATAATTACTCGTGGGTTGGCTGAAATCATGCGCTTTGGTGAATGTATGGGTGCTAACAGGGAAACCTTGATGGGCTTATCCGGCCTGGGTGACCTTATTTTGACGAGTACCGATAACCAAAGTCGTAATCGGCGTTTCGGGTTGGCAGTAGGGCAAGGCATGAGTATTGATCAGGCCATGCAGTCCGTGCATCAAACTGTTGAAGGATACCGTGCCAGTCGGGCTATCTATGAAATTGCTCAGAAGATAGGGGTTACTTTACCCATCATGGAGCAGATCTACCTGGTTTTATATCAGGGTAAGTCGTTAGTTGATGCGGTTACTGATCTTGAAAATCGGGAGCAAAAATCAGAGCTTGAGTCTCGACACCAGTCTGATTAGCTACCTCTGAAATTCAACTGACGCCAACTTTCGTAAACAGCGATGGCTACCGTATTAGATAGATTCAGGCTTCTTGAATGTTCCAGCATAGGCAGGCGGGCTTTCTGATGAGCGGGTAAATTGTCAAGAATCTTTGCGGGCAAGCCTCGAGTTTCCGGTCCAAATAGCAAAACGTCGTTTTCCTGGTATCTGATCTCGCTATAGGTTTTTTTACCTTTAGTGGTGAAAGCATAGAGGTTATGGAACTCGGTTGACTGTATAAAATCCTCAAACGTTTCGTGCTGGGAGACTCGTGTCCATTCGTGATAATCAAGACCTGCTCGACGCAATAACTTATCCTCCAGCTCAAACCCAAGAGGCTTGATCAGGTGTAACTTATATCCGGTGTTAGCGGCAAGCCGAATAATATTCCCTGTATTGGGTGGAATTTCAGGCTCATAGAGTACGATATGCAGCATATTAAAATATTTTTTGAATTAGTCTTGAAATATAATATATAAAGCCTAAAATTTATAGTAATGACAATAAGTTATGCAACTTATTTTAAGCGATCTCTAGAATAATATTTGATTGGCTCTGCAACCAGCATTCTGCGTTCCACTCCATAAAAGAAATTTAAATTCATCATTCCTGATTTAAATGATTAGGGTCAACAAGTTAATGTGCGTGAAGTGATATAACTTTTTGATTTAATACAATTAAGAGTAAGTTTTAATCGCCCGAATTGAAAATTCGGTTCGGCTAAAGTGATAAACCACGAGAAGAGTAAATGCAGGGATTCTTTTCATCAAAACCTAAAGGTTCTCAGATAGGTGTAGATTTTACACCAACCGGAGTAGCCGCTGTCGAAGTGATTACAAAGAAGAAAGATACTGGCGCTGTCAGACATCATGATTTTTTGCCTGCTGCTGGTACGAAAGAGCAAACTAGAGTACTTAAAGAATGGGTTGAGCAGAATGGGCTTAAAAATGCGCCTTGTGTTAGCCTGATTGCAAAGCACGATGTTCAGGTTTTCCAGCTTGAAAAACCAGCGGTTGAAGATAGTGAGTTAATACAGGCTGTCAGCTGGAAAATTAAAGACTTGATCAATTACGACGTCACTACCGCAGTCGTCGATGTTTTCGAAATGCCCCAGTCGCCAAAAAACCCTGTCAGCCATATTAATGCGGTAGTAGCCAATGAGGCTGTTGTGGGCTCTTATGTCGATGTTATCAAGCAATCAGGGCTTGAATTAATGGCGATAGATATTCATGACCTGGTAGCGCGCAACTATCGCTTACTGCATGACGACTTGGGTCAGACCGAGGCTCTGTTACAGTTTTCGGATAATCATGGTTTGATTACGATCTACCATAAAGAAGATCTGTATGTAGCACGAGATTTCAAAATAGGGTTGCTGGATATTGAAGGCGCCGAAGATGTTGAATCTCTTTACGATAATCTACTGCTGGAGTTGCAGCGTTCTATGGATTATTTCGAAGCAACTTATGGCTTAGCGGCCGTACAGCGAATGGTTGTATTTCCGCAAACAACTGCGGTCGAAAAAATGGCCAAATATCTGCAAAACTATCTGGCATATGAGCTGGACTTTACACAAATTAAAGATGAGCAAGATACTAACCTGTTACTTGATTCTCATTGCTTTGCTGCTTACTGCGCCGCCTTACGTGGGGTGGCGCAATGATTATTCAGGAAATCAATCTTTATCAGGATCGTTTTAAAGAAAAGAAACTTCTGCTGTCAGCACAGCATAGTCTTATTCTTTTTGCAGTAGTGGTTTTAGTGTTGATGGCTTCGACTTATTTTTTAGCAGACATGACAGGGCAGCAGCAATTACGCTTTGATCAAAATACGCAACAGAAAATACTCTCTACCCAGCGCCTGGATAAGCTGAAAACAGAATTACAGGCACTGCAGGCGAATGACAGGTTTGATAGCAAAATTGCGCAGGTATCAAAAGATATAAAGGTACGTAAACGCATGATTGATTTTGTAGAAAGTAATCAATTTGGTTCGGGCAAAGGCTTTTCTGAAGATTTAGGCATGCTGACCGAGTTGCCGAGCAAAGACCTCTGGTTAAATCAGATATCGCTGGCCAGTAACTATATTAAACTCTCGGGTTGCGCATTAAATGCCCAAAGCGTGCCTGAGTACTTTAACCAGTTTCAATCCAGAGATTTATTTGAGGGGCATTCATTTGATGTGTTTGAACTGAGCAGGGAAGCTGACCGAGACTGGAAGGTTGATTTTGTGATCGCGAGCCGGGCGATGAGCGATGAGTAATCAGTACCAACAGTATGCGCAAAAGTTTGATGCACTATCGGTACGCGAAAGAGCGTTAGTTGTCATTACTATGCTGGTTACAGTTGGTTACCTGTGGGGGGCCTTCTATGCGACGCAGGAGCTGAAAAAAAGTAAAGATCTTGAACAACAAAATATGGCTCTGGAAAAAGAAATTCAAATGCTAGATTCAACTAGCGGACAAATAGCTTTGCGTATTAAAGAGGGTGTTAATAAGCCCAGGCAACAACAGTTAGATTTGTTACAGTCCGAATTAGACCGTGTTAAAGATCTGTTACAGCAGAAAACTCTTGAGTTAATCGAACCCAATGACATGTTTCAGTTAATGCAGCAAATGATTTTTACTGAGTCGAAACTAAAGCTTACCGCCTTAAAACGTAAGCTGGTGCGACCAGCTTTTGAACCAGATCCTGAGAATGAACAACCGGCTGAAATATATCGACACGTGATGCAGGTAAGTTTTCAGGGTTCTTACCAGAATATTTTAAAATACATTAAAAGTCTTGAAGCACTGGAGTGGAAATTGATCTGGGATAAAATTACTCTAGAGCTTGATGAATACCCAAACATTAATGTAGAGATTGAAATCTCTACATTAAGTGACAGCCAGCATTGGGTAGGGTTGTGAAGAGACTTGTACTACTATGTTGTGCTTTGCTAATCAGTTTTCAGCTGATAGCTGCAGAATTTCATGATCCCATGCGCCCCCCTGCGTTTGCTTTAAATAAGTTCAGGGCTGAGAAAATAAAAAAAAGCACTCCTGTAACTAAAAAACCTGATGTGCAGGAGCAAAAAAAGGAACCCTGGGTATTAAATTCTATCCTCTATTCCAGTAACCGGCAGCACGCAATAATTAATAATAAACTGGTAAGACAAGGTGAGGTGATTGGTGGTGCAAAACTGATCAGCCTTAAGCCGGATAGAGTACGATTAATTTCCAGAGGAAAGGTAGTTGTTTTAAAGCTACCCAGTGCAAACCGCTCAATTAAAAAATCTCTCAACGAGAAGAAGTTATGATAAAACTAAGGGGTATAGTTATTTCATCTTTATTTTTCCTGGTTTCCTGCGCAAGTCAGACGACGCTGGATCGAAGTCAGCAAACTAAAGATGATATTAGATCACATTTACAACAGGCAAGTGATGAAGTGGTTGCTGAACCCATAGAAACACCACCCGAAATCATGGATGATCTGATGCCGCAAACCGGTATTCGGGTGCCAGGTTTGCGAGATGAAATGAAGCCGGAACCTCGTTTTGATATTTCAGTGGCGAATGCTCCTGCGGATGTGTTTTTTATGAGTCTGGTCGCTGATACCGATATTAATATGGTGGTTCATCCAAGCGTATCTGGAAACATCAGTCTGGATTTGAAAAAAGTCAGTGTGGAAGATGTGATGAAGCTGGTGCGGGAAGTATACGGCTACGAATATCGAAAATCAGATAATGGTTATATCGTTTTGCCAGCGCGTATTCAGTCTAAAATTTTCCAGGTCAATTATCTCCACATCAGTCGCGATGGTGAGTCGAGTATGACAGTAAGTTCAGGCCAGATAGCCAGTAGTAGTAACAGCGGTTCTAGCAATAATAACAACGATAGTAATTCGTCATCGCAAAACAATACTGAGACATTAAGGTCCAGCAGTATTAAAACCACCAGTAAGGCTGACTTCTGGTCGACACTTGCGGCGACTATTCAGGCGATTGTTGGAGAGGGAGAGGGACGTTCGGTAGTTGTTGATCAGCATTCGGGACTGGTTGTTGTTCGAGGAATGCCGGGAGAGTTGCGTGATGTGGAAGCGTATTTGAGCAGTGCTCAGGAAAGCCTTCAGCGACAGGTCATACTCGAAGCTAAAATCATTGAAGTTACTTTAAATGATAGTTATCAATCTGGTATCGACTGGGCAGGGTTGATGAGTAAATCTGGTGATACCCTTGTAGGAGGGGTTGCCGGAATTCAAAATGGAGCTGCTACATTATATAATTCAAATGGTGATTTCAATGCAACACAAGCCTTAACACCTTCTGGTGGCTCTTCGTTTTCAAACATGTTTGCTATTGGTGCTGGAGTTGATGATTTTGCTGTATTGCTCAGGTTGCTTAGTACTCAGGGCGAGGTTCAGGTACTGTCTAGCCCAAGAGTCTCAACAGTAAATAATCAAAAAGCGGTCATAAAAGTAGGCTCAGACGAATTCTTTGTTACCGAGGTCTCATCGACAACTACTTCTGGAGCATCTAGTACAGTCACCACTCCCACTGTAACACTGACGCCTTTCTTTTCAGGTATTGCTCTTGATGTAACGCCTCAGATAAGCAAACAAGATCAGGTTATCCTGCATATTCATCCGAGCGTTAGCGAAGTCAATGACCAGACCAAAAATATAACTATCGGCGGACAAAGTCAGCAGCTACCGCTGGCGCTAAGTACAGTGCGCGAGTCAGATTCGGTGGTTAAAGCAATGAGCGGACAGGTAGTCGTAATTGGTGGGCTTATGCAGAATAGAACCGCTAATGATGATGCAGGCATTCCTGGTATTAGCCAGGTTCCTTTTCTGGGAAGCTTTTTTGGTCAGAAGCGTAAGGTTAATACACGCAGTGAACTGGTTATACTGCTCAAGCCTTTGGTAGTGAATAGCAATAAAACCTGGTCCAGTTATATTCGTCAGAGTCAACAACGCATTCAACAGTTGCAAAAAGCTGAACGGCAAAAGTCAGAAGGTGAGTAATGTATGAACAATACTATGGCCTGTTGGAAAAACCCTTTAATCTGACGCCTGATACTGATTTTTATTGTAAGACGTTAACCCATCAGGATGCGTTAAATACGCTTCTGGTGGCGATCAAAAATGGTGATGGTTTTATTAAATTAACCGGCGAGGTGGGCACTGGAAAAACCCTGCTTTGCCGCAAGCTATTGAATCTGCTGGATGATAGCTTTGACACGGTTTATATCCCTAATCCCTATATGAGCTGTGATGCCTTACTTAGAGCTGTAGTTGAAGAAATGGACTTACTGGATGAAGTTCAGAACGGTAACTATCTGTCCGCCATCAATAAAAAATTAATCAACAATGCTCAGGCTGGGCGTAAAACCGTCATATTATTAGATGAGGCACAGTCGTTACCAGTTGAAAGCCTGGAAGCTATCCGCTTGTTAAGTAATCTGGAGACAGAGAAAAACAAACTGGTACAGATCGTACTTTTCGGTCAGCCAGAGCTAAACAAAAAGCTTATGGATAATACTATCCGGCAGTTACAACAACGTATTGTGCATGCCTGTGAGTTATCAACCCTGAGCAATGATACGCTGGAAATATATGTCAGCCATCGACTCAAGTCAGCAGGTTATAATGGCCCCGGTTTATTTGATAAGAGCGCTTTAAAGCTGCTGTATAAAAAATCACGAGGCGTGCCTCGTCTGATTAATTTGATCAGCAATAAAGCCCTGATGCTTGCATATTCCAGTGGTAGTTTTTATGTGAATGCCGAGCATGTTAAACAGGCTGCCAAAGACAGTCATCAAACTAAGATAGCAATGTTCAGTGTGGCAGGAGTCGTGCGCCAGCTGACGGTGTTCTATATCATTTCAATGCTACTGCAGCCGATTACCCAGGCAATGCTATGAGTGTAATCAATAGCGTACTCAAGGAGCTGGATCAAAAACCTTCGGCGTTTACACCCCTGGAGCTTGATACAGTAACAGCGCTAGATAGCAGGGAAAAAAATACAAGATGGTATTGGCTGCTGCTACCTGTCATTGTGATCCTTCTAGCTATTGTTTTCTGGGGTCGTTATTACGATATTGCTAAACAGGATCAGGTAGCTAAACCGGTCGAAGCAACATCGAATATCCAGCAACCACCAAAAGAGATTGAGCAGTCAGATCCCCAGATAGACGATAGCCGTATTGTTATCCAGCAGGTGGATACGGGGAAGATTCCTGAACCAAATCAAATTAGTGGATTACAGATAAGAGAAAACGAAGAGTTTATGGAATTAGAGTTTCAGTTAACGAAGTTCACGCCAAGTTTTCTGAAACAGCGCTCAAATAATCGATATGTTTTTGTGATCAAAAAAGTGGCTAATTCAATTGTCACCCCTCAAATTAGTGGCAATCCCTGGCTTAAACAGATTCAAATTTCAACATCAGGAGAAGATGTTGAAATTCTCTTCGATACACAGCAGGGCGTTCTGGTGGATACCCAGGATAGTCGAGGAGATTCTGCCTTCTATTGGCTGATCAGGTTAAAAAAATCATTAGAGGTTTTGACTGCCCCTGGCGAAAAAGAAAGCAATTCCAGCGCAACGCCTAACACCGTGATGAATGCGCCGCCCATTATATCATCGAGCCATTCAAAGCAAACTAATCAAGCGATGCAAGAGGAAGAAGTGTCGGTAGCGCCGGTAAAATTACAGATTCGCCCCGTACAAAATAAACCCACTGCTAAAGTGAAACTGAATGCAGCTATACAGGCAGCAAAATCAGGTGATATAGATGTGGCAAAAAAACAATTAAAGAAGCTGATTGGTGGAGAATTTGATCGACAGGCTAGAATTCAGCTATTGGGTCTCTTGAGCAAGCAGAGTGATGGGCAGGGTTTCCCCGGGCTTTTGTCAGACTCGTTGCAAAAATATCCACAGGACAGGGTGTTTTTACTGTATGAAGCTAATCGCTTATTTGCACAAAAGCAGTACCTGACTTTAATTGAAAAATTTAAAACACATACTCAAAATGCTGAACTACTAAGCCTGCTGGCCACCAGCTATCAGAGGACGAATCAGCACGAGTTGGCTGCAGATCATTTCATATCAGCATTAAAGATTAACCCCCAGCAGCCACGGTTGTGGATTAGTCTTGCGATATCTCAACAGAATTTACTTCAACGCGAACCGGCGTTGAACTCGTATCAAATGGCTTTGCGCAGTGGACCAATGAACCAGCGTCTGCATGATTTTGTGCAAGCTAAAATTAAACAGTTATCGAATTGAAGGGCTGAGGATAACCAACATATATGGCTTTCCGCAAAAAAATACGCTTAGGCGATCTGCTGGTAGAGAAGGATTTAATCACTGAAGATCAGTTAAAACTAGCGTTGCAGGAGCAAAAGAAGCTTGGCCGAAAGCTGGGCGGCACCCTGGTTGAGCTGGGAATGATCGATGAACAGAGCATTTTAAACCTGCTGTCTGCCCAGCTGGCGATTCCACTGGTTGATTTAAAAAATTACACCTACGATGAAAATGTAGTTAGAACGCTCTCCGAAAGTATTGCGAGAAGATATCGCGCCATAGTACTTGAAGACAGGGCTGCTGATTATCTCGTAGGTATGGCTGATCCAACCGATCTATATGCGCTGGATGAAATTCAGGAAAAGCTATCAAAGCCGGTGAGTCAGGCGATAGTACGCGAAGGAGATTTATTACTTACCTTTGATAAGGTTTATCGTCGCACCGAAGAAATCAGTGCCCTGGCAGAGGAACTGGGTCAGGAGCTGTCTAGTGGCAGCGAAGAACTGACCAACCTACTGCAAGCTGAAATGACCGATGCGCCGGTTGCCAAATTGTTGCAGTCTATTTTCGAAGACGCGGTACAGGTCAATGCTTCGGATATCCATATCGAACCGGATAAGGATGTGATCCGGGTGCGTCAACGTATCGATGGCATACTGCACGAGCAGGTGATGAAGGAGATTCAAATCGCACCAGCTGTAGTAGTGCGCCTGAAGCTCATGGCAGGCCTTAATATATCGGAAAAAAGATTGCCCCAGGATGGTCGTTTTCAGATGGTGGTGAACGGTCGTGAAATTGATGTGCGTCTTTCCACCATGCCGGTGCAATTTGGAGAGTCGGTAGTCATGCGTTTGCTTGACCAGACTCGCGGAGCATTAAACATTGAGCAATTGGGTATGCCACCAGAGGTATTAAAACGCTTTCGCAAGAATTTTCATTTACCGCACGGTATGGTACTGGTGACCGGACCCACTGGTAGTGGTAAAACCACTTCCCTGTATGCAGCCCTGAGTGAATTGAACAGGGCTGAGTCAAAGATAATCACCGTCGAAGACCCAGTAGAATATCGATTAAGCCGTATCAGCCAGGTGCAGGTGCATCAAAAGATCGGGTTGAATTTTGCATCGGTATTGCGTTCTGCGCTACGTCAGGATCCGGACATTATCATGGTGGGTGAAATGCGTGACCGCGAAACCGTAGAAATAGGGGTCAGCGCAGCCATGACGGGGCACCTGGTGCTATCCACCCTGCACACCAACGACACCGTTTCAACCGCAACACGTTTGCTAGATATGGGAGTGGAAGGATATCTACTGGCAACCACCTTGCGCTCGGTTATAGCGCAACGCCTGGTACGAAAGCTCTGTTCAAACTGTGCAGATGTGTATCAGCCGGACGCTTTTGAAAGCACCTGGTTAAGGGATCGCTTACATATTGATATAACAAAGTTTCAATATAAAAAGGGAAAAGGCTGTATGCACTGCGGGCATACCGGTTATGTCGGACGCATGGGGGTATACGAATTACTGGAAATGAATTCAGAGCTGGCCGAGGCATTACGGCGGGATGATACCCAGGGGTTTGTCGAAGCCGCAGCACGAGCGCCAGGCTACCAGCCATTGGTCAATGTAGCGCATGATTATGCGACTTTAGGTTTAACAACGATTGATGAAGTACTGAAACTGGCGGGTCAGTCGCGTGAAGAGTTGCTTGAAGACAGTGTGCTAGATCTTGAGCTGGAGCCTGGTGAATAATGCCTCTGTATAGCTACAAGGGACGCTCAGCAAACGGATCGTTGACTGAAGGGGAGCTGGAAGCAGCTAATAGCAATGCAGTAGCAGGGCAGTTAATGGATAAAGGGGTCACGCCTTTAACCATTACCGAAAAAAAGCAATCAGTCGATGTGATGCATCAGATCAACGAAAAGCTGGATCTGTATAAGGTCAGCATCGAAGAATTATTGATGTTTACGCGGCAGATGTCTGCATTGATCAAGGCGGGTATACCGGTAACCCGCGCGATAATCGGCATACTGCAGTCGATCAGTAATCCATTGTTGATCAAGGCACTAAAGGATACCACCGAACAACTGGAGTCAGGGCGCAGCCTGTCGATAGCTTTTGCAAGACATCCCAAGGTATTTAGTAACCTGTATATCAGTATGATCCAGGTGGGGGAGAATACAGGCATGCTGGATGGAGCGTTTGCGCAGATGGCTTCCTATATAGATCGTAACCGTCGCATGAGTCACAATATTTCTGCAGCTTTGCGTTATCCGACAATAGTGATAATGGCAATTGTTATTGCGTTGGGAATTGTGAATTTATTTGTGATTCCCAAGTTTGCATCATTCTTTGAAGCGAACAATTTAGATCTGCCCTGGCAAACTATAGTCTTACTTAATACCTCCAATTTTTTCGTCGAATACTGGGGACATATATCAATATTGGCCGTCATAGCCTGGTTTGGATTTAAAAGATATATTTCAACCGTGCCCGGTCGTTATAAATGGCATCATTTTATTCTTAAAATGCCTGTAATTGGGGATATTTTATTACGCGCCTATCTGGCGCGTTTTGCGCGTTCATTCTCTATGGCTTATGGGGCAGGGGTTCCGATAGTGCAGGGTATGGGTGTGATTGCGCGCTCTGTAGGCAATGATTTTATTGCCGACCATGTATCTAATATGCGCGAAGGTATTGAGCGAGGTGAGCCGCTAACTTTAACCGCACAGAAAACCGGTATGTTTACCCCGGTGGTTATGCAAATGTTTGCAGTGGGTGAGGAAGCCGGAAATCTGGAAGAGATGATGGATTACATTGCTGACTTTTATGAAGAAGAAGTGGATTATGATATCAAGACTCTGTCAGATAAATTGGAGCCGCTAATTTATGTATTTGTGGGTGCGCTGGTTCTGGTACTCGCAATGGGTATTTTTGTCCCAATGTGGGATATATCCAAAATGGCGGGTTAATATGACATGGCTTTACCAGGATATTTGAACACATGATGGACAATAAGAGATATTTTGAGTAAACAAATCTCATCTTTACCAGAGGCGATACCATTCAGAACGATAGTGGTGATCATTATTGTACTGATATGTATTTCCAGTTTTTTATATCTCTCTAATCATTTGTCAGAAAAAGCACAGCTTATCGCTCGAGACCAGGTGATTACTGATATTAAGTATTCTCTAGCCATGGCATTATATGATTTTACGATAAAAGGTAAGCAGGATAAGTTAGTGATGTATAAGAATGGGAATCCTTTTGACTTGATGCGTGATTACAGCGTCATACCTCTGAATTATCATGGTGAGACAAGTGGGTTGGGTTTAGATGTTAAAGATGGATGGTATTACGATTATAAAAATCAAAGAGTTGTTTATACCACTAAGGGAAAGCGTCAACTTTATGTAATGGATTATGTAAAGGAAAAAAATGGAGTGGGGCGACTGGAACTAAAAATTCAATGAGTTGGGGCTCAACCGAAAGAGCCCCATCAGATATTCTCGCTTCTATAAATTTATTTTTTATTCAGTACAGATTAAAGTGACTAATGCTGTTGCTGAAGTACTACCCCCATTTATTTGACAACTAAATGTGTCGCCAGGATTAGCGCATAAGTCAGCATCTGCGATTGCGGTGGTAGACCCTGCTTGAAAAGCAGTTGCAGTCACAGTTGTATCTGTTGTTCCAACGTTAGGTAAGGTAGCTCCCGCACCAGTAAGTAAATGGGCTAAAGCAGCTTCGGTGCAGGCAGAATCAGCGGGGTCAGTTACCATGCTGTTAACACCATGGCCCTTAGGCGAATCACCTATGTTTAAGAAAAAGTCACCAGCAGCTGAAGTTAAAAGGCTTCCTGCATAGTTGACGGTTGCTGAACCAGTTAATTCAGTCGCGATACCATTTAGGGAAGCTTGTTCTGCCCTGCCTGACAAATCCTGAAACTTACCCATTGCGGTAACACCAAGAATACCTAGTAACACGATTACCACCACCAGCTCAATGAGTGTGAAACCGCTTTGTGATCTTTTCATAATATAATTCCTTTGAAAGTGTAAAATGGATTTAGCAGTTAGTTTTAACTTTTTAAGTTAAAGCAATATACTTATAGTATGCTTTAAGTAAATGATTTTACAATAAAATAGACCATAAAAAAATCAAAAGACCATATAAAATGCAATTGCAAGACAGATATGACAATGGTTTTACCTTGATCGAGTTGATTTCGGTGGTCATTCTGTTGTCTATTCTAAGTGTAGTCGCATTATCACGACTGGATAACATGAATAATTATAAATCCCGCGCTTTTTATAACGATACGGTAAATGCGCTGAGATATGCGCAAAAATTAGCGATTAGTACGGGGTGTAATGTGCAGGTAACACTGACCGTTAATAGTTATGCATTGCATCAGCATAATACAGATTGTATTACTGGCGCTTATAACCTACCGGTGCTTAATCCTGCAAATCGAGTGCAAAATTATACTGCCAACGTGCCTCCGGGAAGTGGTATCACTATAAGTCCAACTGCGGTTTTTCAATTCACGCCTCAATCCACGGTAACGGGTCTTGCAGCTGACACGGATTTTAAGATTGATGATCGAAAACTCACTGTGTTCCCGCTTTCAGGTTTAATCGATGCGCAATAATTCCATTCGCAAACTTTCGG
This sequence comes from Gammaproteobacteria bacterium, assembly GCA_050292965.1. Classification (GTDB taxonomy): domain Bacteria; phylum Pseudomonadota; class Gammaproteobacteria; genus JACNJF01. Next base: position 60,475 of record JBNKMF010000011.1, on the reverse strand, counting down.
CTTTTACCCTGATCGAAATACTGATCACTATTGTGGTGATCAGTATTGCAGGCACCGTATTAATGGGTGTGTATAGCAATATGGTAGCTAAAAGCGCCGACCCAATTATCCAGCAACAGGCATTGGCGATTGCAGAAGCTTATATGGAGGAAATTCGTCTAAAGGCATTTACTGACCCGGATGGGATTGGTGGTGAAGCGCGGGCGAACTTTGATAATGTTCAGGACTATAACGGACTGCCTGATACAAAAGTGAGAGACCAAAATGGTGCTGAGATCCTTTCCTTATCGTCTTATAGCGTATCGGTGACTGTGGCAGGGCAGCCTCTTGAAACTATCGGAGTAGCAAATTCAGTGCGCATAGATGTGGTGGTGACTCATCCAGCTATAGCCCCCATCACCCTGTCCAGTTTCAGGACGAGTTATAGATGAACAGGCAGCACGCTTTCACCTTAATCGAATTAATCGTCGTAGTTGTGCTGCTGGGTATTATGGCTGCCGGTGCCGGACTGTTAATTTCTAAACCCATTGAAGCCTATAGCGACCAGTTGCGCAGGCAGCAGCTGGTAGATTCGGCTGAAATGTCTTTGCGTAAGATTACTACAGATATCCGAAGAGCGCTGCCAAATAGTATTCGTATTACCAGTGCTGCACCAGTTAGTTGGGCTTTGGAGCTGGTCAATACGGTTGATGGCGCGCGATATCGAGATGAAGCGGGTGGGGATTTTTTACAACCTGATCAGATCCTGGATTTTACAGTTGCAGATAAAGCTTTTAATCTACTAGGACGCTTTTCTAACGTGCCAACAGGCACGCTTTCAGGTTTACGACTAGTTATTTACAATACTAGCGCGTCGATCTATAACGATGCGGCAGCGAATTCGAATAACGGTATTATTAGTGCAACAGGGGATGTAACTCTAACTGGTGATGATGGAGGCAATGCAAAACCAGAGGATGATGAGCAAAGGGTCACATTAGCTCAGGAACATCAATTCAGTTTTCAATCACCAGAGCAGAGGGTTTTTCTAGTTGATGGACCTGTGAGTTATATCTGTGATACCACGACAAGGCAATTATACCGATATACTGGATATGCCTTTCAGGCGGCACATGCTAGTACTGATTCGGTGCTAAAACTTTCTAAGCTAGTTGGGGCGGTTGGGGGAACTGTAGCCACTCAGGTAAGTTCGTGTAGCATCGACTATCAGCCGGGAACGGCGCAACGGGGTGGCTTGATAACACTTGGAATTTCAATAAGTGATGCTCAGGGTGAAACTGTCAGCCTGTTACAGCAGGTGCATGTGGATAACCTGCCATGATAAGAGCGACACAAAAAGGCTTTTCGCTGGTTACTGCCATCTTTCTGTTGGTGGTCGTGGCGGGCCTGTTGGGTTATATGGTCAATATGAGTGTTGTTCAGCATAGTACCGTTGCGATGTCAGTTAGAGGTGCTCAGGCAATGCAGGCGGCACGCTCGGCACTGGATTATGCGATTTACCGGCTTTTGGTAAGTAATGCGGTCTGTATCGATGCGACCGGTGCTGCTTCCAGTATTGACACGACTACTGTCGCTTTTGGAGCGGCTGAGCCAGCCTTAAAGCCTTTTACTGTCGATTTAAATTGCGCTCAATCAACTCATCGGGAAGGTACCGTGGACGTGATTGTTTATGAGTTGACTGCCACAGCAAGCAGTGGCGTTTATATATTGGGTGGAAGAGCCAACCCTGATTATGTTTCGCGCAGAATACGCGCAACAGTTTCAAATCCGCCACCCTAAAACACTCGGAATATCAATAATTTCCCTGTAAGTGTTCGCGTACAGTTTGAGTTGTTGAGATTTCAACAGTATACTGTGGTACTATTTTTTAGTGATACCCCATGAATTCCGAGTCAATCCAGCATCCCACACTTTTATTGGTCGATGATGATTCGATTATTGCAGAGAGCCTCGAGTACGTCTTAAGTGATGAGTACGATGTGAAAATTGCTTATGATCGACTCAATTGTATCCAGGTTTTAGCTTGCTATCAGACCCCACCCATGCTGGCCCTGGTTGATCTGGGGCTGCCTCCAGACACTCATAAACCCGATGAAGGCTTTGCGGTCATTGAGTATATTCATGAACATTTTCCAATGACTCAGATTATTGTTTTATCGGGTCAGGATGATCATAAATATGTCGAAAGTGCCAAAAAGCTGGGCGCTGTTGATTTTATTTCCAAGCCCTGTGATGTAGCAGCTCTTAAAGCACGCTTAAGCCCCTACCTGAGTAAAGATCAAAATGACGAGCCTGAGCAACGTCCACTAAAAGGCATAGTCGGTGAGAGTCCAGCTATTGAATTATTACGCATGCAGATCAAACAGTTGGCCGACTCTCCTTACCCGGTGTTAATAGAAGGGGCTTCGGGTAGTGGTAAGGAGTTGGCTGCTCATTATTTGCATAACTTAAGTATTAGAGAATCCAGCCCTTTTTTTACATTAAATTGTGCCGCTTTTAATGGGGAGTTACTGGAGTCTCAGTTGTTTGGTCATGTGCGAGGCGCATTTACCGGGGCAACTGATTCAAAAAATGGTTTTTTTGAAGAGGCTGGTGACGGCACGTTGTTGCTTGATGAAATCGCCGATTTACCGCTCGATTTGCAGGCTAAATTACTACGCGTACTGGAAAACGGTGAATACTACCGCCTTGGAGAAACTCGAGCGCGTACCTCTACAGCTAGAGTGCTGGCTGCTAGCAATAAAGATTTGCTGGCCGCTATAGATAGGGGGGAATTTAGAGAAGATCTTTACCACCGACTCAGTGTGCTTACATTGCGAGTTCCTGGTCTGCATGAGCGAAAAGAGGATAAGCTGGTATTGCTTGATCATTTTCAGCAATTAGTAAACCCCCAAACTCAGGGTTTTGTGCTGGATGAAGACGCGAAATCTCTGTGGATGGAATATGAATTCCCCGGCAATGTGCGTGAATTGCGCAATATAGTCATTCGACTATCAGCTAAGTATCCCGGCCAAACCATCAAGCGCTCGGTGCTGGATATTGAGATGACGGGTAAAAGGGTACGCAATGCTGGGATGAACGAGGATGAGATCTTTCTGAAAAACCTGCATTCAGGAGATTTCCAGTTAAATGAAGAGTTAAAACGTCTAGAACAGCGCTATATCGAACTTGCGCTAAAAGAAAGCTCCAATAACATGAGTAAAGCGGCTGCGCTACTGGGTGTCAATCGCTCGACACTGTATGGGCGTATGGGGCGTTCAGGAGAATAATAAAGTAACTGGTATGAGAAATATTCTGGGTTTCAACAATAAAGGGTTAGGGTGATTACCTGTGTATGAAGAGTACTTTGGATTAGCTCGACAACCATTCCGCATCACGCCGGATACTTCTCTATTCTTTGACGGTGGACATCGTGGAGATATTCTTGGGGCGCTGGTATATGCCGTTCACCGAGGCGAAGGTATTGTTAAGGTAGTTGGTGAAGTGGGAAGTGGTAAAACCATGCTATGCCGTATGCTTCAAATTGAACTGCCTGACGATGTTGAGATTATCTATATCGCTAACCCATCTGTGTCCCCAGAAGATATTCTTTTTGTGATAGCTGATGAGCTCAAGTTTGATGTGAAGCGCGATGCCTCCAAGCATGAGCTGGTTAGCATGCTGCAGAACTATCTTTTAAAAAGGCATGCTGAAAATAAGCAAGTCGTATTGTTTGTTGAAGAGGCTCAGGGAATGCCGCTGGAAACGCTCGAAGAGATACGACTGTTATCCAACCTTGAAACTGATCAGCATAAATTATTGCAAATTATCCTGTTCGGTCAGCCTGAGCTGGATGAGAATCTGGCTAATAAATCTATTCGCCAGTTACGCGAAAGGATTACCCACGATTTTAAGCTTTCACCTTTAACCGCTGAAGAGATTCATAAATACCTGAATTTCAGAATGCGAGAAGTCGGTTATACAGGGCCTGAGCTTATCAGTAAAAAGCTGGCTCAGGGGATGGCGAAGCACTCGGCTGGTTTGTTAAGGCGCATAAATATTCTGGCTGATAAGATGCTCCTGTCGGCATTTGCTGATGACACTCATAATATTACTAGCAAGCACCTGATGAATGCGGTGAGAGATAGTGGGTTTAGTGAGCTGCATTATAAACAGAACAAATCACCGTCAATAATAATGCTGATGGTTTCAGGGATATTTGCCCTGTTAATCTTGCTGGCGGCCTACATCGGGTATAAGCAGGGGGCGCTGGCGAAGTTGAGCACAGAAATAGTAGGGTTAATTGGAGCGCCTGAAAAAGAAAACTCAAAAAACACATTTGCTACAGCGCCTGTTGAAGAAAAGATGAATAAGGCTGCCGCTTCTTCTGAAATTCAGTCCTACGTTGAAGAGGTGGATCATCAATTGGCTGGACCTGAAGTTATTGAGCCAGAGCTAGAAGTTATTGAGCCAGAGTTAAGGGTAGCAGAAAAAAATAATGCTGCTATAGAAGATGGTAAGACGGGCAAAAAACAAACCTTGCAGTTACAGGTGGCAAATGCCGATAAGATAAATCCACTTGATAAAAAGTCGGGTAGTTCAAAAAAAAATCAACAATCAGGAGTTAAACTTGATAAAGTTACTGGAAATCAGCCTCTTGAAGCGCAGTCTTCAAGTAAAATAACTCAAAACTATGACGCATGGTTACAGAGTAAAATACGACAGAGTAAAAAATGGTTGAATGCAGCTAACAGGAGTGGTGTTTCTATTCAGGTAATGATGCGCAGCAAGGTAGCGATGAAAGAGCTCGCAATGTATCTGCAAAATGACTGGCCTCTGGATCTGGATAAAACATATCTATATGAAGTCAAGTTGAAGGATAGCAGTATTTACCGGGTATTCTATGGTGAGTACCCTACCGTTACTTTGGGGAATTTGAGCATTAAACAATTACCCGAATCGTTGCGAGTCAATTCACCCTATTTGCATTCTATCAACCGAATGCAGGAAGAGTTGTTATAAATTTGAACAGGTTCTTGTAAGGACTGGGAAAAACAATGAAATATCTAACTTTTATAACGGTGCTATTCAGTCTTGTGGCCTGCCAGACTGTATCGAAAGGTACTGATGATCGCATGTCCGTATCGACCGGGCATTTAGGCAATGCTGTTCCCGAAAAACCTGCGATAAAGCAGGATATTCCAGCCGTAGTGCATCAATTACCCATAGTGGAAGCCCCCAAACCAACTAAAAAATTACAGGTATTTACTGTAGTTGCCACTGATTTGCCAGCTAATGAGTTGTTGTTTGCCTTAGCCAGAGACGCTCGTCTGAATCTGGATATCGACCCCGCAATTTCTGGAAATGTGAGTATTAATGCGATAGATCAAACATTGCCACAGATCCTTAAAAGAATTTCTCGGCAAATTAATCTGCATTACTACATTGATGGCCCTAATCTGGTGGTAGAACGAGATTTACCGTTTATGCGTAACTATCAGATCAATTATCTGAATATGGAAAGATCAACTACCTCCGGTGTATCCATTGCAACTCAGATTGCTTCAACCGGGTCCAGTGCGGAAGGCGGTGGCGGTGGTGGCAGTAACTCCTCTACTGATATCACAAATAAGAGCGATAATAGCTTCTGGAAGACTATGGAGGCTAACCTTATAGCTATAGCGGGCAGTAATGGTGCTGAGAGTACGGTGATTGTGAATAAAGAGGGCGGAACCATTTCTGTTATGACTACAGCTTCGAATCATGATGCAATTCAGGCCTTTATCGATCAGGTTATGTCCAGTGTACGCAAACAGGTATTAATTGAAGCTACCGTTGTTGAAGTGACCCTTAGCGATGAGTTTCAGGCAGGCGTCGACTGGGAAAGAATTGCTAATGGAAACGGTTGGACCATTAAGCAAGAGGTACTTGGAAACACGCTGGGTTCTCCCCCCAGTTTGACAGCAAGCTATATCAGGAATAATAGTGATGGAAAAATAACTGCGGCCCTTAAAGCGCTTGACTCATTTGGCGATGTATCAGTCATGTCCAGTCCCAAAATCATGGCGATTAACAACCAGACTTCAATATTAAAAGTGGTAGACAACCGTGTTTATTTTACAACCAAGGTCAAAGAAGAGGCTGCTATCAATAATAATACCGGAAAAACGACGACTTTTACTTCTACGGTCCATACTGTGCCTGTTGGGTTTGTTATGAGCGTCACTCCTTTTATTACCGATAGTGAAGAAATCATTTTAAATATTCGTCCTACCATATCCAGAATTCTTGGATTCATAGAGGCACCAATGCCAGACGGAGTAAATACTGCTTCTTCTAATAAGGTGCCTGAGATTCAGGTGCGAGAGATGGAGTCGGTACTCAGAGTTTCCAATGGAGAAACGGCGATCATTGGGGGCTTGATGGAAAATAGCACCGATCAGAATAGTGCAGGTATCCCCGGATTGCATGACGTGAAAGGTGTCGGCGTCCTTTTTGGGACACAGGCAAAAAATACTAACAAGACTGAACTGGTTATTTTTCTCAGACCCAGAATTATCGATAGTGCGAGTTTGAATGGCGATTTGACTGATTTTCAACGCTACCTTAAACCCCGTCTGTTAGCAGAATAGCGACAACCGACAGGGGATTGCTATGAGTTTACTATTAGATGCATTGAAAAAAGCCGCTGAGAAGAAAGCGCAGAAAGATGCTGAAAATACATCGGTAGAAAAAACAGATGTTCTGACTAAAACTCAGTTATCAGATGACGAAACCATCGCAGATAAAACAGTGGCGATGACGGAAACTGAGCTGAGTGCTGAAAAACTTGATGCCACCCAGATTGATGCAACTGAGTTAGATGCAACTGAGTTAGAAGCAACCCATCTGGATAAAACAGCTACTGACACGACTCTAAAAATTGATCCTGCTCAGATAGATGTCACCCAATTAGATCACTCCAGCCAGCAGTTTACTCAGGCTCCAGAGGCTAGCGAACTGGATCCCCTAAAGTCCGCTTCTAGTGATGAAGAAACTCGGGTAGATGCTACCCAGCTTGATGCAGTTGAGTTGGATGCTTCACAGCGGGATAAAAAGGCGACTGATACAACCTTGAAAACAGGTTCTACTCAGGTAGAAAGTAGTCAACTGGATCAGGTCAGTCAGGAGTCTACTCTGGAACTGGATATAAGTAAGCTGGATTTATCTCAACTAGCTGCAGAGGAAAATTCCCACTGGGATTCAGATGATGATCAGGTTTTATCATTTCTAGATGATGAAGATGATACGCCTGTAGAAGATGAAACCGAAGTTTTAACGCCTGACGATATTACAGAGTTTCTTGGTGATGGTCATTACCCTCAGGACTCAAAACCAACGCCGGTCAGTCATATAGGGCCTGATGATACAACAATTTCAAATTCAGATTCTCTAACTCTGGCAGATATAGCTCAGGATGAATTAGAACAGGACAAGATGGATGATCAGGAATATCCATCGGGGCAGGACTCAACCCGAACTGAATCTGCTACCTATAGTGGCTTCGTTGGTGAGCAGTCTTTACAGGATCACGCTAATGATCATTCAAATGCAGACCAGCTTGATGATGAAAGTTCGACGTTACAGAACGCTGATGGAGCTTCATCTACAGTAAATATTGAAAAATTAACCAATGATGAAACGGTAACCATAAAAGATAATACTTTTACACGTACCTTTGCACCTGACAATTACGACAGGACATTGATGAAGCTGTCAGAAAATGATGTCTCCCGTATATTTCCAGGGATGAGGTCAGAGACTGACTCTGTGATGACGCCAGACTATGCTAAAAAGGTATTTATCAGCAAATCTCGCGGTGTTAAGAACTATTACTACAAAGTTTATGCCGGTGTTGCTTTAAGTATCTTACTGGCCGTTGTTATCTGGGGTCTTTTTCAAATCCAGTCTGAATCTGAATCAATCGATAATAATTTGATTGCTTTAAAGAGAGACCCTATGCCGGGAATTATTAAACCTAAAGATCAACCTGAACCGGTTAAGCTGTTTTCATCTGTTCCGCAGGTTGATAATAAAGCGATTAAGGTGATAGAGAACGCAAATGCCATTAATGAAGGTGTTTCGGGTGAGCTCCAGCAGGCTAGCACAGAAGATAAAGGCGCTACAGCCGCCCAAACTCAGGCACAAAAAGACTCAGTAGTCTCTTTGAGAAGCCAGGCGCAGAAGCCACCTGCTACGAAGACTGCGCCAAGTTCAAAAAAACAACCATCAGCATCTCCTACTAAACAGACTTCTTTGCGAATTTCTTCAAATAATCGTGTTTCTAAAAAAGATAAGCTATTGGCTGAAGCTTATGCTGCCTATGAATCTGGAAATATTAGTGAAGCCAGGAAGAAATATCAGCAGGTAATCGCCCTTGACCCGGAGAACAGGGATGCATTATTAGGCAGGGCTGCTATTCATGTTTATGATAATCAATTTGAGAATGCTATTACTTTATATCAGAAGCTTTTACTTGCCAATCCGAAGGATGATTTGGCGATGACATCACTTATCTCAGTAGCTAATGTAGATCCGCAGGTTGGAGAAACGGAAATAAAACGGCTATTGACTGAGTTACCAGATTCCCCTTATCTGCATTTTGCATTAGGTAATATGTTTGGTAATCAGAATCGTTGGCCGGAAGCGCAAAGTGAATATTTTAAAGCGCTACAGTACAAACCCAATGACCCTAACTATGCGTATAACATGGCGATCAGTCTTGAACATCTGGAAAAAATAGCTTCAGCGATCACGTTTTATCAGCGAGCACTAGAGAACAGGGCCAATGGGTTAGCTTCATTCAGTGAGCCAGTTGTTATGCAACGTATTAAGGTGTTAAGTCAGTGAAAACTGTGCATGCTCCAAACAAGCCAAAAAGGCTGGGTGAAATACTCATCGATGAAGGAGTTATCACTCCTGATCAATTGAATATAGCTCTTACTGAGCAGAAAAAAGTCGACTTACCATTAGGTAAGCTGCTGGTAAATCTAGGGTTTGCTACCGAAGCTATAATGCGTTCGGCACTAGGTGAAGCTCTGGAGCAGGACAGTGTTGATCTTGCCAATGTGGTACCAGATCCCGAAGCGATCACTTTAATAGACTCAGAGACCGCGCGCAAACACAAGGTTATCCCTCTTAATTACAACAGTGCGACAGGCAGTCTAACCATTGCTATGTCGGATACGTTTAATCTTTTTACACTGGATCGTATTCGTATTCAGATTGGACAGCATGTTGATATCACACCAGTACTGGCTGGAGAAACAGAAATTTCGAATGCCATAGACCAGTTCTATGGATATGAGCTGTCCATCGATGGCATCTTGCGTGAAATCGAGACAGGTGAAGCTGATTACACTAATTATCAGGGTGATATTGAAGAATACAGTCAGCCGCTGGTAAGACTGGTGGATGTCATGATGGCGGATGCGGTAAAGCGAGGCGCATCAGATATTCACTTTGAACCAGAAGAAAGCTTCCTGCGCATTCGATACCGAATAGATGGTGTTTTAAGGCAGATTCGAAGCCTGCACAAAACCTATTGGGCCGCAATTGCGGTTCGCTTAAAGGTCATGGCAGATATGAATATTGCTGAGACCCGATCACCTCAGGATGGACGAATTTCAAGAATTATCATTGGTCGACAGATAGATTTTCGTGTGGCATCGCAGCCAACCATTCATGGTGAAAATATCGTTCTGCGTGTGCTGGACAGGGAAAAAGGCGTCATTCCACTGGATGGATTGGAGCTACCTGAAGCCTCGATGCGAATGCTGAAAATTATGATGTCTCGGCCAGAAGGTATGATTTTGGTAACCGGCCCCACAGGTAGTGGTAAAACTACCACGCTTTACTCACTACTCAATCATATGAGTACAGAAAAAGTTAATGTCATGACCCTGGAAGATCCGGTTGAATACCCCTTTCCATTGATTCGGCAAACTTCGGTCAGTGATATGGCAGGTATGAACTTTGCAGATGGTATTAAATCCTTAATGCGACAGGATCCTGATATTATTCTAGTCGGTGAGATTCGTGATGAAGATACAGCTGAAATGGCATTTCGCGCAGCAATGACTGGTCATCAGGTTTATTCTACACTGCACACGAACTCAGCCATTGGTGCTCTGCCCCGGTTAAGGGATATTGGCATTATGCCTGAAATTATGGCGGGTAATATAATTGGTGTTATTGCGCAACGCTTGATACGTAAATTGTGCAAATACTGTAAGGAGGCATACCATCCTGACGAGCATGAGCTCAGGCTTTTAACTAACCCTGATGGCATTAGGCCAAATAAAATATATCGCGCCAAAGGTTGTTCAGCCTGCGAAAACTCGGGTTATAAAGGGCGTATGGCACTGATGGAAATTCTCAAGATGAATTCTGATCTTGATGATATGTTGGCGCATGGTGCAACAACTAAAGAAATTAAAGAGGTTGCTTATCAACAAGGTTTTTTCACCCTTGCTGATGATGGGATACGGCATGTTCTAAGCGGTATTACTTCTATTGAAGAAATATCGCGTGTAACTGACCTGACCGACAGGATGACCTAGCGCTATGCCACTATATAAATATAAAGCCATAGATAAGACGGGTAAATTTATTCAGGGGAGTCTGGACGCGGGTAATATTGCCGATCTGGAATTACGTCTGGAAAAAATGAGCCTCGACCTGATTACTTTCAAGCAAAAAGAACCCGGGGCAGATATTTTTGGACGCAATAAAATTAAGCGCCGTGATCTTATAAACTTTAGCTTTCACCTTGAGCAGTTAACCCGATCAGGCGTGCCTATCCTTGATGGCTTGAAAGACTTGAGAGAAAGCGAAGAAAATCCAGGCTTCCGTGATGTTATTGCCAGTGTGATAGAAGCGGTTGAGGGTGGTAATTCCTTCTCCAAAGCATTAGCAATCTATCCCAGGGTGTTTGACAACGTCTTCGTCAGCCTGGTTAAGGTTGGAGAGCGCAGCGGTAAAATGGCTGAAGTACTATCTGATATTACAGAAACCCTTAAATGGCAAGATGAAATAATCGGTAAGGCAAGGAAAATCATGACCTATCCAGCAGTGATCGGTTCATTGATTATGGCTGTTATTATGTTCCTGATGATATTTGTCGTGCCCGACATAATGAGTGCGATTGTATCTCTGGGTGGAGAAATACCGTTGGAAACCAGAGCGCTTATGGCAGTATCAGGGTTCTTGATTAATTACTGGTATATCGTAATTGCGACTCCCATAGCCCTGATCTTTGTTATCAGTCATTTTTATAAAAATAACGCTAAATTTCGATTTAAAATGGATGGCATATTGCTCAGGGCCTGGCCCATTGGTGATGTGAATGAAAAAATAAAAATTTCTCGTTTTACCAGGTACTTCGCCTTAATGTTTGCTTCAGGAATTACCGTTCTCGATGCAATCAAAATGAGTAAATCTGTAGTTAGTAATCTAGTGCTGGAAGATGGTATTGACCGTGCGTGGGTTCAAATATCAGAAGGTGGCAGTATCAGTGAAAGCTTCCAGAATATTGGGATATTTCCCCCTCTGGTCATTCGAATGCTGCGCGTGGGAGAATCTACTGGTCGAATGGATGAATCGTTAAAAAATGTAAGCTATTTTTATGAAAGAGATATAAATGACGAGATCGATAAGCTTGAACCCATTTTGCAAACCTCACTAATGGCAGTAATTGGCATTATTGTACTTTGGTTAGCGCTCTCTGTACTGGGTCCAATTTATGACACTATTAGCACCATAGACTTTTAAATAATTATGAAAAGAGTTCTCTACTTTACAGGATATAGAATGGTTGCCCAGGAGTGGTCCGGGACTAAGCTGCAAAGTAGTGTTTATTTTGAGCCAGATGAGCAGGGGCTGGATTTATTTACGGCCTATCTTGAATCACTTAAAAATGAGCCGGTCCGGTTATTAATAGACTTGATTGAAGAAGAGTTTCGTCAGGTCAAGATACCCTTTCTAAGAGGTCCGGATAGAATTCAAATCATCAACAGGAATTTCACCAAGTTTTTTAGAAATTCTGAGTATCGTCTGGCTAAATCTCAGTCAGTTGTAAAAAAAGGTAGAAAAGAAGAACATCTGTTATTAATGGGGCTGACTAACCAGTACCTGTTAAAACCCTGGCTGGATATTATTGATTCTACTCGTACCCCATTATCCGGTATATTAAGTCTGCCATTAATCAGTGAAGACTTTATCGCCAGGTTTAAAGGCGATCATGAGTGCATAATTCTGGTGACTCAACAGGTACCCAGCAATCTTCGTCAATCCGTTTTCATTAATGGTAAATTAATTCTCAGCCGCCTGGTTCCTATTGCCAGTTTTTATCAGGGTGATTATGCCTCTGATGTTGTTCGAGATGTAGAAGGTACCCAGCGCTATCTTTTTAGTCAGAGGATTATAGACCGGACTGATGTAATATCGGTGCATATACTCTGTAATGAAAGGCATAAAGATAAACTAACTATTAAGTGTGCAGAAGATGAGTATTTTGATTATCACATCCATAATGTAAATGATGTTATAGATGAGGAAAAAATTGAGATTAATGAAGAACAGGACTTTAGCTCAATTTTATTTTGCTACCATGCGTCAAAAAAAATGCTAGCTAATCATTATGCAAATGCCACCGAGAAAAAATATTTTTATCATCATCTTGCAGCAGTTACTACTAAAGTTATTAGTATTATATTGATTGCTACGTCAACTGGACTTTTTGCTACATCGGTTGTTAAGGGAATGTTATATGGTAAGACTGTAAATGAAATGCAGTTAGTCGAACAAAAATATCAATCCAAATTTAATCAGCTTTCAGCCAGTCGAACGGATTCTAGTACCAGTACAACAACTATGCAGGCAGTGGTGAAAACGGTAGAGAAGATTGACAGGTTTTATCAGGCTCGACCAGAAGACTTGCTCGTCAAAATCAGCCAGCACCTGTCACTGTTTGATTTAATGCGTTTAAAAAAACTTGACTGGTTTATATCTAACTCTGCAGATGCTATATCAATTAGCGATGTTTCATGGGGAGGGAAGAACTCGGGGCGTGGTCGAAATAGATCAACAGCAGCAGTAGGAAAAGATCTATATGAAGTAGCGGTTATATCGGGTGAATTCCTGGAGTTTGATGGGAATTATCGATATGCATTAAGTGCTGTCGACGATCTGGAAGATGCTATGAAAGTGTCAAATGATTTTGACTCGGTAACTGTTTTAAAACGTCCGTTAGATATTGAGTCTAATAACCGATTATCGGGTGATGTCAGTTCCGATATAAAGAGAAGTGAGAATAAGGCAGAGTTTTCTATTCGGGTTGTAAGAAAGGTAATAACAGATGAAAAATAAAATCGACTTTCTTTTTCTTAAGCGAACCCTGATATTTCTTTTGGTAGCGGTTATTTTATCAGTTGCTCTGGTGTACTCGGGTTTGCAATACGAAGAAGCCCAGGTAACAGCTTATCAGAAGGGAACAGCAAGTCTGAGAGCAACGCATAAGAAATACAAAAATCTGGTTAAGGATATAGATTTGCTGGAACAATATACGGTCAAGTATTCGGATTATAAGGCTAGTGGTTTAGTGGGTGGAGAGCGCAGGTTGAGCTGGATAGAAAGCCTGCGATCAACCAATTCAGTGCTTAAACTGCCCAGGCTAAGCTTTAATTTATTACCACAGGAAGATTTTGAACGTCCAAAATTAAAAGTTGAAAATAAGGTCGAAGTGAAAAGCTCACCTATGGAATTGACTATGTCCTTATTACATGAGGAAGATTTATTCGCCTTACTGGATGGCCTGAGTTCATCAATAAGTAATCTTTTTACAGTAGATAGTTGCAGTATGACTTTACTGGGAGCCGTAGGTAAAAGGTTTGATACACAAAAAGCTAACTTGAATTCAAACTGTGTGATTCGCTGGATTAGTATCGATGCTAAAAGTTAAAAATATTTTATTTGTTCTCGTGCTCTTATGCGGTTATAGCGCAAAGGTTTCATCGCAAGATCTATCGCAGATGCAAACCCTGTTTACTACCGCTAAGGAGCGCCAGATCATTGATAGCAATCGTTATAAAGAGGATAAACCGGTTGAGAATATACAGCCTCAAGTTGAACCAGAGCAACAGAATGTTGATGCAGAGCGCGAGGTAAAAAAGGAAGAGGTAGTATTAACTTACAAAATATCAGGAGTTTCTACGAATAACGAGGGAAGTAAGACCGCATGGATAAATGGTCAGGCGTATGAATCTGGAGAAGTCATGGATGATGGATCTAAGATCAGGATTAAGAACAGCTCTGTCGTTATTACAGCCCCCGATGGTAAAAATTACTCGGCTGTCAGTGGTGAAGTTCTTGATTTGACCTACCTTCGAACTATTCAGCAATAATTTGAGCCATGCGAATCCAAATTAATCAATCTGGTTTTGCCCTGTTGATTTTTATTGTAGTGCTGCTGGGCTTTGCCGGTGTTGTTGGGTCTAACTTAATGCAGAATAAAACAAAAACCGTCTATATTGAAAAGGTTGAGCATGATCAGGCTGTGTTAAGAAAAGCAAAACAGGCTTTGTTAAGTTATGCTGTGGAGTATAAAAAAACAAGTAAACTGGATGAAATGGGGCGTCTACCCTGTCCCGATCACAAGTTTGAAGCCTCCCCTGGCGTCTCAGAAGGTGCTCAGGATACCTCTTGTGGTGGTAAGCATGTGAATTCAGTGGGTTTTTTACCATGGAAAACACTGGGTATAGAAGCCTTGAAAGACAGTGCAGGGGAGTGTCTCTGGTACGTGGTTTCGGGTGAGTATAAAGACATGCCAAAAGCTGATATGTTGAATGAAGATACTAATGGATTACTCGATATTCAAGATGAAGATGGTAATCTGTATTATGGTAACAATCCAGAGGATCGACCTATTGCCATTATTTTTGCACCCAGAGCTACTTTGGGTGATCAGGATAGAAGTCTGGATGATCCCAGTATGAGACTTTGTCGAGGTAATTATGATGAAGGTAATTATCTTGAATCAGGAGGTGTTATAGATTATACAAGCGATCATGCCAAAGTCGCAGATACCATTTGGACCTACCTCTATGCATCAGCAGGCAAAAATCTTGAAAATAGCGCATATAATGACCGCATGGTGTGGATCACAAAATCAGAATACTGGGCTGCGATTAAAGCTCAGAAAGATCTTGATACCAGTGATAGCACAAAGGGGATTAATCAGCTCACAAAAGCTCTGGCGCAATGTTTGGCAAATTATGCGAATGATACTAATAATGAACATCACTGGTTACCCTGGCCTGCACCAATCGATTTGAGTGAGTATCGGAGCGATTCAAATTATGACGATCAGGATAGCCCTGCATTATTAATGGGACGCTTTCCATTCAATATAAAAGACAGTAACGACAAAGAAAACACTGTGACATCTAGTCCCGTACAAGTATTCGCTAATATGCAGGATATAATTTCGGAGGCTGGCTGTCTGCCTACAAGCGCAGGAACTAGTGCTACCCCCGATGCTGAAAAGAAACTCTGGCAAAACTGGAAAGATCATTTTTTCTATGTGGTGTCTTCTGATTTTCAAATGGGGGGCTCTACTTCTTCGTTAAACAGCCGATGCATTACCTCTACTGATTGTGTAACGGTGAATGGAATAACGGCGGGTACTAAAGTAGCGGGTATCGTTTTTTATTCTGATAGTATCGTGTCGACTCAGTCCAGAGATGCGGAACCATTGGAGTCTACAGATGAAAAAAACCAGCTCTCTAACTATCTGGATGCCAAATCTTCTGCGACCGTGACCACTGAGAGTAATGCGCATCAGTATCCTTCAGATATTGCCTATACCGGCAATGATACTATGTATTATAAAGGGTCGGATCCTACAACTGGTGATATTAATGATCTCCTGTATTGTATCGTTGTAGATCCATCTACTACACCCCCTCTTAAAGTTACGGGTTGCATCTGATGAGCCCAAAAGCGAATAAAATGACAGGCTTCACATTGATTGAAATTGCAATCGTGTTGATTATTGTCACCATTCTGTTGGGTTATACCGTCGCCATGGTCCCTGTGCAGCAGGAGTTGAAACAATACCGTAAAGCGAATGCTGAAATGGATCAAATCCTGAATGCTCTGTATGCCTTCGCACAGGTGAATGGACGATTACCGTGTGCCGATGATATGGATGCCCCTGATGGAGTAGAGGACCCAACTGGTGGTACCACAGATTGCACTGAGTGGTACGGATATGTTCCTACTAAAACACTAGGTTTAGATGGTAGCTTGGATGGTAATTTTTCACTGCAAGACCCCTGGGGGTCGCCCTATCGATATCAGGTTACATCAGATGATACAGGAATGGGTGCAGGTGGTGATTTTGTTATCACAGGTGATATTAAAGCAGTCGGTATAGCTGGATTAGCTCCCGATCTGTCTATCTGTATAACCAATGGGCCTGTTGGAGGCACTCAGTTGACTTGCCCTGGAGGTGCCTCAGGTGCTGTAGCAGAAAATGTGCCTGCTGTTATCCTTTCGTTGGGTAAAGACAGGGGGCGGGTTGACTCGGATATTCAAAAAGAAAATACAGACGCAGGCCTGACTGCGACAAGTAATGATCGAATTTTTGTAAAAACTTCTCGTAGTGATGTAAAAGGAGCTGAGTATGATGATATCGTGAAATGGATTAGTCCGAATATTCTGTATTCAAAAATGATAGATGCTGGGCAGTTATAATTAGCATGATAATTTAATTACTAAATCTATGCATATCATGCAGCCGTATAAATTCTTTTCTAATTCAATAAATCCTAAAGCAATATCTGGTTTTACACTGGTTGAGGTGACGCTGGTGTTTTTAATAGTTACTATATTGTTAGGCTACACAGTCGGTATTTATCCTGCACAGCATGATGTGAAGCAATATGAAACAGCAAATGAAGAAATGGACTCTATCATAAAATACCTGATCCGCTTTGCTCAGGTTGATGGGCGTTTGCCCTGCCCAGATAGTACGGTGGTAGCAACTGATTTTGATGGGGAAGAAGATGTTAATGTTACCTGGGATTGCGATTCTGACTTCGCATATTTACCTGGGAAAACTTTAGGTATTCAAGGTCGTTATGATGATATGGGCAGGTTGCTCGACCCGTGGGGAAAACCCTATTTATATGCAGTATCTGACGGGGCTGGGGCGAATGATGATTTTATAGACCGGGTAAATATTAAAGCTCAGGTTTTCGGTAATATGGTTGGAGATATCCATATATGTGATGATAGTCCAGCAATAGGGGATCAGATTGTCTGCCCTGTTGGAACGAAAGAAGTCATGTCCCGAGTTGCCGCTGTTGTAATTTCTACAGGCAAAGATCAAGCGAACTCAACATCCAATATTCAGGCTGAGAATCTGGATAACTTTAATGTTGCTGCGACAATGGATCGAATCTTTGTCTACGCTCAGCGTAGTAACCAAAGTGGTGCTGAGTATGATGATCTGATACGTTGGCTATCAACAAATCTTTTGCTTTCTAAACTGGTTGAAGCTGGTAGGTTACCCTGATCTATTCACCTAAATGCTGAAATAAACTAAAGCAAACCCTGCCATTTTCATTATTCGCAAGCTCCAGCTCAAAGTTAAAAGATCTTGCCATAATGGCTGATTGATAAAGACCTATACCCATCCCTTCTCCTGACGATATTGGCTTTATAAAAATATTACTTTCCAGGTCAGGATTCATTTGTTCACCATTATCACATACGGTAACAACAATCATTTCACTATTTGCGGTGATATCAATGATTACCCTGCTTACATTTTTTTTATTCTGGGTGTTCGATATCAGATTACTGATGACGCTATCAAATAACTCGCATGGGACTGCATGGTTAAGACTGATGTCCTGGTTTACTGTTAACCAGGGGTAGGCATGTTCTGACTGAAATCGTCTAACCCATTCTTCGAGACTGATGATTCTAATGGATGTTGATATTTCGGGTGACTTTAGCTTATCAAGGGTAGATTCGAGTCGACTGCTGATTCGATCGAGGTTTTGTCTGAGTAGCTTATTGGATTTCTGTTTTTTGTCATCAGGAGTGGCCTGCACGATATCGATTGATGTTTTAATGGATTGAAGGATATTTTTTATGTCATGCGTCAATCGGGCACCGGTGTGGTGAATGGTTTCAAAATGCTCCTGGGCTCTCATTTTATCCTGATTCAATTTAGCAAGATAAAATTGATAAGCCATACGAATTAATAGAATGGTATGCTGTCGTAATGCTTTTCCTGGGTCTGATTTAAAGTATATGGTGACCAGTATTTGTTCAGTTAATTTGTGATGGAATATGGCACCTCTTCTGGAACCTGATGCTATGGTAAAGCCTTTGAATTGCCACTGAATACCGTTTAGCCAGTCATTCTCAATTAAGTGTTCACAGGCAGCTTGCAGGAACTCGGATGCTGATATATAGGACTCTTCAATCAGCGTAGTTAAGGTGTTTATCCAGGTTTCAAAAGGCCCTCCAATAGTCATTGCATAACGGTTCCAGAGCACCCCCAGACCTGAATAACCAACGCCCGGGTTCCAGAACCAGCTTATACCGATTGAAAGTGTTGATACAATGAAAACCGTTAAAAGCAGGCCGTCCAGGTAGTCAACACCGTATAATAAATTGATAACTATACCACCCAGTAAGGCGATGAAGATTAAAGTGGCGGTTAGCAGACCATGCATAAAGTCAATCTGACTGCGTGGTTGCTGTGCTCTATCAGGGCTAGGGGCAAAGAAAAATCCCAGGATGGGAATTAATATCAGGGATTGGATTAACGAGGTAAATTGAACGGGAAGATTAATTTGCGCAAAGGTATTCGGGATAATGCCTATGGCCATTTCAATGATCAGAATAGAGATAGCGAGCAAATCGAAGGCTCTTGAGGTATTGTGACTAAATAGCCTGCTACCTATTAGGCCAGAAACAATCAGACAGAACAAAATTAGTGATTCATTATGATAAAAGTAACTGAAAGTCAGTAATAAAATTATGATAATGAAGGACCGGGTGGTGCTTATTTTGGTATCTTTGCCCCATAAGGGTTGCCACAAAAAAAACAGTCCATAAAGTACAAGCACCATGGAAAAATAGATAAACTTATCTGTAAAGTTCCATGTGAGGCCATGCAGTAAAAGTAAAATTGTTGCGAGTATCTGCTGTTCTAGCTGTATTAGAAGTTTAACCAGTTTCATTTCATGTTGTCGGACGAAAATTAGGCGTTATAAATGTTTTCACAAACTATAGCATTGTTCAGGTATCAGTTGCTGAGCCTTATAAATACAAAAAACATGATTGTTTTTTGCAGTATATATTTAGCCTCTTTTTTATTGAGCCGTTTTTCAGCAGAGCTGGCTATTATCAATAGCGATGTTATTGGTCTTGCAGTGTTGGCAGAGTTTCTTCGTTATAGCCTGGTGCTGTTTTTGATGATCAGCGTTTGTCATCAAATTAGTCAGGATTATGAGCTGGGCCAGTTTAACCGATTGCTGGCTATGCCTATCGCTCGTTGGCAATATGTGCTGGCCGAGTTTTTTGTTGTGCTGGTGTTTGCATTGGCTATGAATTTAGTGGTCTTTCTATTGCTGTTTTTTACTGCAGACGGCGCTATTGCTGTGTACTGGTCAACAGCTGTTTTTCTTGAATTGATCCTGGTGGGGCTGTTTTCGATATTGGCAGCCTTGAGCCTGGAAAAACTGCCAATAGCTTTGGTTTTTAGCTTCGTGGTTTATCTGTTTTCAAAACTGGTGCCTTTGATCAACTATATATTTAATAAGTCATCTATGTATTATCAGGATGAAACCGGTTTTCAACTCGGGAATATGATGATGCAGGGCATCTCTTTTGTGTTGCCTGATATGTCGGTTTTTGCCCAGAATAATGCACTGTTCGAATCTTCTGATTTCTTGCATTTGCTGTTTACACAAACTTCTTCATTAATGGTGTATGGCTTATTTATTTTTCTTGTGATACTGGTTGATTTTTATCGCAAGGAAATAAGAAGTTGAGTTTTTAGCTGGATGGAAAATTCATGATCACTCAGTCAAACGAAAGAGGTCTGCAGCAACTGCCACGTATCCTGTTGGTCGGATTTTTATTGGCATTCGTAGTTCAGGTTACCCACCAGATTTATTTAAAATCATCCTTGCAACGAGATTTTGAACATCTCAAGTCACCACTTGAAATAGATTTCTATCGTTCGCTGACGCAAGGTTCTGAAGATCTGTGGAGTTACCTGTTAATGTTTAAAGTTCAGTTGCATGATAATCAGCGTGGCCGACATGAAAACTATAAAAATCTTGATTACAAAACTCTGGGGCAATGGCTACTGACCCTGTCGCAACTGAATCAGCAGTCAGATTACCCGGCTTTTCTGGCGGCAAGAGTGTATAGCCAGGTGGATGACCCAGAAAAGATAAGGATGATTATCGATGTTATTGATCAATTGTTTGAGCAAGCCCCAGCGTTGCACTGGCGACGTATGACCGAAGCCTGTCTACTGGCCAAACACCGGTTAAATGATCTTGATCTGGCGCTAAAATTAGCCTCTAAGGTTGCTGCTCTGCCAGATTCAATTACCTTGCCATTCTGGGCCAGAGACATGAAAATAATATTGCTCGACGAGCTGAATGAACTTGAATCCGCGCAGATTTTAATCTCCTCTATGCTGCAAAGTGGATCGATTACCGATAATGATGAGATACGGTTTTTACAGTCCAGACTGTTGAAAATTCAACAGCAGATGTTGAGTGGTCGACAGTAAACTCGCTTCATAAAAAAAGAACTATTTCACATGTTTGTTTTCTCTGTAAATATTTACTTTGGCACATTTAATGCTTTTTTAATTGCATAGTAATTGGAGAAAGATATGAAAGTTCAAACAAATAAAGGTTTTACCCTGGTAGAAATCGCTATAGTACTGGTTATTGTTGGCCTGTTGATTGGTGGTGTGCTGAAAGGGCAGGAAATGATCACCAATGCCAAACTGAAGCGGATTGAATCGGATAATGCCGGTATTGCTGCTGCCATGTTCTCTTATCAGGATCGTTACCTACAATTACCGGGTGATGATAGTGGAGCTAAAGATAGATTTAATGCTTATACAACAGATACAGCTAATGGCGGTGGCGACGGAACTATTGGTGATGGTAAAGACTGGGATGAGGACACTTCTACTGCTTGGGTTAAAGGGAATACTCAGGAAACATTAAAGTTCTTCGGTCATCTGAGAGCTGCTGGTCTTATTCCTGGTGGTGCTAATGATTCGACCAGACCAACCAATGCATATGGCGGGCAAATAGGTATCCAGGATGGTTCTCTTCAGATATCCGGTCATGTAACCATATTCGGAGCGATTGAGGGGCCTATTGCCAAGATTATTGAAGGACGTCTGGATGATCAGAAGCCGGATGGTGGAAGAATTCAATCTGCTGAATCCAAACAGTCTATGGATAGTGGAGGAACTGCTGCTACAGCTTATGATGACGCCAAGCGGTATGATATGGCTTTTCGTTTATAATATTTCCTGTTTAAGTTGAGATAAAATAAAAAGGCCTGTGTTCAGGCCTTTTTTTAATTGATGTCTTTAACTTGTGTTTAGCAAGTCTCGCGGTTAGTTTTCTGTTAAACCTGTATTACGCAGTTGACCGCTCGCATTATAAGGTAACCCACTGTTTCGTTAATCACTACAGTCTATTTATCTTTTCCCGCTCCTATGCATCGGCTCTGGCCTCCTGCTTCGCTCTAACGCCTACGTCCATGTAGGCGTCCATGCATTCGCGAAATAACAGCGTCCATGCTGAAAACGCTCCTATGCGTCCATGCATTCGCGAAATAACAGCATCCATGCTGAAAACCCTGAAGGTGAATCCCGTTACGAGCTGAATTGCACGTTTGAGGCGGTGTATCTCAGCGTTGCCTATAGGGACATAGGCAAGGGGCGTGAGCAGGACGCGGAAGCCTTGCCAATAGGGACATAGGCAAGGGGCGTGAGCAGGACGCGGAAGCCTTGCCAATAGGGACATAGGTAAGGGGCGTGAGCAGGACGCGGGAGCTTTGTAACTCTCTGGAATAGTTCGCTATTCCGCGTCGTCACGCCTTGATCTACACCACCACAAACGCACTACAACACGTCCTACTGCTGATTCCAGGTTAAAGCATGCCATTCATGATACTTGATGAACCCTTAAGTGGGATTGATCCTGATGCTCGTTATAGCTTCAAGCGGTTACTGAAGCGGGAGCGTGAATCAAGGCGTACGATTTTCTATTGACCTCATATACTGGTTGATGCGGATGAGATCTGTGGGTACTTAGCAATTCTACATCAGAGAAGATAGTATTTGATGGAATACCGGATGAATGCATCCAGCACTTTCAGGTCGATACGCTAGAGCAGGCCTACAGGTGTTGCATAAGCCATCCAGCTTCCGAAACAGTTTCTGCTTTGTCGGTATATGGCTCTTAAAATTTTCAGTCAGCGTAATTTTGTCCCCCCACGCATCTTCGCTGAGCCAGGTATTGGTTTGTGATAATGAAATAAGCTTTTTACAGTCAAGACTGTTGAAAATTCAACAGTCGATGTTGAGTGATCGACAGTAATCTCAGTTGAGAACAAAAGTGCGGACAATAGGTTAGATGAATAAGGGAATGCCTGATTTGGCATATTTAATGCTTGGTTAGCAACGTGAAAAATGGAGGATTATATGAAAATTCAAACAAATAAAGGTTTTACCCTGGTGGAAATCGCCATAGTGCTGGTTATTGTTGGTCTGTTGATTGGTGGCGTACTAAAAGGGCAGGAAATGATCACCAACGCCAAGCTGAAGCGGATTGAATCTGATAATGCTGGTATAGCTGCCGCAATGTTTTCCTATCAGGATCGGTATCTTCAGTTGCCGGGTGATGATAGTGGTGCACTGGGTCGCTTTAATGCTTATGATTCTTCAGATAATCCTAATGGAGAGGGTAATGGCACTATTGGTGCTGGTACAGATTGGAATGCAGCAGTAGTTAGCTGGGAAGATGGGAAACAGGAAACTTTAAAATTTTTCGGGCATTTGAGAGCGGCTGGGCTGATTCCTGGTGGTGCAAAAGATTCAACCAGGCCTACAAATGCTTATGGTGGGCAAATTGGTGTTCAGGATGGTTCTTTAGCTATTGCCGGGCATGTGACGATTTTTGGAGCTATTGAGGGACCGATTGCCAAGATTATTGAAGGGCGTCTGGATGATGGGAATCCCTCTGCTGGACGAATTCAGTCTAATGAAAATAAAGCAGGTGTTAAGATGGATAAAAAGACTACATCTTCTGCTGGCACAACTTATGCCGATGCTAAAAGATATAATATGGCATTCCGTTTGTAGCCATATTTTGATTTAGAAAACCAAAAGGCCTGATAATCAGGCTTTTTTTTAATCAGGATAAAAAGATATATTTAATTAGTTTTGCACGGGTGAAACTGATAGGGTTTAGTCGTTAGAGTTACTATTTTGAGTGCTTGAAATGTTGGAGATAAATGAGCTAAGTTACCGGATTGGAAATGCATTGATACTGGATGATCTTCACCTTAATGTTCCGGCGGGTCAGTATTATGCGCTAGCTGGTGAAAATGGTGCTGGTAAATCTACCCTGATTAAAATTATCCTGGACCTTATTCGAGGTGTACAACGTGGTGTGATTTACATCGATGGTCAGTCTAACCGTAATCTATCTTCACGTAATGTAATCGCCTATCTGCCCGAAAAATTCAATATCATCAAAGAAGTGACCGGTTGGCAATATCTCAGGTTTATATACGGGATGTATCAGAAAAAGCTCAGTCAGGAACGAGTGATCACTTTATGTGATGCACTCTGTCTCGATTATTCTCGACTTGACCATAAGATTGGTGATTATTCCAAGGGTATGCTGCAAAAGCTCGGGCTGGTGAGTTGTTTTATGCTGGATAGTTCTATGGTAATTCTGGATGAACCCTTAAGCGGTCTGGATCCTGGTGCGCGTTTTAGTTTCAAACAACTATTGAAACAGGAGCGGGAGTACAACAGAACCATCTTCTACAGTACTCATTTGCTGGCCGATGCGGAAGAGATTTGTGATCGCTTTGGGATTCTGCATCAGGGCAGGATTGTGTTTGATGGTACGCCTGCCGAGTGTATTAATCGTTATCAAACCAATACACTGGAACAGGCCTATATGAGTTGCATCTCTGAAACCGAAACCGAGTAGTTTTCGGCTTAGTCGGTGTATAGTTCTTTTAATTTTCGGGTTAAAGTATTTCTGCCCCAACCCAGAATTTTAGCGGCTTCTATCTTTCGACCTCCTGTTTTCTCAAGCGCACATTCAAGCAGTGTTTTTTCAAATTGCGGTAATGCCTGCGATAAAATATCCGTTTCACCCGCATTAATATGCAATCGGGTCCACTGATAAAGCTGGTCGGACCAGCTGTTTTGGTCGCTATATTGTGGCGTGGGGGATTCGGTATCGGTTGCTGTGCCTGCTGATACGTTCTGTAATTCTTCCGGCAGGTCGGACATGTTAATGGTATTACCTGTAGCCATGACGCTGAACCATCGGCAGGTGTTCTCTAATTGGCGTACGTTTCCGCTCCACTCATAATTGCTCAGGTATTGAACGACCTCTTTGCTTAAATTTTTTGGCGCTTCGTTAAGCTCTAAAGCGCATTGATGCATGAAATGACTGAGTAGTAGCGGTATATCTTCTTTTCGCTCTCGTAAAGCCGGTAGATGGATTTTGATGACATTCAGACGGTGGTATAGATCTTCTCTGAAACGCCCTTGTATGACCAGCTCCTTCAGGTTCTGATGGGTTGCTGCAATAATGCGAACATCGGATTTTATCGAGGTGATGCCGCCAACTCGAAAGAACTCACCTTCAGCTAGTACGCGTAACAGGCGGGTTTGTAGTTCCATCGGCATATCGCCGATTTCATCTAGAAATAGCGTGCCACCGTCTGCCTGTTCGAAGCGCCCCTTGTGCTGGCCTTGAGCACCGGTAAAAGCCCCTTTTTCATGACCAAACAGTTCTGACTCTAGCAATTCACTGGGGATGGCCGCAGTGTTGATGGCAATGAAGGGCTGGGTGGCGCGTGGGCTATGTTTATGTAAGGCGTGGGCAGCCAGTTCCTTGCCAGTGCCCGACTCACCATTAATCAATACGCTGATATTAGAGCGTGATAGCCGACCAATTACCCGGAAAACCTCCTGCATGGCGGGGGAGTCGCCAATAATATCATTGGTAATTTCGTTGCTGGTTGCCTTGGGCGAAGTTTCGAATCGTTTTTGAATTGCAGATGCTGCAAGTGCTATGGCTTCATCGATATCAAAGGGTTTTGACAGGTATTCAAAAGCGCCTTCCTGATAGGCCTGCACGGTGGTGTCGAGGTCTGAATAAGCGGTCATGATAATAATCGGCAGATCAGGGTCGAAGTTATGTACCTGCTTCATGAATTCAAACCCGTCGATACCCGGCATGCGCACATCGGTGATAATGGTGTCTGGTTGATCGGTTTGTTGTCGTTTGAGTCGTGTTAGCGCCACTGATGCTGATTCGAAACTATGAACCTTGTAGTTGGACTGTTTTAAGGCTTTTTCCAGAACCCAGCGTATTGACTGGTCATCGTCGATGATCCAGATACAGGCTTCATTCATTGGCGTGTTACTCATGTTCTGCCTCTAAAGGTAATAATGTATTAAATTCGGTCGAGCCACTTGAGCTGTTGCACTGAATAATGCCTTCGTGGCCGGTAATAATTTGTTGTGCGATGGGTAGACCTAAGCCCGAGCCATCGGCTTTATCGGTCACCATCGGTAAAAAAATGTTCTCAATTAATTCTGGCGAGATACCCGGTCCGTTATCTATGACGTCAATTTGCATCACAAGTTTGTGCCGCTTATTTAAAATCGTGTGCTGACGTGAAACTCGGGTTCTGAGGGTTATAGTTCCTCGCTCCTGGTCGGCAACAGACTGCGCTGCATTTCTCACAATATTCAGGAAGGCCTGTATTAGCTGGTTTTTATCAGCGTAGATATCAGGGAGACTGGGGTCATAGTCGCGAATAATTTCCAGATTGTGTGTAAACTCGGCAAGTACCACGCTGCTTACGTGTTCCAGAACTTCAAGGATATTGACAGGGGCCTTGGTTATTTTCCGGTTCGGTCCCAGCATGCTATTGAGTAGTACCTGAAGTCGGTCAACTTCATGAATGATGACATCGGTGTATTCTTTAAGTTCTGGATTGTTGATTTCCCTTTCGAGAAGTTGAGCGGCCCCTCTAATGCCGCCGAGAGGGTTTTTTATCTCGTGAGCCATGCCTCGAGCCAGTTGTTGGCTGGCTAGCTGCTGAGCTATACGCTGCCCTTCCTGAGCTATTTCCAGATGTCGATCCAACGGTCGAATTTCCAGCAGCAAATTAAGCGAATCAAGTTCTATGATGGGGTGAATCGAATAGTCGCAGGAAATAAGTTTTCCATTGCTCAGGGTAAGTACGGCCTCGTGTTCGGTAACCTGATGATTGTTTGCAGCGCTAAATTCTAGCGAAGACTGGATAGAGTTCGTTTCTTTTTTGCTCAGCAAATCTGAGAATTTTTTATCAAGTAACACGCTTTCACTGGTGTCGAAAAAAACTTCGGCAGTGGCGTTAACTTGTTTAATTTGTAGATTCGAATTCATGCAGATGATAGTGCTATCTAGATAGTCGAGAATTTTGTTTGAGCTGATTAAGGACATGGGCATAGATTATGCAATTATTTGACCAATAATTAAAAGGTGAGCAAAGACAGTTATGTGGCTCTTTTCAGGAGTCAGTCTATCGTATTGTATCAATGATTATGCCCAAAAACAGTGCGCAAAGCAGTAAGCAAAGTTAGGAGGCGATTTTGGGGCTGAATGCAGGATAAAAAAAGGCCCCTTTGCGGGGCCTTTGTATAACCGAAGTTGAGTGTTTGATTTATACGCTGTAGTACAGATCAAATTCAACAGGGTTGGTGGCCAGTCTCACAGCCTGTACTTCTTCATTCTTAAGATCGATGTAGCCATCGATAACATCATCAGTGAAAACGCCACCTTCTTTCAGGAAGTCGCGGTCAGCGTCCAGTGCTTTGAGTGCTTCGTCAAAAGAGAAAGCAACCTGTGGTATGGCCTTTTCTTCTTCAGCAGGCAGGTCATATAGATCTTTATCCATCGCTTCGCCAGGGTGCATTTTGTTTTTGATTCCATCAAGGCCAGCCATCAGAATGGCTGAGAAGGCCAGGTAAGGGTTGGCTGTGGAGTCAGGGAAACGAACTTCGATGCGGCGTCCCTTAGGGCTGCTAACGAAAGGAATACGGATTGACGCAGAACGGTTGCGAGCCGAATAGGCCAGCATAACAGGAGCTTCGAATCCTGGAACCAGTCGCTTGTAGCTGTTGGTAGAGGCATTGGCAAAAGCGTTAATGGCTTTAGCGTGTTTGATAACGCCGCCGATGAAAAATAGTGCAGTCTCAGATAAACCGCCGTATTCGTCACCAGAGAACAGGTTTTCGCCACCTTTGGCGATTGATACGTGAACGTGCATACCGTTACCATTGTCGCCAACCAGTGGCTTAGGCATGAATGTGGCGGTCTTGCCATAGCTATGCGCGACGTTATGAACGCAGTATTTTAGAGTCTGTACTTCGTCTGCTTTTTTCACCAGAGTATTGAAAGATACACCTATTTCGCACTGTCCAGCAGTCGCTACTTCGTGGTGATGAACTTCAACTTTCTGCCCCATTTCTTCAATGGCCAGACACATAGCGGAACGTAGGTCGTGTAACGAATCAACAGGAGGAACTGGGAAATAACCACCTTTTACGCCAGGACGGTGGCCCATGTTGCCTTCAGCATAGTGCTTTGAAGTATTCCATGCGGATTCCTGCGAGTCGACCTGATAGAAAACATGGCCCATTTCATTGCCCCATTTAACGTCGTCAAATACGAAAAATTCGTTTTCAGGGCCGAAGTAAGCGGTATCACCAATACCAGAAGCATTCAGGTAGGCTTCTGCGCGTTTTGCGATTGAGCGAGGGTCACGCTCGTAACCTTCACCAGTGGAGGGCTCTAGAATGTCGCAGGTAATGTTAACAGTAGCTTCATCAGTAAATGGGTCAAGTACGGCGGTTGAAGCATCCAGGCGCATGATCATGTCTGATTCGTTGATGCCTTTCCAGCCAGCGATAGATGAGCCATCGAACATTTTTCCTTCGGTAAACATGTCTTCATCGAGTATGTGTGCAGGAACGGTTACGTGTTGTTCTTTTCCATGGGTGTCTGTAAAGCGTAAATCGACAAATTTAACGCCCTGTTCATTGATCATGTTGATTACGTCAGCTGGTGACATGTAGTTATCCTCCAAAGAGTTCAGGTAAGAAAATTGATAAGGATTAAACCGCTCATAAAGCGATTAAAACAGTACGCATTGTACAGATAAATCAAAGCTAGCCAATTGTTAACAGTGAATACTTGAGCAACAGATGCACTAAAATAGCAATATGCACCAATATAAGGCTAAAGCGATTTCTGTGCACTGTTATTGCGCGTAGTAGGTGTTGATTTTTCCGATAAAATTTAAGTGATTAGCGGCTTCAATCAAGTTTGTTGCCAGTGACTGATCTTCTCCGCAGGCCATGCTGATCGGTAGGATAATGTCGATTTCAACCTGGTCGCTTAAGTAATGAAGATGAATATTGAGAATCTTATCCGAGCCTTCGATGCTTTCCCAGGATGAGAAAAGTGAAAACAATAGTTCTGAGCGCGAGGGTAATTTTACGATGCTATCGTGATCAATGTCTGCGACTGGATCTATGTGAACTGTTATATCTGAGATTTCGTTGAAGGTTTTTTTTACCGACTGCTCTAAATGCAGCGATATGTAATGAGCTTCAGACACGCTCAGTCTGGGGTTTACACGTATTTCAGTATCGATATAACCCATGCCGCCCATTGATCGAGAGCGAAGGCTGTGTATTGCTACAACGCCACCTGTATTCAAAATGTGCTGCTTAACCTTATCAAGTAATTCCTGATCAAGGCTGGTGTCGATTAATTCGGCAAAAGATTTTTTAACCAGGTGTAGTCCCATCAGAGAAATCATCACTGCAACAATAATTGCGGCCAGGGCATCCATGTGTTGAGCCCCAAATAATTGAGCGCCTACGCCCGCGACAACTACGATGGAAGAAAAAACATCAGAGCGGTGATGCAGGGCATTACTTTCGAGTAGTGTAGATTTAATTTCCCGGGCGGCTTTTATGGTGTAGCGATAGAGAAATTCTTTACTCAATATCGCTAAAAAAGCGAAAAAGAGCGCGTAGGGTTCTACTACATAAGGTGATGGGTTCGCGATGGAAAGAATGCCTCGGTAGCCTATACCCAGAGCTACTGCAACCAGAGCAATACCGAGGAAGATTGATGTCAGTGTTTCGAACCGTCCATGGCCATAAGGATGGTCTTCATCGGCTGCCTTGGAGGCATGTTGAGCGGTAAATAGTACGACAAAATCACTCAATAAGTCGGCCAGGGTGTGTATCCCATCAGCGATCAATGCCTGACTATTAGCAAAAAAACCAGATACTATCTGTGCTGCAGAAAGCAGTATGTTGACCAGAATACCAGCATAGGTCACACGTTTGATGACGGTATGACGCTTATCAATCATCGTTACATTTTCTCACGCTAATAATGATTTCGTAATCGCCATCAGTGATATTTTCCAGTTGCTGCCCATTGATGCGGCACCAGGCTGGAATATCGTTTTTTACACCGGGGTCAGTGCAGGTAATTTCGATGATGTCGCCAATCTCCGCCTGATTGACCGCATCCTGAAGGCGGATCACTGGCATGGGGCAAAGTAAGCGTCGTGCGTCAACTTGAATCGTCATATCATTTAAACCTGGAATCTGCAGTTGAACATGGATTTGTGGGAAATCCCTGCGAGTCGTCGTTTGCCGTTAATGGCTACTCCCTTAACAAGAATGGCCAGGCTACCCGCATCCTGCTCACGTCCCTCAACTACATCCGTGTAGGCGACGCAGCAGGGTGTGCTGGGGTTTTTCACAAATGCTGGTAGTGTTATTGGGTTCATGCTTCTATGTATCCATGCTTTCGCGAAATAACAGCATCTATGCTGAAAACCCGGTGGGTGAAAAGAAAAATCATTAATTGGTTTAACATATCAATAACTTGCGTTAGAAATTAGCGGTCAACTGTGGAACCCAGGTTAAACAAGATACCAGCTTTGCGGCATCTGGTGAGCTGCTAACGCTTTTACTTTAATAAAAATCGGATCGGTTTTGGGTGCACTATAGCTAAGCTCTACCTGATCGGCATTCTTACCCTTGCTAAAGCGGGCAACAATGGCGCAGGCCAGTTCAATCTGTTGCGGATTGAGCATTTCGCCTTCAACCAGTGCGAGTGGGCCGCTATGGCTGATGGTTTTTATCGCCTGGAACTGATTCCTGTATCCGCTTAAAAAAAGGGTTTCACCTTCTTCGCGCGCGATAATGAGTTTAAATCCAGCCTCTGGTCTGATATGCCGACCTACCTTAAGTAGCATAATGTCGTCGAGGTCATATTTTTTCTGTCCTCGGTTATCCCAAAGATCCTGTAATCGTACTGAGTAGTTTTCATCGGTTAGAAAACAGCAACCGCCTGCCGGTTGAGCGTAATCCTCAAATCCAAATTTTGCAGCAAGCTCTATTTGAGGTTTACGAGATCTTCCTGAAAAGCCATGTAATTGTTCGCGCTCAACCCACTTTTCTCTTTCAGGCAGGGTTGGAGGCAGGTTAAGAGCGCATAATGGTCGCAGCAAACGGTCGTCGGCACCGGATTCATTGGAAATTATTGGCATGGTATCCTTACGCTGGGACATGGGTCTTTGCCCAATAACTTCACCAGTGATGATAAAGTCGAAGTTGTTTTTTTCAATCCACTGCTGAGCTTTTTTTACCATGAATATTTTGCAATCAAGGCAGGGGTTCAAATTAGCTCCATAACCATGACTGGGATTGATCACCACATCCTTATATTCTTCAACGATATCGATAATGTGCAATTTGATGCCGAGTTGCTCCGCGACCCAGAGTGCATTATTGCGTTTAGGTTTTGCCTTGTCCTGTTTACGGATGGCATGGGTATGCCCCTCTACACAAAAGCCTGTAAAGAAGTTGATCCCTTCAACGTGCACTCCCTGTTGCTGGATAACTTTAGCGGCGAGTAAAGAGTCCAGTCCACCGGATATAAGAGCAACAGCTTTTCGAGTCATTAGGTTTTGGCATAAAAAAAGGGCTGCTGATTATATCAGAGCCCTTTTAGAAAGGAATGCCTGTATTGAATTACCAGGGTTCTTCCCCTGTTCCACCTTGCACGCCTAAGTGATTAAGCGTAATAGTAGGGCAGTATTTATTATTAGCTGCTGCCATAATAGTTTGACCAGAGGCAGTTAGAGTAAAGGTTTTGTCAGTAAATATTGTCTTTTGAACATCAAAGTAGCCATTCTTTGTGGGGCCTAAAAAGTTATCTATATTTTTGCAGTTTCCACTATTATATACGCCATAAAGCGATTTGCATTTATCTAAAGAAGCAGCGGCTGAAAGTAAAGCATCACGCCCTTCTGTACATTTTGCTTTCAATATATAATCGCTATAAGCACTCATGGCAACTGCTCCAAGAATGCCAATAATTGCAATGACAATTACTACTTCGATTAAGGTGAAGCCTTTTTGAGCATTATTATATTTCATGATTTGCCTCTGTTTTATCATATTTTAACTATTATCTGAATCCGTAGCTTTATGTCGGTCCCTGACGCAAGTTACTGATTCCATGAAGGTTATAGGTGAAGCTAAGATTTTTTAACTCCACCGTGAAATCAATCTCTTACGCCATGAACTCGCCCTGAAAGCACGGGTTCAGATATTACTTAGGCAGTAAACGTATGGTGTCAGCGTACTCAACTTTTCCAACTTTTAGTAGAGTTACGTTGACAAAATCACCTTTTTTTAGATCCTGCATTCGGCCAGGTTTATTGTTGGGAAGAAATACCTTGACTGTTGAAAATGTAGCATGTCTGGTATCTCTAATAATAATAAAATTTGGCCCTACGTCTTCGAGTCGAACTCTTGCGTTAGCATTAAACTCCTCCTGTGACCATGATGGATTAGATACAAGTAGTAGCACAGAAAGTATCCAGTATTTTGTTAATTGTTTGGTTGTAGTGATCATTTTAATAACTCCTGCCAGGATACACGACCTGTTTTACGATGCGGGTAGGGTTTTAATTGTGACGCTTTTATTTTTCCATCCTCATCAGCACCAATAAGGTGCTCTCGAGTTTGTTTGTCTGCAGTAGGTATGCCGCCATCGCCGCCCATTTCGTAGGCTGCTGCTAACTCATCGTTACTATCCACCACGCCATTACCATCTGTGTCAATCACAGGCTCGTTCGGGGTTCCCCCTGTTTTAAGATCCACAATAAATCGGTAACCGTATGCATCAGACTGGCAGGTATCGCTACTTGGTATAGCGGTGTTAAAGAAAACATAGCCAGCACGAATAAAGGAGTCAGTTACGGAGCGCTCATGGGTGATATCAAGGGAGATATACCAGCCAAATTTAGTCAAATAATCAACTGAGTTTCGGGTTAATATGCGAGGGCTAGAGCTGGTAAAGGTTTGCTCCTGCAGGTTGCTAGCGGTTAGATTAGCGCTGTCATCCCCCTTATCCCAAACGCCATAGAAGTAGTTGTCATGGCTCGAATTTTTATCCGCATCGACCAGGTATTGTCCTGTCCCGAAGGCTAACATAATATTTGGAGTATTTGAGCTATCAGTGTCAATGGACGGATGTAAAGATAACGATGGTTGTGTGGTGATGGGACGTTGACCGATGGTTGTAAACAGGGGAGTTGAACCATGAGCTAACTGCCAGTTAGAAGGAGAATTATCTGACAGATCAAAAGCCCACATTTGTCCCCTTAAGTCACCAGCATAAACCCGATCAATGGTTCCATCGCCATTTATGTCGGCTAGAGCAGGTGTCGACAGGCCATTGGGATTGGAGGAATCCCCAGATCCAGTAGAGATTTTCCAGTAATCGCTAACATCCCAGGAACCATCTAGCCCTGCTCTAATTTTAACTATAAATAATGCGGCCTGGCCATTTCCGTCACTGTTGTAGCCATTACCAAAAACTGCAACCCACTCACCATTGTTGGCCAGGCCGATAATTGGCTTGCTGAAGGTATAGCCCAGATCTGCATCATCATTACTACTAAACTCCCACATCACGGTATTAGTGGCAGTGGCTTCGCTAAAAACAGGGTTTGTAATATCAAGTGCTGAGTAGCCACGTCCGCCTGCACCCTGCCCAAAAATAGCGATAGTGTGCCAGCTTCCATTTATATAAATGTCTGAAAAAGAGGGAGTCAGGTCATTGTAATAACGATGCTGATAGCTGGGGTTAGTTAAATAGTGCAGCCCTTTATTGGTTTCGGTAGATACCAGATTACTGGGAACATATGCTAACTTTTCTTTTAAATCTGATGCTGAAAACCCATGAATCATACCATCGTTAGCTCCAACATAAATCATGCCGTCCCTGGATTCATGGTTTTCTTTAAATTTTGAATAAGCTTCGTCTCCTGTCGGGAAAGGTGCATCGTCAGGCCAGTTCAGCAGTGGTTTGGCAATATAAACTGCGCTAGAGTGAACAATGTCACCCAGTATATTGGTTACAGTTGACTTGGGGGTTGCTGGATCTGGTGCGAACTCGGCACGTAGCCGAAATTGTAAGCCAGCACCTTCATTGGAAGTGTCGCCACGTAAGTAGTCAAGGCGGGCTTGAGCAGTAGTGTCTGAATCTATGGTACCTCCAGAGTTAATACGTAGATCCGCTTTCATCTCATTGGAAATACTGGACCATTTGAAAGGTACACCGCTGGTACCATTTTTGGTAAGAATGGTTCTGCCAGAATTAAAACCGTCACTTTTAACCTGAGAGGCCAGTACTTCAGCGGCATTTAACGCATCCATAGGTTCTGTAGGAATATCAATTGAAAACACCTCTTTATTGTTAACAATTTTTTTAACAATTGGGTAGGCGAATATATTGCCCTGCCAGCCGCTGGTATTGAATTCAGTAGCATAGACAACAGTGTCAGTGGTTATCTCGGCTGAACTCACCGATACAGCAGATTGAGAGCTACTGCGATCTTCTATGTCGGCTAGAGCTGCAGAAAGAGATGATACCAGTTCAACTGGGTTTTGTGCGCTCAGGTAAAGTCCGCGCCCATTATAAGCAGCATGCAGTAAGTCATCTATCCTGTGAGGATCTGTGGGGTCGCTGAAGGGGCTGGGCCAGGAAAATCCGCTGGCAAGTGGGTCGTAGGTATCAATATCCAGGGTACCTTTTACACCAAATGAGATGGTGTAGGTGACCATGTGCTGGTGGGTGGCCTCATCAACGCCCTCTGTTATAGGTACCTTGTTGGCTAAGTCTGTTCGCAGATCGGTTTCATAGTACTTCATTGCGACATCGGCAAGGGTGTCTGAGACGTCATCTTCATAATTGCCGCCATCATTGGATTCATTTTCATCACCGTCAAACCCTGTGCTGTCAGTGCTTCTATCGGTATTTCCGATATAGGAGGGTGTATATCCGTTCCAGAAGCCATCGGTCATTAACAGAGAAAAATTTTGTTGGCATTCTCCACCTTCAGAGGCAGGGAGAATGACTTTGCCGTTGTTATATGTGGTAGCTTTAAACATCTCACCTGTTGATTTAAGCGCCCCTCTTAAGGGGGTGCCACCGTTAGAGTCGATATTGTAAAAAGATTGGAGAAGCTCTAGTTTACTTGTCGCATTCGTCATGGTTTTTAAATTGATTTTATGACCATTGTTGATGAGTCGGTATCCCATGCGGGACCCACTCGCTTTTGTGATAACGGCGCCTATAGCTGCCTTTGTGGCGAATTCACGTTTGCGGTAATATTCAAACCAGTTGGCAAAGTTTTGTAGCTCATCTGTAGCGCTGCGAGTTTTAACAATGTTTCCATCTTGATCCTGGTGACTGTAAGTCTGGGTTCCAGGTGTAATTTCTACCAGAGTGTGGCCTTCGGTGGCCTGTAAAACGCCGTCAGTATTATCATCAGTCCAGGTGTAATAGCTGGGCAGGTAGGCAATTCCAG
Source organism: Gammaproteobacteria bacterium (assembly GCA_050292965.1). Taxonomy (GTDB): domain Bacteria; phylum Pseudomonadota; class Gammaproteobacteria; genus JACNJF01. Next base: position 25,171 of record JBNKMF010000011.1, on the reverse strand, counting down.
TGAGTAATTGCCAGGAGCCGCCATTTAAGGTGTCAAAGTAGTCATAGTGTTGGGTTAGATCTACGAAGTCATCGCCAGTACCTCTTCTATTGGGGTCTCTGTAAACGTGATAAGGATTGGCTGCTGGGTAAAGTGGGTTGCCGATACTGTCAACACCGGGCCAGGGTTTATAATCAGTCAGGGGGTTGTAATAAGTCGTATTGAAGTTGTGGTTCTGCATTACCCACCACTTTTTTACTAAAGGGTTGGTTGAATTGTTTGAATAGCCTGCAGGAGGAATAATATTTAAATCGTACGTGTTAACAAACCAGCCAGGATCATATCTATAATCTGACCAGCCGGGGTGGTAGTAGGCCTGATACAAATTGTGGTAGCGGGTGGCACCATTGTACCAATAATCAAAAAGATCGGTGTCCGGAACCACTGCTTCCCAATCCATGCTGCCAGAATCGTCCAGCGTGAAAAATATATTCGGTTCAACAGCAGTAGTGATAAAAAGTGGTGCGTCAGACAATACGCCAGGGGCTGCAAATGCTGTGTTGCCTGTGAAAAGTATCAGCATTGTTAAAGCAGTTGAAAGTCCAATTTTATGAGTTTTAGCATTCATAGTGTTTCACCATGCTTGTGTTATTTGGCAGGCCGACCATAAAAAGACTGGACGGTTCTATAAGTGTTGCCGGTAACTCCGTAACCTCGAGCTGTTGATCTAAAATAATCAACTTTTGGAGCAGGCGATTGTTCATCGTATCCTGTAATTTCCACGCTTACTTTTTTATCAGGATCCCATTGCCCCAGGTTTTTAATAATGAATTGAGGGTTGTTGGAAATGTTTGGCAGAGATACGGATACCGTGGTAGCTGCGGAGGAAGTCCAGGTGTTATCATCCAGATAATCAGGATCAATTGCATCTTTGTCTATGACATTGCCTGGTTCATTTTCTTTATCAAGTAATGCTTCAGCCGTTTTTAACCCCACTTCTGCAGCCTGAAAGGTGATAGCAGATTCTCGCAAATTTCCGGCCATAGCGAGCTCGGTTGTTGTTCCTTTCATTGAGGTTACGGATATTATTGTCATAGCCAGTAGAAGAATAAGGCTGATGATTAGTGCGGCTCCGGTTTGCTTTTTAATAGTATATGGCATCATGAGATTACCTGTTGCGTAGGTCGATAGTGACAGAGAAAACCTGGCGTCGACGTAAGTCGGGAGCAGTTTTCTCGACACCATTCACTGTGTAGTGCTGATTATCTTCCAGTACAAAATCACGTTCAGAACGAGCTACCAGAAATACCCGAATGGCAGTGACCGCGGATAAATTTACAGCTGGCTCGTTGCTGTCAAAGTATTGATTGGGAGTTTTTACCTCACCAGGATTAGCAACAGAATTATCAACACCATATAATACGATCATTTGTTCAATGCCTTCGATAAGTTCCTGGTCGTTACCATTTTCCTCACGCCAAAGAGCGGGTATTGTCTTATCGCTGGTTGCTGGTTTTATTGAGTATGTGACGGTTTGCAGTGAATAGACTGACGAGTTGTTTTCCATATAGGCGCTCTCTAGATTACTATCTTCACTATTTACATCAATAAGGCAGTTTGCACCGCAACCATTAAGATCCATGTTGCCAGGTGTGTGATCAGGGACGGCCGTGGTATGAGTTAGTGTAGTTACGCCAGTATTTGAAGTACTTGCGGAGTTGGCTTCAAAAATATCTGAAGTCCAGCAATTGGTAATCAGCACGATATCGTGACTTTTAAATGGTGTGCTCCCTTTAACCTGAATAGGGGCAGACCCGGGCTTGTTCAGTGTAGTAGAAACCGTGGCCTGACCGGGTTTGCTGCCTCTTATGGTCAACTCATCTGATAAGCCATCCAGACCAGTATGACCTGTGATTTGGATAGGCGCTGAATTGATAAAGTCATGTATATCGGGGTTATAGTTAGCTGATGCTTTGTTTAGATGATTTTGTATCAAATCGCTAGCAGTGTCTAAGGAAATGCAGCCAAAAAATCCAGCAAGGCGAACATCAGTAGTAATTTTGTCTAGCGCGAAACGTCCATTTTCCTGCAGTCGCGAGGATGCATCTGAAAAGTTATAGTTAGCTTTGTTGCCAATATAGACCTGAATAATGCCGCCTAGTAGGAACAGGCTGATGACCAGTGCTACTAAAATCTCTACTAGAGATAGTCCGGATTGTCTTGAGGTTGAATTCTTCATTTTGTAATGGTCACCGTGAAACAGGATTGAGTTTTAGAGGCTGGTTCACCATTAGTGCAGTTGCTTTCGCCAGAATTATCATCCCACATGACGGAAACAGTTAAGGTGTCTGGGGCGGTTGAGTAGATAACACCTTTTCCACCGGGAAGGTCTTTGATCATTTCACTCCAGTCCCAGTTATCTGCGGCCATGATTTGATCCGCTGTACAGGAGCTGGCTTTGCAATCCGTGCTGGATGCGTTATCCGTATCAATGCCGTCATAAAGATCAAAGTTTGTAGAGTTCGCGAAAATGCGATCAGTCATTTCGTAGCTGAACCATGCCGCCTGACTGTGCCATTGAGCACTGGCAGTTTGTTGCATACTGGCCATTTGCAAAGAAGCTATACCCAGCAAGCCGATGGATATCACCAGCAAAGTGATCAATGATTCAATCAGGCTTAGACCCATTTGATGGTTCATTTTATTGATATTTATGAACATGTTGCGTTATCCCCTCGTCCGACTCTGCCGGTTACCGAAACGGTTATCACCTGTCCAAAATCGTCTCCTCTGGCGTCACAAACGGATATGCGTCCATGGGTATCAGGGCTAAACCCACGGTTATCAAAATTAATAGATGTACCAAAGTCGCTGAAAAATTGAATCTCGGCAGTCTTCGCTTTAATGGATTGTTGGACTTTCAATAGTTCATTAGCGTTATCAATGGTTCCGCTGTCATCTAGATCTATGCCGACAATCCAGCCATCCTGAAAAGTTCCAGCTGTACAGCTTGTTTGATTTGAGCTGACACAGACTATTACTGGCTGGTTGCGTTGTACGGAAGTACTGCGAGCATACTGTAGGGCTGTAAATAACTCGTTGCGAAAAGATGTCAGGCGATCATTTTTTATAAACTGGTTCATGCCTGGAATTGCAAACCCAATAACGATACCCGAGATCGCTAAAGTGACCATCAATTCCAGTAATGTAAAACCATGTGGGCGTAATGTTTTCATAATTGAATCCTAGATTAGTCTGGAAAAATATCACCTACCCATAGATAGGGGTCTTGTTTGTTAGGATAAACGGTCTATCATCAAATTCAGGTCGTGAATAAGTTCTCATGGCGCGTAGTTTTGCTGGGGCAGAGAGGTGTTTTTATGAGTCATGATTTCAGCTAATAAACGTACCGACGCGGGAGCCATGACAACGCCATTTCGATAGTGACCGCTATTGATAAAAAGGTTTTCGAGTTCAGGGTGTTGTCCTATAACAGGTATTCCATCAGAGGGTGAGGGGCGTAAGCCCGCCCAGTGTCTCTCGATTTCGTATTGTCTTAGCTCAGGTATGGTTGATATAGCATAATCGTATAACTCCTGCTTTGCCGAGATGGTAGTTTTTTTGTCGAATCCCGCATCTTCGGTGGTACTCCCTACCAGTATGCGCCCATCTTTTCTTGGAATTATGTATCGATCATCTGACAGGATGATACGTCTAACAGTATTGGGTTTGCCTTTGAGTAATAGCATCTGGCCTTTAATGGGTTTAATCGTTCTGTCGATTGCTTGTTTATCAATAATGTTTGAAGTCCAGGCACCACCGGAAACTACTACGGCATCTGCATCATAAGTGCCCTGTTGTGTCTTAACACCAGTGATCTTGCCAGTTTGGGTGAGGATTTCGTCCACGGGTTGGTTTTCGATCAGGCGAATATTGCATAGCTTTAAATAGGCTAAGGCCAGAGCGACTAATCGTGGGTTGCGCACCTGGTGCACCTGTGGGAACCAGTAACCTTTTTGATAGGTATCAGATAGTTCAGGAGCAAGCTGACTCAATTCTGTCTTATCTACCTGTTGCATATTGATTTGGGTGCGTTGAGTCCACTCATAGGGATTTTCAGAGTCATAATCGCCGACAACAAGCATACCACTAGGCAGGTACTCTGCCTCAAGACCGGTAGCCTGTTGCATTTCATCTATGACGTCTGGATAAAGTTGCTGACTGATGCTGGCCAGATCAGTAATTTCATCAGGATAGCGCCAGGGGAACAGGGGAGAGATAATTCCGCCACCGGCCCAGGAAGATTCCTGACCAAATTGTTGACGGTCTATGACGGTGACTTCAAAGCCGCTTTTTTCTAACTCATACGCGCTGAATAAGCCGATGATTCCTCCACCGACGACTATTACTTTTTTCATTTATTTATTCTGATTATTTAAGGATGAATATGCGCTCACATGATATCGCTTTTGGTGTAAAATCGCACACCGGTTTATTGGGAGTCAGTCAATGCAGGTCATAATCAATGGTGAAGGCCATACATTAAATGATGGCATCTTGCTTTCTACATTGTTAACTCAGCTGGGGATTTCAGGCAAACGCATAGCGGTAGAAATCAATGAATCCATTGTGCCTAAAAGTCAGCACGACGCTACGGTTATCTATCAGGATGACAAAATCGAAATTATTCATGCAATTGGAGGAGGCTAAGTGGCCGGTTCAAAAGATATTTTAACGATCGCAGGTAAGCAGTATCACTCACGTTTACTGGTGGGTTCCGGAAAGTATAAAGATCTGCAGGAAACTCGGCTGGCGACTGAAGCCAGTGAGGCTGAGATTATTACCGTAGCAATACGTCGAACCAATATTGGCCAGAATGCTGGTGAGCCTAATTTGCTGGATGTGGTACCACCTGATCGCTACACCATTTTGCCCAACACAGCAGGCTGCTTTAATGCCAAAGATGCTGTACGTACCTGTCAGCTTGCACGCGAATTACTGGATGGTCACAATCTGGTCAAACTGGAAGTATTAGCAGATCAGAAGACGCTGTTTCCACAGGTTCTGGATACCTTGAAGGCGGCTGAGACGCTGGTGGCAGATGGTTTTGATGTTATGGTTTATACCAATGATGATCCTGTTATCGCAAAATTACTGGAAGAGATTGGTTGTGTTGCAGTGATGCCGCTGGCCGCTCCGATAGGTTCTGGTCTGGGTATTCGAAACCCCTACAATATTCTGGAAATTATTGAAAATGCCAATGTGCCTGTCATTGTTGATGCCGGTGTGGGTACGGCGTCAGATGCAGCAATTGCGATGGAGCTGGGTTGTGATGGTGTGTTAATGAATACCGCCATAGCTGCAGCAAAAGATCCTGTGTTAATGGCGTCGGCAATGAAAAAAGGTATTCAGGCGGGACGCGAAGCATTCCTCGCTGGGCGTATGCCGAAAAAGCGCTATGCATCGGCTTCTTCGCCCATTGAAGGTGTTATTTCCTAAACTAATTACGTCGTATGAATTTAGATGATCAGGTAGCGCTAAAAAAGCGTTCAATCAGAAGTTTTGTTAAGCGTACAGGTCGCCTAACCAGCGGGCAGGAGTTTGCGCTAACGGAATATTGGCCACTTTATGGAGTCGACTATAACCCTGAAGTGCCGATTGATATTCAACAGCTTTTTCCAGGCCTGAATCGCTTGAAGCTAGAGATCGGTTTTGGTAATGGTGAATCGTTGGTGCAGATGGCGGCAGCCGATCCAGGTTCCGCCTATATTGGCATAGAAGTGCATGAGCCTGGTGTCGGTCATTGTCTGAAACTGATTCATGAGGGCGGCATCCATAATTTAAAACTGATGACGCATGATGCGATTGAGGTTTTGCAAAATATGATGCCTGCACAAAGCCTCGAGCGTGTATTTCTGTTTTTCCCCGATCCCTGGCATAAGAAAAGGCATCACAAGCGGCGTATTGTAAATCAGCAGTTTCGCGATTTATTGTTCCGCTCATTAAAGCCTGAAGGCGTTTTACATATGGCGACTGACTGGCAGGAGTATGCTAAGCATATGGCGGCAGATCTATTCTCAGATTCTCGCTTTAAAAATCTTGGTGATGCTCAGGGGTATTGCGCTAAACCCGATTATCGACCTGTGACCCGGTTTGAACGCCGTGGACACCGTCTGGGGCATGGAGTGTGGGATTTAATGTTTCAGAAGCTACAGAATTAAAACTAATTTTTAGAAGTTAAGTTTCTGACCGATTGTACAAAGGCTTCGGCTACAGGGTTGTTGATGTTGGCACGGTTACGCGCAATCCATAGCGTGATGATTATTTTGAGTGGTTCGACCCTGATTTGTTGTAACTGATGATTGGCTAGTGCATCGGCTACTGCAAATCTGGGTAGAAAACTCATATGCCTTCCTCGGTTGAGTATTTCAACAATCGTGTCGGTAGACCCTACCTCAAGCGAAATATCCAGACTTCCAATCCCTGCGTCCCGCAAAACTTGGTCAAGAATTCTACGTATAGATGAATTGGTCTCGCGTAGCACAAATTTCTGTTCATTCAATTGCTGTAGAGAAATACTGTCATACCCACTGAGTGCATGATTGGGTGCGCACACCAGGATTAACTCATCATCAATCCATTTCTGTACCAGAATGTCAGGGTGGTCTGGTGCCAGCTCCAGTAATGCCAGATCGACCAGACCGGTTGCCAGTCGGGTTTGAATCCTGCGTGAATACCCCATGCGACTTTGAATCTGATATTCAGGGAAGTTGTCAGAAAAGCTAAGCAGCAGCTCTGGAAGCAGGTGTTCGCCAATAGCAAAAGTAACTTCCAGGCGTAACTTGTTCTTTCCCTGAGTCAGGCTCTGCAGATCCTCCAGCAGTGTTGTCTGGTGGTCGAGAGCCAAGCGAGCAAATGCATATACCCGGTCTCCGGCTGCAGTCAGTTCCAGTTTGCGACCTTTGCGCAGCATTAACGAGCTGCCGTAGCATTCATCCAGAGCACGCAAACGCTTGGTCACGGCTGGTTGACCAATGTGTAAAAAATTAGCCGCCTGTTCGGTGCCGCCTAGTTCAACAACAGCACGTAATGCTGCCAGGCCTTTTAAGTCAGGGAGGTTTCTATATTCCATATTGGAATATTAATGTATTCTATATCATTTGATGTTTCCACTAATAATATTCATGATTTCTAAGTTTTTTTGGATAGTAAAATATAGTTAGATATATTCCTTTTGGACGTTTTACATTCTCTGCCAGGAATGGTCTCATATATAAATAAAACAGACGCACAGAGTGTGCAGGCAAAATCTCCGGATTGATTTTGCTGATAAGTCTGTAACAACTGAGGTAAATAAATGAATGCATCAACACAGTCTGTTGCGTCCTCTTCAGACAGTACTTCGTCATCATCTGTAACTTCCTACTTTTCACCTAAACAGATAATTGCTGCTTTAGTGTTTGTACTACTGGGGGGGTATCTCGCGACTGTTGTTCCTTCTGTGCAGATTGCCTGGGTCACTGGCATCCTGATGCTAACCATTTATCTTTTTGCCTTTGAGGTTGTTGGTGTTGACGTGGCGGCTGCGTCGATCATGGTTTTATTGGGATTAACCTCACTATTAGCGCCCTATATGGGGTTGGAGCAGGGCCTGGTTGATACCAACCATCTTTTTGATGGCTTCAGTTCCAATGCGGTTATGTCGATTATTGCCGTCATGATTATCGGATCTGGTCTGGATCGAACCGGTTTAATGAGTAAGGTGGCGTCCTTTATTCTAAGAATTGGGGGAACAACTGAGACGCGAATAATCCCTATCATCTCAGGTACAGTCGGAATTATTTCTTCATTTATGCAAAATGTGGGTGCAGCAGCGTTATTTCTGCCAGTAGTGAGCCGGATTTCATCGCGTTCGGGACTGCCTATGTCACGCTTGCTGATGCCTATGGGGTTTACTGCAATCCTTGGGGGTACGGTCACTATGGTTGGTTCCAGCCCTTTGATTTTGTTGAACGATTTAATTCTTACTTCCAATAAAGCATTGCCAGATGAACACCAGATGGAAACCTGGGGCCTGTTTTCGGTTACGCCGGTCGGGCTGGCATTGGTGGTGACGGGTATCATTTATTTTGTGCTGGCTGGTCGTTTTGTTTTACCGGTTAGCAAGTCAGAGAAAGGCAAGTCTTCTGATCCAATGAAATATTTTCGCGAGGTCTACAATATTGAGTACTCCCTGTACGAAGTCGTGGTTCCCGATACCAGTAAATTGATCGGCCAGAAACTGGATGATGTTGAAACCAAATATCGTATTCGTATTATTGCAAACAAGATAGGTGGACAGGAAAGTCAGGTGGGGCCAGGTACCCTGGCGCGTGATACCGAGTTTCAGCCGGGTATGGTACTGGGTGTTGTGGCGGCACCAGGACATCTTGAGCACTTTGTTGAAAAATATCAGCTACTCAAACGCGATTCGTTAAGAACATTTGTGGAAGTTTTATCCACTGCCAAGGCAGGTATCGCAGAAGTAGTTATTCCCCCAGGCTCTAATCTGGTAGGAAAGTCAGCGCGCGATGTCTGGATGCGTAAAACCTATGGTCTGGCACTGGTTGCCCTGCATCGAAATGGGGAAACGCTACGTGAAGGGGATTATATCCGAGACATGCCTTTTAATGCGGGTGATACACTGGTCGTGCATACCACCTGGTTATCACTTGAACGACTGAGCCATGACCGAAATTTTGTGGTGGTAACCACCGAATACCCACACGAAGAAAAGCTGCGTCCAGAAAAATTAAAGTGGGCAGGCCTGTTTTTTTCCATCGCGCTAGGACTCGTTTTATTTTCTGATCTCCGCCTGTCGATTGCACTGTTAACCGGTGCCATCGGAATGGTGTTATCGGGGGTGTTGAAGATTGAAGAAGCCTATGAGGCGGTGAGCTGGAAAACGGTTTTTCTGCTGGCTTCATTAATCCCCTTGGGGCTAGCTGTTGAAACCAGTGGAACCGCTAAATGGATTGCTGAACAGGTGCTTTATGTGGTCGGCGATGCATCAATTTGGGTCATCCAGTTATCAGTGGCGGCACTGGCGACATTTTTTACACTGGTCATGTCTAATGTCGGGGCGACGGTTTTACTGGTGCCATTGGCGGTAAATATTGCGATAGGCGTGGGTGCCAGCCCAGCATTGTTTGCTTTAACAGTCGCTATTGCTACTTCCAATTCTTTTATCATACCAACTCATCAAGTTAATGCATTGATCATGGGACCTGCAGGGTATAGAGTCCCTGATTTTATGAAAGCAGGTGGCATCATGACCGTGCTGTTTTTGGTCGTTATGATGCTGATGATGGGTTTGATTTTTTAGGTTTCAGAATGGTATGAATAAATTGCTGGTGTTGTTATCAGGGGTGGTCGCTATGATTATCCCGGGAATAAGTGTAGCTGCGGCCGAAGTTATTGAAAAACCGCTGGATCTCACGTCCAGTACAGTGGGCTATGCCGCCATATTAATCTTTGTGGTGGCCTACCTGTTTGTTATGGCTGAGGAATTTACCCATTTGCGTAAATCCAAGCCAGTGATACTGGCTGCAGGCCTGATCTGGGGAATGATTGCACTGGTGTATCAGGGGTATCCGGGGATGGAAGCGCTACCGGAACATGCGATCCGCCATAACCTCCTCGAATACGCAGAATTAATGCTATTCCTGCTGGTTGCTATGACCTATGTAAACAGCATGGATGAGCATAGGGTTTTTGACGTCTTAAGAGTTAAGCTGGTTAGCTCTGGTCTGGGGTTTAGAGCAGTGTTCTGGATAACAGGCCTGTTGGCATTTTTCATCTCACCGGTTGCGGATAATCTGACAACGGCATTATTGATGTGCGCCGTAGTGATGGCTGTAGGTGGTAGTAATACTAAATTTGTCACTTTGTCCTGTATAAATATTGTTGTCGCCGCAAATGCGGGTGGCGCATTTTCACCGTTTGGCGATATTACGACCCTGATGGTTTGGCAGAAAGGTTTTGTTCATTTCTGGGGCTTTTTTGCGTTATTTGTGCCTGCGGCGGTAAACTTTCTGGTACCAGCGGCTTTTATGCATTTCGCCATACCGAATGAAACACCTGAGCCGAATACTGAAGATATTCAAATGAAACGTGGTGCGAAACGCATTATCATGCTTTTTCTGCTAACGATTATTACAGCGGTTTCTTTTCATAACTTTCTGCACTTGCCTCCAGTGATAGGCATGTTGACGGGGCTTTCCTATCTGCAAATCTTTGGCTATTACCTGAAAAAGACCAACAAGATGGCTCAGGCAGGACCGAATAATTCACTGGGAGAGATTGTACCCTTTGATGTGTTTGTGCCTGTGGCTCGTGCAGAGTGGGATACGCTGCTGTTTTTCTACGGAGTGGTAGCCTGTGTGGGCGGCCTGGGATTTCTGGGATATCTAGGTCTGGTGTCTGAGCTGATGTATACGCAATGGGGCGCTACTACAGCCAATGTGACTGTCGGGGTACTTTCTGCCATCGTCGATAATATTCCGGTTATGTTTGCAGTGTTGACCATGAATCCGGAAATGGTTACCGGTCAATGGTTGCTGGTTACCTTGACTGCGGGTGTAGGTGGTTCATTGCTCTCAATTGGATCAGCGGCAGGTGTTGCTTTGATGGGACAGGCACGAGGACAGTATACCTTTTTTGGTCATTTGAAATGGATGCCGGTTATCGCGCTGGGTTATGCTGCTAGCATCTGGGTGCATTTTTTGATTAACGCCTCACTGTTTTAAAACGAGGTTAAATTTTTTAACAGTCCATACACGGGGAAAGTGTCTGGGCTGTTGAGCATTAACTGGTCAATCTTTCCCGTAAAAAATTAGCCTGTCTTGACACTGCAATTTCAACTAAGCAAGATAGTGTCTTATTCGCATATTTTACAGGGTAGTCCAGGTTTATGAGTAGACTGACATTGGTACCAGCATTTATATTGCTTTGTCTGTTTCCCATCAGCAGTTTTGCTATTAAAGAATTGATAGCCCTGGATCTTACTGCTAGCACTGTCGGCATCTTCTCCTTAATCGTTTTTATTTTGGCCTATCTCCTGGTCATGGCCGAGGAGTTTACCCATCTGCGAAAATCCAAACCAGTCATTATTGCCGCCGGTATTATCTGGGCTTCCATTGCTTGGGTATATCGTTCTCATCCTGGTATGGAAATTCTGCCAGAGAATGCAGTACGTCATAACCTGCTAGAGTACGCAGAATTGATGTTGTTTCTGCTGGCAGCGATGACCTATATCAACGCTATGGATGAGCGCAATGTGTTCGAAGCGCTACGCTCGAAGCTGGTTGCAATGGGGTTTGGTTTTCGTAGCTTATTCTGGATTACAGGCACGCTGTCTTTTTTTATCTCGCCAGTGGCTGATAACCTGACTACCGCATTACTGATGTGTGCTGTGGTTATTGCGGTGGCAGGGGATAATAATCGTTTTGTTTTATTGGGCTGCATCAATATAGTAGTTGCGGCAAATGCGGGTGGTGCTTTTTCTCCATTTGGGGATATCACTACCCTGATGGTGTGGCAAAAAGGGATCATAGATTTCTGGGGATTCTTTGCGCTGTTTGTTCCTTCAATGGTTAATTATCTGGTGCCAGCCGCTTTTATGCACTTTGCGGTACCCAACGAGCACCCGGTAGCTACAGGCGATAAGGTAAAGGTGAAACGCGGTGCCAGGCGAATAATGCTGTTATTTCTCTGTACCATCATCACTGCCGTAAGCTTCCATAACTACCTGCACCTGCCTCCGGTCATCGGAATGCTGACCGGTCTGGGCTATCTAAAGGTGTTTGGGTATTATCTAAAAATCACGCATAAAAATGGCGCTGATGAAAACGAGCCAGCTACTCTGCATCCTGCAGTGGGCGATGTTGTACCCTTCGATGTTTTTCAGGGAGTAGCACGAGCAGAGTGGGATACCTTGTTGTTCTTTTATGGTGTGGTTGCCTGCGTGGGAGGGCTTGGCTTTATAGGTTATCTGGAATTGGTATCAGAATTGATGTACACACAGTGGGGTGCGACTTCAGCCAATATTACGGTCGGCCTGTTGTCGGCAATCGTTGATAATATTCCGGTTATGTTTGCTGTACTCACTATGCTGCCAGAGATGTCGCAGGGGCAATGGTTGTTAGTTACTCTGACAGCCGGTGTGGGTGGGTCTCTACTGTCAATTGGTTCGGCTGCTGGAGTAGCGCTTATGGGGCAGGCAAGAGGTAAATATACTTTCTTTGGCCACCTCAAATGGGCACCTGTCATTGCTTTGGGTTACATCGGCAGTATTGTTACCCATCTTTGGTTGAATGCTACTTTATTCACCTGATCTCTTAATCCTGTCGCCTGAGTTTAAGGATCAGGGACATTCCTCAAATATCTGGGAGTGACATTTCAGGCAAACTTCTGAATCCATTTTTTTGTAGATAGTTTTAATCGCGTGAGTTTTAGAATCAAAGAAATTGCTACTACCCACATGTTTGATAAATCCAGCGCGAGCGGCGAATTCATACACAGATGATTTAAGACCCAGAAAATATAAACCTCCTCCAAGTTTCTTAAGTCGTATTTGCTCAGCTTCCAGGGCTTCGATGCCCGCAAGGTCGATAAAATTGATACCACTACCAATGACTAATATATGGTAAATCCTTTCGTTATCGACAATGGCAGTGAGTCGTTTTTGAATATGATTGATCGATCCGAAATAGATCGACATATCAATTCGGATGATCTTAAGTTGAGGACATTGCTTAACAGGTTTGCTGTATATATTAACCAGTTTACGATGGGCGGCACCGGGTGGCTCATTAAAAGATAGTGTAGGAATTCTTGGAGTAGATGTTTTAGCCAGAAAGAAAATTAATGACAGTAATACGCCGAGATAAATGGCAAATTCCAGCTCCAGGAATAAGGTGGCAAAAAAGGTCGTCAGCAATACTGCAGATTCAGATTTACTTAAAGCCAGGGTGGTTTTGATATGGTGAACATCCACCAGATTATAAGCAACCAGAAGAATGACGCCACCCATTGCAGCAATTGGAAGATAGGCGGTTAGGGGAGCAATGAGTAATACAATGATCATTAGTGAGAGTGCAGCAAAGATAGCTGACATAGGTGTTTTGGCACCCGCATCATAGTTGATACCTGAACGCGTAAAAGATCCCGATCCCGCATAACTGGAGAAGAAGCTTCCGACGGTATTAGAAAGCCCCTGTCCAATAAACTCCTGATTTGCATCGATGCGCTGGCTGGATTTTGTGGCAACTGCACGACTTATTGATACCGCTTCAATAAGACCAAGAAGTGCAACCGCGAAAGCCTCAGGGGCCAACATGCGGATGGTTTCCAGGCTGAATTCGGGAATGGAGAAAGGAGGTAAGTGTGCAGGTATTTCACCGACCAGTTTGATGCTGTCGGTATAGTTTTTTAATATCAGGGCAAGCAGACTTCCAACTACCATGCCAGCGAGTAAATTCGGTATCTTTGGAGTGTATTTTTTTACTGCCAAAGCAGTGATCAGGGTGATTAATGCTATAGCGAATAGATAGGGGTTGGTGTTCCCAATACCATTAAACATATCAATCCAGGTATGTAAAAAAGATTCTCCTTTGGGTACGTAAATACCGGTAATACTCTTCATCTGGCTGGTTGCTATCAAAATAGCCGCACCAGCGGTAAATCCTATTACTACGGTATGCGAAACAAAATTAACCAGCACACCAAGTCGGGCTAAACCAAACCCCAGCTGATAGATGCCAGCAAGAAAGGTAAGCGTCAGGGATAAAGAGATGAATTCAGCTGACCCCGGATCAGCATGATTGCTGATGGCGGAAAAAACAACGATAGAAATCGCAGTGGTAGGGCCGGACACCAGGTGAAAGGATGAGCCAAAAAGAGCAGCGATAATCGGTGTAACCATCGCTGTGTATAGTCCATACTCAGGTGGCAGGCCAGCAATAGTGGCAAACGCGACACCCTGTGGTAGTACAATCACAGCACCGGTCAGACCGGCTGATAGATCTGCCTTAATCGTGTCTTTGGATACTAATCGGAACCATTTTAAAAAAGGCAGAAAAGTTAATAAATTCATAGTATGTACAAATAATTTACAGGTTCACAGAGTTTATGGGGCTATGGCTCATAAACTGAGGAGTGTGAGTTGTTAAAGTTAGTAGTTTCAGTCCCGATACACTTTGTGGAACTGCTTGATTGTTAAACAAATAATTCGATTTAGCAGAGATCCTGGAGGGTGAAGGATCATATTGGTAAATCAATATATTATTATAATTAAATATTTGGTTTATTGATAGACTAAATACTTGCCATATTGCATTTTTTGTTCTCTTTTTTATTGTCTGGACTGGATTCTGTTAAAAACTAATCATTTTCAGAAACTATATCCAGACTTTTATCGTAAACAGAGGTTTTTACTTCAAACAAACCGAGCAGGGTATGAAAAAAATTATCATGACTAAGCGCTGAGTCTGCCTTACGTCTGATGGCAGATCGATCTACATTTTGAAAATTATCGCTTAACCACAGAAAGGCGGGTACATGAGTTTGTGCTTCGGGCGCGATAAAATTGGGTAAGCCGTGCAGATAGACACCATTTTCTCCTAACGACTCACCATGATCGCTGGCATATAACAGGGCGGTATTGAATTTGCCTGAATTTTGTTTAAGCAGTTGAATCGACTGCGATAAGAAGTAGTCGGTATATAGAATTGCATTGTCGTAGGCATTATTGATTTCCTCAACGCTGCAATCTTCAAGCTGTGCGGTCTGGCAAGCGGGTTTGAAAACTTCAAAATCTTTAGTGTAGCGTTTGTAATAGGCAGGCCCATGGTTGCCCATGGAATGCAGAACTATCAGAATATCGCCTTCCTTTTGCTTATCAATATAGCTTTGCAAGCCTTCCAGCATGCCGGTATCACGGCATTCAATATCACAGACAGGGTTGATGGAAGGATCACGATAGTCTTCAGCGGTGACTCTATTTGCGACACCTTTAGAGCTGGAATTGTTATCTCTCCAGAGCACATTCACTCCAGCTTTGTGCAGGATATCCAAAATATTTTCAGTATAGTCTGCATTACTGGTAGAGAAGTCATAGCTGCCCAGAATTGAAAACATACAGGGTACAGATATGGCGGTTGAAGTACCGCAGGATGTCATGTTTGTGAAGTTGAACAGGGATTCTTTACTCAACAGTGGATTAGTGTTTCTTGAGTAACCGTTTAGAGAGAAATGGTCGGCACGCGCGGTTTCTCCTACCACGAAAATAACGAGTTTCCGGTTGTCACTCTGATGATCAATTCTGGCATCCTGTGCGATTATTTTAAAACTGTGTTGAGCTGTATCCAGCTTGCCGTATGTGAATTTTACTAGAGAATACATTGGGTATAGAGGATTGGAGTAATACCTCACCGTTTTGTGCTCTCGGAAAAAAGAAGCGAAGGGTTTGTAAAATATAAAAACTACCAGGATGAGTAGTGCCATGGTGATGGCTATCAGTTTGATGCGCAAAAAAAGTTCACGTTTGAAGGAATATCGTTTATCGCTTGATTTATACAGGAGCAAGCCGGGGATGATTCCTAAAAACACTGCATATATCATTAGCTTGGGTGTAAGCAGATCCGCTGCTTCAGCAATTTGAGTTTGCACTACATTGCGGATCATATCCTCATCAATAAGGATGCCGAAACTATCCATGTAGTAAGCCATGACTGATGACAGTATCAGGATCAGAAAAATGGCAGGACGTAGTAGCGGTCTAAAACCAAACAGGCTCAGAAAAAGTATGCTGAAAAAAAACTGGAAAAGAAAGATAGCGAATAGAAAAGCAATATTGCTTAAGTTGATGGAGTAAATTGCCAAAGCATGGCTATAAAATGAAAAATTCAGGAAAATGCTGATAAACAGCGCGCAAAAAATGATAAGTTTGTTTGCGCTGAGTTCAAGATTTAGTTTACTGGCAATACGCGGTTTCATTGGTGAGGAAAAATCCAGTTGTTCGATAAGTAAAACTTTATGGCTCAGCTATATCTCTGACAGGGCTTACAGGCTGGGCCTACACTTCGTCGCCTACATGGATGCAGGTGAGGGGCGGGAGCTGTAAGCACTAAGCTTTACAACTTCTTGCCTGGTAGGCGCATGCCGACAAAGATGCGTCCTGATTGTGCATCAGTCTGTTTAACCTAGATTCCGCAGTTGACCGCTCGCAATAGAGGTTAACCCACTGTTTCATAAACCATTACAATTGATGTGTATAATCACCCAATCGGTGCATCCCGCTACGAACTGAATTGCACGTTTGAGGCGGCGTATCTCTTCGTTGTAACTCCTTGATCTGCACCACCTCAAACGCACACTTCAACTCGTCCAACTGCGGATTCTAGGTTTATACATAGATATAACATAATTGATCAGAGGTGCCCAAGATTTTCTGTCCTAAACATAAAGGGGTATGGCAGATCAAAGCTTGAGATACTGAATGAATCAATGTTTAGAAAGTGTTAAATCTATCATATATTTTATTTTCTAATATCAAAAGTGATAGCAAATATCAGTGTCAGAAAGGTAGTGAGGTGGACAGGTAGATTTTTGAAAAATTATTTTTTGGGTCGTATCCATAATCGATAACAAGGTCTGTTTTGACAAAGGAGGTAAGCTTCCACCGTAGCCCGAAACCAACTGTTTGCCTCCAGTCATGGTCATTGATGGAAGTGTAATCCTTAAACACATAACCCACATCAGTAAAAAGTGAGCTACGAAATGAAGGCCACTGCTTATACCCAATGACATACTCAATATTGGCCAGCCAGAGATTATTGCCAGTTATACTTCCTCTTTCGATACCGCGTAAACTATCAGAGCCTCCGATTGAATAATTGTATTGGTTGAAAACCTTTTCAGAGGTGAGGTCAAAAATAAATCGTGCATTCAGGTTATCCAGTTGGTTCAATGCATGGTAATATCGAGTTTCAAAACGCAAGCGATAGGCAGTTGAATCACTAGCTAATGAATTCAGGCCTTTACTTAGCTCTATACTGTGGTAGTAACCTGTGTGCCGAATAACTTCATCGTTCACTCTATTATATTCGAGCTTTGCACCAATTGTGTTGTAGTCACCAGAATCGATATCCACGTTCGTATCGGTTCCATCACTGGATTTAGCGTGTAAGTTCAATTTTGTAAAAACGCCAACTGGATGAGTGGTCCAGGGGGGATGCCATTCTCTACCGACCAGAAAAGAGAATTCTTCATCCTGAACTATAACCGGGTTTATTGTTTCTGTTAGCAGGGTCTCAATTGTTTGATAGCCCCAACGTAACAGATAGGGAAGGTTGAGCAGATTCAGTTCATAGTCAATACCGAGACGATCAGCAGTGTTACCATCTGCATAATCTTTTCTGGCAACTAACATAGACAGGTTCTGATCCACTCCAAATAGCTGGTAACCTCGATACCTGAGACCTTTTTCAATATCGCCGTCACCGTTGCGGCTCAGACGTGGATAGATCAGGTGATATCTTTTCTCCTTGATTTGAATGGTTATGGGGGCCTTATCTCGGCACAACCCATCGTGTAGTAAGCTGACCTCCGAAAAGTAACCAGTATTTAGAATATCCTGCCTTGCTCTTATCAGGTCTGACTGAGAAATTTGCTGGCCTGTATGCAAGTTTGACCACTTCAGTAGATATTCAGGTTGAATCTTATTATTACCTTTTATTTCAATACTTTGAATGGTGGTTGTGCAATCTACTTCGGCATGCGCATTGATCAATGGTAAGAAACAGATCAGCACAACTTGAAGTAATCGCGTAATGGGGGAAAGTAAAATAGTGTATGGATTCATCTAGCTGGTTTTAATAATAATTATTAGCAGTATAAAAAAATGAAGGTGAATTTTTTGTTTAGCGAGTTTTAATCGAGGCCTTAAATAATGGAGCTTGCTGAATCACATACTGGCGAAACTTTTCTGCCAGGGGGGACAGGCGTTTATCCTTGCGTTGAACCAGATACCAGGAGCGTATTATCGGAAAACCCTCAGCATTGATAATTTTCAGCCGATTTTCCTTAAGTTCATGTTCCAGTGTGTGAATCGATACCACACCAAGTCCCAGGCCGACAGCTACAGCCTGCTTGATTGCTTCATTACTGTTCATTTCCATGGTTGAATTTAAGACTTTATCATTTTCATTAAAGAAGCGCTCCATTGCCTGCCGGGTACCTGAGCCTGGTTCGCGCACTACAAAGCCGTGCTCAAGTAACTGATTAATGGTGGCAGGGTGCTTTTGCTGGTATAGCTGGTGCTCCGGTGAGGCAATGACGACTAGTGGATTCTCCAGAAATGCAACGGTATGCAGGTTCATATTTTCAGGTGGTTGGCCCATCAATACGATATCGGCCTGATTATTAGTCAGTTGCTCGATCAATCCTGCACGATTAGTCACATCAAAGCTGATGTGCATGTCAGGGTTGAGTGCATTAAAGCTGGCAAGTAGCCTGGTGGCAACCGCTGATACCGTGGACGCAACAACCAGTTTTAATTTTCCCTGATGACCTTCATTGATCAGTTTCAGGTGTTGTTCGGTTTGCTCAATCTGCTGCAGTACATTGAGACTAAGCAGTAGCATTTCTTCGCCTGCATCAGTCAGTTGAATCTTTCTTCCCTGTTTGTTTAGCAAGGGAGCACCCACCATGTCTTCCAGTTGTTTGACCTGCATGGAGACGGCTGGCTGGGTCAGGTGTAAATGCCTGGCCGCCAGCGTAAAGGTTCTATGCCTGGCGACTTCTGAGAACACTTTAAGTTGTCTGATCGTAATATTCATGAGAAATGAAAATTGATAATTATTGTTTCATTATAATAAATTACTTATGTAGTTCATTAAAAACTGCGAATAATATTTATTTAAGTCATTATATTTGATCACCTGAATGACGGCGACAGCATAGATATAGTCCAAATTTAAGCGAGCTACGGCTTAACAGGTTAAAACTATTAACCCTATAAATTTTGAGGTAAATGCAATGGCGAAAGTCAACGATGCGGGTGTAAAAGAATACCGCGAAACTTACTGGATGCAGGATTATGCTTCGAAGTTTTCCAGGAATTCCTGCTCAAAGTGCCTGTGGTTCGTGATGTGTTGGAATCAACCTGGATTCCGCAGTTGACCGCTCACGGTAGAGGGTAACCCACTGTTCCGTAGCCGCGTTTACGGTCAGCCAGGCAGCTGGAAATACAATAGCTGCTGTTAGCTCTGGCAGTTTATAGTTTTGTCTGATTGTTCCTGAGTTTTCGCTATTTTGATTTTAGAACGTTTTCATCATCCTTGATTGGGTGGAAAGTGAAAATGTTTACATTTACATTTCAAAATATTTCTCTAATATCAAATTGTTGGTCCGATTAAAACGGGATAACAATCGGACCAACTTTCCCTCTCTGTGGTAAGTATTTTTTTAACAGCATTAAATTAGACGAGTTTCAAGTGTCATGAGGTAGTTTTATGGAACACAGCTGTAGCCGCGACTAAACAAAAAATCCATGCTCAGTGCCAGAGCGTTTATCAAAAATGAATTGTTGGCCGATTTTTCTTGCTATTAGAGAAGGTGAGCGGTGTTGTGCGCTGATGAATTTTATGTGGCCGTCAGGGGGGCGGGCTGGAAGATCGGAATATATCAAGCAGGATAAACAGGCATCAGTGAAGCTAACAAATGCTGTCTTTTAACTATTAAACCAGGTTTCAATTTGAACTCTGGTTGAAAGAAGGCCTGGAGTATCTTAAAGCAGTTAAACCTGAGTGGTCAGGATATAAAAGTAAAATCCATTGGTAAGTAAAAATAAGCAATCCAGATGTGCAGGTGCTGCAAAAAGGTGTTTCTTGTTCAGCTTGTCAGGGGCGTCAATGGGGTGCTCAACGCGTTCAGTCCCTATTTAGCCCGTCCATTTGGCATAAATTAGAAATTACGGGAATGCTTGAAAAACCGGACCAGTAATAGCAGAGAAATCTGTTTACTTACTCGGTTTTTTTAAGTGAGCCCTGCCGTAGTATTGGAGAATAATATGTTAATAGCTCTATTCAGTACCACCAGTCTAATACTGGTCGTCCTGTTAATAGTTCTGCTGCAGAAGTACCAGGCGCTGAGGCTCGACAGGCAGGCATTGTGTGCACTTGCCGAGAATAATCCTGATCTGATCTTTCGCTATGACCGCCTGGGCCGTCAAGTCTATGTCAATCCGGCCGTCACCAGGCTTTTCCGCATGCCGTTTGAAGACATAGTCGGTAGATCGCCCGCTGATTGCCCATTCCTCAATTCTACACAGAAAGGTAAAATGGTTGATAGCATACGTCGCGTATTCGAGACTGGAGAAATGAGCGAGATGGAAGTCGCTTTAACAGACCCGGAAGGGCAGCGGCGCAGTTTCAACATGCTGCTGATACCCGAATGCAATACCGAAGGCCAGGTTGAAACCGTACTGGGCTTGAATCGAGAAATCACTGCCATCCGTGATGCAGAGCGGTTTGTTTCGAACCTCATCGCCCAGCAGCCTGGCTTTATTTACAAATTTCGTATGACGGCCGATGGCCATATGAGTTATCCCTTCGCTAGCCCCCGCGTCGAGGAATTCTTTGGCCTCAAGCCAGAGGACATTGTGCACGACGCTACCCCGTTGCATGCTATGACCCATCCCGAGGATGCTCCTCGTGTGCTAGAGTCCATCCTTGAGTCGGCGCGTACAATGTCCAGTTCGCACGTGGAATATCGTCTGCTACGACCTGGATACCCCGAGCGCTGGATGAATGTTGTCGCTAATCCCGAGTTGGAAGTCGATGGTAGCGTTCTCTGGTCAGGTATCTTCCTCGATATCACCAAGCGCAAGCGCATGGAAGACGAACTGGCCTATTCGCAAAACTTTCTCAACCACATCATCGAGGTTTCTGCTGATCCGATATGGGTCAAGGACCGCGGACACCGCTGGATACACTTCAACGAGGCCTTCTGTCGCTTCGTTGGCGGCACGCGGGAGGAGCTCATCGGCAAATCAAATTTCGACTTCTATCCAGTGCCGGAAGCCTGCGTTTCCTGGGAAGGAGACGAGGTTGCTTTCAACAGCGGCGAGGAATTTTCCAGGGAGGAAGAACTCACCAACAGACTGGGAGAGAAGCGATACCTCCTAACCCGCAAGACTACGTTCAACGATAGCCATGGCAATCCGATCCTGGTCGGGGTGGGTTCAGATATTACCGAGCGCAAGCGCATGGAAGACGAACTGGCCGATTCACAAAACTTTCTGGACCGCATCATCAATGCCACCATCGAGCCGCTCTTCGTCAAGGATCGCCAGCATCGCTGGATACTCGTCAACGATGCCTTCTGTGATCTCCTCGGCAGCACACGGGAGGAGCTCATCGGTAATTCTGATTTTGACTACTTTCCCGAAGACGAAGCCCGTGTCTTCTGGCAAGACGAAGAACTTATTTTCACAGAAGGTAAGGAGTTTTTGGGGGAAGAAGAATTTACTACTAAGGGGGGAGAGAAGCGATACGTCTTCACCCGCAAGAGAGTTTTCAACGATGTTCATGGCAACCTGAACATTACCGGAGTCGTTACCAACATTACCGAACGCAAGCGCATGGAATTGTTGCTGGCCACCCGTGAGCGCGAGTTGCGTACACTCATGGAAAACATCCCTGATATTATCGTCCGCTCTACGCCGGACGCACGTTACCTGTACACGAACCCAGTGCAGGAGCGCATCACCGGTAAGCGTAACGAGGACTTGTTGGGTAAGACGGTAATGGAATGTTTTCCGGATGGACGCTACGCAGAAATCGAACGGCGAGTTATCGCTGCGGGTACCAGTGGCAGCTACGACGAAATGGAAATGGAGGTGCTAGTGGCGGACGGCGAAGTGGAGTATCACCTGCTCCGATTTATCCCCGAACGCGATGAAAAGGACGAGGTCGTCAGTGTGCTGACGATAGGTACCGATATCACCGAGCGCAAGCTCGCAGAGGAAAAGCTGCGGCTGGCCGCCAGTGTCTTCACAAACATCAATGAAGGCATTGTTATCACCGATGCCGACAACCGGATCCTCAAGGTCAATGC
This sequence comes from Gammaproteobacteria bacterium, assembly GCA_050292965.1. Lineage (GTDB taxonomy): Bacteria > Pseudomonadota > Gammaproteobacteria > JACNJF01. The sequence continues at coordinate 3,034 of JBNKMF010000011.1, read as the reverse complement.
AGCGTTTACTCGAATCACAGGCTATACGCGAGAGGAGGTGGTCGGTGAAAATCCGTGCCTGCTAAGCTCAGGACACCTGGCTCCAGAGTTTTTTGATGAAATGTGGCGAAGCCTGAATCAAACGGGCCATTGGGTGGGTGAAATATGGAACCGGCGCAAGAATGGCGAGAAGTATACCGAATGGCTGACGATTTCTGCGGTAAATGACGAACAGGGCAAGCTTAGCCATTACGTTGCTGTGTTTGCTGATATCTCGAAGATCAAGGAACAGGAGCGGCAGCTCCAGCTTATTGCCTACTACGATGCCCTGACAGGTCTGCCCAACCGGCTGCTGTTTCTGGACCGGCTGAAGCAGGCAGTAGCCCAGGCGCAGCGTTGCGGCGGCCTGCTCGCCATGTGCTATGGCGATCTCGATGGCTTCAAGTCGGTGAACGACCGTTATGGGCATGAAGCCGGGGACAATGTGCTGGTCACTATCGGCAAACGAATGCAGGAAAGCGTGCGCGCTTGCGATACGGTGGGCCGTATAGGCGGCGACGAGTTCGTGATTCTACTGATGGGTCTTGAAAATTTTGAGGAATGTGGGATGGTCCTGACACGAGTGGTCGACTCAGTTGCGCAGCCGATCCAGCTCGATGGGCATTCGGTTTCGCTCTCTACCAGCCTTGGTGTTGCATTGTTTCCGCAAAACGATGCCGATCCAGATATGCTGTTCCAGCATGCCGATCAGGCGATGTATCAGGCCAAGCAAACAGGCAAGAACATTATTCGCTTCTTTGATCCTAATCAGCGGTAGTCGGGGAAATCATACTGAATTAAGGCCTGGTCTCGATGGTTACATAAGTACGAGGGAATTAACGAATCTGACTGTTAGATAGGTAACATTTTACCAGGTCGCATTGGCTCTATTCTGGATATGGTAGAGTCGTCTTGTCTGAGGGAAAGGTTCGGATTCCAGGTTAAATCTAGTGAACAGTGCGTTCACGCACATTTTAGCCCTGCCCTGGGCGTAAACAAAGAAATAAGCGGAATGTTAGGCTATAAAATAAATAAAAAATGGGTCAGAGATGGACGGCACTTAACTTAAGGCAGAAAACTCTGGCATTCCATCTTATTAATCGGGAGGTGAAAAAGGCTATGAGGTACAAGCTATCCGGGCCTAAGCTGGAGTCTTATCTGTTTAATTTATGGCTTTTACCTCATGATTTCGTTTTGGGTCAGAGAGTAATTGTTTCTAAATATTAGAGAATTTTTTATTTTCTTACTCAGTTTTTTAAAGTGAAACCTGCCGTAGCACTAGAGGATATATGTTAATAGCTCTTCTCAGTACCTCCTGCCTGATTCTGCTCGTCCTGTTGATAATCCAGCAACGTAAGAACCGGTTGCTGCAGAGTGACAGGCAGGTATTCCGCGCCCTGGCCGAGAATAGTCCAGATCTAATCTTTATCTACGACCGCCAGGGCCGTCGCGTCTACGTCAATCCAGTCTTCACCAGGCTTTTCGGCGTGTTGGTAGAAGACATAGTCGGCAAATCGCCAGCCGATAGCCCAGTCCTCGATTCCGCACAGAACCGTAAACTGGTTGATGGCATCCGCCACGGATTCGAGACCGGCGAATCGAGCGAGATCGAGGTCATCTTCGAAGATCAGCAGGGGCTGCCACACAATTACAGCATGCTGCTGATACCCGAATGCGATAGCGAAGGGCAAGTCAATACCGTGCTGGGCCTGAATCGCGATATTACCGCCATCCGCGAAGTAGAGCGGACTGTGTCGAACCTCGTCACCCAGCTGCCCGGCTTTGTTTTCAAATTCCGCAGATCGGCCGATGGTTTTATGAGCTATCCCTTCGCCAGCCCTCGCGTCGAGGAATTCTTTGGCCTCAGGCCCGAGGATATAGTGCAGGACGCCACCCCGCTGCATGCCATGACCCATCCCGAGGATGCGTCTCGCGTGTTAAAGTCTATCCTCGAGTCGGCGCGTACAATGTCCAGTTCGCACGTGGAATATCGCCTGCTCCGGCCGGAATATCCCGAGCGCTGGGTGGAGGTTACCGCCACTCCAGAAGCGGAAGCCGATGGTGGCGTTCTCTGGTACGGTTTCTGCCTCGACATCACCGAGCGCAAGCGTGCCGAACAGGACCTGAAGCAGGCACTGGAATCTATCGATGGGATTATCAACGCGATTCCAGATTTACTGTTCGAATTTGACCTGAACGGAACCTACCTCAACGTTTGGGCACACAACCCGACACTCCTGGTTGCGCAAAAGGAAATACTGCTGGGTAATACCGTCCGCGATGTACTCCTCCCCGATGATGCGGAAATCACCATGTCCGCCATTGATGAAGCTGACCGCAAGGGCTCTTCCTTCGGCAAGGTCATTCGTATAGAGCTTCCTCAGGGTACAAGCTGGTTTGAACTTTCCGTTTCAAGAAAGCCCGGCTCCAGCGACACCGACAGGCGCTTCATCGCGTTGTCCCGCGATATCACCGAACGCAGGCGTATGGAATTACTACTGGCTACCCGCGAGCGCGAGTTGCGTAGCCTCATGGAACATCTTCCCGCCAACATCGCCCGCTATACGCTGGGCGCTCGTAACCTCTACGCGAATCCGATGCTCGAGCGCACCCTTGATACGCCCAAAGAGGACTTACTGGGCAGGACACCGATGGAGGCCTTTCCAGACGGGCGTTACAGAGAATACCAGCAGCGAATTCTCTCCACGGCCGCCAGCGGAAACAGCGATGAAATGGAAATGGTGCTACCGAAAGGGGACGACGAAGTGGAGTATCACCAGGTCCGCTTTGTCGCTGAACGTGACGAGAAGGATGAAGTCGTCAGTGTACTGTCGATCGGTACCGATATTACCGAACGCAAGCAAGCGGAGCTGGCGCTTGCCGCCCGCGAGCGCGAGTTGCGTACGCTACTGGATAGTATCCCCGATAATATCGCCCGATATACGCCGGATGCTCGTCGCATCTACATTAATCCGGTGCTGGAGCGTACCTACGACAAGCCTAAGGAGTACTTCCT
>JBNKMF010000010.1:0-84481 GCA_050292965.1 Gammaproteobacteria bacterium | reverse complement strand
TTCTCGGTAAAAGTACCGGGGTTGCTGGAAGGTGCAAGCGACGTACTCTCACTGCCGGTCAAGGTTGTTGATGATAGGGTGGTCACTTTTGGAGATGTGGCCAAGGTCCACCGCACCTTTAAAGACCCTACCAGTTTTGCACGTGTGAATGGCCGCCCAGCGATCAGCCTGGAGATCTCCAAACGGGTTGGAGAAAATGTAATCGAAACCATCGACAAGGTGCGCGCCATTGTTGCTGCAGAGCAGGCTACCTGGCCCGAAGGGGTTGAGGTCAGCTTCTCTCAGGACAAATCCAAGGATGTGAAGAATATGCTGTCTGATTTGCAAAACAATGTATTGAGCGCAGTACTGCTGGTGATGATCGTGATCGTCGCCGCGCTGGGTCTGCGCACAGCAGGGTTGGTGGGTGTAGCGATTCCCGGTTCATTTCTAACCGGTATCCTGATCATCGACTCCATGGGACTGACCATCAACATCGTGGTGCTGTTCTCGCTCATTATGGCGGTAGGTATGTTGATTGACGGAGCCATCGTAGTGACTGAAATGGCGGATCGCAAAATGGCTGAGGGCATGCTACGAGATCAGGCTTATGCCTTTGCGGCCAATCGCATGAGCTGGCCGATTACTGCTTCTACCGCCACAACACTGGCAGCTTTTATGCCTTTGTTATTCTGGCCTGGCGTGGTGGGTGAGTTTATGAAATATCTACCTATCACGCTGTTGGCAACTCTGTCTGCCTCACTGATGATGGCATTGATTTTTGTTCCTACGCTGGGTGAGCTGATGGGCAAACGAAGTCCATTAAGCGATAGTGCAATGCGCAGTCTGGCAGCAGCGGAGACTGGTGAGCTACATGAGATTAGTGGGCTTACCGGAGTCTATATCCGCATACTGGAAAAATTACTGAAGCACCCCTGGAAAATCCTGATAGGCAGCTTTGGTTTTCTTATTCTGGTATATGTCGTTTATGGCAAATTTGGTAAAGGGGTGGAATTCTTTCCCAAGATTGAACCACCACAGGCAGCGGTGAATGTACTGGCGCGCGGCAATCTATCTGTTTTTGAGCAGGATGATCTGGTACATCAGGTTGAAAATCGAATTCTGGGTTTAAAAGGTATCAAAACTCTGTATAGCCATAGCGGTCTGGGTCTTGCAACTGGCGGGCTGGATGTACCGCCGGATACTATTGGTGTTATCCAGATGGAGTTCGATGACTGGGATAAGCGCGATCCTGCCGATACTATCCTGGCCGAGATCCGCCGCCGCACCGCAGATATCGCCGGCATTCATATCGAGACACGTAAGATGGAAGGTGGACCACCGGGTGGCAAGCCGGTTCAGTTGCAGATCGGTTCGCGTTACCCGCAACTGCTGGAACCAGCGGTGCTCAAGATCCGAGAATTGATCGATGAGATTGGTGGTCTTGTAGATGTAGAAGATGACCGACCATTGCCAGGTATCGAATGGCAAATCAGCGTAGATCGTACCAAGGCAGCACGCTTTGGTGCCGATATCACCATCGTTGGTAATGCTGTGCAAATGGTGACCAACGGCATAAAGGTGACTGACTACCGTCCTGATGATGCCGATGATGAAGTCGATATTATCGTACGTTTACCAGAGAAGGAAAGAGACCTGGGAGCGCTTGATAGATTACGAGTGCAGACAAAATACGGTTTGATACCCATCAGTAATTTCGTCACCACTACAACTGCGGCCAAACGAGGAGATATCAATCGAGTTGATGGTCAACAGGTGATGACGGTGAAAGCCGATGTACCCAAAGGGATACTACCTGCTAGTAAGGTTACGGAGATTCAGCAATGGCTGGATAAAAACGTAGAGATGGATAAGCGAATTGATTTGAAATTTAAGGGCGAGGATGAAGATCAGCGTGAAGCGGAAGCGTTTCTCAGCAAGGCTTTTCTGGTAGCGCTATTTATTATGGCGATAATCCTGGTCACTCAGTTCAATAGTTTTTATCAGGCTTTCCTCATTCTCTCGGCGGTTATCTTCTCAACCGTGGGCGTTTTACTTGGTTTGCTCACAACTGGACAACCCTTCGGTATCGTCATGAGTGGGGTTGGTGTAATAGCCCTGGCCGGGATAGTGGTTAATAACAATATCGTGTTGATCGACACCTATAACATTCTACGTGGTCAGGGTATGCACGTTGTAGAAGCAATCCTGCGTACCGCTGCACAGCGTTTACGTCCGGTGTTGTTGACTACTATCACAACCATTTTGGGCCTGATGCCGATGGTGCTCAAACTCAATATAGACCTGATTCACCGAGATATCACATATGGCGCGCCATCCACCCAGTGGTGGGTGCAACTGGCCACGGGTGTGGCGGGTGGCCTCGCATTTGCTACTGTTCTTACGCTGGTGCTTACTCCCTGTATGTTGCTGTTGGGAGATCATGTGAATGAGCGATGGAAGCGGTTTCGTCATAAAGAGGTAGATATATTAGCTCAAAATTAAACTCTACCTGATTGCCCTCAGGTTAAAGCCATTTCTATATTTAGAAAGTTTTCACCACAGATCAGTGGTGTGCGTTTTTCTATCAGTTTTAGCCAAACTAAGTCAAAGACAAATAAGTAGCGTAAAATACGGGTGCGTTAAGACTTTACACAACAATATTCCCTATGCCAGATAAATTAACACCCCAATGAATCCTTTAGCTATTCTCTATCAAGATGAATATATTATTGTTATCCACAAACCAGCGGGACTGTTGATGCACCGCAGCCCAATTTCTCGTGATACGGTATTTGTACTACAAACATTACGAGATCAAATAGGCCAAAGAGTCTACCCCATTCACCGTTTAGATAGAGCAACTTCCGGGGTATTGGCTTTTGGTTTGAACTCTGAAATGGCGAAAGTAGTTGCTCAGCAATTTGAAGACCATCTGGTTGAAAAAGAGTATTTTGCATTAGTCCGTGGCTGGGTCGACGATAGTGGTCAGATCGATCATCCCATAGCAGATGAAGAGGGTAATAATAAAGGCCAGGAGGCAATTACTGACTATCATTGTTTGCAAAGAGTAGAACTGCCTTTTGCGGTTGACCGATACTCCAGCTCTCGATACTCACTGGTCAGCGTTTCACCTCAAACAGGTAGAAGACAGCAAATACGTAAACACTTTAAACATATTTCACACCATCTGATCGGTGACACTACACATGGAAATGGAAAACATAATCGCTTCTTCCGTGAGCAATATGATATTCATCGTATGATGCTAACTTCTCGCAAGCTTTGTATTAATCATCCCATCACTCAGCAAAGACTGTGCTTTGAAGCAAAATCAGAACCGGAGTGGGAGAAATTGTTTGAAGAGTTTAACTGGCAGTAATGAAAGGTACAACTGAGACCAATAGTCTATTTCTAGAGTAGTGGCTTATTCCGGGTCGTAGTGAGCAACATTTACATCCTGTATGAGGTATATCGAACTATAAATATGCCCAGGGCTCAAAATAGGAAAGTTAATTCTGATAGAGTTCAATATTTATGAAAATTCAGTTTTAATATGGATATACATAATCAGCCGGACCCTGCCGTAGATAAGCGGGGACTAAGTAGCGCTTTTGCCGTTGCTCTATTGTTTACGCTATTGCTTTGGGTAATAAAATTTACAGAATATTTTGCAGCTACCGATTTTATCCAGCTCGGTATCTATCCGCGCCGTGCGAGCGGTCTAATCGGAATAATCTGTGCACCCTTGATTCATGGCTCTTTCGCACATCTGTTCGCCAATACCGGCCCGATAATATTGACTGGGACTATGCTTCTTTACGGTTACCCGCGCGCTGCTAGAGTGTTGCTGCCGGTTGTTTATCTTGGCAGTGGTATCAGCGTATGGCTGTTCGCCCGTGAGTCCTATCACATTGGAGCTAGCGGACTCGTTTTTGGTATGCTGGTATTTGTTTTTACTGTTGGTATTCTTCGTTGGGACCGGCGCGCTATAGCGCTATCGTTGCTAGTGTTTTTTCTTTATGGGGGGATGATTTTAGGGATTTTACCAATCGAGCAAGGTATATCCTTCGAGTCACATTTAAGTGGTGCGGTGATAGGTATAATGCTTGCCTTCTGGCTCAGGCAGTATGATCCAGCCCTACCTCGTAAGCAGTACAGTTGGGAGCAGGAGGAGGAAGACGCCGATGATGATGAGGACGACTGGTAAGACCGATTGTAGTCCAAGGCCTGCCAGCCTCTTTGATTCTATTGAAATAGATGAATTTTTGACACTACTCAGAATTAAGTAATTAGCAACATGAAAAGAAATATTGAATTATTAGCACCCGGTGGCGATGTTGAAGCCATTAAAGCAGCAGTTATTGCCGGTGCGAATGCAGTCTACTGTGGGTTAGATAAATTTAACGCTAGAAACCGGGCCTCCAACCTTAGTTTTGATGACTTATACGGCATCATACGATTAGCAAATAAATACGATTGCAAGGTGTTTCTGACCTTAAACGTGGTCATTCTGGAACCGGAGATTCCCAGCTTAATCAAACTACTTAACAAGCTGGTCAACTCAGGTATCGATGGCATTATCGTCCAGGATCTGGGAATTTTTTATCTGGTTAAGAAACATTTTCCTGGTATCAATATTCACGCTTCAACTCAGCTGACGACGCTTAACGAAGGGCAAATCTTGTTCCTGAAAAAAATAGGCGTATCTCGCGTTAACCTTTCACGAGAATTAAATATTGACGAAATTAAATCATTGACGGCATTAGCCCACAAGCACGACGTAGAAACCGAAGTTTTTGTGCATGGCGCACTATGTATTGCATTTTCGGGACAGTGCTATTCCAGTTCGGTCAGCGTGGGTAACTCAGGTAACCGTGGTAGTTGTAGCCAGGCATGTCGCGATGAATATGAAATCACGGCGGCGGGCAATCGTTTCCCGCTTAATTTGAAAGATAATTCTGCATATTTTGATTTAGCAGCGTTAGTCGATGCTGAAGTTGACTCATTGAAAATTGAAGGTCGTATTAAAAATGCTCACTATGTTTATACCGTAGTCGATAGCTGGAGAAAGCAGATCAACGAGTTTGTTGAAACAGGAAAACTGTTGGCGGACGACTCAAATTTGCACCGTGTATTTAACCGGGACTTTACTAACTCTTTTTTAAAGGGCAACCTTAGCAAGGATATGTTTATAGACAATCCGCGTGATAATAGTGTTAAACACGCCATTGAAAAAAGTCATGCGGTTTTGGTTAAAGATATTCAGAATGTGAGAGATGAACTTCATAGGAAGAAAAATGAAATCGGTGCTGAACTTGAGGAAAAAATAAAGCATCTCAGCTTTGCTAAACAACGGCTAATATTAGCTTTTTCTGGAAAGCTGAATGAGCATTTTTGTCTGACTATAACGATATGTGATAACGATGAAGTTCACAGCTTGCAAACTACATCACTGCTCAGACCAGCAACTCAAAAGGCTATCAATCAGCTTACTTTAGAAAAGCAATTTAAAAACTTAGCACACAATAACTACAGTATTGAAGCTATTGAATGTAGTGGTCTTGCTGATGGCTTAACGATTCCATTTAAGGAACTGACGCTATTAAAAAAGAAAGCAGCTTCATTATTAAATAATTCAGTAGAGGTTGTTCCTTATGTGGATGTAGCTGCATTAGATAAGCATAATAAAAAGGATGATAGTCTGACCTTGTCGATATTAATTGCTAATGAAAAAGATATACAGCTGTGTGATCAGACTAACGCTGACGTGTATTTCAAATTACCGGAAAGTTATAAAAAAGGCTGTAACAAATACATCGATATTTTATTGCGTAATCCTCGCCTGATTCCATGGTTTCCTGCTGTATTAATTGGTAAAGATTATGATGAATCTGTGCGACTACTTGAACAGGTTCGTCCCAAACGAATCGTCAGTAATAATACCGGTGTAGCCTATAAGGCATTTAAAATGGGCATCGATTGGGTTGCCGGTCCATTCTTAAACACTACCAATTCATATGCTTTGCTAACCTTGAAAGAAGAATTAAACTGTGCAGGCGCATTTATTTCAAACGAAATTAATCGTATGCAAATTAAAAATATTGTACGTCCAGACAACTTTAAACTGCTTTACAGCATTTATCACCCGATTCTAATGATGACCAGTCGTCAGTGTTTTTTCCAGCAAACTGTAGGTTGTAAAAAGCCCAGCATCGAGGATGGCTGTATGCTGACCTGTAAAAAATCTACCACTATAACAAATATCAAAGGTGTTTCTTTTGCCATAGATAAACAAAAAGGTGGTTACCCTGCTATCTATAATCATGAGCAGTTCTTAAACCTCGACATTGTCAGCGATTTGGCCGATTTATTTGATGAGTTTTTTATTGATGTGACAAATATTGGCGCGGGTTCAAAAGCAGAGCAAGATAAAGCAAAGTTGATTAAACAGTTTGAAAACCTGTTAAACCGAGACGATCTGGCGCAACAACAATTACGCAATATTATTAGCGAATCGACTAATGCACAATATAGACAGGGTTTGTAAAGTGTTGGCTGGCATCATCAATTCTAGAAATTACAAGTCAAGTTAACAACGTAAACCCTATGACATTGCCTATTCTGTATTCATTGCAAAACTGCCCTTACGCAATGCGTGCAAGATTTGCCATATTATTAGCTCGACAAACTGTCATATTACGAGCAATTGTAATGCAGGATAAACCGGCTGAAATGCTAGTGCTGTCCCCTAAAGGCACAGTACCTGTTTTAGTATATGAAAGTGACAGTAAAAAATATGTCATCGATGAAAGTTTAGATATTATGCTGTGGGCTCTGAACCAGAGTGATCCAGAAAATTTACTCTATACACAGCGTGCAGATGCGCTTGGGGAAATGCTTCAAACAATTAAGGAAAATGACGAACAATTTAAAGCAAACCTGGAACAATACAAGCGTGCCAGACGCTTCCATAGTAACGATGAAGAAAATTGTCGACTGAAATGCGAACCTTTTATTCAGCGCCTGGAATATCGACTGACCCAACATGAATTTTTAATGGGCTCTAAACCAAGTTTACTAGATTACGCCTTATTGCCATTTATTCGACAGTTTTCCAGAGTAAATCGACAACTGTATTTACAGGGCCCGTACACCCATTTACGACGCTGGTTAAATCATCATCTGCAAAGCCGGCTGTATTCCAAAGCTATGCTTAAATACCCACTTTGGTCAGATAATCATGAAGAATGTATATTTAGTTAGCGATAATTAAGCTCCCGTCAATAGGGGAGACGATAAAGCGAATGGAATGGCAATGAAAAAGAGAAAAGCAAAAAAGTCGTAAGTAAGGTAATACATATCTGCCATAGGAATTTTAAGAAGCAGCTAAATAATCAAGTTGGTAAAACAATTAATTGAAATCTTTTCCCTATAAAGAAATCAAAACCAATCGGTGATAGCCAATAAAATCGTCCTGGAATGTTATTACTTCATGATAGACCACGGAGTTAACTAAAACCATCAGGTCTGATTCATAGCTCTTTCCACTTTAATAACTGTTCAGAAAAGAAGTTAACAATCAAAGGCCATACAGATAAGCCAAATAAAGTCTGGAAATCAGCGATCAGTATTCATAGTCATGTGATCGAAAAATGAATGGATGTTGACTACGGTAGTAGAAATTATCTGGAGGCACTAATGGAATATTAATAGTGACAGTTGAATCTGGAATCTTTATAGAAATATATTATGTACTACGATTATTCGCAGAATGATCGAGGGAAACGATTTGATAACTTAGAAAGTTGAAAAATATACTGATACTTATTGAAGGGGCGACAAATAGCTGATACCAATTTTTCAGGGAGAGATAGCTACGACTGTCGTACGCTAAATGGCTTATATGGTTTCTTGCCTACGCTATATATCTAATTGTAAGACTATTGTAGATCATCTAAATTTCATCTGTGGATATTACACAATCTAATTGTAGTGTAAATCCAGATGGCAGGGTTATATTTTGTGGTGCCAAATTTAACACTGACCCCAATATGTCATTTTGGTAAATCATGTGAAATTGATAGAGGATTAATAATGTACAGGAAAATAGTTTTTGTATTAGCTATGGCTTTGTCTACAGGTAATACTTATGCAGCTGTCAACAATTGTACTGGGAAAATTGATAAGATTTACCAAACGGTACAAGGTGGCGTGGCTTTTGAATCAATGGCTATGTTTGGGGATAGGGAAGCAAGAGCTATTTGCAACCTAAATTACGAGTGGAACGGCGCAAGCATTGCTGTATGTAGAGGCTGGTTATCAAAAATGCTAGCTGCTAAATCTAGATCAAGTGAGCTGACTGTACAATACAACGATGATAATGTTTCATGTGCTTCGCAACCAGTATGGTATGACGCAAGCAGTCCCTGGGCTATTTGGTAAATAATCTTAGTAATCTAAAGGGCATGAATACGTAGGGTGCATGAATAACAGTTGAAACTACCGGTTGTGGCACGGAGTACAATCAACAATCCAGGCCTATTGTATTCAAAGTCCGCTCAAATCTAAGCGCTCAATTAGTTTGCCATCTATAGAGATTGAAAGCAGTACTAATATCAAAATAGTGTTTTAAACCAGATAATATTTATGGAAAGTTTTTAGCAATGAAATTAAGTATTTATTTCTTAGTAATTATTGTAATCGCAGCTACCTTGTATTTATCAGGTTTATCAACGCAGAAAAAAATTGATGTCGATTTGAATACTGAAGTTAGTGTAAAAAGCAAAAGTGATGAACCTATGGCATATGTGGAGACAGGCGAACAAGAGGCATCCACTGAAAATCCACAAATCGTAAGTAGCAAAATCGAGGTAAATCATGGCCATGATTTAGTTTCCTCACCCAATAAATCTTCCCCTGCACATGATAATTTTATTCCTGTCCCTGTTGACCCAGTCAGCCTTCTTATGAGCAATTCTCCAGTTGAGGGTTTTGATATATTTACTGTTGATGAAGCAGCCCGCATTCAAGAACCGACCAACCCAGATTTTAGTACTTATGGCATGCCCATAGTTATCAATGAAAACAACTTGCGTAACCTTAAAAAAGGACAGACAGTAAATTTTCCAACAGGCGTAAGTTGGACTATGCAAACCGAAAAGGTCGAAAGGCGTGGAAATGGTAGCGTTAAGATAAGTTTTTCATTTCCAGGACATACTAATATTTACCGTGGCTTTATCACAGTTGGAACCAAAGCTACCTATGGGCGAATTATTACGCCTGAAGGCGGTTTTGAGCTGGAGGTTGTTGGCGGCAATGGTTGGATTGTCGACACAAGAAAAATTGACGAAAAATTTCCAGAAAATGGTATCGACTATCAAGTACCAACTATCTAAATAAAATATTTAAAGGAGATATCAAGATTGTTTAAAATTGTGTTAAAAAGCTGCCGGCCTTTTATTTTTGTAGCCATGAGCTTCGTCTCATTTTCTATTCATGCTGAAGATGTCAGTGTATTAGTTCTGTATACGCAAGCCGCCGTGAATACTTTAGCAGGGGGAGCAATCGATGATAAAGTTAATGCTTATATTGATGCTAGTAATGACTCTTACATTGCTAGCGGTATAGATATAAACCTTACGCTAGCAGCGGCTAGATTAGTACCAAATGTTGATGATACGTTGGAACCTGGATCTGGGGCTCAGAATTATTCAACGAATGATGCGCTTTATGATCTGCAGAAAGGAGTAGCTCCTTTTAATGATGTCCCAAATTTACGAAATACCTTTGGAGCTGATATTGTCGTTCTTTTGAGAGATATGCAAGATACAGGTGGCTTAGGTTTTGTTGATAGCAGTGGTAACTTCGCTAATTGGGCATATAGTGTTGTGCGTATAAAAAACCCCTTGTCGTCATTCACTCATGAAGTAGGGCACAACATGGGCCTGATACACTCGCGTCGCCAGGGCGGTAAAGGTATTACACATTATGCGGCAGGGCATGGTATTGACCGGGTTGATACAACAGAAAATGGATTTGTGACTATTATGGCTTATACCTCCGCATTTAATTGGGCTCCAAGGCTAGACCTTATGTCAAACCCTGATATCGACTGTGATTCTGGTACAAGCATTCACCCCTGTGGAGTTGATGAGAACGACTTAACTAACGGTGCAAATAGCGCGAGGGTACTTAACGACCGAAAAACTGTATACAGTGCTTATCGTATAGCACCAGCAGTAAAGTCTGTTACATTTTCTGATATAAACCTTTCTACTTGCTTAACGCCGTCACAAAATGTTCTGATCCCAAATTTCACTAACCTTAATTGCGCGAGTGAAAATATTAACTCTATAAGCGGTGTAGAATCTTTGACTGGATTAACTTATGCAAACTTTCAAAATAATAACATTTTTAACTTTCAACCCTTGTTTAATTTACCTAATCTACAAAGCGTAGTGGTTTCTGGGAATGACAACGCTATATGTGGCCATTTAACTCAGCTTGAAGAAAAGTTGGGGAGTACTAATGTGATTCGTTCGAGCGATTGTTTTCCTTTAACAGCGGTGCATCTTTCAGTAACAGACTTTTTGTTGTAGATAATTAAGTAGGAGTGTTTTTAAAGGGCTATTTGCAGTTTTTGTAATGGTTTATGAAACAGAGGGCTACCGCTCTTATGCGAGCGGTCAACTGCGGAATCCAGAATAATACTGGAGGCACCACATAATCTTTTGATCAATGAATTGTGAGGATGCGCCAGGATTACAATTTCGCTATACGTGGTAGTTAAGCTTTCATATAAAAAAACGGCCAGTAAATAACTGGCCGTGAATTTGTCAGCTGAATGATACCAATCACTCTACTTAACCAAAGGAGGACATACATGAAAGGAAACGTCTGAAGAAGCTTTATGCAAACCAGCTGACGGGTTGCATGCCCAATAAACAGTAAACTTCGTTTCATTAGTTATCCCTTACACTACTTGTTATAGCGTAAGAAATATTTATTGCTAATTATTTCACCTAAAAGATCATTTTTGGCGATAAGCGGTTTACTTATTTTGCGAAAATTCTCAACGCAATTAATTCATTTTAAGATCAGTCAGGGACACCGATATTTCTGGTGATACCGTTTGTGCTGCTAGCTCCATGGTTATCGTTTCATTTAAATCCAGTTCCTGCTGCTGGATTAAAGGCAGTATCTCCTCACAAATTTGCATGATCAGTAACAGACCCTGTCGGTTCGAATCTTTATCTGGCAAGGTTTCAGCGTTCCGGAATAATTGCTGGATATATTTTTTCATATCAGCGGCCTGTTGCTCCGTAGTAAGCTCTTGATATTGTTCAGTAAAGTCTATTTCAAGCGTACGTTTGTTTTGAATATCATCATCCAGAACTCTAACAATAAGCGGGCCTTCAATTTTCATAATCTTTTTAACACTCTCTCTTCAATTAAATCCAGTATCAGACGGCCATCATCAACATTCAAATCATGCGACAATGACACAATATAACTATAAGCACGACCACGAAGATCATATACGTGCTCGAGATACTGGCTATTTTGCTCTACTACCAGGTCTCCCGAACTCTCGCTGGTTTGATCACGTACGATAGAGATGTATTCTGCTTCTGGGTGAGGCTGTCGGTTTAACCAGTATATGAATTCACCGGGCTTTTCCGGCAATAAATCCTGATATAAGCCCTGAGATCTATTAATTGTTCCAGCTCCTATCAAAGGTGTAAACAGAGCCATTGGGGTATCCCCTAATAGTTTGCCCAGCGCAGCACTTTCGGTACCCAGATGTGGGCTAGCAATGGTGATTAACTGGTTGATGTTTAAATCAGGTGTCTGGACCATGACGTATCGTGCCAACACACCACCGGCAGAATGTCCTACCAGAATAATTCTTTCATCGGGAAAACGTTGTCGTAAATGTCGTAGATAGGCTTTCAGATAATACGCCTGAATATGCAGAGAAGACTCTGTGGGCAGCGAAACCAGATAAAATGCATTGTTTCCTGGAGCAATAGATACTGAATGAAATAATCTGACACCATCGCTGGCTAAGTTATATTCGCCGGCATAGTGCCATTTATTTTTTTCCAATAGCTGGACAATACCCGATTCGGACCAGCTGGCTGGACTGCTTAGATATCCCTGGATCAATACCATTTGCTTCGCTTGAGCCACCATACTCAAGTCCAGTAGGACAAAAAGTAGCAATCCTCGCAGCATAATTAGTGTAGAGAGGGCATCGATGGACGGCCAGTTTCAATTTCTTT
The DNA here is from genome assembly GCA_050292965.1 of Gammaproteobacteria bacterium. GTDB lineage: Bacteria > Pseudomonadota > Gammaproteobacteria > JACNJF01. The sequence continues at coordinate 72,215 of JBNKMF010000010.1, read as the reverse complement.
CGCACTGGCATCACGAATATCGTGAATCACTACTTTGAATGTTAAATTCTTACCCACCATTGGATTATTACCATCGATGGTTAACATACCGTCCTCTATTTTAGTGACGGTGAAAGATTTTACTTCACCGCTTTCATTCTGAAATTCCACCTCGGCACCTATCTGATGAAACTGTGGCGGTACATTTTCAAGCGAATCTGAAAAAATCAGCTGTGGGTCAGGGGTACCAAAGGTCTTTTCAGGTGGCAGTGTAACCTCTATTTCATCACCAATTGATGCACCTTCCATTGCCTTTTCAACTTCATCAAACATGCGTTGCTCTCCACCATGGACATAACCCATCGGAATCTCCACCTGTTCTAGTACATCACCACGATCAGAGTCGACGATGGTATAACTGAACATGACGTGTTTATTTTTCTGTACGGTCTGACTGGACATTACAATTCTCCGAAAATGAAGGTTATTGTAACAGATGATAAAAGGTGGGATTTATATCCTGTTTGGGGCAGGGTGAATATGCGCTGTTTGAACGAATACTGCTCGTTGCCATCCATGGCCTCCCAGCATAAGCATATCCATGTGCAAAAAAAAGACGGGCAAAAGCCCGTCAAAATAATCACCAAGAGGATAATACTAGTTAGTAAACTAACCCAGACCGTTTCCAGAGAAGAGATAGGAAACGATCTGAGTTAGCTCCCTGAAGAGCCATACTCTTCAGGAAACCATTTGCTAAATTATTTAGCAGCTTCAACAGCTTCAGGTGCAGTAGCTTCTGGTGCTGCAGCTACAGGAGCTTGTGCTACTGGCGCATAACCGAAGTAAGGGTTGCTGCCATAACCATTGTTGTTTCTAAACTGGCTGTTGCCATAACCGTTACCATTTCCTGCGTAGTAACCATTACCATTGCCGTAACCAGCGAAATCTGAATTTCCATCCATTTCAGAATCCATGTTACCTTTTGCACGAGCTTTAAAACTCATTGAGAAATCCATCTCACCATCGCCATTACCACGACCGCGTCCACGACCATTACCACGACCATTCGCATCACCACGATAATCACCAGTTCCGTTCCCGTAAGAATTACCGTAATAGTTTCCGTAACCATTGTTGTTGCTGTTATTGTTATTGCCGAAGAAAGGCATGTCGAATGCTTGAACCGAAGTGGTAGCTAAAATGATTGCTGCTGCAGTTATTACTTTTTTCATATTGGATTTCCAAAAAATTTAAATAGTGTGTTCGTGTAACTTGATGCAGCGAACTATATTAGCATTTGCTTATATGGTCAAGTATTATTTTATTAGCGTTTACTGATATACTGATTTTATCAGGAGAGTTTTTCTTAGATTGCCTGTAAATTTGCGTACTCAAGCATTAGCCATTTGCTTCCATTATTTTCAAAATTGACCTGCACTCTGGCCTGCGCGGACTGACCTTCTATGTTAAGGACAATGCCGCTACCAAACCTGGCATGACTGACTCGTTGACCGACCGATAAACCAACTTCCTGTTCCATTTGCTTTTGACTAAATGAATGTTGGGGCTGGTAAACAGGTCGACTGAACTGTGCCTTGGGACGGATTTCCTGCATGAGCTCGGCAGGAATTTCCTTAATAAAGCGTGAAACCATATTGTAGTTATCATTGCCATAAAGGCGTCGAACTTCCGCACTGCTTACCACCAGTTTCTCACGTGCTCTGGTGATGCCCACATAACAGAGTCTGCGCTCTTCTTCCATGCGGCCCGCCTCTTCGGATGAACGCTGATGTGGAAATAAACCTTCTTCCATCCCCACCATAAATACCAACGGAAATTCCAGCCCCTTTACCGAATGTAATGTCATGAGCTGAACGCAATCTTCCCATTCGTCGGCCTGACCTTCACCGGCTTCCAGAGCGGCGTGAGTCAGAAACGCATCAAGTTCAGTCATATCTTCAATTTCTGCATTGTGTTCGAATTCGAAGCTTTTACCGGCGCCAATCAATTCCTGCAGGTTTTCGCGTTTGGCTTCGCCTTTTTCGCTTTTATCCTTTTCGAAGTGGGCTTTTAATCCGGTTAATTCCTGACACAGACGGATCTGTTCGGATAATGAAAGTACATTACTTTCATGCTGAAGGCGCTGAATCAATTGCAGGTAGGTCTCGACTCCGCTACGCGCTCGTGGGCTTAATATGCTATTAGTCACCAGCTGTTGACTCGCACTCCAGAGCGATAATGAATGCTCTCTGGCATACTCACGAATCATATCAACCGACTTTTGACCTAACCCTCGAGGTGGATGATTGATGGTGCGATCGAACGATGTATCATCAGTGGGGTTGGAAATCATACGCAGATAGGCCAGCGTATCCTTGATTTCGGCGCGTTCAAAAAAACGTAAACCGCCATACACCCTGTAGGGCACACCCCGCGCTACCAGATATTCCTCAAACTGCCTTGATTGCGCGTTGGAGCGATACAATACGGCAACTTCTTTACGACTACGGCCCTGCTCTACCCAGTCATCGATACGGTCGACCACAAAGCGTGCTTCATCCTTTTCGTTGTAGGCGTTATAAAACATGATGGGTTCACCAGTCTCACCGTCAGTCCACAACTCCTTACCCAGGCGCCCCTGATTATTATCGATTAGCGCATTTGCCGCTTTAAGAATGGTTGAGGTAGAGCGATAGTTCTGCTCCAGACGAATGATCTGGGTTGCTTTAAAGTCCTGTTCAAAATGCTGGATATTTTCAATACGTGCGCCGCGCCATCCATAGATAGACTGGTCATCGTCGCCTACTACAAATACATTGGTATGCGGCCCCGCCATTAATCTTATCCAGGCATACTGAATCGCATTGGTATCCTGAAACTCATCCACCAGAATCTGTTTAAAGCGCCTTTGATAATGCTCGCGCAGGCCATCGTTTTCTCTGATCAACTCCAGAGAACGTAATAACAGCTCAGCAAAATCAATCACCCCTGCGCGCTGACACAGCTCTTCATATGTTCTGTAGATCTGTAGTAGTTGTCGCTGAACTGGGTCACTGCCTGCATCTATATGCGAGGGGCGCTGACCTTCATCCTTACATTGGTTTATAAACCATTGCGCCTGTCGCGGTGGCCAGCGATTTTCGTCCAGCTCAAGCTGACGCACCACACGTTTCACCATTCTGAGTTGATCGTCACTATCCAGGATTTGAAATGACTGTGGCAATTTCGCCTCTTTCCAGTGAGCACGCAGCAAGCGATGTGCCAACCCGTGAAAGGTGCCAACCCACATGGCACTGGAGGCAATTCCGAGTAATTTTTCTACCCGTGCACGCATTTCGTGGGCCGCCTTATTGGTAAAGGTTACTGCAAGCACGCTGAATGGGGAAAGGCCGTTAACTTCACATATCCAGGCAATACGGTGGGTTAATACACGGGTTTTTCCGCTGCCTGCACCGGCCAGTACCAGTATATTCGAGGGTTCAGCGGTTACTGCCTGACGCTGATGGTCATTCAGCTCGTCGATGATATGGGATACATCCATTAGTCTTTACGGGTCGCATTTTTGAGGCTGCTGATTGTATCAGTCAGGGCCCACAGATGCAGTTCAAATAAACATATCCAGCATTCGTCCCTGCCGCTCCGGGCGCTGTAGCGAGGCGGTATTGATATCCATGTAGGTAGAGATTGCATATTGATTCGCAGGATCTATCATCTGCTGATATGCTTTCGTGCGATTCTGTTCATCAAGGGCTATTTCATCGACCAGTTCACCACGTAACACAAATTCAACGGTCTGTTGTCGAGATTGCTGTTCGGTGTCCTGATAACGCTCCAGTTGGGCACGACTGCGGGCATTTAACTGCTGATCAGAGCTTTCACCGACGGGTGTAGGTAATGCAGGAAGGGTGTTGCCCGAAATAAGCATACAGGTCTCTTAAACAATAAACTGTTAATAATTTTCGGGCGTATTAAGATTCTATGTAAATACCAGCATATTTCCACTAGATTCTGTAAAAAAAGTGGCAAAAACTTTGTTTTCTCGGAGTTTTTATTATTTTGACCAGCGCTGTGCGTCTTCAACATCGCTTTGTTTTGATGCCACCCAGCTTTCGCCATCGCGGGTGATTTCCTTTTTCCAGAATGGCGCTCGCGTCTTCAGGTAATCCATCAGAAAATCACAGGCTTCAAATGCCTCTCGCCGATGCTCAGAAATCACTACCACCAGCACAATATTCTCCCCTGGCTTGAGCTGACCCACTCGGTGAATAATCGCCAGATCCTGAATATCCCACTGTTCTTGTGCCTGTTCAGCAATTTCCTTTAATGAGTTTTCTGTCATGCCGGGATAATGCTCAAGCTCCATTGCCTGCAGGTTTTGTTGCTCAGATATATCTCTCACAAGACCAGTGAAGCTCACAATTGCGCCTATATCTTTACGCCCGTAACATAACTGGCTGGCAACCTGTTGGGGATCAAAATCCTCCTGTTGTACTGAGATCAGCATTTATCCTCCTGTAACCGGTGGAAAGAAGGCGATTTCATCCTGATCACTGATAGCGGTATCGTCATCAGCCATCTGTTGATTGACAGAAACCAGTAGACTTTGCTGCTGAGTAAATGCCTGCTGCCATCGACCACCGCGTTCGATGAGCAAATGTTTTAAATCCGCTACACATTGAATCTGACTATTCAATTCAAGCTTTTCCTGAGCAGTATCCAGTGCTTCCCTTAAACTGGCAAAATACAGAATATCTACCATGCTTTACTCCAGAACTTCACTAAAAGAAATATAGTCGACTTTATCACCCTGATGAATCTGGGTGTTGCCAGGGATTACCACAAAACCATCTGCCCAGGTGGTCGACATAAGCACTCCGGAGCTCTGGTTGTTATATATTTCAGCACGATATTGGCCATCATCACCTGCTAACAAACGCCCCCTTGCAAATTCACGTCGACTATCAATTTTAAGTCGCTCAAATGAAGCTTTAACTGAAACCGTTTTGGGTAATAGCTTACTGCGACCCTGAGATTTCTTGATAAAGGGTGAGGCAAGCTGACTAAAACCGGCAAATACAGACACCGGATTACCCGGTAACCCAATAAAGGCTGCGTCATGAACCATTCCGAAAATAACCGGTTTACCCGGCTTAATATCGATCTTCCACATATACAGCTGGCCCAGATTTTCCAGCGCAGTGCAGACATGGTCTTCTTCACCTACCGATGCACCACCGCTGGTAATCACTATATCTGTATACTCAGCAGCCTTAAGTATTGCCTGTTCGGTCTGTTGTAAGGTATCGCCAACGATACCGAGGTCGACTATCTCACAGCCTAATGTTTTCAAGAGGCCACCTAGAGTATAGCGGTTGGAATTGTATATCTGCCCCTGAGCCAGCGCCTTACCTGGTTCTACCAGTTCATCACCGGTGAAAAAGATACCTACCTTAACTTTTCGATAAACCGGTAATAGTGCAACACCAATTGAGGCGGCGAGTCCTAACTCCTGTGCACGTAGGCGCGTGCCTTTGCTTAGTATGATTTCACCGGCACGGATGTCTTCTCCTGTTTCGCGAATATGTTGCCCGCTTTCTACATTTGCCTCAAAGCTTATGCTTTCAGCATCGACTGTAACTTGCTCCTGAATAATCACTGCATCGCAATTTGGAGGGATTGGTGCACCGGTAAATATTCGTGCGGCTGTACCTGCTTGAATTGCATTCCCATAGCTTCCCGCTGGAATACGCTGGGTCACCTTTAAGGTCGTTTTACTGCCAGGATTCACATCCTGCATGCGGATGGCATAACCATCCATTGCGCTATTGGAAGCAGGCGGTACGTTAACCGGTGAAACCAGATCCTGCGCCAGTATGCGGTGCAAGCCATCGGGCAAGGCGACCTGATCAATCTCTGCTACCGGTAGCGCATGCTCTAGCATGGTGTTAAGTGCTTTCTCGAAGGAAATAAGCTCGACCTGCGCACTATCACAACCCATCTCTGACATCTCAGATCTCCATAAAGCGAGGCATGAGTTCAACCAGATTACAGGGCCGGTGACGTGCATCGAGTTGTGCCTGGATAATACCATCCCAGCCATCTTTGCAGGCTCCCGGTGATCCGGGTAGACAGAAAATGGGTGTGCCATTGGCCAGACCACCGATTGCTCGGGATTGTATGGTTGAGGTTTTAATAAAGTCGTAAGATAGACTACGAAACAGTTCTCCAAAGCCTTCTATGGTTTTGTCGAACAAAGGAGATACAGCTTCAGGGGTACTATCGCGCCCTGTCAGGCCTGTACCACCCGTAGTTACCACGGCATTGACATTGCTATCAGCAATCCAGCGCGACATGACTTCGCGTATCATGTATATATTATCAATCACTATGGTTTTTTCAGCCAGTTGATGCCCGGCCTTGATAACACGGTCAGCCAGTAGCTTCCCCGCAGTATCGTTTTCTTCGGTTCGACTATCCGAGATGGTCATAATCGCGATATTAAGTGGTATAAACTCTCGATCACTGGTGATTTTACTCATTAGATTTACTCCTGACCCTGATTAACAGATGATTCAGTACACTCGTACTATCCGTAAATCATACTTTTTATCGTGAAACCACAGCTCTGGCAACCGATAATCCTTTTGTGACTGAAGTTATTAAACTGCAGCTACATAGACTAAGTGGCGCAGTGATATGTCGTATACAATGACAGTGATGGATTTTTCATCCAATGAACAAGAACAAGGAGTGTATTGAGTGGTGAATAGATACAGAACACCTGAAGTAGGAGAGTAAGTAGGCATCTTATTGACGCAGATAGGTTAGTATCTGCCCCTTAAAGTCATCACATAAGGGCGGTGTAATGTCTGGTTTACGCTGACTATGTGTATACCCCAACTGCACCATTTTTTTACTGAACGAGGCATGAAATCGACGTCCCGGGTCAACAATGATCACTTCACAGTGTGAATTACAATGGCGATTAATAAACTCGGAAAGAAGCTGAATGTGTTCTTTTTCATATAGTAGGTCAGATCCGATGATCACATCAAACTGACCTAGACCATCAACGAGATTATCCCAGCCAGTGCGAAAAAAAGGGATAGTTGTACCTTTGTTTAGCCGAACATTTTCTGCTAGAAAACGGCCTGCTTCAGGGTGATAATCGGTGGCCGTAATATCAGCATGACGTGCATTTAAAAGTAAGCTGGATAAGGCCATGCCGCAGCCGACCTCCAGAATTCGCTTACCCTGAAAATTGTATTGGGCCATTTCATGCGCCAGCACCATGCCAGATTCCCAGATCACACCAAACAGAGACCATTGTGCTGATGATATGCCCAGCGCTTCGGCTTCACCCAGTGGATCTGAAAACTCCTGCTTATCTCTGAGACTGCGGATATGAATATCCAGCTCATTAAATTCGTGGGTTTGGTAGCGTACTCGTACAGACATCATAGTTTCTCCGTGCTTAAATGGCACGTAACTAGCCTGATCACACTCGATTCGCTACGTAGGAGTAATATTATAGCAATTAATCCGCTAACTCGATCAAATATCCCCCAGTTTATGATGAATCATTTCCTGGCTGATCTTTTATCTGCCTGTAAAAACTCGGTGACCCAGCGGGTTACCAGCCCGGTGGCATGGGCACATTTATCACCGCGCTTATCGCTAAAGCCTTTATATTCTTCTGGTTTCCACATATCCCAGGTACGTCCCGAAAACTCTTTCTGCAGGTGTTCGCAGGTGATACCCCCATATTCCTGCTTAAACTTTTCTACTAATTGTTTTGTGACATTAAAGTTGGTAATACCCCTGCCTCTGTGAAGCTTATCTGCATCACGACCATGCAGGGTACCCAGAGCGAGTAATCCACCGGTCAGTGCGCCACAGGCACCTTCACCCATCAGTCCACCCCCGCCAGATAAACCATGACTGGCCTTGATGGTTTCATCAGTGACATGGCCCGAGGTCTGTTTTATCGCGGTTAATACACATTGAGGACAACAGCCATATTTCACATCAAGTTCATAAGCTATATCGTATGCTTTTTGTGGCAGGTCGGGTGAATTATCCAGGCTCATAGTTTTTTCCAGGCTTCAAATTGGTTTATTATTATTTACTTATTTAGCGGTTGAATTGATATGCATCAGGCAAAGCTAAAGCTACGAATATATTTAAGGACTTGTTGCCAGGATTCCGATAGTCGGTATTAACTGAAAATATGAAAAGATCAAAATTTCTGCGCTATCTATGTCAAAGCAATAAGATTAGTTGGCGTACGCCAACTAGAATCAGTAAACCAGCACTCATCCATTCGACACGAGGCAACCAGGGACCTAATTGCTCACGCAGATGACGACCAAAATAGGCAACGCCAAGACCATAAACTAAAGAAGGTACGACGATTGCACCAAGCCCAAAACTGAGACCGAGTAACAGACCACTGATCACATGACCCGATGCAGCCGCAGAAAACAGTACGACACCAAGCGGCCCACAGGGGGTTAACACCATACCTACGCCCATCAGGAATAGCCCGCCCGGTAGCAGCGGTCGAGCATTTCGACCCAAATCCTGACGCAATACCGGCGACGAAGCCATAGCACACACGGGGCGACGCGAGCGCAACAATGATATACCAACCATCAATGCCGCCGCTCCGATCAGTAGATGTATCGAAGAGGAGTCAGCCATACCATCCTTGACGTATTGTCCACCCCAGCCAGCCAAAGCGCTAAGAGACGCATAACCGCACAGGCGGCCGAGTGACAGTGGTAATACGACATGCCAGGAGCGGCGCCAGCTGAAATCTCGTGCCAGAAATACCGGCCCCAGATAAGGCAGACAGCTGACTAGACAGGGCCCGAGTCCATATACCAGGCCAAGCACCAGTGCCATCGGTAGGCCAACGATGGTTTCGATATCTGTCACTCGCTGCACTCATCCAGATAGTCATTGCGCGCCAGTATCGCGGCACCGAAGGCAGTGGTGGTCTGGGGGAATTCTGGTATCAGTAGCTCGCGCGCCAGCTCATCCTGAATGGCGGCGACCAGACCCTTGTTGAGCGCAGGGCCGCCATCGAAATAAACACGATCCTCAATACCCACCCGCTTCGCCAGACGCGCTGTACGTGAGGCGATGGAGTAATGGATACCTGCGATAATCTCTGGTTTACCGTGACCATTGGCGAGCAGGCCGATGATTTCTGATTCGGCGAAGACCGTGCAGGTGCTATTAATATTGAGCGGGGCCATTTCACTCTGGAAGTGAAAATCGCCCAATTCTTCCAGATCGAGTTCAAGATTACGCGCTGCGACATCAAGGAAACGCCCTGTACCCGCAGCGCACTTATCGTTCATCACAAAATTCTCAACATTACCCGTGTTATCGATACGAATGGCTTTTGAATCCTGGCCTCCAATATTGATAATGGTGCGTACACCACCGTAAGCCTTGCCGGTCTCAAAAGCGCCCGCTGCATTGGCGGTGATTTCGCTTATGGAATCATCTGCCTCCTTGAACAGCTTGCGCCCATAGCCGGTTGCAATCAGATAGCAAACCCGGTCCCGGGAAAGTCCCAGCTTCGCCAGTAGTGTGTTCAGTGCTTCAGTCGAGTTTCTGTGAAACAGGCTTCCTGAAGCCGTAACATGAACCCCAGCCAATTTTCTCTGCTCATCTACCAGAGCAACCTTGATGGCGGTCGAGCCGACATCGATTCCTGCAAAATATTTCATGCGCGACGTTTTTTCCTGTTTTTTAGTGATTCGAGAAAAGCCTCGATACGGGTAGATAGCTGCCCCTGATCATCCGGGCTGTAATCAGTTTCTATGTAAAGCATAGGAATACCCGCTTTGTTGAATTCATCAGCAACACTACGGTATTCCATCTCATATACCTGACAGCCCGAGAATGCCTGATAGATAACGCCATCGGCATTGAATTGCTGCACCAGATCGAGCAAACGGCGCTTACGATCATCGTTACGGGTAAAAATTGGACAGGTACAGGGCTTAAGGTACTTATCCGCCAGACTGTCTACCATATCGCCGAGCATCCATTCGTCCACAGCTGTCATGTCATACAGCATACGGTTAGCAGAACAGGTTTCGTCGGCCACTATGACGCCACCGGCTTCCTCGATCTGCAATGGTAATTTCAGGTTAGGAAATATTGGCGGAGAGCCGGTAAATACGATGCGTGGAGCTTTACTCTGTACTGCACGAAAACCCGTGGCCTGACGTTCGGCAAGCTCTGCATTTAATTTCTCAACAGCTTCCGTCCAACGTTCTATGTCATCAAAGAAATAGGCATTGGTGACCAGAAAGGCATCCTTACCAAGGATTAGAGAGGGTGCCTGCCGTCGAAAATTATGCAATGTACGAAATGCGGCTTGCGCACGCCCAGTCATTGCCATCGCTGTTTTTAACTTGCTTCGAGTTAGTTGCCTACCAGTGAGTTGACGTAAGCGCACCACAAATTCACGCACCGAGCGCCGCCAGTACTCTCTTGAGGCTTCGCTTTCCTTGACGTTAGGAAATTCCAGGTCGTGCACCGAATAGCCCATGCTCTCGATCATCACGCTGGATTTTTTCTTCTGGTCGCAGGTGCTAGGATTGACTACCAGATCAGGCTTACCGACCTTTGGAATCACCGTTTCAGAATCTAGCATGCCTAATGTCGCCTTGACCATAGAGCAGGATTTAGCAGGCATGAAGTCGGCTCCACGCTGGTCATAATGATAAGAACCATTGCACAGTCGAACCGGCGTCGCACCGAATGCATAGATCAGCTCTTCCGGTGCCTGAATACAGGTGGTACCGACTAGTTTACCCGTATGCGAGAGTTCTTCACCCAGGCAGTAAACGCGCCGAAATAAATCGTAGAAATACTGCATCGATAACGGGTTTTCCTGAAAATCGTCGATAATGTGGTCTAGCACCGTTTGTGCCTCACCTGCCTGTCGCGAACGACTGTAAAGCTGTGGCTGGTTCGGGATAATCTGGTGAACTTTATTTTTCATGTTGGCAACCTTTATTCATACGTTTAATAAAGCCCTCTTCCGTCGATTCAAAGATAGAAACTCCGGCAAAAGTCGCCTTAAGCGCTCCCGGCTCTGGGCAGCTGGACACACACTTCAGGCACAGCGTGCAGTCGTCGGTCATAATATTGGTGGTTGTTACATCGTCAGCGATTTCCCTGATTTGCATATCACATACCGCATAGCAGTCGCCACAACGGGTGCATTTACTGCCATCCTTCTTTAACTTGAGTAGCGCCGGTTTAGATATCAGGTAATGCATTGCACTCATTGGGCAGAAAAAACAGAAAAAGCGTTTCTTAACAAAGCTGCCAACAAAAAATAATCCCGTTACCGAAATGCCGAGTGCGGTCATTAAAATCGCCGTCTTACTGGAGAAATCAATGGTAAATTGCGAAAAGTCGCCGGTAAAAATCGGCAGGATCATACGAGCTGGACAGATCAGGCAGAACGGTGGACTCATATCGTGAGAAAAGATACCGCCACCGATGCCAAGCGGAATCAGTATCATCAGAGCGAGCAGTACAAACTTGATTTTGGTCAGTTGGGCAAATTGGCCATGGCTGTAGTTCGAATAGCGGATGCCGAGACTTCGACGCAACGCGCTGATCCAGTCCTGTAAGGTACCAAGCGGACAGACGAAACCACACCAGCCCTTGTTAAGCACGATGAACCATAGTACAAAACCCAGAAAACCGGTCAGAATAGACAGGCTGGCGATACTGAACAGTACTGCCAGTGGACGCCCCAACTGGTGCTGCAGAGGCAAAAAGTAGCATACGCCAGCTCGACCCTCCTGATTATAGCCGCATGAAAACATCGGTAGTTTCGAGCCAAGGTCTATAGCCATATAACCGCCATAGACAAAAAGCACAAAAGCTATCAGCTGCAACCAGAAACGAAAACGATTGAAATGAACCTGATTAACGGCGTTGCGTATCGCCTGAAAGCGATGCTTAGTTGTTGTCATTAAAATGTACCTCGCGATAGGGCTGAATCCGACGTCGACGGTAGAGATAAACAGCCGAGCCACTAAACAACACGATCAAAAGACCGATACCCAGGCCCCAGGCATAGGAGCGGTAGTCATCGGGTGATGGGTAGTAATTGCCCGCCAGTGTGGTCTGGTAACGTATACTGCTGTAGGGCTGATCCTTATAAACCCCGCTGTCTGAGCTACTGGCTTCAGCGATGACCAGATAATTAGCCTTGAAGCGCTTGTTAAAATCCTCCCAGGCAGGGAAATAATCACGGATGATGCGGAAGTTTACGCGCCCTTGCTGATCGCTAATTGCCTGCTTACTCCAGCCTTCATGGCTGACGAAACGCACACGAGCCCCTTGCATCGGCTTTCCTTCCCTCAACACGATATAAGCCTGTTCGTCTCCGGACATGAGGCGGAAGAAAGTTTTTTCATCCGCTGCTTTTTCACGTACGATCTCGATTGCTCCCGCTGCTAAAGCACGCGGCGCTTTCACCGCCTGGGCTCGCTCCTCTTCATTGCCACCATGCCTGAAATTTCTGATTTCCGCCTTGGCCACGCTGATATCGAGCACCTCATCCTGCACCTTGCGGCGGTTGACGTATACCCGATAATAACCTTGCACTGGCATCTCAAAAGACAGGTTTTTCTTGCCGTCACGTGACATCGGCAGCGCTTCACCCTCGAGTGGCCCCTGTGGACGAACGATCAGAGTTTCACTATCCACTTCGTCGTTTGTGCGCGCTATTGCTGATTTTTGCGGATCGTTTCCAGCACGTAACCACAGGCGCTTGCTCGGCGGTCCGCTACGCTCACCGCCCATTGACCTACCGCCCATACTACTCATACCACCATGTGCTTTTCCTTCACCATGAACGGGTGGGGAATCGGATAGCCAGAGTATTTCAACATCATGCTGTCCCCTGGCAGACGGGTCTCTTTCAGCGCCTCCTGCCCAGGCATGGGATGTGCCTGTGGCGGCTGCCAGGCAAACTAAAAGCGCTAACTGTTTGATCTTTGTGTGCACCTGGAATACCTGCATGAATTAAAAGTTGTAGGAGATGCCAGCACGAAACTGCAAAGGTCCATAACCGGCAGTAAAACTATTCCTGACACCAGCATCAGTCGAACCGACCCGTAATGCATATTTCTCATCAAGCAGGTTGAGTGCCTGTAACCAGGCGCTCCACACCTTTGTCCTGTAGCTGGCGCGCAGATTGTAGATATCAGGTCGATCATAGCTATCGGTATTAGCCTGGTTGGTGTAATAACTGTCGATACGATCCATTTCCAGCTCGATCTCCCAACCTTGTGCGGGCTTTAGCGCCAGCCTCAGGTTATAGTGATTACGCGGCGTGTAATAGCGTTGCTTATTCGAGTAGTCAGACGAGGCTTTGACATAATCATCGTATTCATAATGGGCATAGGTGTGAGATAGCCCAATATCCAGATATTGATTGACGTTATAGGCCAATGACGTCTCAATACCGCTGGCATGCGCTCTGGCAGCATTGACGTTTTGTGTTCGACAATAGTCAACGCCCTGGATACAGGCTTGAGAAACGATTAGATTCTTAAAGTCTGTTTCGTAATAGCCAGTATCGTATTTCAGACCGAAATCCATCTCACCGCGCACACCAATCTCACGAGTCATTGATTCTTCCGGCTTTAGATCCATATTGGCAGGTACGTAACGGCTGTTCCAGGCAATTGTGGGCGTTGCCGGGGTCGGCGTTCCGCTGCCTAGCACAGTACTCACACCCGGACCCATAAAACCTTCGGCGATATTCAACCACAGTAGAGTCTGTGGTGAGAACTCGTGTACTGCGCCAAACTTATTGACGGTTTTTTCGTATTTGATACTACCGTCTTTATTGTCATTGATCTGGTTGTCGATACGATACTCAATACTGTCTCGACGGATACCATAGGTCAGTCGTAAAGGATCAAGTGGTGAAAACTCTACCTGTACAAAAGGTGACTTATTATTTTCAAACGATTTTGAATCAGCAGTTAACGCTCCGCGCTCAAAACTGAAACTCTCCACCGCAATATCTTCGTATTTTTTCGATTCACTCTCCGTATCGAGATAGTCGAAACCACCGGTTATAGATGTTTTGGCTAAACTAAAATTGTGTTTATACATCAGCTGGAAATTACTCTCTGTGCTATCGGTATCTCTTAGCGTAGTTGCGCTTCCAGCAGAAAACCCTGAGTTGCGGGAGGTCTTGTCAGTCGTCCGTACCTGGCCATATACATTCAGTTCACCCGACTCGTCGAACAATCGGCGGTAATGCAGTGAAGGCGTTGAAAAAACCACATCTGTACGGAAATAGCTGTCTGGTTCCGCTTGTTGCCAGTCGCTATCAAATTCGCTTTCACTATTCAGGTCACCAGGGCTTTGATAATCATCGTGTAGATACTCATAACGCAAATCCAGCTTAGATGAAGCATCTGGCCGCCACACCCACTTGGTGCTGAAAGAATCCTTTTTTTCGGCGCTATGGTCACGCCAGCCCTCACTATCAAGCTGGTTAATATTAAAGAAGTATCCAACGCTATTACTGACTCGATCACCGCCCGTCAGGCCGATACGTTGACCACCATCACCAAAAACCTCAGCAGTTGCCTGATATGAGCGAGTTGCTGGAGGATCTCGAGTGATGACATTGATGGTGCCCCCAATCGCGTTGCTGCCACTCAGTACTGACCCTGGGCCCCTAATAATTTCGATACGCTCAATATCTCCTGCATTAACCTCGTCGATAAAACCATAGGTCCCTGTATTTCGAGCACGCATACCATCGATACGATTCTCTGTGTAATTCTTACCTCCATCGGTAAAACGCAGGTTGCGGCTCATGCTGATACCGGGAATACGGGGTAAAAGCTCGTGCAGAGAATCGATGAAACGCACGCTTTCAAGTTCTTCTCGCTGCATGACAGAACCAGCCATCGGGGTAAACTCATTTAACGTCCCCAACTCTGTGCGAAACTGCACCTCTTCATACCTGTCGGCATTGGAAAGAACCGGTGCCAGGGTCTGTTCTGTATCCTCTGCCAGTGCTATCGAGGTCGCAAAAACGGTTGCTACACTGAGCGCAATACTGCAACGCCTGTAGTTCATTTGTTATCTCCTATTTAATGTTATTTTTATTTGAATTCGAGGTTTCGCCTGCATCTTGCGGCTGTGTGACCAGGGCAATTTTGACCAGCCCACTGCTTTGGGCCGCTGCCATGACTTCAGCCACCCTTTCATAACGTACGTTGCGATCAGCACTCACGTGCAATTCCGGTTCGCGCATGCTTATCTCGGAAAAACGTTTAGCCAGCACTTCACGATGTATCGACTCACCGTTCCAGAAAACCATGCCGTTCGCATCGATTTCAAGTCGGATAACTTCCGGCTTTTGCTCCAGCTTCGTTGAGCTGACTTTCGGTAAATCTAGCGAAATAGCCTGGTGAAACAGCGGCGCGGTAATGATAAAAATAACCAGTAGAACGAGCATCACATCAACCAGCGGGGTAGTGTTGATATCGGCCATCGGGGCGTTGTGACCTTCGTTGAATGATCCAAAAGACATGTCTGCTCCTTAATCCTTTTTTTCCAGCGCATAGCGCGAACCTGTGGTCAGAAATGCATGCAGGTCGTGGGCAAATCCGTCAAGATAGGTACTAGCCAGACGGTTAGCACGACTCAGCGCGTTGTAGGCAAGAACCGCAGGAATGGCGACAAAGAGTCCCGCTGCGGTCATGATCAGCGCTTCGCCGACCGGCCCGGCCACCTTGTCGAGCGAAACCTGTGTCGTACCGGAAAGACCCACCAGTGCGTGATAGATGCCCCAGACGGTACCAAACAATCCAATAAAGGGTGCAGTTGAACCAACCGAAGCGAGCAGAGTCATCCCTGATTCTAACTGTGCCTGAGCATGTAACATGTAATTACGTAAGGCCCGAGTGAGTACTTCGCTGGAGGAAATATCACCTCCGATGCTTTTATCTTTCTGCTTGGCGTGCATCTTGACAACATGGGCAGCGGTTTCAGCCATGCCAGTGAAGATACCTGAGCGGTCTTTTTTGTTAATAATATCCAGCCCGGTTTTGAGACTAGGCGCCGACCAGAAAGCATCAAACACCACTTCGATACAACGATTAAGTCTAACCTGCGCAAGAAATCGACTGCCGATGATAGTCCAGCTCATCATCGATAGAACAGCCAGAATAAACGCCGTTGAGTGCATAACCCAGTCGCCTTGTTGCCAAAAATGTAAGATGCCCATTGAATTAACTCCGCTGATTAAGTAAGGGTAAAAACGATGGGCACGATGACCCATGAAGCGACGGTTTTACTACCCCGGCGTGCTGGCAGGAAGCGCCATTCGGCAACGGTTTTTAACGCTGACTGATCAAGTCTGTGGAAACCACTGCTAGTTTTAAGTTCAACCTGGTTAGCGTGCCCGTCTGAGCCAACATGTACCCTCAGATAAACCGTACCCGCTTCATTCAGCCGTCGAGATGCTAATGGGTAACGCGGCTTTGGATTGGACAGATAGTCGGCATCAAAGCGCGCTTCAACGAGAGGCTCAACCGCTTTTGCCGTCGCTTCAGTAACTGAAACTGCTGGAGCTTGTTCAGGAGCAACAGGGCTTTTTTCAACACGGGGTGACGAATCGACTCTATCCGCAAGCTTGATAATTTCAGGCTGAGCTACGGGTTGAGCCTTAGGTTGTATCTTGGGTTGAGTTTTAGGTTGTTGAATCCTGTGTTGCCGTTTCATCGTTGGTGGCCGCACTGCTTCTGGTTTTTTTACTGGTTGCACTGCCTCAACCAGGCGCACAGCTAACGGCCGGGCAACCTCGGATAGTTCACCGGATTGGTCAAAACCGTAAGCAACGACAGCTATCATTGCAGCATGGATAAAAATCGCAGAAACAATGCCCGCAACATAACTGTCAAAACCTGACGATTCGCTGTAAACATCTGGAAAAAACAAAGACACTAGGATTTCTTATTCCCTCTATTCCTGAGGATCAACAAAACAGACCACCCAGTTAACATTAAATGTTATTTGTGATACTGAGCAGATCAGTTGGAAAATTACTACCACAGCGCATTCTTTCAAATTGTCACACGAGCAGAAAGTGACATATAGTCGCAGGGAGAAGAGGGGCTTATGTTAAAAGTGATATTGTTGAAGATTGACAGGGTTGAATGCACCCAGTTTGATGCCTACGGTTTTATGTAGACTATTAAGACGGTAGATTCCCGTCGAGGTATATGCAGTACTAACGCGCAGATATTTCGCTATAGATCTGCCTGTTAATTTTTTATATCGTCAGCGTTATTGCCTTTGACATCCTGGCTTAACCTACATCGGAATAGTGCATGCGATGACCAACCCAGTTTTCCAGTAATCTTTCTCTCTGTGTTTCATGCTGGTCCTTCATAAGCTGCTCGGCCAGCAATTGCGCTTGTTGAAACCAGCGTTTATCTCGTACCAGATCGACCATTTTAAAACTTGCTTCACCTGTTTGTCGGGTTCCCAGCACTTCTCCAGCCCCTCTTATTTCAAGGTCCTTTTCTGCAATGATGAATCCATCCTGATTATTGCGTATCACTTCCAGACGTTGCGCCACCTGGCGCGATAGATTGTTTTTTACCAGTAGCAGGCAATAGCTTTGTTTATTGCCGCGACCTACGCGACCTCTTAACTGGTGAATTTGAGACAACCCCAGGCGCTCCGGATTTTCGATAATCATGATACTGGCATTGGGTACATCCACGCCCACTTCAATCACCGTAGTCGCTACCAGACACTGGATTTCGCCCTGTTTAAAGGCCTGTATCTGTTGTTCTTTTTCTGCTGATTTCATACGTCCATGCACCAGCCCGACAGAGATATCCCTGAGTTGCTCCGTTAAACTCTGAAAGGTCATTTCGGCCGCTTCACATTGTAAAGCCTCTGATTCTTCAATCAGGGTGCATACCCAGTAAACCTGTTGCCCCTCATGGCAGGCTTTCTGTACTGAGGCAATCAGCTCATCACGTTTACTTTCTCCGATAATCGAGGTAGTTACTGGCGTTCTTCCCGGTGGTAATTCATCGATCTGTGAATAATCCAGATCAGCGTAGATCGACATCGCCAGGGTTCTGGGTATGGGTGTCGCAGTCATGATTAACTGGTGTGGAATCAGATCATTTCTGGTTTTTTTCTGTAATGCCCGGCGCTGTTCCACGCCGAATCGGTGCTGTTCATCGATAATGATCAGACCCAGATTGTTAAATACGACCGATTCCTGAAACAGGGCATGCGTTCCTATCACCACCTGTGCCTGGCCAGACTCAATCATGGCCTCTTTTTGCTGACGCTTCTTTCCCTTATCGTTACCCATCAGGCTGACTACGGTTATATCCAGCGCCTCTAACCAGTTAGTGAAATTGATAAAGTGCTGCTGCGCCAGTATTTCCGTCGGCGCCATCAATGCACATTGATAGCCTGTATGGATTACCGGCAGGGTTGCCAGAGCGGCAACTACTGTTTTTCCACTGCCGACATCACCCTGAACCAGACGCATCATGGGTTTATGTCTCTGGTAATCATCCAGCAACTGCCTGGTTACTGACACCTGTGCCTGAGTGAGTTGAAAGGGAAGGTTGCCCAGAAACTGCTTTTGTAATTCAGGTGCAGGCTGAATCTGGGGACAGGGCTGTTGGGATATACGCTGTCGCCGCATTAGCAAACTGATGCGGTGAGCGGCCAGTTCTTCGATGATAAATCGATGCTGTGCGGGATGGGCAATATTATTTATTTTGGCAACATCCTGTTGGTCTTTGGGGTTATGTAAAATCTGTAGTGCTTCATCAACTGCAGGAAGTTTCATTTTTTGTAGCCACTGCTCGGGCATGGTTTCCTGCAGTCCATTTTGATGCAACTCGGCAATCAGGTTTTGCATGATTTTTCGCAAGCCAAGCTGATGCAGGCCATCGGTGGTTGGGTAGACAGGTGTCAGGTGCTGATTTAAGGGGGTAGGAGCATTGCTGTCGATATGCTCATATTCCGGGTGAACCATTTCCAGAGCATTCATCACATAGCGTGCTTCGCCAAAACAACGGATCCAGTTTCCCTTCTCCAGGCCTTTCTGCTGGGCGGCACTGAAATGGAAAAAACGTAAGGTGAGTATGCCGGTTCCATCGGATACCCTGACCACTAACACCCGACGACCAGGGCTCTGTCGTCGAAAGCTGACGGCTGCCTGTAATACCTCTACCTGAATCAGCGCTCTTTGGCCGGATTGTAATGACCCAAGCGCTGTAATCTGGGTGCGATCTTCATAACGCAGTGGCAGATGAAACAACATCTGCTGCTTATTTTGAATGCCGAGGCGCTGTAACTTTTCCCTGATTTTCGGGCCGACCCCGGCTAAAGTGGAGACATCGTCCCTGCTCCAGTCCTGCATATGCGTTTAAACTGAATAAGGCTGTCTGATGACCATGACGCCATCCATTTCAACTCCGACACCTTTGGGTAACTCAGCAACACCAATAGCTGCTCGCGCCGGGTAGGGTTGCTGAAAATAGCTCGACATGATTTCATTGACGATAGGAAAATTGGACAGGTCGGTAAGGAATATATTCAGCTTAACTATATCCTGTAAGTCCCCACCTGCTGCGGTGCAAACAGCAGTTAAATTATCAAAAACTCTTTTTATCTCAACTTCTATGCCACCACTCACAACTTCCATCGTCTCGGGATCTAGTGGGATTTGTCCTGAAAGATAAACGGTAGTGTCCACCTTTACCGCCTGCGAATAGGTGCCAATTGCTGAAGGTGCCTGATCGGTAGAAATAATTTCTTTAGCCATGTGATTTCCGTGAATATTTTTGATTAATAGGAGAGCAATGATATTGTGCTCATCTAATAAAAAGACTGCCATGGTGGGCATGCAATGACAATACAAATGGACCGTTTTTTTAACTGCTCTCGAAACTAATTTCGTGTAATTCGATTGACCATTGGTAGTGCGCGCAGTTTTTTCATAATCCGAGCCAGGTGAATACGATCACGCACAGTGATGACAAAGTCGCTGGTTGCGACAAGCCCATCTTTTTCCGACTGGGTAACATTCTCAATATTTGAAGACATATCAGCTATAGTGGTGGCCAAACGTGCTAAAGCACCACGTTGATTTTGCATCTGAACCCTGATGGCTGCCTGAAACTCACCTTCGGTATGCTCGGACCATTGCACATCCTGCTTACGATTCGCGTGCTGGGTATCGGAC
Organism: Gammaproteobacteria bacterium; assembly: GCA_050292965.1. Lineage (GTDB taxonomy): Bacteria > Pseudomonadota > Gammaproteobacteria > JACNJF01. Next base: position 51,925 of record JBNKMF010000010.1, on the reverse strand, counting down.
ATATTCTTGCAACTGCTCATGTGCACGACCAGCCCTCGACCTTGAGAAAAATGAGCCACTATCGGATCTCCCGGAACTGGTCGGCAACATTTAGCATAGCTGACTACCATGCCTTCAGTGCCCTTGATAGGTAGTGGTTTACCTGAAGCATCGAACTCAATGGCATCTTTATCATCACCCTGATCGATATCTTCTTCGATAAGAGCCTTTACCACCAGGCTGGCGCTTCGGTTACCCAGACCAATTTCGGAAAGCAGCTCACAATAGCTGTTTAAGCGGTAGCTGGTCAGCACTCTGTTAATTTGATCTTCTCTCACGATGTAATCCTTACCCACTGTCTGATTGATACCTTGTTGCAGCAGACGGGCACCTAGCGATTCTGCCTCGGCATCCTGTAAAGATTTTAGAAAATGTCGAATATTGGTTCTGGCCTTGGCAGTGATCACATAATTCAACCAGCTGGGATGTGGGCGTGAGTGCTCAGAAGTAATGATTTCTACCAACTGGCCATTGAGAAGGTGGGTGCTTAACGGTGACATACGATGATCGATACGCGCTGCGACACATGTATTACCAATATCGGTATGCACAGCATAAGCAAAATCAACTACCGTCGCCTCACGCGGTAATTTTTTGATGTCACCATTCGGTGTAAATACATAGATTTCATCCGGGAACAGGTCGACCTTGACGTTTTCCAGAAACTCTAACGAGCTGCCTGCACGTTGTTGCATTTCGAGTAAACCTTTCAGCCATTCAAGTGCCCTGGTCTGAGCACTTTCTGTTCCACTTTCCTGGCCTTTTTTATATAGCCAGTGTGCTGCTATGCCCGAATTGGCAAAACGATCCATGGCTCGTGTTCGTATCTGTACTTCGATGGGTACACCATAGGGGCCGAACAAGCTGGTATGTAATGACTGGTAACCATTGGCTTTAGGAATTGCCAGATAATCTTTGAAGCGTCCTGGAATCGGTTTGTAGAGATTATGCATTACCCCCAATACCCGATAACAATCATCCACAGAATCTGTCAGAATGCGGACTCCATAAACATCGGTAAGCTCTTTGAAACTGAGTTTTTTCTCTTTCATCTTACGGTAGATACTGTGAATATTTTTACGTCGATGACTCACATCCGCCGAAATTTCAACCGACTTCAAACGGTCCTTGATAGCCGATTTTATAGTTTGGAAGATTTCCTTACGATGTCCAACAGCCTGTTGTACGGCATGTTCCAGCGCACGGTAACGCATGGGGTAGGCATTTTGGATGGACAGATCCAGTAGCTCGTGACGCATGCTGTAAATACCCAGACGATTCGCAATTGGCGCATAGATATCCATGGTTTCGCGCGATATTCTTCGACGTTTATCTGGGCGCATGGCATCCAGAGTTCGCATATTGTGCAGTCGATCGGCCAGTTTTATAATGATGACGCGAATGTCTTTTACCATGGCCAGCATCATTTTTCGGAAGTTTTCTGCCTGTTCTTCTGCTTTGGATACAAAGTCCAGATGGGTTAGCTTACTGACCCCATCGACCAGCTCGGCTACTTCATCGCCAAACTCCTCAGCCAATTGTTCTTTCAGGGTAGGGGTATCTTCAATAACATCGTGTAGCAGTGCAGCAATGATGCTTTTATAGTCCATGCGCATTTCGCACATGATGCGTGCAACAGCAAGAGGATGGTAGATATAGGGTTCGCCAGAGACCCGTTTCTGGCCTTCATGGGCCTGAGCCCCAAACAGGTAGGCGCGATAGACTTCGGCTATCTGGGCGTTTTCAAGATAAGATTCTAATTCAGTGCATAGGTCGCTAATAAGGTAGCGACCTGAGTCAGGATCGATATGGCTATGCGAGCTTACCGGACTATTAAGGTTGGGTTTGACGGTTTCCGGGCTCGCCATAAGGGTAGTTAGGCCATATTCATACTGTTTTGCGCGATCTCTTTAACCAGCTCTTCATCAGAAGCTATTGCAGCCATTTCCTGGCGAGTTTCCATATCATCCATTGATACATTGTTGATCAGATTGTCGGCAATTTCACGCAATGCAATAACAGTAGGCTTATCGTTATCTCTTGAAACCAATGGATCAGCGCCCTTTGAAATTTGTCTTGCGCGACGAGCAGCTAACATCACCAGCTCGAAACGGTTATCAACATTTTCCAGACAATCTTCAACGGTAATACGTGCCATGCTTTGACTCCAGGGGATAAAAATTTATAAACAGCCGTGTATAATACCAAATATTACGAGTTTCTAAACAGTTTGTTGATCAATTGAGCCAATTAATTCAGGATATCGCCTCTTTTGGCGTTCAAGTGTCAACCCCTGGGCCATTATGATGCATTCTAGCTCGTATAGCGCCTGTTCGAAGTTGTCATTAATCACCAGAAATTCAGCGTCACTGTAATGTGACATCTCTTCATCTGCTGCGGCCATACGTCGTTCTATGATTTCTGCGGCATCTGTGGCGCGGTCTGTTAAGCGCTGCCGTAAGATCTCACGAGAAGGAGGCAGGATATAAATAGGGATGGTCTGCGGTATCTTTTGCTTGATTTGACGCGCTCCCTGCCAGTCGATTTCGAGGATCACATGCTTACCTTCGGCCTGAACGTCCTCTACCGATTTCTGCGAGGTGCCATAATAATTATCAAAAACTCTGGCATGCTCCAGAAACTCATCGTCGGCGACCATTTGTTCAAACTGTGCAATGCTGACGAAGTGATAGTCTTTTGCGTCAATTTCTCCAGCACGTTTGCTGCGAGTAGCATGCGAGACAGAGACTCCAACCTGAGCTGGTTTTCTGGCTAGCAGGGCTTTAACCAGACTGGTTTTGCCCGCACCCGAAGGTGCAGAGATAGTAAACAGGCAACGATTATTCATGGGCTTTCCGCGTAAAAAGTAGCGTTATTGTAGTCACTACCTGGATCAACGCCAATAGAGATCGAATATCGTATACTGATATCTTTATATGTTTATATCTTTAAATACTGTGACCTGGTTCATCTTTATCATCACCAGACACTGTTACAGTTCGATTTAGGTGATGCTCTATTCAACAAGCTGTGTTTCACTTAGGAATAAATACGGGTTCAGGAAGTAAATAAATCTCTACTATTTTGGTAGCAGCAATATCCTGGTTTTTAGTAAGGAAAGAATTATGCTGTATGAAGTGCCACATAATACCGACAATCATGATCGTTCATTCGACTCACGTGTAAAACAGAAAAGGAATGCTGTTTTTTATTCGAATGCCACAGGGAACACACCCAACTTACTTATCGCCGCGCTTTTTCTGGCTCTTGTATTATGGGAGTACAAAGCCTCAGAGATCATGCTTATATCATGGCTTGCGCTAGTTGCTTTAGCTGCGCTTGTTACCGTAGGGGTCGAAAAAAGAGTACCAAAACGTGATGCGCTAAATACTTTTCCCAATGATAGATGGATAAAACAACGGCAATTTTTAGGTGGGATGAATGCCCTTATTTATGGTATGACCCCATTAATTCTGCCACAGGATGTCGCTCCAGCTGCTGAGCTCTATCTATTTATCATTCTATCTACCATGGTCACCTTAGCTAGCATCGCCTATTCAACTATCCCTAAATTTATTCTTATTATGTGTATGTTGTTTCTGGGCCCGCTGGCTGTATATTTCTTCATTAAAGCTGATTATCTTCATATTATTCTAGGGTTAACCACCTTGATCTGGTCAATAATGGTACATAGAAAGACTTCGGTTGTTTCGCAAACCACCATCAAACAAATTGTTGATAGTGAGAAATTACAGGATGAAATCAGACAGCATGAAATAGTTAAGCTACAAATCAAGGGAATGACGAACTATGATTTACTAACTGGAATCGCAAATCGGAGATATATGGAGCGCATGATTAATAAATCCATTAATCGCGCTAAAATAGAAGGTGGTAATGTTGGATTCATCATTATCAATTTAGATAACTTTAAACGCATCAACAATACATTTGGCCATCAGACTGGCAATACCATACTTAAACATGTCGCTAGCAATCTAAGAAGAACGTTAAGGTCTACTGATTTTATAGCACGCATTGGTGGTGACGAATTCTGCATTGTGCTAGAAGATGCCATTGACCAGAGCATGCTTGAAACGGTGTTAAGCAGGCTTGCCGAAATTATCAGAAAACCTATCATCTATTTAGATAACGAACTCTCGGTAGAGGCCAGCCTGGGATACTCTCAATTGCCAGAAGATGGAGATAGCATGGATTGCCTTATGCGTGCTGCGGATAAGCGCATGCATAAATCCAAACGTGAAAGAAAACTCATCCCGGTTGAAGCAGTTTGTAGTTAAACTACAGGCTTTGATGAACCACAGTATATAGGTTATATGCTTTCCGAATCTTACCTGCTACGCTTTTCTGGTCTTGGCCGTATCTTTGGTATGGATGCACTACCGCATTTGCAGAAGGCTCACTTCTGTATTGTTGGTGTAGGCGGTGTCGGCTCCTGGTCTGCGGAGGCTGCAGCTCGCTCAGGTATTGGGCATATTACTCTGATCGATCACGATGATATTGATACTAGCAATACCAATCGTCAGATTCATACGCTGCAATCCACTCTGGATCAAAGTAAGGTAAAAGCCCTGGCAGAACGCATCCGTCTGATAAATCCTGAATGTGAATGCACAGCTATTGATGATCTGGTCACACGAGGCAACCTGGAGTCATTTAATTTTAAGCAATACGATTACGTCATTGATGCCATTGATCACGTGCAATATAAGATGGCTTTAATACACCATTTAAGACGAAATAAAATACGTTTCGTATCAACTGGTGGCGCAGGTGGTCTTACAGACCCGACCTGCATCGAAGTGAATGATTTAACCCGATCTTATAATGACCCATTACTGGCAAAGGTGAGATCGAATTTACGGTATCAACTCGACTATAGTCGCAACCCCAAACGGCGTTATGCAATTGATTGCGTATTTTCTACTCAACAACCAGTTTATCCTGCAGCAGATGGGGCAGTCAGCTATGCTAAGCCTGGCTCACAAAATCAGACCACTCTGGACTGTTCAACTGGCCTGGGATCATTTGTTGGTGTAACTGCGAGTTTTGGCATGGCCGCAATATCACATGCATTGAACAAATATTTACGCAAAGCCTTAAGCACTGGTTAAGGCATCCAGAATGGCTTATTCGACTCTTTAAGCGCATCTACTCTAGATACGCCAATATCTTTCAATATATAGTCATCGAGGCCGGTTAATAATTTCCTTTGTCTGTGTCGGTTAATCCATAACAAAATTACAGTATTTAAGTTTCGCAGCCAATTTAATGGCTGAGATTTGTTAGCTTGTTGCAGCTTTTTGTCAACGGCTATCATCATATTCTCCTGTTCAATTTTATGATGATTAAAGCCTTGTAGCTAAAACCGATCCAATCGTATTAACAGAACAGGATCATCAGATATTCTGATTATCTCTCTATTAGACTTTTAAGGTATCTGCGGTTTACAGGCTGCTGACAAAACCCTTATGAATACTCAATTTATTACCGAGTTTTTCGGTCGTATTTCTAATTGCAACAATTCTCGTTCAAAATCTTCTGCCTTTAGTGGCTTCGAGATAAAACACCCCTGAGCCATATCACAATTAATATTGCGGCTTAATCTATAGTGAGCAGCTTGTTCAACACCTTCAGCAATTACCTGCATACCCAAACCATGACCAACAGATACAAAGGCTTCCATAATAGCCTGGTCATGTTCTTTATCTGGCGCTTCCTTAACAAAGGTTTGATCTATTTTTAAACAGGATACTGGGAATTTTTTTAAATAGTTTAACGAGGAATAACCTGTTCCAAAATCATCTATAGAGATATGCATTTTTGATTTATGTAAATGTTTTAGCAGATCGATAATTTCATCACTGGATTTTAATAATATATTCTCAGTAATTTCTATGCCAATCTTCTGAACAAATTCAGGATCTTGTTCAATCATATTAATAATCTTATAAATGATTTCTTTTTTGGAAAAATCTTTACCCGATAAATTTATATCGATCCGAATCCTTTTATAGCCTTTCTCCTGCCATTCATTCTGATACTCACACGCAGTATCAAATACCCATTCACTGATCATGTTGATCAGCCCGGTTCTTTCAGCAACTGGAATAAATTCTAATGGGCTTATCATGCTACCATCATGCTGAGGCCAGCGTAGCAATGCTTCACAACTCATTACTTCATCTGTTACAAGATTCAGCTGTGGTTGAAAATAAAGTTCGAAATTATTCTCTGCTAGTGCCTTTTTTAGATTTATTTCAATCCACTGAGAACGCTCAAGATCCTGATTCATCTGGGGTGTAAAAAAATGATATCCGTTGCGACCCTCTGACTTTGCCTGATACATCGCGAGATCAGAATTTTTTAATAATTGTGTGGGAGTGTCTCCATCATCAGGAAAAACACTGATACCAATAGAGGGAGTAATTTCCACCTTCGCCTTACCTAAATCAAACTCTCGATTAAAGCTGGCAATAATTTTTTGAATGACAGAAAAGACTTCTTCCTGATTTTCTAGTAGAGGCATTATCATGACAAATTCATCTCCTCCAAACCTGGATAGAAAATCATATTTTCTAATTAAACTAGATATGCGACTGGCTACTTCTCTAAGCAAAACATCGCCAGTTTCATGACCGTATACATCATTGATAATTTTAAAGTGATCGAGATCAATAAATAATACCGCCAGTTTTTTACTATAAAGTTTAGCCTCTTCGAGCTTTTGTTTAAATTCTGAGTGCAGTAAGTAGCGATTTGGCAAATTAGTCAACTGATCATAAGTTGCGATTTGATTCAATTTTTTTTCAGCCAGTTTTCTTTCACTAACTTCAAATAATAATTTTGATTCACGTTCCTTTAACTGAATGAGTAATTTACTTGTCAGATACCAGGCCAGGGTGATAACAAACATAGCACCGATTAGAACAATAATCAGACGAAAGCCAATATCAAAAACCAGCCTTTGATAGAGAACAGGGTTAGCATATATTTTAATTATCCCGAATAATTCGCCGTTTGATCGAGTATAGATTGGACTTTCTGTTTTTATACATTGATTGCAATTTGTATTTCCTGATTTCAAATTATAAATACTTGTAGATAGAGGAAGTGCATCGAAATCAACTTCAAGTTCTATACCCTGAAATATTTTTTCTCCAGTTAAAGGATCGTTTATTAATAACATTTCATTAAACGAGTTATGAATAGCTGAAAGATCACCACTTTCTCCAATATTTTGAAATTGCGCTTCAATGGATTTTGCACGCGCATCAGCCATAATCTGTAGATTAGTTATCGCCTCATGAATCAGCCTCGGTTTTAATTCAAGCTCCCAGTTAATAAATGAAAATATCAGAATTACTAAACCAATAAAAATGAATAAGTAGGAAGAGCTCTTCTCCAGCTTTTTAAATACCTGCTTTATATCTATCCGCTTAATCATAACTAACTGCTATTCTTAAGAAGAAGGCCTTTAGCCTGATATTGGATTCCTTTAGAGCCTTTAAATTAACGGCAGGCAGCACCTTATTGGTAACGTCAAATCCTGTCATGACCCCTTTTTCTACATCCCCTTTAAATGGGGAGAATAATAGGCTTTGATGGCTTCTACTGAACTCAATTGCCCTTTCACTATTCTCGAATAATGGCTCGACTATAAATAGCACTGAATTTTCATCCGTTGTACTACTAAGAATTTCGCTCATAGAAACTATTTCTTTTTTAACACGATGCCCTCGTATTTTTTTTATTCTTGTTAACTTTGATAGAGCATCCCTGGCCAGTTTTCTATTTTCATCATAGATTATGAATAATGTAATTGGCTGCTGCTTATATTTCTCTTCAATATTCCAGCGCATGTTAGCAGCGATGACACTAGGCAATATATTGATACCTATCTCCAACCGGGCTTGCACATCATGATTGGCATAGATATCACTTGCCAAAAGTAAAATCACTATGAAGATTAACTTTGAACAGTTAAAGAATATGTTTTTAAATCCCATTTACCTGATCAACAAATTATTGCGCATAATAAACAAGCTCAAACCAAAAGGTAGCGTCATTATTTATCTGGTAATCATCGGAATAGGTATTGGCGGGTGCAAGATATCGAGTTTCCTGCGCGAAAATATTTCTTATTCCTGTTCTTAAAGTTAAATCATCAACATTGAGTAGTTTATTTTTTGTGAGTGTAATATCTGCTACTGTGGCTGAAGCAAGGTCTGGTCTGGTATCCGTAATTTCTCTTACCTGATCAGATAAAATCTTAACCTGAAAATCAATTTCAGTACTCGAATTGATTTGATAATCAATATTTGAAGACACTATTAAAGGTGTAGAACCATAGAGCTCTTCTCCTGTAGTTAAATCTTTACTATTTTGCAGTGTGATATTCGATCCCAGTGTCAGGCTCGAGGATAAGGTTTTTCTAACTTCAACTTCTATACCTGAAAGTTCTGCGCCTTCAATATTGGTATATCCTATGGGTACTGTGTCGATTAAACTGATGTAATCCTTTATTTCAGAATAGTAAAGTGTATTTTTAACTAAGGTATCATCGCTGTTATAGATATAAGAGAATTCTGAAGTGCGATTTCTTTCAGGTGTTAATTTACCATTTATAGATCCACCTGACTCTCTTAAATTGGGGGGCCTAAATGCCTCAGCAAATTGATATTTGAGTATATTTTTTTTGGATAGTATCCATACCAGTGCAACTCTTGGTGCAACATTATTGTATTCATGATCAAAATCGTCATAGCGTAGTCCGGCCGTAAGCGTCATGCTATCATTGATAGCGTACTCATCCTGTATTACGAGGCTTTTTATTTTACGCTCTTCACCTTCAGCAACAGGTGCTGGAAATTCATTTAGCATGCTTACAGGCAGTTCGGTTACCGGATCAAGGTTGATATATTGTCTGAACTTTTCTACTGAAATTTCCGCTAACGAAATTTCTGAATAAATATTGTGCTCACCCAAATCGTAATTAAAATTTGCAGCCCATGTTGTTCTGCGCTCCTGCTGATCCACATCTGAAACAATATCATCCTGGCTACTGAAGCCACCATAAACAGGTGCCACCCCTAAAAACTGGGCATTTTTTTCTGTATCATTTAATAGCTCTGTTAAACTGACCGAGCCTGTAAGGTCTTCTGTTAATGTGAAACCTTTTTCAAGTTTAAATGTTATTACGGTATCAGATATAACGGTCTGTTTTTCAGGTGGTGGTAGATAGTTATTCAAGCCAAAATAATCACCTCGATTAGATTGTTGATACTGTAGATTTAAATCTACTCCATAAATACTCATATCCAGAATTGCTGATACTGAATCTTTTTTATTATTTATTGTGCCCGGTGCATTTCCTGTTATAGATGAACTTGTTTTGTCACTGATAACCTCTATATCCTCACCATTACTACCCGACAGGGCTAGATTCAGGCTCCCACTTAATAATCCATACCGTTGTCCAAATTCATATAATGCCATCAGGTTTCTTTTGTTATTACTATCTACACCTACACTGATGCCTTTTCCCTGTTTACGCGTAATGACATTCAATACACCCAGTAGTGCATTTTCACCGTGAATTGCTGATCCAGGACCTCGAATAAATTCAATTTTTTCTATCTGGCTGACCGGCGTATCAAACAGGGTTACCGAAGCTGCGGTAGTTGATTGATTTAGAGAAATATTATTTAGCTGAATTTTTATCTTGGAGGTTTCTGTTGCTTTCCCAAGACCTCGAATGATGAGATTACGCTTACCGCTAGAATCAATATTGAGTTGAACACCTGGCACATACCCTAAGGCATCCCAAAGCGTAGCGAAACCACGCTGCTGCATCTCTACACCGGTCATGATACTTACCATGCCCGGTACATAATCGGCATTTAACTGCGTCTGAGTGGCGATAGTTGTTTGCTGATTCAGCAATTCGATTAATTGATTTAAGTCATCTTCTTCACTGCTTGCATATGTCGACGAGGGTGAGGGTAGAAGTATTGCGATAGTTAATAAATAACCTGTTCGCACTGACGGCAATATAGAGCTTTCATTAGATTCGTTTTCAAAGAAACTTTTAAACCAGCACATTAGAACAGCAACCATAACACCAAAACTACCTATGGAAATCTAATAAAGAAGAATAGCTTATAAAACTAATACGAGATCATAAAAACAGAATATTGTTGATCTGAACGTTAACGTTATGAGCATTAAAAAACCGTAAATCATTATCTGTTCCTGGATCCTCCAAATCTGCATTACAGGTAAAAGCTATGGTGTATTCACCTGGCGGTAGGTATGCCGCTTCGAATATATAATCACCACTAAAATAATCAAATCGGATAAGTGTCGTAGTAATCAACTGATCATCAAAACCGGTGCTAAAATTTATGTCTGATGGAATCACATCATATCCCCGATAGATATACACTGCATTGTATGTGTTAATATCTGAGTCCGAACAATTGGATGAAGTTAACAGGGTGGGATCAACCGTCTCTCTAAAATGTCCAACCTTAGAGGTTTCAACTATTCTGAGAACGGGTTTCAAATGATAATTACCCGATGAATTGTCCATAACCAGTGACTTTGCCAGATCAAAATCGATGGTATAAGCGCTTGTTTTGCCTTCTTCAAAATCAAAATCACCCTTAACCTTCAAGCCTGATGTGTAACTACCAGGCATTGTCAATGTATGAACCGAGCCATCATAAAGCTCCACATAGCTGCTCATATCAGAATCGTCTATGACTACACGTAATTCTTTATAGCTACCTGCCTCAATGTCTACTTCCGAAAATAAAGTTTCAGAGGTTGATCCCTGTAGCGTTAACAGGTCAATTTGTTTAGGAGTATCAAATGTGAACTTAACAGATTGAGAGGGGTTTTCTCGAATGAATTCAATCGACAGAAAGCTGACGACCACCTTCGCTATATTAACTAATGGGGCGTCTGTGATACTTACGGTCAGCCTGGATGGCTGTAAGATTGATGTATCTGCTGGCTGTGGATTTTCAGAATCTGGGTCATTAGTAACAGAAATAGATACATTATCTGGTGGAGAGATATTATCTGTTCCTGTTTCAGTAGATTTACTACCTGAGCTGGTATCAGTACCACAGGCAGATATTAACAAGATTAATAGAAAGGTAAATGATAAATAGAGAATCTTCATGAATGCTCAGTTTTTTCGCAATGCTAGGCCAAATTCTTATTTATAGTAAATAATCACCGATAAAAATGTTGATAAAAGTCACTTTCCGACGATATTTGACCTGAATCGCCCAATATTTATACTCTAAGCTTTACAAAATCGTCTCAAAGACACCCTCTTCGCGATTTTTTTTCACATTATTTGCGTTGAAGACCCTGCCATTCATAGTGATATAGATACCTGCCGACAAACATTGCACTGCTGCAAATGCAGTACCCAGATTGAACAAGCTGTCCGATTTTTTGAATACGTAAGGAATCATTGCACCAGTGAGCACTATGGTTTTATCTTCAACCTGTTGTGCTAAAAACTGAGCAGTTTGCACCATTGTGTCAGTTCCATGAGTGATGATAATTTGGGATTGTTCGCTATTCTGGATATTTTCAAGAATATTCTTGCGATCATTATCATCCATATTCAGGCTGTCTTTTAGCAGGATCTTATCCAGCTCAAAATCTGCTGTACAACGCGCTTCCGCCAACATACTGGGAATATGTGAATCAACGAAATGCAATTCACCATTATTCATGTTGTAGGATTTATCAATAGTGCCGCCGGTGATAATGAGCTTTAATTTCATAGCATAATTTCTAAGTATTTGAGTGGGCTATAGATTGCCATTTTGAATGAGTTGCTGCAATAAGGAACTTTAAGATGCCCGGCCAGGTTTAAATACCCCTGTAGTCAAACTGACACCGGTTAATATCAGCAATGCGCCCGCTATCATCAGTATGGTTAACTGCTCATGCAGAAATATCATGCCCCATAGAATGCCAAAAAAGGGGATCAAATAAGTCACCGAAATAGTTTTATTGACCCCAATATTGGCTATCAGGCGAAAATAAAGGATAAACGCAATTGCGGTACAGACAATACCCAGGATAATCACAGCAAACCACGCAGATTGGCCTGGTATAAACTGAGGCTTAAACAAGTATGCTAAAGGTAGTAAAAATAATGCTGACCCTATTTGGCTACCGCAAGCCAGAGCCAGGGGGTGAATATGATTCAACTTCTGTCGCGTATAATTAGCGCTAAAACCATAACAGCATGTTGCTGCCAAACCCGCTAGTACTGGTAATAATAAAATTTCAGTGTTACCCGGCTGTTTATCCATAGACAATATGATCACTCCGACAAAACCGACAAGTAAGCCGATTACTGCAGACAAAGTCAGGCGCTCTTTAATCCACATCCAGGCGATCAATGCAGTAAAGATTGGTGTAACGGAATTTAATATGGAGGCATATCCTGCACTTACAGATAAAGTTGCATAGCTTAACAGGCAAAAAGGCATTGCTGTTCCTGTCACTCCGACAAGCAATAACCGTCCTGCATTCGGAAGAATATAATGACTTCTCCGGGTCATAAAAAGTATCGGTAATAAAAACAGGACAGCAGTTAACGAACGAAGCTCTATCAACATAAACGGTCCAAACTCTGGAGTGGCTATACGCATAAACAAGAATGACGCACCCCAGATCCCGGCCAGCGTGACCAGCTCAAGCAGCTCTAAGGGTTTCAAGCGAAGCTACTCCCACGTTCCAGATTCAGTAGATATTGTTTACGCCAGATGCCGCCTGCATAACCAGCCATACTGCCACTTTTTGCAATTACTCGATGACAGGGAATAATGATAGCGATGGCATTCGCTGCATTCGCACTGGCTATAGCACGAATTGCAGCAGGATTATTAATTGCCTCAGCCTGTTGCTGATAACTGCATGTTTTTCCATAGGGAATTTGCTGCAAAGCCCTCCAGGCCTGCTGTTGAAAATCACTACCCTGCAGTTGTAGAGGAATCTCAAACTGTGTTCTATTACTGGCAAAGTATTCATCTAGTTGCTGTTGTAATTTTTGTAAGTATGCATGATCGCCCGGAACAAATATCGCATTCAGACTTTGCTGAATTTTGGCGAGTTGATTGTGTAAAGATTTACGATCATTAAATTCCAGCAGGTATAAACCCTTGTCAGATACACCGGCATACATCGGTCCTAACGGTGTGACTAACTGCGCAACGGTAATGATGGTCTGATTTTTTATCCTTGATGGCGTACTACCAATAAATTGTTTAAATGTATCATTAAACCCACTCAGCGATTGATAGCCAACATCAAGAGCTGTTTCGATAATCTTTTCACCCCGTTCTATTTTTTCACTGGCACTAAGCATTTTTTTCATGCGCTGATAGTTTTGAAAGGTTACATGATAATTTTTTTTAAACCAACGGCGTAAGCATACTGGATCAATATCATGCTGCTTCAAGATATGATCAGTAATACGTAGATCAGTTTGATGATTAACCAGATCCATGGCTTTCTTAACCCATAGAGGCACTTCGCCCAGTTGTTGCAGGGGGTGGCATTTCCTACAGGGGCGATAGCCCTTATCTATGGCATCATACGGGGAACTGAAGAATTCGACATTCTCTTTTTTCGGTGCTTTTGCCTTACAACCGGGCCGACAGAAAATTCCCGTCGTTTTTACCGCCAGAAAAAAGATGCCTTCAAATGACTTATCTCTATTTAGATAAGCCTGATAGAAGATCTCATTGGTATTGGGCGAAAAGTTATTCATACAGCCTCGATAATCGATATGCGAATATCGTGCAATAAAATACGTAAGTATTCATCCGTTATTTGGACGAGCAATTTTTTATCTTATCTGGCAGGCAATTCGACTTCAAACTCCTTACCACCCCAGCCATGTTTCAAATCCATTGCCCGTACGATCACTTTTTTGATATCGGATGGTATCTGAACATTACTCAGGGAGCGCGTAAAAGGCTGCTCACCAACATGAGGATGATATAACACCCTGCTACCCAGCACCTGGCCATCTGGTGCCACTATATCCCACTGATTGGCATAGTGTTTCCATCCTGTATCGGCATGTTGCACGGTTACATTGAAGGTACAGCTTTCAGGAATAGGGCAGTAAACCTTAACATTCACCACATCGGCTTTACCGGCGAACAATGCCGGGCTTACAAACATTAACGTAAACAGTAATTTTTTCATTGGGAATACCCTTAATTTCATTTCAGTAACTACAGCCACTGTTCAACTATACTATCAGGTTCCATAATAACTGTTTTGTCGAGTATCTGATCATGACCTTTGAAAGCGGACTGGCTTTTTTTATCGCTATCCTTATCTTTTCAGTAACTCCAGGCCCCGGGGTTTTTGCCCTGTTGGCCAGGGCCATGACTCAGGGTGCTGCTTCCTGCTTGCCATTGGCGTTTGGTATGGCTGTCAGCGATATCATCTATCTGGTTTTTGCCTGTCTGGGACTGGCAGTGATCGCCGAACACTATTCCGCCCTGTTCACCATAATCCGTATCGTTGGCGCCATCTATCTCATCTATCTGGGATGGAAAATGTGGCATGATCGTTCACATCTTATACAGGAAGCCCGGCCAGCTTCCAGAACCAGCATATTGATGGGTTTTGTACAGGGGTTTTTAATCTCTGCTTCCAACCCCAAGGTCATCCTGTTTTACATTGCCTTTTTGCCCACATTTATGGATTTAACCGTGCTCACTGTACAGGATATCGCTATTGCATCATTGCTTTGCCTGCTGGGTCTGATGATCGGTTTGATGGCCGTTTCCTATACTGCTTCGTGGGCGCGTCGTTACTTCCAGTCACAAAAAGCCATGACCGGATTAAATCGCGTAGCCGGTACAATCATGATGTCAGCCGGATTATATATAGGTACGCGCGGTTAAACTGACCATGTGTTTAATAGTGCTTGCCTGACAGGGCCATGCTGACTAACCGATGGTCGTGGACGCCAATCATCGGGATGGTGCTTGCTCGTGATGGCCGTTTGACCCTGGACCAGGAAGAGATCAGGAATCTCAAAGCACAGGTCAAACGCCTGGAGATGGAGAAAGAAATTCTGAAAAAAGCGACGGTCTTCTTTGCCCGAGAAACGAATTAAAATTCTGGTATTTCGCCCAACATAAGTAGACCTGGCCAATCGACCTGATGTGTCAATTACTGGGTGTATGTCGATTATGAAGGATATTCATCGATCATCTCCATCATACTTACCTGACTGTTTCTAGACAGCCTTTTCCCAGACCGCTCACGACCACTGCTCTTTACAGCAGCCGCATTAGGTAGTTCGATTTCAACTTCTGGCTGCCGAAACCGAGGGGCTTTCCCTCATCTTTAATACAGCATGAAAGGCTTTCACCTTTCTTTATGAGACAGCAGCGAAGCGTTTAGAGAATAGTGGGTTGGAGAATCTGGTCTATTCATATACAGATTTGGTTTTCAACATGCTCTTCAAATAGTATTTCATTGGTACTTTCTATTTCAATAAATTCGTATGGTGACGTTTTTGCTTGACTGACAACACAATTATTATCTGGTTTTTTAATTAAAACCTTAGCTTTTATGTAATCACCAAAGTCCTCAATTTTATCAAGCGATATGGAGTAGCCATCGGTATATCGTTTACCTAGACTTATCAATGCAACTCTTTTCGTCGAGAAATCTACAGTGTGCTCTGTAGTTGGATGAATATATATGTTAAAGCTGGAATTAAATGATGCCTGATTAGAGAATATTTCCAATTTTCTATTTTCGGGTAAACCACTTATTGTGATATCACCGGATGCTATCACAGAAAATTTTACGGTTGGCAGAGGTTTTTTTGCAGTTGATTTGTGGGCACAGCTCTGTAACAACGTTACAAAAATCAACAAAAAAGAAAGTAGCAGGATATTAATTCTCATAAATTTCTTCGGATTGGGTATAACGACCGGGCTCTCTGGAAAGAGAGCTAAGTGAGTGACTTCGGTGAATTACATTGGGTACGTCTTGCAGTGAGGCACAAACTCTTACCCATATTTTTATTAATTTATTAGAGATTAGTATGGAGATACTTATTTGCATGATAACTGCAAATAACAAAGCGTATTTTTCAAAAAAACCTATAATAAACATAAATGAGAAACCATGAGGTTCTCCTGTCACTTCCTGTTGTGGAGCTATGAATATTGAATATACCTCTGCTGGAATAGCAACTATAAAGAAAATAAATGTCAGGAAACCATAGCTAAGGCAAGCCACAATAAAAATGAATAAGAAAGGTCTACTTACTGTTTTACGATAGCGATAGAATAGAGTGCCAGGTATCCATATCGGTGCTAAAGCAACAAAATAAAATAAAGTACTTATAATCAGAATTTGTGAAATATTCTCTGTAACAAATAGTTGATCCACAATGTTATCTCCATACACAGTGGTAAACTTTTAGCGATTCCAGTTGCGAAAAGTTGTACCGATGAACGAGCGTTCTATAAATAATTTTTTGCGAAATCATATAGAGATTTATTCTGTAAATTATCTCCCATCCTGGTAAGTACCCAGGGTATAGAAAAAAATAGTTTTTGATTTAAACCAGTGAATATTGTTAATACATTCAATTTCGACCCTAAATCTTGAGCCAGAATTAATGAGTGATGACCGCTCGGATGATGAATATTAACTTCGATATATCCATTTTTAAATTTCACATTTTTGTCAATTTCTGATATTTGTGAACCATATATTTCACCTATAAGACTATAACCTTCCCATAGGCCAGTAAGCTCATGCTCTGCACAAGCTGATACTGAAGTAAACAATAATAAAAATAGAGCTAAAAATCTCATAATCATATTCTTTTAACGACCACAATAGGACTAAATGTAATAGAAATATTTATGGTAGATTGAGCGGAGCCAATCACAAATTATTCGAGCGTTGTATGGCCTTTACCTGTGATTTTCAGGCACTTAAAAATTCACACCCAGAGAAATCGAAGTATTTTTTACTTCGTGATCAATGGGTTGGTAACCTAATATTGTGGCGCCTATATCAGTAATTGAATATTCAGCGATAATAAAAATATTTTCATTGAAATTGTATTGTGCGCCTATACCATAATAAATATCAGTTCCATCATCCCGAAACTTGATATTTCCATCAGGATAAAATAAATTTGTTTCGGTTAAATCTAAATCCCACATAGATAGTCCAAAACGACTAATCAATGAAAAACTTTCATCCAAGGGGATTGAGCCTTTTAGACCAAAATTTATGGCAGCTGTTTTCATCTTGTCAGTTACTTTGTTACCTCCGCTATAAACAAATGACTCAACAGCTTCACCATAGTTTTGATAAGCTAATTCAATGGCGATATTTTTATTGAATAGATAGGCTCCTCTAATGCCAATTGAAGAGTCATCTCCTGAGGTTGAAAAGTCATAAAGAGAGGTTTTTTGATTGGCTTTACCAAGTAAAACCTCCCATGTAAAATTGCTTTCTGCGTGCAATGGCATTGCTGATATTGTCAAAACTGATGCCATGATTATTTTTTTCATTTATTAATACTCCATTTCACCCATAATTAATGAGCCAAATCATAAGGATGAAAATATGATTTAGCATAAAGTATGCTCGCTAGACAAATAAGAGCACTACTAGTTTTTTGGTACAGCTACTAGTTAGCACTTGACTGCACCTCTAGTTTTAAAATGGTGTTGCCAATATAGGAAATACGTACAGGCAAACCCTCTTTAATAGGTCCACCTAGAGACGTAGCATTTTTAAAGCCCGGCGACACAACAAAATCTGAATATTCAAATCTGATACCGTTGACTGTAAAACTTTCCATTTTTTGACCGCTTTTTGGCATTGGATCAAAATTTGTAACTCTACCTTCGACAACATTAAAATTACCTTTTGCGTAATCTTCACGGAGTGAAGACTGTTTTGACCCAATAGTTAAACTTGCAGTTAAGGTCCAAAGAGTTGCGAAACCAAAAAAGAAAAAACTATAAAAATTGATACAACCTTTGGGTCCGTTCTGAGCTAGCTGATGACGAAATTTAATTTGACCAGCTCCAATTATCATAAATATCAATCCAGGTAGAACAAAAGTTAATTCACCAATTCCGCTTTTTGTTATTTCAAATGCAACTTCGTATTCCATGATTCCACTTAATAGTGCTAACAGTTATTTATGTGGCTAGCACAAAAATTGTGATACATTGCATTTAGATCTCCTTCCATCTTTAAATTGTTCTCTGTCCATGAAGGATCTCATCCCTGGTAACGAAAGGAGGTGACATGTGCTCATGTCCTAACATTTGACACCACAAATAAAGTAGTTTGACTACATTATTTGCGCTACCACTTAGATTAATATTTTTTTACAGATCAAATTTAGATGATCTACAGTCGTCTTACAATTAGATAAACAGCGTAGACGAGAAAACTATATAAGCTTTTTATCGTACGACATTCATTGTTATCTCTACCAACACCAAAGAAAACATAGCTATCAATTGTTAATAAGTGATCATCGGGATGCTGTCTTTTAACTGTGTAAATTCAAGTCTGATAGATCGAGACAACAAATAGTACTAGCCGAATAAAGGTATAAACATGGAACAGACTCTCCTACCGTGCGATTGAAAAGGAAAAAATAAGATTTGTTCCTAATCCTGGAATTCCGAGCAAAATAAACACCTCGTAATTTTCAGCAGTATGGTCGTAAAATCTATAAAGGTATGAGATAAAAATTTTTTTAATAACCAGGCTTAATATCAAATTTTTCATCGGCAACAAGTAGCAGCAGCTTTACTGACAGCGCTACAACGCTGATATTTTTTTGGTGGTATTCAACATGATGAATACTTATCGATCGATATGGATTTACTCATTCTGGGTGAAATTACTTCCAATCAGGCAGGCGTAAAAAAACCAGGCTGATTGATGTATCTAGCCTTGCTATGGCGGTGAGTTTATCGCGTCCGCTGAGCGAAAGTACCAGAGGTTTGGGCGGCCTGGTATTTAGATGTGGGATGCTTCTGAAAGCAATGACAAACTTTCTGGTATCGATACTGCCGAGGATTTAACCTGTGGTCTGGATATCAATGTATATGGCGATAAAAGCAGGCAGTTGCGTATTCAATGGAATCGATATCAATATGACGGTGTATTCATCGATACAAACGATACCTTTATCCTGAGGCTGCTGTTTTATTTGATGATAAATAAAGTTAGGGAGGCTGAACAATGATGCTCTATCTCAGGAGCCCTTAGGCTGATTCTGGTAATGGATGATGTTAATAACTCTGGCATCAATGCCGTTAAGATTACGATAGCCATGGGGTTTGTCTCCCGCAAAGCGGATGGTTTGGCCTGATTTTAAAGGGTGCCATTTTTTATCGCTGAGTACGTCCAGTTGTCCTTCAATGACGGTTATAAATTCAATTATACCAGGGGCGTGAGCTTTGGATTTGCGTTCATAACCTGCTTCAAAGGTAAGCTCCAGATATTCAAAACCTAGAGCTTCCTCAAAAGGGAAAAGTGGCGCAATATGTAACCCGCCATTGGCAGGATGTTGGCGGATATCATCAGCTGTTCTGATCACGGTTGCCTGTGGGTAGCTTGTTGGTGCGGGTTCTATAAAAGTCGTTAATGAAACTTCAAGGCCGGTTGCAATCCTCCACAGTGTCGAAACCGTAGGGCTGGATTCGCCTCGCTCAATCTGCCCTAACATGGCTTTGCTGACTCCGGTTAATTTTGACGTGGCATCCAGGCTTAAGCCTTTATCATTTCGTATCTTTTGAAGCGTATTGATTAAATATTGTTTTGGATCTGCCATAAAAATGTACCCGTGAAAAACTACTGGCTGTTATAACGCACAAGTGCTAAGGTTGCCAGCCTGTACGTTATAGCGCACGTAAAATCATGCTAAAAGATTTCTTGTCCTTCAAATATATGGTCTCTGGTTTTGTAGCGATCCTGATCGGCTATACAAGCTCGGCGGCCATCGTATTCCAGGCCGCTATTGCGGCTGGGGCGACAGTTGATCAGGTGAGTTCATGGCTGTGGGCTTTAGGGATGGGCATGGGTGTGGTCGGTATTGGCCTGTCCCTTTATTATAAACACCCGATTCTGCTGGCATGGTCTACCCCCGGCGCGGCATTGCTGGTCACGAGCTTACCTGGCATTGAGATGTCAGATGCCATTGGCGCTTTCATGTTTAGTTCAATTCTGATCACGATATGCGGTGTCACTGGCTGGTTTAATAACATCATGAAGCTGGTGCCGCATAGCCTGGCGACAGCGATGCTGGCGGGCGTTTTATTGCGCTTTGGACTGGCTGTGTTTCCGTCTTTTACAGAAGAGTTAATTCTGGTTGGTGCTATGGTCACGGTTTATGTTTTTGGAAAGTGGAGAAGGTCTTCCTATACGGTTCCCTGGACGTTTGCTACAGGTATTATCATCGCTTTAATACAGGGAAAGATACAGGCTGTGGGCTCAGTACTCTCTATTACCACTCCAGTTGTGGTGATGCCGAGCTGGAATGTCTCAGTGCTGATTGGTGTGGGCTTGCCGTTATTTATTGTAACCATGGCTTCGCAGAATGTACCAGGGATTGCCGTATTACGTGCTCATAATTACCAGACACCGGCATCGCCTCTTGTTGGCTGGACAGGTTTACTGGGTGTGCTTTTGTCACCGCTTGGTGGCTATGCCTATAATATGGCCGCTATTACGGCTGCTCTGTGTATGGGAGAAGATGTTGATAAGAACCCGAGCAAACGATATTTCGCCTCTATCTGGTCGGGTGTTTTCTACATCCTGGCCGGGCTTTTTGGGGCTACAGTAGCGAGCCTGTTTGCGGCTTTTCCTGTTCAGCTGGTTTCCGCAATTGCGGGGCTGGCATTGCTGGGTACCATCGCAAATAGTCTTGGCTCTGCTTTACAGGACGTGGATCATCGAGAAGCGGCAATCCTCACTTTTATTATTACGGCTTCTGGTGGTTCTTTGCTATCGGTAGGAGCCCCTTTTTGGGGTTTAGTTATTGGTCTGCTGGTGCATTATTTAATGCTGCATTCGAAAAGTCGGGTGCAAAACGCCAGTTGAGTGGGCTTTTGTTTCCGTGTTAAAGCGTATGTCACTGAATGTTAAAGTTGTATTGATCAGGCATGCCTGCTAGTCGTATCCAGCAGACCCAGCCCCAATGCCCTTAATTCTTCGGTTTTATTGAAGTGATAGGTTTTGTAGTCTCGGGTATACGGTTCCAAAAGTAAGATATTTTTGTCGTTATACCTGAGATTTGTGCGGGTCTGGTTATAGATTAACAAGCGCATCGATTTCTCAAACATCTCCAGCACCTTGGTGGTTTTGAAAAAGCCCTCCGGCATCTTTTTTTCAAAAGAATGCACACCGAGTACATCAACCGCCAGAATATTTTCATAACTCGCTTCATTTAACCCCAGGTTCTCGCACAGAAAACCATCGCCATAAACCTTTCCATCAATCTCCTGCTCAGCAAAAATACCAGGGATTGCCATAGTTGCTAGCACAGCATCTTTAATATAAATATCATCTGTTGAATCAAAGACTTTTTTATTGCCGTTTAACAGATCAGTTGCGATAAGCTTAAGAGGAATCAGGGTGTCGCTCATTTGTCTATCGGTAAAGATATCGTCAAAAATGGCGGCGATTTTGACACTATCTATAACCGCGTTTCCACTCCAGGAGAATTTGACCCAGTTGAAGATTCCGGCAAGGCTTTTAAGCTTTTCAAATATTTCCTGTTCCTGCATGCCAATAGCCTTACAGGCACCGATAATGCCGCCCATACTGGTACCGACAATTTCGCAGGGTGTGATGCCCTGGTGTTCCATATCGTGCAATATACCAAGGTGAGCAATACCTAAGGCTCCGCCGCCTGACAGGACAAGTGAAAAAGGTTCAGTTTTAAAATTGATAGACATCTTTGAGTACATATATCCGGGAAATAATTAGAAATCAATAAGGCAACCCTGTTAATTTCTCTGCCTTTGATGATTAGATTCTAACTCAGATCTTTGAGTGATAAAGGGCTTTATGCGCAAAATCAAGAGATTCTTCCAAAGAGTGTGATTCCTGTATCTGAACAACTCCAATTGAAACTGTAACCTGTCCGTATACATCGGTCCATCCTGTACGGAGCCATTTACGATGGGTCGGTACAGTAATTCGACATGCCTTGAATAACCCTGGTAGGGCTAAAACAGAAAACAGCTTGCTAAATATTGCGAGCGGGGAAGATAGAGAATATATCCTCTTTACCAGGTGGCAATCATTTTTTTGATTCGAGAGTCAAATCCATAACTTTTCAAATAATTATTTAGTAAGCTTTTGCCGCTTCAGAGTTTCTGATATAGCAGTGAGTGACCAGTTTCTTTTATGTCAGGACGAAGATTTAGCAGACATGCGCAGAAATCACCGTAGTCCGCATCTGCAACTTTACTACTATATTTTAACTACAAGCGACTAGTTACAGGTTTGTCAGCCGGTTGGATGAAACTGATAGAGAAGCAACTTGGCTGCTCAGAGGGGCAGAAGTAACTCTGCCCCAAATTTATAAGGTTAGCTTTTTAGGCCAATGTTATGGATTCATCCAGATACACATCCTGAATAGCATTTAATAACTTGATGCCATCATCCATCGGTTTCTGAAAAGCCTTACGACCCGAAATCATTCCCATACCGCCAGCACGTTTATTGATGACTGCTGTTCTTACCGCCTGCTGTAAATCATTTTCTCCAGAACCGCCACCAGAATTGATCATGCCAGCACGGCCCATATAGCAATTGGCTACCTGATAACGTGTCAGATCAATAGGGTGATCGGTGGTTAGATCGCTATAGACTTTTGCGTGGGTTTTACCGAACTTAATGGCATTATAACCACCGTTATTCTCGGCCTGCTTCTGTTTAATGATGTCGGCATCAATAGTCGCGGCTAGATGGTTGGCCTGTCCGCTTAAATCAGCTGACACATGGTAATCGACCCCATCCTTTTTAAACGCGCTGTTACGCAGATAAGCCCATAGAATGGTCACCATACCCAGTTCATGTGCATGCTCAAATGCCTCTGAGATTTCTATAATCTGACGACGACTTTCCTGTGAGCCATAGTAGATAGTTGCTCCTACGGCCGCTGCGCCCATATCAAATGCCTGATTGACACTGGCAAACAGGGTTTGATCATAAAAGTTAGGGTAGCTGAGAATTTCATTGTGATTAATCTTGACGATGAAAGGAATTTTATGAGCATAAGTACGTGCGACAGAACTGAGTACGCCCAGAGTTGATGCGACGGCATTGCAACCGCCATTGATCGCCAGCTCCACGATATGAGCCGGATCAAAATAGACTGGGTTAGGTGCAAATGAAGCACCGGCAGAATGCTCAACACCCTGGTCTACGGGTAACAGTGAGAGATAACCGGTTCCTGCCAGGCGACCGGTGTTATACATCGCATTAAGGTTGCGTAGTACTGATGGCTTGCGATTTTTGCTGGCAACCACTCGTTCGATATAGTCAGGGCCAGGAGCATGGATGGTGTTTTTGGGTATCCCTGTGCAGACATGACTCAATAATGATTCGGCTTCTTCACCCAATAGGGTTTGGCTGTTATTCATAATGCCCTCCATTGATTGTTTGAGAAGTTATTTATAGCATGGAATAGCTTGTCACGGAGCGGTTACTTGATAGTTAGTCCAATATCAATAGAGTTTACTTCTGGTGTATGATAATTTGACTATTAGGGTCAATATGAAAAGGAGAGTCAGTTATGCCAGTAAATCCAGAAAAACCACGAGTTGCATTAATCGTACATGGAGTTCAAACAGGAGCCGACAAGGACCAAAATCAACATCTGGTGATCAAACAACTCATCAAGAACCGGCTCGGTAATATCCAGTTAAATTACAAAACTGATATCTATCGCTACGAAGATATCAACGATAAGACCATATCTCCCGCCAAAAAACTGGTTAAATTAATCGCCAAAACACCCGTCGGTGGAAAGCTCATCGAAAAAACCATGGACCTGATAGGTGATGTGGTACTGAATCTGGCAGATAACTCAACGGCTGCTAAAGTCAGGGCTGGATTGAAAAAGAAAATACTCGACTATTACCAAAGCGGAAACCCCTGCTATCTGGTGGCTCATAGCCTTGGCTCTATTTATGTGCTGGATGTGGTTAACGAGTTGATGCAGCAAAATGATTTATTTGATCGTAAGCATCGCACAACATGGCCGGTACAGGGGCTTTTAACCATCGGCTCGCCGATAGGGCTGGCGATGTTCCGTAGAGATAGAAGTAAGTTGTCTAAAATGGGACCAGGGACAAGTCTATTACGTTGGAAAAACTGTTGGGACCGCAATGACCCTGTTGTTTCAGGAGGAATATTTGGCAAGACTATCAGTGGATTTGAAATAGCAGAAAAGTTGCAGAGTACAGACAAAGAATTTGGCTGGTTTATTAAGGATGTACCAGTCAATACCGGAAAAATATGGCTAGCGGCACATGTCGCTTACTGGGATCTTCCCGAGGTAGGCGATATTCTGCTAGAGATGATGGCGAACTAAGGAGAGTAAGAATGAATAGTCAAAAATATCTGATCATAATTTTACTGTTACTGATTCAAGCTTGTACGCATACGCTGTATCAGGGGGATCTGGTAAGTGCAAATAATGATGACCAGCAACAAAGCTTCAGGCTTTGGTGGATTAAGACAAGCCTGTTTTCAAAGGAAAAAGGCGATGGCAGTATCCGGCTTGATACCGGATGTAGTCGATACGGATTTACCGAATCGGAAATGGGTCTAAGGGTCGTGCTGCCCGCTGATCAATATAAAAGTGAAAACGGGCAACAGGGAGATCGATTAACCTGCGCTAAAATAACCAACTTGAAACATATCAGAGATTATCGTAAAGGTGAGCTGATAGTAGAAACCTACTGTTTACCGATGGACGATGATTTTAGTGTGGTGAAAAAAACCTTCCCTAAGGTTAATATGGCGCATCAGTTTAAGATAAAGAGTAAAGAAATTGACAGTGTTGATTTTTCACCTGAACCTTTACCCTGTAATTAAATATTTTTAACCACGAAGAACAGAGAACACAAAGGTAAGATAGTAGTCATATGGAAATAAAGATTGAAATCAACGGTCAAATTGAAGAGGCTGAAGTTGTAGAGTTGTATAAAGCTAATCACTGGTCCTCTGCAGAGAAACCGGAAAAGTTAATTCCTGCTCTACGTAACTCACATACGCTAGTTACGGCAAGATATGGTAATGATTTGGTGGGTATTGGTAATGCCATCGCTGATGGTTATCTTGTTGTTTATTATCCTCATATGCTTGTACACCCCTCTTATCAGGGTAAAGGAATAGGTCGTAAAATGATGCAGGCCATGCAATCTATTTATGGAGGTTATCATCAACAAATGCTCACAGCTGATGGTGATGAAATTGAGTTTTATAAGGCTCTGGGTTTCGAGCGAGCAGGCAAAACAGAATCGATGTGGGTGTATGCCGGATCGGAGCATTAAGGCAATTACAGTATGAAGTGCCTTATAGTTACAGCACACCCCTTGAGTAACAGTCTTTGTAAACAGCTAAGTACTCAGGTTAAAAAAAGACTAAAGCAGATGGGGCATGAAGTAATACTGGACGATCTTTATACAGAGCAATTTGACCCAGTCTTAACTGCGCAGGAAAGAGCATCGTATTATGCAGAGAATTACGACTTGTCAAATATCACTGAACAGGTTAAAAGGCTGCAGCTGGCTGAAGCATTAGTGCTACTGTTCCCAACCTGGTGGTTCGGTTTCCCGGCTATACTAAAAGGCTGGTTTGATAGAGTCTGGGGGCCGGGTATCGCTTATGATCATGCAAGTGATTTTGGTCCAATAAAACCACGATTAGTAAACCTGAAAAAAGTGCTAGTAATCACAACACTCGGTTCACCCTGGTGGGTGGATCGACTGGTTATGTGGCAACCTGTAAAACGAATAATAAAAATCGCACTGTTAGGTGCCTGTGTGAAAAAAAGTAAGCTTCAATTCCTGTCTTTATATAATAGCGAAAAGCTGGATGAGCAAAGAATCAAAGTCTTTATGAACAGAATAGATAAAGCTCTTAAATCGTGGAGGAGATTATAAGATATGATTGAAAGAATGATAGGAGCCTATGAGGGAAGAAGTAAATCATCGGCTTATAAAGATCTGGTCTGGACAGTTGCGACATCATCTGACACCTCATGCTCAATTGATCAACAAACAGAAAATACCCTTGAAACAATTCAGCAAAATTTAAATGAATTAAACTCGGATAAAACGTTAATACTTTCAGCTCAGGTTTTTATAGCAGATATGAAAGATAAGCCAAAAATGGATGCTGTATGGAAAAAATGGATTGGCTCAAATACAGAAAACTGGCCACAAAGAGCCTGTCTTGGGGTTGATCTTGAAGGTGATGTATTAATTGAAGTTACTGTTGTGGCAGTGCGAATGAAAAAGCAACAGGAAAATTAACTATATGGTTTTAGCTATTGAGTATTTCTGCAATTATCGAAAATATAAACTGTTAAATTACTCCCTGGAGGCTTTAAATGAATAAGATAGTTTTAATCATATTGGCAATTTTTTTACCACCCGTTGCTGTGTTTTTAAAAAAGGGAGTAGGTAAAGATTTAATCATAAATATCCTTTTGTGCCTGGTTTTTTTCGTACCAGGAATCATCCATGCACTTTGGTTGATCATGAAGTAAATATATGTTTAAATTTTTTCAACCCTCCAGCCAGTTGTAGAATAAAAGATGAAGACAGCGATTCTAGTTATCGACTTACAGCAAGGGCTGATAGAAGATAGTGGCAAGCCATTTGATTTTGAGAATGTAATTCAGAGAGTCAACGCTATAACCACTCATGCTCGAAAATGTCAATGGCCAGTAATACTTATTCAGCATGAAACAGTAGAAGGAAACTGGAAATATGGCAATACAGGCTGGCCATTACTGCCAGAGTTACAAGCTGGGTCGAATGATTTCAGGGTTAGAAAAACTACACCAAACTCATTTCATAAAACAGAACTAGATGAAATCTTAAAAAATAATCAGGTAGAAAGAGTAGTGATCTGCGGATACGCCACAGAATATTGTGTAGATACAACCGTGCGTGCTGCGGCAGCTCTAGGCTATGATATTCAAATTGCTTCAGATGCACATACTACGCATGATAAAACTCATGCTTCAGCACAGTTGATAATAAATCATCATAATGAAGCACTTTCAGGCATGAAAAGTTTTGCTGTTTCTATCAAAGCAGTGCCATCAGAAAATATTATCCTGGATTCAGCAGTTGACTGCTCGCATTAGAGAGTACCCCACTGCTATGTAATAAACCTTATATAGTCGATTCATTTTATCACGCTCCGATACATCGGCTCTGGCTTCCTGCTTCGCCCTACCACCTACGTCCGTATAGTCGTCCATGCATTAGCGAAATAACAGCATCCATGCTGAAAACCCAGAAGGTGATCCCGTTACGAGCAGAATTGTACGTTGCAGACCAGGTTCTATTCTCCTTGCGCAGCACCTATTCCTCGCGGGTGAAATCGTCGAAATCCAATCACTTCCTTAAAGATGGCAAATACCGTTTGTACGGTCGATTTGCGTCTGGCGTAATTTGCCTTGTCCAGTCAATGGATGTACGTTACCGTTGATCTATAGTAAAAGCATCAAAAAGTGGGTCCCAAAAAATTGCTTTTAAATGTATGGTGATTTGGTATTTGGGAATCCAGATGCCTCCCTATCAGTTCTCTCTGTACTTGACGGCACTTATAAAAAGGTTGAGGGTAATGCAGTAGCGTAACAAACTATACAAATGTTTTTAGTGGTGTGAAGATGTGTTTATAGCTAGCTGGTATCCAATCGCTTTAGAAAATGGTATTTGGCCAAAAGAAAGGGTGAGCGTATTGGTTGGCAAGTTCATCCTAATTACTGGCGGTGATGTTAGTGTCTCCGTTTATCAAGCGTTAATGTAACAGTTACATGCGCAGGTCCAAGGGGTAGTAAATGAAAACCCTTAAGGTTATATATACTTAGTATGTGCGGAGAATTGCTTTATGCAAACATACCCTATTGATACGCAATTCTGGCGACTGTTGTTCACCAGTATAATGATGATCCTTGTCTCTGCTGGTTATTATAATAGTGCTTATGCTGCTGGCATGTCTAAAATTGAAATTCCCTCAAGCATAGGGGAGCCTGCTCTCAGTGCAATTGTATGGAGCCCATGTGCTACCACATCAACTCCGTTTCGAATTGGACCTTTCACAGTGCATGGCGTTCGCGATTGCGCTATCGAAGGAAACAAGTTGCCTATGATTGTTATTTCTCATGGCAAAGGCGGCTCACAACTTAGTCATTTCGATACGGCAAGTACTTTGGCCGATGCCGGATTCGTTGTTGCTGCACTGAATCACCCTGGGGACTCCTTTGGGGATGAAACAGCAGGGCTGCAGCTAAAGATATTCGAAACTCGACCACATGACATAAGTCGCCTGATATCGTTCATGACTCAACAATGGCAGCATCGTGATCATTTGGACAGTAGCGCAATTGGTGTGTTTGGATTTTCTCGCGGAGGGTACACTGCATTGGCTTTAGCCGGTGCCGTCCCGAGCATATTGGTAGCCGAAAAGCATTTGTGCAATCATTGGTGGTCATTGGCCAGCTCTCTCTGTCGCCAGTTCAAAACCGAAGGAGCCCAGCTTCACCCGCAATCCGATCCTCGAATCAGTGCAGCAGTCGTGCTTGATCCTCTGAATTTGTTTGATGTTGTCGGCCTGCAATCGGTAAATATTCCCGTGCAGTTATGGGCCTCTGAACAAGGTGGTGATGGAGTTAAACTTGAGCAAATTGAAGAAATCAGAGATGCGCTTCCTCAGTTATCGGACTACCACGTTGCACGTGGTGCTGGGCATTTTGCTTACCTTACCCCATGTCCACCTGAGCTGAAGAAAGCAAATCCAGACATCTGTGTCGACCCAAGTGGATTTGATCGCGTCAAGTGGCATCAACGTCTGAACAATGCTGTTGTGACTTTTTTTAAGCAAAAGCTTTTTCCGAATCAGTAATGAAACAAGCATACACATTTGATTTATTTATAACCTAACCCTGCAGTCCAGAGAATTATGGAGGAATTCCGCTTTGCTCCAGCTTCCAATTGCGGCGGACTTTTTCGTTATAACCTAAGGAGATCTCAAGCGTATGCGGTACTTTCTGCAATACCCATTGCTAATGTTTTTGCCCTGAAGGCTGTCATTGCAGATATGAAGCATAAGCTCAGCCTCGACATCTTCAGGAAGTCGGACAAAACCATAGTAGTTAAGAAGCGAATGAACTAAGAGGTTAGTAAACATTGAAATCGGCTGAATTCGTGGAGCGAAGGGTTTTGGCCAGGAGCAATACGTGTCAATCTTCTATGACCGGGACTTAGAGCCTGGAAGGAACAGAGAGGGGACTGGCGCGTATACGTGTCGCTGCGAAGCGGGAATCCAATCTTCAATTCAACAATCTATACTATCACATCACGTATGGACGGCTTCATCAGGCCAATTTTGCGCTGAAGCGTAAAGCAGCGATGGAACAGGTCATTACCCGAAAAGAGTTTATGCCATCGATTACAGACTTCACGGTCAGACCATTTAGCTGCACTTTCCTGATCGATATGCACCAAAAATGGTAGAGATTATTCATGATGGCAGCAATGTCGATAGAAAAGATAGTTGCTAACTCAAGCATAAGATCCTCAATCCATTGCCTTTGATGTTTGTAATCATGTCCAGTCTGACTATCTTTGCCGCAGAGATAAGGTACGTCGAACGCAGCGTGAGTTGCAGTGTAAGGGCTAGCTTCGAGAGAAATCTGAGTCCACCTGGCTTTAGGTTTGATACGCTCCTTGCGTTGAGTCAATGGATTTTACGTTACCGCTGAACTATAGTAGTGTCAAGCTTCAAAAAGTGGGTATCCCAAAAAGATTTTGCGAAATCCAGAATCACCTAATGAAATAAAAGGGTCAAGGCAGACAGGTCTCATTTATCATCTAGAAAGCCAAAAAGAAAGTAAGCTATACGGACAGGATGACGCACAGGGTCGACAGTGAAAAAGGCAAACAGATATACAGCTATCGAATGTCAACCGTGGAGCCTGTGTTCGGTAATATGGGTAGTAACAAACGACTCAACCGGTTCACTTTACGAGGCAAATAAAAGATTCATGGACAATGGCACTTATACTGTATGATTCACAATATAGAGAAAATCATGAATTACGGATCGATAGTGGCATGAGCGTAAGGGAAATAAGGTAAGAATCAAAATAAGCTGACCTAATTGAGATTCATCAAGAACACATGATAAAAGAACCTAAAATTTTGGCGGTAGAAACTACTAGCCTACCTTTAGAGTTTGTCTACTGCTTCGTTATGCGTTATAGAGCGAAGTGGTAAAAATGACTAAAAATTACTCCATGAAAATTGGATATATCCATATCGTGTTTTCAGTTGTCTTTTACCTTATGGGTACATATTTATATACACTTTACTCTTTAGAAGTTGAAGAAAACGAAGCTATTTATAAAGTTGATGAAAGATTAAAAAGTGGCGCATATGCTATTCGCTATTTGCTGGGCGATGACTTTTTAATGAGGGCAACTCACGCAAACTCCATTACTTCTGAGGAGGACTGGGTCAATATTAGGGGATTATCTGCGTTAACCGAAAACACAGAATTGGCCTTTTTATATGCAGCAATCAAAAAGAAAGATGAAATCTATGTAATCGCATCAAGTGCGACACAGGAAGAGCTGAACTCTAAGACAGAGTTACATTACTTTCATCATTATGTTTCGGCACCCGCCGAGCTATTTTCTGTCTTTGAAAGCGGCAACTCTAAAGCGCTGGAATATGAAGATCAGTGGGGCCATTTCAGAGGTCTCTTTATACCTGTGAAGCTAAATGATGGTCATACCGTGGTCTTAGTAGCAGAAGTGGATTTGAAAGAGGTAGATGATTTACGGAAAAATGTCACCATAGAGACTTATGCACAAGGGCTCATACATCTATTGTTACTTGTTCCGCTTCTTATCTCTATAGTTTATTTGTTATGGAAAGAAAACATAAGGTTGCAGAAATTACTGCACACAGACAGCCTGACAAAACTATCAAATAGACTTTTTCTATCTGAATACCTGGAGGATACGCTGTCAACAAAAACCTCACGTCAAAAAAACATCGCGTTGCTCTATATAGACATTGATGATCTAAAAGAAATTAACGATGGCTTTAATCATCTTGTGGGCGACGCTGCAATAAGCGTAACTTCTAAACGACTCAATGAGGCGGTGGGTAAAGATCATATTCTTGTCAGGTATCAAGGTGATCAATTTATTGTGCTTATTTTTTACGGGAATAAATTTAATTCTATCTCTGATACTGCAAAAACTTTGCTTGATCTTTTCGTTAAGCCAATAGACGTAATGGGATATCAGTTTTACATATCATGCAGCATCGGAATTTCTCTTTTCCCCAAAAGCGCTAAAAACTCTAGTGAGTTGATTCAATTTGCCGATATGGCAATGCGTAAGGTTAAACGGGATGGAAAAAAAGGATACTGCTTTTTTACACCTGAGATTAAGGAAGCGTGTGATAAAAAGTCTGCGTTAAGGCTAAATATTATTGAAGGAGTTAATCAGAGTGAGTTCTATCTGGTATACCAACCACAATATAACGCCATCACAAATTCAGTTATCGGGTTGGAGGCTTTACTTCGCTGGAAACATCCAAAAAAAGGGCTTATTTCGCCAGACGTATTCATTCCCTATGCAGAAGATAGTGGTTTAATTATAGATATCGGAAATTTCGTGCTTGAAAGCGCGATATCCAAAGCGTCAGAATTGAGAAAAGCAAATATTTTAGGTGATATTAAAATTGCAATAAATATTTCTCCACTACAACTCTATCAGGTTAACTTCATAGAAATTGTTAATCACTTGTTAATGAAGTATGAGTGCAAACCGGATTCACTTAAGTTTGAAATCACCGAACAGTTTATAATGAAAAATCAATCTGCTTCGATTTCTAAACTTCACGAAATTAAAAATATGGGTATTGAAATTTCAATAGATGACTTTGGAACCGGATATTCCTCGTTATCGTACTTAAAGGATTTGCCTGTCGATCAATTAAAAATAGACAGGTCATTTATAACCAATATTGCAAAAGATAAACAAAACCAAGCTATTGTTGAGTCCGTTATTGGGCTTTGCAAAGGGATGAATTTATCAGTTCTTGCAGAGGGTGCGGAAACAAAAGAGGAAGTTGATTTTCTGGCTGGAGTTGGCTGTGAGCAAAACCAGGGATTCTATTTTTCAAAACCCCTGGATGAAGATAGCATTTTTGATTTATTAAATCGCATAACAAATAAGGATATGTAACAAATACAAATTAGTTCTCTCTAAAGACAATGACAAGACCCTTCCTTAAAGATGTAACTGAGCAAGCCCCCTGATTTGTATAAATTTTCGTGCCCTTGGTGGTTAATAATATTTTCTGACAATGAAAAAAGTGTTCAATAGGGGTGTCCATGTTTGCAATAAACTCCTGTAATTCATGCCCCACTATGTGAGTCATTACTCGGTAGCAGGCTAGCAATAATCTTATCAACATCGTCGTAGTCTTTTCCTTCATCCTCTATCAGGCAATTGTAGGTTACGAAGAGCATGAGCTGTCCACAGCAGAGATACCATTCACACCAGTATTCTTCTTTAGTTGAATAGTCAAACCAGAATCCATGAAAATCATCAAGCTCCAATTCCTGCGCTGTCGCACCAGCTTGAAGATCTTCTTCTGCAATATGCATGAGATCATTCGGGGTTAATTCTTCATCGTGAATCACCGAGCTGATCTGAATTTCGCCATGAGCTTTTTCGCTAAACAATACATCAATGCCTTCCTCATTGTCGTACTCCGCTTCCCAGGAGTCAGGTATGCTGACGGTAAAGTAGTTGCCTTGATGGATTTTCATAATGTGAGTCAAAAGATTGAGAGAAATTAGTCGCCTATTGTACAGCAGCTTGTTCACTCGGTCGAAATAACATAGCCGGTATGATCTACTAATCTTGTATCATCTACGATTTTTACGCTACCCAGATTTGCATGACTCTCGTTCCTGAAAATAGCCCTGTGCCAGATATAGTGACTCAGCCAGCAAGAATTTTACTTGCACCTATGGAAAGGGTAATTGATTTTAATATGCGCCAGTTGCTGACGAAGATAGGGAGTTTTGATCGATGTGTAACTGAATTTATCCGGATCTCAAGCACCGTATTACCAGCACGGGTGTTCCAGCGTTATTGTCCCGAGCTGCATCAGGATAGTCGTACCAGCAATGGCACCCCCGTCTTTGTACAACTGCTGGGTGGCGACCCATTGATGATGGCAGCAAATGCCAAACGTGCTGCAGAACTGGGTAGTGCGGGCATAGATCTTAATTTTGGCTGCCCAGCAAAAACTGTTAACCGAAAAGACGGTGGCTCTATTTTGTTACAGTCACCTGCACGAGTGAAGGCCATTGTTCAGGCTGTACGTGATATTGTTCCTGAGTCCGTGCCGGTTAGCGCAAAAATCAGGTTGGGTTTTAATGACAGCAGTTTACTCACAGAAATCTGCACTGGTATACAGCAAGCTGGCGCCGATGAGCTATGTATCCATGCCCGTACAAAGCAGGATGGTTACAAACCGCCCGCATACTGGTCTCATATAAAACCCATTCGTGAGTTACTTTCCATTCCTGTAGTGGTCAATGGTGAAATATGGAATCCACATGATGCCGATAAGGCAATCTATGAAAGCCAGTGTAGCGACCTGATGCTTGGCCGTGGCTCTATTGCCTGTCCTGATCTGTCGATGCAAATCCGCGCTAGATTATCAGGAGTCGAATATACGCCGTTACAATGGCCAGAGATTCTGGAGTTATTGCAGCAATCATTCGACAGTACCGTACATGTACGTAAGAAACATACCGGTAATCGTATTAAACAATGGCTGGTTTATCTGAAACGTCAATACCCGGAAGCTGGAGAGCTTTTACAAACCATTAAGCCACTCAAGGAAATCTATGCAATTAATGTTGCTATCGACAGGCATCGCTCATGATGAATTCGATTTGCATTATTTAAGGTGATTAATCTATATCACTATTCGGTTGTTAAAATGATTAACTACGAATTAGGGCAGGAAGCCCGTAATTAGAGCAACGCAGGAGTAGCTGCCGAGCACGCAGAGTACACGAAGATAAACCTCTATCATTCTTCGTAGTTAATTAGGCTTTCGAGTCATGAGAGGTATGTTCTATATATGGTGATCAATGTTTGTGAGATTAAACTCAAGGTGCATGCCATCAGTGATTATTGCTGCCCATATATCAAGCTTAAATTATATATTATGGAATCAGCCCCCATTAAGCTGTGTTTTTAATACGATTCAGCAACTATCCTGAATATGTGCTATTAAACAATAAAATGAACAACCGATAAATAAGTGAAGTTTTACACAAATATTCTGGTGGGCCTGAATATTATTCGACAGGTTACTTGCCTGGTGTAAATCAGTAGCTAAGAGATGACCGTTATTGGGGGGGAACTATAGGCTTAATCACACTCAGCGGTCGATATATAACTATTTGAAAATCTATCATCGATCAAAGGTTTGAGAATTATGAAACATTATTATTTGGTCACCAGGCTTAAGATCTTTATCGGGCTATTCGTACTTTTTCCTGTTGCCAGCGTATTTGTTTGTTGGCTGGGAGAGGGTTACTCACACTGGCTTCTGGTATTCCCACTAGCAGCTCTAATTTCAGCATTTATTCTGCTTCATTACATAAAAGAGCCTTTTTATGTAATGAAGCGAACCGAACAGGTGCTAGAGGAAATGCTGCAAGGAAAATTCACTTCGCGTATTACCCAGGTCCCGTGGAAGGGTGAAGTTGGCCAAATTGCCTGGGATCTGAATGAATCTCTGGATCAACTAGAAACCTTTTTTCGCGAGGTTAAGACCAGTTTAGAACTGGTTTCACAAGGGCGCAACTATCGAAGAACCATGGTTGAGGGTCTGCATGGTGAGCTTTCCAATACGCTTTATCGCATCAACGAATCACTGGATGCCATGGTCAATAACGCCGCCTATATCATGCGTAATGAAAAGGCAGCCGAGCTGCAGCAACTCAACACCAATCAAACCATGAGCAACCTGATACTTAACCAGAATGATCTGAGCAGAATCACCAACGAGATGAAAAAGGTATCGGAGATTGCGACTGAGAACATGAAGAAGGCTCAGCACAGTGAAAAAGCCGTATCGCAGGTGGTGGATGCACAGACTCGCACTCTGGAGATGATTGAGCATAGCCATGAGACCATGATTCGTCTTAATGACATGAGTGAGGAAATTACGGGTATTCTCGGTATGATCAGCGAAATTGCCGACAAAACCAATCTGCTGGCGCTAAACGCATCGATTGAAGCGGCCAGGGCAGGTGACCATGGGCGAGGTTTTGCGGTGGTTGCTGACGAAGTAAAAAACCTGGCTGCGCATACGTTAAAAGCCACGGATGATATTCGTAGCGTCGTGCAGTCCTTTCAGAAGGAAACTGGAGTGATGCAGAAAAACTCCAACGAAATGCTGGAAATGGCCAACGAAGTGCAACAGGAGATGGCTAATATGAGTGGTAATTTCAATGAGTTTGCGAAACAGGCACAAACCACTTATACCTCAGTCAATTTCGCCCACGATATTAGTTACGCTTCATTGGTAAAAGTTGATCACATGATCTACAAACAGAAAGCCTATAAAATCTTTCACACTGACACTGACACTGAAAATGATGATGCCCGCTCGGTTCAGGTCGATCATCATAACTGTCGACTTGGCA
Source organism: Gammaproteobacteria bacterium (assembly GCA_050292965.1). Taxonomy (GTDB): domain Bacteria; phylum Pseudomonadota; class Gammaproteobacteria; genus JACNJF01. The sequence continues at coordinate 15,781 of JBNKMF010000010.1, read as the reverse complement.
AATGGTACTACGAGGGAGGTGGTCAGCAAATTTTTGGTAACCTGATGACATTCAAAGAGCTCGAAGAACCACATGCTCAGGTGCATAACGCTGGTCATACTGCTCTCGATCTACTTTCTCAGGATTGGGTGAAGGATAAGGTACTGCTGGATAAGATTCTCGAAAACTATCGGTATATGGAAGAGGCCAGTAACCGCGTGATGGATCGTATTGACGCCATGATTACTGAAAAATACGGGTAAGATTCGCTATGAAACCTAATGTTACGCCTACGGCTCATGAAATTGTCATGGATGATGGAGGTTTCATTGTTTCTAAAACCGATCTGAAGGGACGAATTATCTACGCCAACCGCATCTTTATGAAGATGGCAGGTTATGCTGAAAACGAGTTGCTTAATGTACAGCACAACATCATTCGACACCCTGATATGCCTCGAGGTGTATTTCAACTGCTATGGAATGTTATTGAAGCGGGCGATGAGTGTTTTGCCTATGTTAAGAACATGGCCAAAAATGGAGATTTTTACTGGGTATTTGCCAATGTAACCTCAGACCGCGATGCCAATGGAAAGCCGATAGGCTATTTTTCAGTACGCCGCAAACCCAGCCGTGCGGGTATCGAAGCGATAACACCGGTCTATCAGGAGATGCTGAAGGTAGAGCAACAGGCGGGACCGGCTAACGCGCCTGATGCTTCTCTAAACTGGCTTGTTGATGTGCTCAGGAGCAAGGGTACCAGCTACGAGGAATTCATTCACACTTTGGGGCACTGATTTTCGCGGCAGAACCCGGCTATAAAATAGGCGAAAATTCTCCATGAAGGTAAAAGACATCTAGTTGATTGCTGCAGGATTCCAGATCAAAGTTGTTATCCGCCAGTAACTCATCATTGTAATAGTTATGCCTGTTAGCGCTCGCCACTATCGCACAACAGTGATGCCATGCTACCGCTTTCTCCCTTTTTATGAATCTCTAGCATAGTCGGGAAGATCAAGTGGTCAGATTCTGACGGTTCCCCACAAAATCGTCAAGCAGCGTCACCGTTCACCTAAAGCGAGCGGTCAACTGTGGAATCCAGGTTCATCCTCTACCGGGTAATTGCAGGTTACGAAGAGTATGAGCTGTCCACAGCAGAGATATCATTCACATCAGTACTCTCCAACAACTGAAAATAGCAAAAAAAGGTGAGACAGTAATACAATCGATTAACTATTATGCTATCTCTTTTGGAGACCTGAAAGTATGAGTTGGTCACAACGGATGAACCTGGCAATTGAATATATTGAGGAAAATCTTGATGGTGTAGTTGATATTGAGGATGCCGCAAAAATTGCATGTTGCTCAAAATATCATTTCCATCGTATGTTCTTTGCCAGTTTCAAGGTTACCTTTGCTGAATATATTCGAAGGCGCAGGCTAACTCTGGCTGCAGTTGAAATTACTAACGGCGATAAAAGAATCGTAGATATTGCATTGATGTATGGTTATGACTCTCCCAATGCCTTTACTCGTGCATTTCGCAATATACACGGAATAAATCCCAGTAAAGTACGTACCTCCCCAGTGACACTTACTTCATATAAACGAGTTTTCTTTCCTATACATACTAGAGGCGAGGAAAAGATGGACTATAAAATTGTAGAGAAACCTTCATTTAAAGTAGTTGGAAAAAGTAAGAAATTCGAATTTGAAAAATTTTTTAAAGACGCTCCAGCATTCTGGAAAGACTATGTTGGCTCAGATGATTACCAAAAACTTTGGCAACTTAACAATGGAAAGCCCGGCCCATTTACAGATGCCGTTTTGCTTTCGGTGTATTTTCCTGATGAAAATGGGAAAAAAGATGAGTTTTTAGATGTGCTGGGCCTTGAAGTAATTTCTGAAGTAAATATGGATGACTTTGAAGTTCATACAGTACCAGCAGCCATATATGCTGAGTTTAATTGCACTTACAAATCTTCCGTGAAAACAAACCGCTATATTTACGGAGAGTGGTTTGCTTCAACCGGATATGAAAGAGATGGAACTAAACCAGATATTGTTGCTTATTTTCCAATACCATTTAGGCCGATGAATGAAATGGGTGTTCGCTGGTGGGTACCTGTAATTAGTAAGAGCAGCTGAGGGTTAGGTAGAATTTAGCCGTGAAAAATTACTGATTCAGACACCACGGCATCTTTGGTTTTTATCGCCCTTATTGAGTGACGGTTGTGATTCATTTTGTAGGATCAGCAGACACAACTGTATGGACGCAGGAGGTACGAGACTTTGGATGGTCGAAGGTAGAGCGAAGCAGGATGCCTGAGACGAACAATTCCCAGTATTTTATTGAGAGATTACTTCCTTTGGTTCCGTAAACGCTACTTCCATGCGCTAGCAGTGACATTTTAGAATGTGTTAATCGTTGGTTGTAACTCTGACACAATTTATATGTCTGAATAAATTATTAAGAATTATAATGCAACGGCCTGCCTGATAGTAACCTGTTTTTATATCTATCATAAAAATTTTCAAATCAGTAAAAAGACAAGTTATACCACCGGGAAGCTTTCTTTAACCTGGTATTTTTTATCGATTAATACTCACCATAATTTTTTGCGCATATCTTAACGGTTAAATATTTTTTGTGACATTCCAAACAAATCTTAATACTGCACAGGATGTTTACAATTTATATACTTATCGAGTCTTTTGATAAACAACACTTAAAAATACACATTAAATTGGAGAGTAATATGATCATTTAAAAAATACACTGTTTAAGTCTTGTTGTCGTGGTCGGTCTACTGTCTGCCGTATCGAGTGTTTATGCTGCTACATCGGTGACGCTTTCTGGAACGTCTGGTGATAGCGATGTTATATTGAGCTGGAGTGGTCCCGGCACCGGTTCTACCAATCAAATTTACCAGGATTCTGATAGCAACCCTTCCGGTCGAAAGCGTATAGAAGTACTTCGGTCAAGCACACTTTCTTATACAGCGACGGGCCTGAAAAATGACCAGACCTGTTACTACTGAGTGGCGTACACCAGGAACGATGGCACTACGGCAAATTCTTCCGCATTTAGCGCGACACCTCAGGCTAGTGCTTATTCCACCGGTGCCGCGACTTACCTGGACTTTATTTCCACCTGGGTCGGTTACTAAAAAGCTATGTCATTTAGCAGTATAGATTTTGTCTGGACTACTGGTGTAGGCAACAACAATGGCTATTTGCATAAAGTAGTTAACTCAGCGTGCAGCATCATCAGGTAGAAATCTCTGGTAACTTTGGCATAAGGGCTGCTGGGAGGATCCAGCATCTACTGCCCAAAGCGTTGCAGGTGCACAGGCATGTAGGGACTGAACCGACTGACCAATTCTCTGGTCGGCGTCCTTACCCTGCAGAATTCATCCATTATAAATCTTACAGGGTCAGCTCTTGTAATTAGATAGACCTGTGTAAAACCATACATAAAGTTACCATCTTTATAAGAGATTACATTATCCGGGATGAAAGAATTAATAAGTGTTTTAAAAATAGGAGCTGCCTGATAGTGAACTCTTTTTTCATATTTGATATTAACTCTCACAATAGTAAACAGTTAAATCTCTGTCTTCCAGAGAGTACTGATAAACCCAAAGAAGTATTTGGTACAATCGAATGCCACAAAGAAAACCAACAAATGTCTATCCTGTCTCTTTCTTGTGGAGCAGGGTATTGTGACAGTTACAGGCCATATGATTTCATTGCTTCAAACAATATTAATATTACAGGCTTTTTACAAAAAGAATTACGCTATGGATTATCTCGATGATCTTCACAAATCAATATTGATTATAAACATTTGCCATTAGTGAAATAGAAAATTCAATGAAGATAGAGTAATCATAAAGTGGAATGAAAAGATACCAGTCGTACCATTTTATTACCTGATGGAAATTTTAAAACACTGGGGGTCATGTCGTTCTTATATCAGTGAATAAATAAAAATTTTTAACAATTCAGTTTTTTTACGGAAGTACACTTATACGTTGCTGTAATTTTATATAAGATACACGTAATTAAAGGTTATAAAAAAATAGCCGATATGTGTGGGAAGTGAGGCACTAGTCGATACGGTGCTGGGCAGGTTAGTAGCAAAATCAACTCAGCTGTATATACGTCATAGCGTTGCCAACATTATAAAAATTTTTAAAATCATTACCGTCCAAGGGAGAAGTATGAATCATATGTATTTGGCAACAAGACTGAAGATCTTTATCGCTTTATTTGTATTATTTTCGTTTGCCAGTGTATTTTTCTCCTGGCTTGGCGAGGGCTATAGCCACTGGTTATTGCTCTTCCCTCTAGCTGCACTCATCACCGCTGTTATTCTTTTTCAAAACATAAAAATGCCTTTTTATGTGATGAAGCGAACCGAACAGGTGCTAGAGGAAATGCTGCAAGGGAAATTTACTTCGCGTATCTCACGGGTTCCGTCGATGGGTGAAGCCGGCCATATTGCATGGAATCTAAATGACTCTCTGGATCAACTGGAAACCTTTTTCCGTGAGGTTCAAACCTGTTTCGAACTGATATCGCAAGGGCATTACTATCGCCGAACCATGGGTACTGGTTTACATGGCGAACTGCGTAACACGCTAAATCGAATTAATGAATCACTGGATGCCATGGCAGAAAATGCCGCTTATATCATGCGTAATGAAAAGGCTGCTGAGCTGCAGCAACTCAACACCAGTCAAACCATGAACAACCTGCAACTAAGTCAGAATGATTTAACCAAAATCACCAACGAGATGGAGAAGGTATCGGAGATTGCGACCGAGAACATGCAGAAGGCTCAGCACAGTGAAAAAGCGGTATCTCAGGTGGTGGATGCACAGACTCGCACCCTGGAGATGATTGAGCATAGCCATGAGACCATGATTAGTCTCAATGTCATGAGTGAGGAAATAACGGGTATTCTCGGTATGATCAGCGAAATTGCTGACAAAACTAATCTGCTGGCGCTAAACGCATCGATTGAAGCGGCACGGGCAGGCGACCATGGACGCGGTTTTGCGGTGGTCGCTGACGAAGTAAAAAACCTGGCTGCGAATACAATAAAAGCCACGGATGATATTCGTAGCGTCGTGCAGTCATTTCAGAAGGAAACTGGAGTGATGCAGAAAAACTCCAATGAAATGCTGGAAATGGCCAACGAAGTACAACAGGAGATGGCTAATATGAGTGTTAATTTCAATCAGTTTGCGCAAATGGCACAAACCACTTATACCTCAGTCAATTTCGCCCACGATATTAGTTATGCTTCGTTGGTAAAAGTTGATCACATGATCTACAAACAGAAAGTCTATAAAACCTTCCACGCTGGAACTGAAAATGATGATGCCCGCTCGGTTCAGGTTGATCATCATAACTGTAGACTTGGCAAATGGTATTACGAGGGTGATGGCGAGCAGAATTTCGGCCATCTGAGGGCATTCAAAGAGCTGGAAGAGCCACACTCTCAGGTGCATAACGCAGGTCACGCAGCTCTGGATTTACTTTCTCTGGACTGGCAGAAGGATAAGCTTCTGCTGGATAAAATTCTCGAAAAATACCGGCATATGGAAGAGGCCAGTAACCGCGTGATGGATAGTATTTACGCCATGATCACTGAAAAATACGGGTAAGATTCGCTATGAAACCAAATGTTACGCCAACCACTCATGAAATTGTCATGGATGATGGAGATTTCATCGTTTCCAAAACCGACCTGAAGGGACGCATAACCTACGCCAATCGCATTTTCATCAAGATGGCAGGTTATGCTGAAGACGAGTTGCTTAATGTACAGCACAACATTATCCGACATCCTGATATGCCTCGAGGTGTGTTTCAACTGCTATGGAATGTTATTGAAGCGGGCGATGAATGTTTTGCCTATGTTAAGAACATGGCAAAAAACGGTGATTTTTACTGGGTATTTGCCAATGTAACCTCAGACCGCGATGCCAATGGGAAGCCGATAGGCTATTTTTCAGTACGCCGCAAACCCAGCCGTGCGGGTATCGAAGCGATAACACCGGTCTATCAGGAGATGCTGAGAATTGAGCAACAGGCGGGACCGGCTAACGCAGCAAATGCCTCGCTAAACTGGCTTGTTGATGTGCTCAACAGCAAGGGTACCTGCTACGAGGAGTTCATCCACTCACTGGGGCATTGATTTTCCCAGCTGGGCCCGGTTATAAAATAACCGGAAACTCACCGTGATGGTAAAAGGCATCTAGCTGATTGCTGCAGGATTCCAGATCGAAGTTATTATCTGCCAGCCACTTATTATTGTAGTAGGTATGCTGGTAGCGCTCGCCACTATCACACAACAGCGATACCACGCTGCCGCTTTCTCCCTTTTTATGCATCCTTGCCATGATCTGAAATGATGCATAAACATTAGTCCCTGTTGAACCGCCACAACGGCGATTGAGTAATTTCTGCAAATAGTGGATGGTGGCTATAGATGCTTCATCAGGAACCTTTATCATTTCGTCTATAACGCCAGAGATGAATGATGGCTCTACCCTTGGACGGCCGATACCTTCTATGCGTGAACCACTGTTGATGGCGATGGATGCATTCCCTGTTTTAAAGTAATCGTAAAATACCGAGTTTTCAGGATCGGCTACACAAAGTTGGGTATTATGTTTTTTGTAGCGCACATAACGACCCAGAGTTGCTGAGGTGCCTCCGGTACCAGCACTCATCACCAGCCAGCTAGGTTCGGGAAAGCGCTCGCAGGACATCTGTGCGAATATCGAGTCAGCAATATTGTTGTTACCGCGCCAGTCGGTGACGCGCTCGGCATTGGTGAATTGGTCGATATAGTGTCCGTTTAAATCCTCTGCCAGTCGTCTGGCTTCGGTGTAGATATCACCATTGTCTACCAGATGGCATTCGCCCTGATAGAAACAGATTTGTTCGATTTTTTCCTGCGAGGTACCGCGTGGCATTACCGCTATAAAACGCAGCCCTAACAGCTTGGCGAAATAGGCTTCGGAAACTGCCGTACTGCCAGATGAGGATTCAATAATTGCAGTATTTTCATTGATATTGCCGTTACACAGCCCGTACAGGAAAAGGGATCTGGCGAGTCTATGTTTCAGGCTGCCAGTCGGGTGGGTGGATTCGTCTTTCAGATAAAAATCTATCTCTGGCAGGGCAGGTAGATCGACCCGGATCAGATGGGTATCGGATGAGCGTTGAAAATCGGCTTCTATGGTGGCTATGGCCTGGTTGACCCACTCTCGCATTATTAATCCCCCTGGTAATTTGCGCTGATCATTTATTGAAACTCAGTATAGTATGCCAGCTACAGTAACTAAACATGAAGGCTATATGTTTAACCGCAATCAATTAATTATCGTTTATTGCACCATCATCGCATTCGCAATTTTGTATGAGCATCAACCCTTATTGCCTCTGCTTGCCAAGCAATGGGGGCGCTCCTTGAGCGATGCGGCACTGCTGACTACGGTAACCATGATCCCACTGGCGCTGGCACCGTTGATTTACGGCTATTTTCTGGAACGTATCTCATCACGCCATATGTTGCTCGGAGGCTTTAGTCTCCTGCTGGTGACTCAGGCGATACTATCTACTGCGCCCGGATATTCCTGGTTTCTGGTGCTACGCGCCCTGGAAGGATTACTATTACCCGCCATATTTACTTCACTGATGACCTATACCTCGGCCAGTGGCGGCTCTCATCACTCGCGCCGTAATATCAGCTTTTATATTGCCGCCACTATCGTAGGCGGCTATTGTGGTCGTACTCTGACCGGTCTGGTGACCGATCTGTATAACTGGCAAACCTCGTTCTGGATGTGGTCTGCACTGGCTCTGGTTGCTGTTCTCAGTCTACTCAAGCTGGATACCGACCCCCGCGGTCAACTGGTTAAGATTTCCCTGCCAGAAATCCGCAAACTGATCCGTAAGCCGGTGAACCGAGAAGGCCTGACCGGTGCATTCCTGCTATTTTTTGTTTCCGCAGCGATGATGAACTTCCTGCCCTTTCGTATCTTTGAACTCAAGCCTGATATGACTACAGGTGCCATGTCGCTGGTATATACCGGATATCTGATAGGTGCAGTAATTTCTGTATTTTCTACCCGTATCATTCCACTATTCGGTAGTGAAAAGCGTACTCTGCTTACTGCAGCGGCCATATATGCCACGGGAGCCCTGCTGTTTATGTCTGAACATATAGCAGTACTTTATCTCGCCATGTTTGTGATGATGGCTGGTATGTTTAGTATCCACAGCGTGCTTTCAGGCTATCTCAACCATCTGGAATCTTCGCGCAAGGGCATGATTAATGGTCTGTATGTATCCTGTTATTACAGTGGAGGGGTGCTCGGGTCTTTTGTTCCCGGCCTGTTATACCAGTCGGCAGGATGGGGTGCTTTTTGTCTGCTGCTGATTAGCCTGATCGGCCTACTGGGTGTTATGATCTGGCTGATGCCGAGTTCTGGTAATCATTCTGGATTCCGCAGTTAGACGAGTTGAAGTGTGAGTTTGCGGTAGTGTGGATCAAGCTGTGACGACGCGGAATAGTAAGCTATTCCAAGGAGTTACAAGCCCACGGATGGGCGAAAGTAGAACAATGCAGGGAGCAATTGTTTAGAGCGAAGCAGGACTCCAGGGAGGGAAGAGGTAGAGCGAAGCAGGATACCTGAGCCGATGCATAGGAGTGTGAAATGATAAATCTACTGTAATGGTTGACGAAACATTGGGTTACACTCTAACGTGAGCGGTCAACTGTGGAATCGAGCATCATGCAAGTGATAAACTGGTGAGCAGATGATCTGCCTCATTTTCAAGCAACTACATGCGCCTAAACTGGCGTTTTTCTCTGGGAACTGAGCTATGGATTACGATTTAGCTATCATCGGTGCTGGCCCGGCCGGTCTGAGTTTTGCCTGTTCGCTACGCGATAGCGGGCTTAAAATCGTCGTTATAGAAAAACTGTCACGCAACGAACTGGCAGATCCACCGATTGATGGCCGTGATATTGCTATCACCCATCTATCACGCCGCCTGATGCAACATCACGGAAGCTGGCAAAGGATCGAACCGCAGCAAATCTCACCCATCCTGAAAGCTCAGGTTATCGATGGTGACTCTCCCTATACCCTGGATTTTGACACACCTGCCGATGACACAGATGCGCTGGGTTTTATCATTTCCAATCATTTGATTCGTAAAGCCATCTACCAGGAATTTGAAACACTGGATAACGTCACATTGATGGATAAGTGCATCGTTAGCCGGGTTCACAGCGATGATACCAGCGCTACTGTGGAGCTGGATAATGGCTCAACGCTTAAGGTTAATCTTATCGTGGCTGCCGACACTCGCTTTTCTGATACTCGCCGCCAGATGGGGATCTCTGCAAATTCCTATGATTTTGGGCGTAGTGCGGTGTTGTGCTGGATGGATCATGATATCAGCCATGATCAGACAGCATTCGAATGTTTTCACTATGGGCGAACCCTGGCGATACTGCCGCTGAGTGGAAATAGAAGCTCAGCTGTCATTACCCTACCTTCTGATCAGGTTCATGATTTACTTAATATGAGCGAATATTCCTTCAATCAGGATATTGAGAATCGTCTGGGTGGACGTCTGGGCAAAATGACCCAGGCTGGGCAACGCTTTACCTATCCACTGGTTGGAGTACATGCCAATCGCTTTTATGCAAAACGTTTTGTGTTGATCGGTGATGCCGCTGTCGGTATGCATCCGGTTACTGCACACGGCTTTAATCTGGGGTTAAGTGGCCAGGATCTGCTGGCAGATGAAATTCTAAAATCGATTCCGCAGGAAGAGGGGTTCTGGCAGCCATCGGTTCTTCAGAGTTATCAATATCAGCACATGCTGAGCACTCGCCCGTTATATCATGGCACCAATAGTCTGGTTAGTCTGTTTACCAATGATAGCTTTCCCGCAACCTTGTTACGCAAAGCAGTTCTTCGCCTGAGTAATAATCTACCACCGGTTAAATGGGCTATTACCCAGAAGTTGATGACTAAAAACCACGTTAAGCTGACATTACCCGGACTTTTGGGTCGGGGGTAATCGGTCTCATTCAGGGTTAGCTGCTGTTGTAAATAAAAGCGAACTCTGCACAGCGATGTCGTCGCGAACAAATGTGAAATGATCCTGCGCGGGAATTTAAACTACGCTGACAGCAACTATTCAAGATACAGCTCGTGAAACCACCGTTGAGTGGGTTATTATGTGCACATGATTACCAAGATTCTTTTCACCCTCTCCATAATTGTTGCCGCCATCTTTTTTGTACGTATGCGAAATGCCTCTGAAGGTAATGTTTCCAGGGCGGGTCAAACCCGAAGCAGCAAACCAGCACCACCTGGCGAAGGGGAAAAAATGTTCCGCCAGGGAGCCTGGTTGTTCCTGATTTTTATGGGCATTAGCGCGCTAGTGATGGTTATATTTGGTCTGAATGATCAATATTCCACCGCCAATGTTCATGTGGTGAATATACAGACCGGTCAATCAAAGACCTATCAGGCTGAGATGAAGGATATCAAATCCAGGCAGTTCACCACGCTTGACGGCCGTACCATCTATATCGCAGATATCGAAAGAATGGAAGTTGAACGCGATTAGCTTTTAATTGTCGAAGTCACTTTATATCCACTACTTTGCATGGATGGTCATGAGCACAAAATTTTTCTGGCTTTCACCATTTCTGTTTTTCATGTTACTGATTTTTCAGTCAGCTAATGCCCAACAGATTGACTTCAAACAGATTCGGCAATTTGCCACTTTGGCAAAAGCAGCCTATGAACCCGAAGATACCGTTAATCAGGCGGGGTATTTAGAAGGCTATACCCTGAAGCAGTATCGCAATATTCCTGAGGTTGAAGTCACCTACCTGATCGCTATTGATAAACTCACAAAGCAGCCAGTTATCGCAGTACGAGGTACCTCAAATGTTGAAAACGCTCTGGTCGATATCGCCGTTAAGCTGCGTGACGATAAACATGCTGGTATCAAGTTACACGAGGGCTTCTCACAAGCTGCCAGTAAAATCTATCAGGATATTCAACCCCAGCTAGATAAATCAATCAAAGTACATTTGACTGGGCATAGTCTGGGCGGTGCTGTTGCCGTGATTCTGGCTATGTATCTTGAGCATGACGGCTTTGATGTGGGTAACGTTATAACTTTTGGTCAGCCCAAGGTCACAAATATTGCGGGTAGTCGACAATATGCCAATCTGAATTTACTGCGCGTGGTAACGCCCAGAGATCTGGTACCGCTAGTACCACCGTTGGATCCACTGGATATTCAAAATCTGGATATTTACTGGCATGGTGGAAAAGAAGTTTTGCTCAACACTGATAACAGCTATTCAATTTTGGAGGGTGCGACCAGTGTGTTGCGTGCGACCAAATTCACCCAACAGATGCTGGATGAGCAAAATCTGGTTAATCATAAGATGGATTTATATTTGAAGTTGATTGATTCGATGATTAAACAGTCAAAGCAGATTCCTTTTGAGAACGACTTCAACCTGTTTAATTTGTTTGGCCAGTAGTAAGTACAGATTTTTTTCATGGTTTTGAGTGTTCAAGGCTCTTCTGCAGCATATTCACAACACTTACTGCTTCATCTCTTCGCGCAGTTTATCCCGAATCCCCATCAGCAACTTGCCAAAAGCGTTATTGCCGCGCATATCTCGGCCGCTACCCCAGAAGTAGTCATACTGGCTTACTTCAGCGATTTCCAGATCGCCGGTATCCAGTAACATTTGCGCAACTTCCGGATGAGTGCGGCATTTGATATAGGTGCCGCGAGTCATATAGGTCATCTTGACCTTATCCCAGTCCTTGCGCCTTTGGTGTTTTTTGCTTTTGCCCAATTTGGCAGCTTCTGACGGATGGGCTGACTGTCGAATCTGCTCACTGTATTCTGTATCGCCGAATTTCATCGCCTGATAGTAATGTTCAACAGAAGGCCATTCAGAACCATCAAGTTCGAATGCGTGTTTAGAATAGGAGGCCAAAAGGTGATTGGGATCATCCCGTGTGAGGGTTAGGAGTTTTTTTTCTTTTCGGTCAAAAAACATCATGCTTTTCCAGATTAGCCATGGGTGGGTAAAATATCATAAAGATGCCCATGAAAGTAATTATTCATAACAGGCAATCTTTAACCAGGAATCCATGGTTTCAGGGCGAGTTCATGCAGTAGAGCACCCGATTTAATGTCACAGGTTTTAGCGCACAGGCGAACTTTTTAAATAATGCCTCATATCGCTTGAGAACTTGTCAAATTGATTTTCAGGTAATGGCTTTAGCCCATCGCCGCTACAGCCCCAGAACTTTTCTGGAAAGCATCTTTTGCCAGCCTTATTCTTTCCTGAAGCGCAAAAAATTCTTTTATATCAGGTATTAGTTTATAGCTTCTCTGACTAGGCTGCTGTAGACGACTCGAATGAGTCTTTACAATATCGAAAACCAGTGACTTTTCTGGCAGGTTAATTATTTTGACGGGATTACCTGCGACAAAGGGATTTGAGTCACCACTATTGTTAGTAATTTTAAAAACGCCATCAACCGATTCACTTTGTAATTCAACGTATCTAATAGTCTTCCACTTTCCTGAGGCACCCAATAGTGGCAAGGCAAGTAATGAATGTTTGAGAGGCTTTATTTGAATTGCAGCTGCACATATTTTATGGTCTCTGGATACAAAAAGACGTAGGAATACTTGCTTACTTAAATACGGATTGTGTCCTGTTGACTCATAATCACCCAACGTTATGAAATCATTTTTTTTAATATCTTTTTCCACTTGATCACAGAATTTTAGCGTAGACTTAGCGAACTGTGCCGGAATGTAACCGGCATTCGGCTCATGCGCATTCTTTGGTATATACTGTGCAATATTTATTGCTTTTTGTCGGGCTTGAATCTCACGATTAATTTCCTGAGGAAGCGCTCTGTCTATGGCTGGAGTATATTGATGTACCCTGAGCTTCGGTAAATCTCTGGCGATATTATTATCATAGGAAGGTTCAGCTTCTGTATCTGCTTCTACTTCTACCAATTCAATATCTACTTTTTCCTGTACCTGTACCTGTTCTGTTTCTGCTTTTACCTGTACCAAATCTTCGCATTGTGTATTTACAATCTGCTCAGCGTCGTTACGATTATTATTCAGACAGTCATCTCTTTCCTGCTGGATGCTTATTCTAAACTCTTCAGCTTTACTATCCAGGTTTCTTAAAGCGCTATCGTATGTGAAAATGGCAAGTTCAAAATCATTCAGTTGTTTATATAAGCGGGCAAGTTTTAGTGGAATCCTGAAATCCTCATCATCGCAATCCATCGCATCATTTAAATCATTTATTGCTTTTTTCAGAGGTCCGACTGCGTATGCAATGCCACAACAATCTTTTAGTTGCTCTTCTGCATCATCAGGATGAAGGGAAAGTCGTTGGTAAATCGATGCGCGTTCAATGAGTAGATCTTTTGTATAGCCTGGAAACTTTCTGATGGTATCGTTAACCAGTGATCGCATCTCATTGTCTCGGCCTAAATCTGCAAGCAAATGAGATTTCTGGGTCAGCAGGGGTAAATTGTCCGGATTATGATCGAGCCCTTCATTAAGTATTTCGAGCGCACTTTCCAGATTTTTGTCTGCCTGATAGTTGCGAGATAAACGAATCCATAAATCACAATTTTGCGGAGAAAGGCTGATACCTTTGCGCAGCATGGTTCTGGCTTTTTTGCGTTCGCCCAAATTTTCGTAGCCAGTAACAACTTCCTGGATGATGTCTAAATTGTCGGTATCTGATTTATACAGATTTTTAAGTATGTCCAATGCTGCTGTTGGGTTGCCCTCTTTATTCAGCAACATAGCTTTTTTTAATTGCGCAATACAATCCATTTAAATATCCTGATACAAAAACTATGGATCAATATCAAAGAGTTTTTTGATAAGATTATCTGTCTTGATGGGTATCCCATGCGGTAACTTCAAAAATCATTACTAACTTCTATAATGTCGCTCTCCTGAATCAAATCACTATAGCGGTCAGTCTCTATTATCTCTATCGCCAATCCGGCAAAATGTGCAACCTGCTTCTTGTCATTGATGGTATAAGCAACCCATTGCCATTCGCCCGGCCAGAGGTTTGATTTTTCCTCAGGGCAGAATTCTTTATCGACAAATAAAAATTCGGGTTCCATTTCCTGTGCCATGCTGCGATTTTCATCACTCCATTCCGGCAGTACCCAGCCGACTCGCAAATCCTTATCTTTCTGTTTTGCGTAAGTCAGGGCATCATATTCATAAGAAATAAGCACCGCCTGTGAGTGGATTTTATTCAGCTGTTTAAGAACGAGCTCGACTGCCTTCATACCAAAATTGTTCAGACTGGCTTCTTTCAATTCAATAAAACAGATGGCATCCGGCCACTGTGACATGAGTTCAATAAACTGCTCTAGTGTTGCAATTCGGCAATCCTGATATTTATTGCCAAAACGCTCAGCATGCCCGGCGGGAAGATTCTCAATCACGCTAAAATCATGATCAGCAACAATGATTTGTTTACCGGTTACTTTTAGCAGGTGAGCATCATGACTAAGAACCGGGATTGCATCGGCGGTGATCTGTACATCAGTTTCAACATATTTAGCACCCGACTCAAGTGCATGGGTAAAGCCCTGCAGGCTATTTTCAGGAAAAGTTGAAGGCTGGCCTCTGTGAGCCACTAAAGAAACTCGACCCATCATGGGACATACTCCTCTCGTACAGTTTCAGGTATATTTTTTCAGGAATATTTAGTATAACTCCAAAATACATGATCTAGCTTAAGAATGCCTATAAAGGCTGGTGTTTTGTGAATTTTTTTGGACGAGGTGAGATTAAGTTAAGGATTAACAGGCATTCCTCATGACTGTAAAAATATGCATAGAATGACATCTTCAGCAGTTTCCTGCCCGTACCTCCTGTACATTCGTCGCCCTTGCACCCGAGACAAACGACCGCTATGGATGGTGGAAGGGCAGATTTTGCATCGTGACATGGTTGTCATATATTAGAGCAATGCAGGAATTATTGCCGAGGAACAAATATCTGTCCGTACATTCTGTACATAAAACGCCAGTATAAATACTGGCGTTTGTTAGCCTCGAAGAGGATTAGGTCTACTTAACAATGGTTAATTCATATAGGCTCTGGCTTCTTCACCGGGATTGGGTAATCCAGCCATTTTCCAAAGATTCAGGCAACTACCAAACTGCTGCTTAAGCTCACTTTTATTGAGGCCTGCAGACTTACACACGCTACGCATTGGTGGTAATGCCCCTAGTCTCATGTATTTATCTCGAATAATGTCGATCAACTGCCAGTGCTGTTGAACCAGCTCGATGCCAGCTTCCTGTGCTCTACGTATGGTAAAAGATTGGGTCCACACAGCTGGGTCGATCAAATAACCATCTTCATCAATTATTTGCAAATTTTCTATGCTGCTATTTTTAGTTTGTGTCTGAAGCATTACGGTGCCTCCAATATGGGATGGCGAGATTATAGGCAGATGAGTCATATTAAATAAAATAATAAATAATGATTTAATATCATATTTATTGATAGACTCGAGTCATGGAAATCCGTCAACTACAGACCCTGATCGCGCTGGTCTATAATCCTAGATTCCGCAGTTGACCGCTCGCAATAGAGGTTAACCCACTGTTTCATAAACCATTACAATTGATGTGTATAAT
>JBNKMF010000009.1:44773-86397 GCA_050292965.1 Gammaproteobacteria bacterium | reverse complement strand
CATTATCCATGACATTACTGACCGCATAGTCGCTGAAAATGCATTAATATCCGCTAAAGCAGAAGCAGAAAAAGCCAATCGCATTAAAAGTGACTTCCTGGCTAATATGAGTCACGAAATCCGCACCCCGATGAATAGTGTCATCGGCATGGCTGAGTTACTTCAGGATACTAATCTTGATAAAGAACAAAAAAAGATGCTGGAGATTATTCAAAGCTCTGGCAAAGTTCTAATTACCATCATCAACGATATTCTTGATTTTTCCAAGCTTGAAGCCAGGAGCATGGTGATAGACCCACAACCGTTTCAATTAAAACCTTTCCTGCATGAGCTGATGGATACTTTACTCATTAGCGCCAGCGAGAAATCACTGGAACTTTCTATTGAATTTACTGAAGAGCATGACTTTCTTGTCAATAGCGACGAAACCAAACTGCGCCAAATTCTAACAAACCTGATTAGTAATGCTATTAAGTTCACAAAACAGGGGTCTGTGACGCTAAGAGTTACCAGGCAGAATATGGATGATAAAACGGCGAATTTCCAGTTCCAGGTCATTGATACAGGTATAGGAATATTCAAAGACCAGATTGATCAATTGTTTGAATCTTTTACCCAGGCTGAACAATCTACTACGCGTCAGTTTGGAGGTACCGGTCTTGGTCTGGCCATCAGTAAAAAACTTAGCAACTTAATGGGGGGAGATATTCAGGTAGATTCCACTCCAGGAAAGGGGTCTACTTTCACCTTAATGATTCCGGCATCTTTTAGCCAGGTCGCTGAAGCAGACAAAATTACTCTCACTCAACGACATCAAAGTAGCGGTATTAGAAATAATTTTAATGCACAGCTGCTAGTCGCTGAAGATGTTTTACCGAACCGCATAGTGATCAAAAAAATGTTGCAGAAACTTGGTATAAGCTGTGATTTTGCGGAGAATGGTCAGCAGGCTGTAAATCATGTTAAAGCGAAAAAATACGATCTGATTTTGATGGACTGTCAAATGCCCATTCTGGATGGGTATAGTGCGGCACGACAGATAAGAGCATTTAATAGTGAAACACCTATTCTGGCGCTAACCGCCAATGTAACCCAGGAAGATCAGACAAAAGCTCTTGCTGCAGGTATGAATGATGTGATAACCAAACCGGTACAACTCGACAACCTGGTACAATCACTCACCCAATGGCTAGAAGAAAAAATTATTGCATCACCGATAAATTCGGCATCAGAAAAACCAGTATCAACAAAACAAAAAAACTCAGTCATTAACTTTGAACAGCTGGAGAAGTTCAAGAATGATATGGAAGAATCCTTCGAAGAGATTTATCACACAATATTATCGACTATTCCATCACTTATCGACGAGCTTGAAACTGCTGCAAACGATAATGAAACCATTACCCGCCTGTTTCACAGCTTAAAAACACCCTTCTCATCAATAGGCGCACATAAGCTGGCAGAACTGGCAGCAGAATACGAAAAACTGGCTCGTGATAATCAGATAGAAGACCTTGCCTTGGCAGTTGAAAATTTACGCCAGCATTTCAGGCAGCTAGAGTGGGAATTAAAGAGCATTCCTGTCAGCGCCTGATTTTTTCAGTCACTGACAGGGTTAAGACTAGCTTAGTGCTTTTACCAACTCATCCATATTGGATTTAGCATCACCGAACAGCATGCGAGTATTTTCCTTATGGAACAAAGGATTTTCAACACCGGCATATCCCGTTGCCATACTACGCTTGAGTACGACGCAAAGTTTACTCTTCCAGACTTCGAGCACAGGCATGCCAGAGATTGGACTACCTGGGTCTTCCAGCGCTGCGGGATTAACCGTATCATTTGCACCAATAACCAGCGTTACGTCAATATTCGGGAAGTCATCGTTAACTTCTTCCATTTCGAATACGACATCGTAAGGTACCTTAGCTTCAGCCAGTAAAACATTCATATGCCCAGGCATACGACCTGCTACGGGATGTATACCAAAAATCACATTTACCCCTTTTCTCATCAGGATACTGGTCACCTCAGAAACAGCACGTTGTGCCTGCGCCATCGCCATACCATACCCAGGTACAATCATCACCTTCTTAGCTTCACTTAGCTGTTGTGCCACCTCTTCCACAGAGGTGGCAATAACCTCACCTGCGGCTTCTCCAGAAGCCGTGCTCTTACTGGTTGTAGTACCAAAACCACCGGCAATAACGCTAAAGAAATTACGGTTCATAGCGCGGCACATGATGTAGCTTAAAATGGCACCGCTACTTCCGACTAACGCACCGGTCACAATCAACAGATCATTTGCCAGCATAAAACCAGTAGCTGCAGCTGCCCATCCGGAATAACTATTCAGCATGGAAATAACAACCGGCATATCGGCGCCGCCAATGGCAATAACCATATGCACGCCAAATACCAGTGCGATAACGGTCATGATGATTAATGGCGTATAGGCGTCAGCCAGAGTATCCGCCTGTAAAAACTGGTAACCATAAAAAATCGCCACCAGAAACATGATGAGATTTAGCGTATGCCGAGCTGGTAATAAAACGGGACGTGAACTGATCATCGCACTCAATTTACCGAAGGCAATAACCGAACCGGAAAACGTCATAGCACCGATAAAGACACCCAGATAAACCTCAACATCATGAATCGTTTTCTCAGCACCCTGAAAATGCATCTCAGGATCCAGATAAGTGGCATAGCCAACAGTAACAGCCGCCAGACCAACAAGACTATGCAGCAGTGCAACCAACTGTGGCATCTGAGTCATCCTGACCTTCTTCGCCAGCACAAAGCCCAGAATAGCACCAGGCAACATACAGATAATAACGACCCAATAGCTGGTGACAGCATCACTGAGAACTGTGGCAATAATCGCAAACGCCATACCCAGCATGCCGAATAAATTACCACGACGTGCATTTTCGTTACTGCTTAAACCACCCAGAGCCAGAATGAAGAGGATAGAAGCAGCCAAATAAATCGCATTGATTAAACCTGATGACATGACTTACTCTCCGAACATTTTCAGCATACGCTGAGTGACTGCAAAACCACCGACGATATTAATCGTGGCTATAAAAATAGCCACTGCCGACAGCAGCATGATCAAACTACTTTGTGATGAAACCTGAATCAAAGCACCGATAACAATAATGCTACTGATCGCATTGGTCACACTCATCAAAGGCGTATGCAGTGAAGGAGTCACATTCCAGATCACCATATAACCGATAAAGCAGGACAATACAAACACCGTAAAATGCCCCATAAAAGATGGTGGTGCATAGGCACCCATAGCGAATAACAATAACCCACCCAGACCAATAGGCATCAGCTTTTTAAACGCCTGTATGATCACCGAGGGTTCATCATGATGTAAAGGCTCTACATTAGCTTCTGCCACCGATTTTTCACTGTAGCCAGGTTGACGAGCTGCAACTTCGATAGCCGGTGCTGGCCAGGTAATTTCACCATCTTTAACCACCGTGGCACCACGAATTACGACATCCTCAAAATCCAGTTCCAGTGGTTCATTAACATCTTTAACCAGTTCATCCATCATATTCAGCAGATTGGATGCATATAGCTGACTGGCCTGAGCAGGCAGGCGGCTAGGCAGATCGGTATAACCAATAAGAGTAACCCCATTTTTAGATACCACGCGATGCGGTACCGTCAACTCACAGTTGCCACCTTGTTCAGCTGCCAGATCTACGATGACACTACCCTGTTTCATCGACTTAACCATTTCAGCAGTGATTAGTTTAGGTGCCGGCTTACCCGGGATTAAAGCAGTAGTGATAATAATATCGACATCTTTGGCCTGCTCGGCAAACAACGCCATTTCAGCATCGATAAACTCCTGACTCATCTGCTTGGCATAACCACCGGCGCCAGAGCCATCTTCTTCAAAATCCAGTTCAAGAAATTCTGCATCCATACTCAGAATCTGATCCTTGACTTCTGGCCGGGTATCAAATGCACGTACGATAGCTCCCAGAGATTTAGCAGTTCCGATTGCCGCCAGACCAGCAACACCCGCGCCGATAACCATCACCCTGGCAGGTGGCACCTTACCCGCAGCAGTAATCTGACCGGTAAAAAAGCGGCCAAAATGATTAGAAGCTTCAATCACAGCACGATAGCCTGCAATATTCGCCATTGAACTCAATGCATCCAGTTTTTGTGCCCGCGATATACGTGGTACCGCATCTACCGACATGGCATTAATGCCTTTGTCGGCCAATGCTTTAAGCATCTCGGCACTTTGTGCCGGCCAAAGGAAACAAATCAGCAATGAGCCTTTCGGTATCAAATCTAATTCATTAACACCCGTTTCAGGATGCTTTTGTGGTGCCCGGACCTTTAGAATGATATCGGCATTAGCGTATAGATCTCTCGTCTCAGCAACAATTTGAACGCCTACTTCACGAAAAGCCTGATCAGAAAAGCTCGCCGCCATACCAGCCTGAGTTTCGACTGCCACGGTAAAACCTTTTTTGATGAGTTTTTCTGCTATGTCTGGAGTCGTGGCAACGCGTTTCTCGCCTGCCTGGACCTCTTTTGGTATAACTATCCTCATTTCATACCCCTTATTATTTAAACCTATATATATAATCTAGCCACCAGCATAGCGGAAGAACGCTAAAAGCCAATAGACTTTAACTTGAAACACTTTCTGATGAAACTACCGAAGAGACAACAGCCGCGAGTCGTAATTATGGTATTTGGGTTATTTTTCCCATAAATTCGCCTGTATATTAATATCCTCTCGTACAGAATACCAGCCCAGTCAACTACAAAACTTGTCACATCACCTCAAATATCAGATATTGTCGCCCAGCAAAAGCATCCAGAGTCGAGAAACGGTGCCCCTTTCTGGCTATATGGTTGGAGATAACAAAATGAAGGTGCAATTTGTTAAATAATTCCACTCTCTGTCGCTTATACTCAACGACTTTCCAGATCAGCGGCATGTAGATTCCGGGATAATTAAACAACATGTATGGTTACGTTACGGATTAGTGACGAGAGCTACTTCCAACTAAACTCGCCGTTAAAGGTAGTGCATCCGGAGACAGAGATGGACGCATCATCTATATAGATTTGCTGTTTAGCTGAAACAGGATAAGTTAAATACTCGGAGCATTCAGCACTTTGCCCAGTGCCAACTACCACCTTTGTCTCAGGCTTAAGCGTACAACGAACTAATTTATCCAGTGGTGACCACTGGTAACATATTTCATATTCAGAGCGGTATTTGGCAACCTCACCGGTGGGCTGCTGAAATGCCCACCATTTACCAAATTTGCTACCCGGGTTGGAGCTATTCCATGCTCGGTACAGAGTAACCTGCGTATCTTTCCTGCTTTTATAAACCCGTCCCATACAGAGTTTCCCTTCATTAGGACTTCCCAACGATTCACTCAATAGTTGTTTATCCTCAACGGCTTCAAACTGACTGGCGATATTGTGTGGGAGATTTAAACTGCCAAAACACTGCTCAGTATTGGTGATTTGAGCTTCTTGCTCAACTGGATAGCTCGCACAACCATAAAGCACGAGTACCAATAAGCCGGTTAATAGTTTTTTAGCCTTCATCATTTTATTCTCCAGGGAGCTTTTAACAACAGCTCCACCATCAGTTCTGATACACCCCAGTCCTCAGCTATTTTTTCTTTGTCAAAAAAGATAATTATTAGAAAATCAGGCTGGGCTAATTTCGAAGACCTTAGCCGAAGGCAGTCGAACCAGAGTAAGATCAATAATGGTGGTATGAAAACTTTGTAATATTGCGTTGATATCATCTGGACTCAGGTTGAGATTCATAGGTACATAGCTGATGTCATTTGATTCAGCTTCGTGCCCAGTAATTTCCACATCCATTTCTGCAATATCGGCTAGCAGATCTTTCCAGACTTTTTTACTCTTATCGAATTTTTGCGTTCTTAGATAAAAGGTTATCGAGCCCCTGTCTTTTTCATGTGTATGCTGGTCCTCTATCATCTTCTCTAACCTGGGCTGATCATTATTTTTCGGCTTTGAATTGAAGCGTACATCGAAATGCTCTACCGCCTTACCAAACTGATCTTTGAGGCGAAAAATAAGCTGGGCATGACCTTCATACTGCTGCTGTTTGTCCCACTCAAAAATATTCGATCTCAATTTAGCAGCGCGCTCGAAGGTTTTATCCATAGCCTTCTGGTATTGCTCTACTGTCTTCTGGTAATAGATGGCTCCAGCTTTGGTATTAAGCCCCTTTTTGATGAGCGGCATCACCGCAGCACGGTTTTTGCTTCCCGTTACTATGCCAATATCACTTCCAAAATGAGCCGTTTCATAAGCCACTGCAAAAGGCACCTGCGCTCGATTCCGGCTTAAACAGCTAAGGTCATAGTCGTAATTATTATCTTGAAACTGTTCATCATTCAGGCGTTTGTTGATCAGCGTATTCAACGCCCTCACGCCCAGCTTAAAAGCACGAGGTTTCGGTTTTACTGAGATATAGTTAAAGTTCAGGTTACCCGCACTGGTTCGTACGGTATTGTCTGCAGAGTCTTCCTTAACATACCGAATCGGTATAGGGCGTAGAAAACTAAGTGTCTGTGAGCCAATAATACAGAATTCCTGAACCTGATAATCATTCAACATATCATTACCCTGTCGTAAAAAATGCAGATGCATATCCAGAGTTTTCCATGAGCCGAATTCCAGTTCATCTAAAATCTGAGTGCCACGACCTGTACCGGAGAATATCAGTCTGCCCCAGCGCGCTAGTTGCCCTTTGCCGATATGTGCCAGACCACTGCCGAAATTAGCACCCGCCAGATGAATAAGATTATTGATGGGAGACGGTTTGGGACTGAATTTTCTAATCCAGTTGCGCACCACTAATGCCCCGGTACTGTGTATGATGACATGGAAGCCATTCTTCAATAGATCTGAATGCTCGGCTTTGAGAGCTCTGTCCATGGCAAAACTGACATCGTCCAGAGTGACACCATCGCTGAGAGAAATCCATCGACTCAGATTGATCTCTTTTACATTTTGTCGACCGTAAAGTTTACGCAATTCTGCGGGTAGAGAACCATAGATATCTTTTGCTTTGGTATCTTTTCCCTCTGATGAATAACCGTGAATTAGAAGTATGGGGTCCATGCTTGCTCCATTATTTTTTGAGTTAGTTATGAAAAGCTGCGCGTTTTTCCTCGTATTCAGATGACAAAATATACTCCTGTTTGCACCACTCTGGAACCCCTTTTTATTCTCGAATTACAAAAGGGAAGTGCCTTTAAGATGTGATCATCCTGGAATTCGCAGTTGGACGAGTTGAAGTGTTCGTTTGTAGTTGTGGTGTAGATCAAGGCGTTACGTCGCGGAATAGTGGGCTATTCCAAGGGGAGTTAGAGAGCTTCCGCGTCCTGCTTACGCCCCTTACCTATCTCCATAGGCAACGCAGAGATACATCGCCTCAAACGTGAAAAGACACATCAACTGTAATGATCTATGAAACAGTGGGTTACTCCCTAATGCGTGCGATCAACTGCGGAACCCAGGATCATCAGTTTATATTCCAGCCGTAATCAATGTACTGGGTTAACAGGCAGGGAAACATAATCGTGTTGACACAGCTTTCCTTACTCTCTAACTCTCCCTTGCCGAATGCCATTGATGCCGTTAGCAGCTCAGGAGTCAGGAATTTCGTATCTACTGTAAAATTAGTTAACTGTCTGATTTCAGACTTGAGAGTAGTTACCGATTTCTCATTTTGCCATGCCAGATAAAAACCCCAATCACCAAATGAAGGTATATTCTGTCGGTACGGCAATACATTAAAATCCGCAGCTTTTAGCGTGTTACCGATAGTTATATAAGCTTCCTTAGCGTGATAAGGCGATGTTGCCTGAATAGCAATCAGACCATCAGCAGTTAAAAGCCGACTTAACTTTTTATAAAATTGTTTACTATAGAGCTTGCTCAATTCAACCGATGATGGATCAGGGAAATCAATAATCACCACATCCCATTGTGTTTTCACTTCCTGCCCAAGAAACAGGTCTGCGTCAATATTATAAACATCGACACTAGCGACATGCTCCGCAACAGGCTGTCCATTGGCAGATGTTTCAGAGCTTTCCAGATAGACCCCTTTTATATTTACATCAGCCACACCTTCTGCCTGCTTGATGTGAATTCGTGCGTCCTGAAACACATTCAGATTTAATTTTTGCAGATGAGGATTACTAGCAGCTAACTTAATCATCCCTGGATCCAGATCTATCAGCGTCACTTGATGTACATCGCTGTACTTGACAATTTCCCTTAACGCCAGTCCATCACCGCCTCCAAGCACTAGTACATTTTCAATTTTCGGCGCAAGTGAGAACGCGGGATGCACTAGTATTTCATGATATCTCGCTTCATCCAGTGATGAAAACTGGGTGTTGCCATTGATATATAACCTAATATCATTGCTCGCTCGGTTTTCTGTTAGCACCAGATGCTGGTACTTTGTCGTTTCTTTGTAAACGATGGGGTCATCATAAAATTTTTGCTCCATCAAATCTGTAAAATCCCGATTATTCAAATAACCATAAACCAACAGGCACAACGTAGTTACAATCATTAACAGTGCCACCATTTTTTGTCTGATAACACCGGTCGCGATGAAATAAATCAAAGTCACTACCGCAATTAAAAAATTAGCTCCGGCGACAATAAAACTGATCTCTGAAAGTGGAAAATTTTTTAGCAGTATTTTCACCCAGATAATCGCACCAATAAATGCGCCTATATAATCCATTGCATAGACAATGGCGAGATTAGATTTTAATTTTACCTTGTACTGTTCGATGATCCTCATCACAAGAGGGATTTCGAAACCAATCAGGAAACCTACCGTAAGCACAAAGATGTAATGCACCAGATAGAAATGGTCTTGCATAGATGCGTAAGCGCCATAAATTGCCAGTGGAGCAAAGGCGCAGACTATCGCCATCGAAACTTCCAGTAGCATAAACTTATGCACCAGATTGTTATCCGACATACCTTGCTGAACCAGACCTGAAACACCCATCATCAACATCATTGCAGCAATAACGATAGAGAATTGTTCTATCGAATTCCCCAGAATATAGGTCGTCAAGGTCGCCAGCACATATTCATTAACCAGCCCACTTGCGCCGGTAGAAAACATGCAGAAAGCCAGCAGAATGAATAAAAAACGCGGCGCGATCACGATAAATTCGGCATTCTAATTCGAGTAAACTTATAGAATCGCCATTCCGAGTATTAACGCCATGCCGATCTTGGCTAAGGATAATTGAACCGCTGCAACTAACTGGTCGCCATTGATCATATCTTTCACTGTGGTAGAGGTAACAATCAACCAGTCAATCAGAAACTCAAACAGGTATAGCAATATCATCCCGGCAACAGCTGCCTCGACATACAGTAATGCACTTTCAGCCAGTGAGCTACTTACCCCATCACCAATGATAGCGCTTTGCAGGATCAGTCCATAGGCTATCACTTTGCCTGCCAGATAAACCCCGGCAGCTGTATTACCCTGTGAAACTTTCGCCACTGGATTGAGGTTTTTGGCAATCACTAACTCGTACAATAAAATAAATGCAATTAAGGTAAGCTGCCCAACGATGAAATAAACAACCGAGGAGATAAGGCCGCCAGCGTCCCCTTTTATACTTGCATAAGCGAGAATACCCGTCATCACCAGCGCCCCAAACTCGGTAATGCCTACCGCAAGATTTCCTTTCTTTAACTCGACAGTATTATCAACATTGGGCAACAATGCCCTGTCAGTAATCAACAGTGAAACCAGCATAAAAGCCATGGCCAGAAATCCATAGCCCACGGTCATCAGCATATCTTTCCAGATATCTGGATTACTACTGCCGGAAAAAACACCGATCATGGCAATTGCCAGACCCAGCTGTGCGCCGGAGCGACGTAATCCGACAGCCAGATTTCCCTGACTAATTTGATCATCCGCTGAATAATGGCTGACCGATTTTAAATCCAGGATATATTTCATCACAGTGGCAATGAGTAAATAAGTCAAGGCGTAGATGATGTAGTATCCATAGTTTTCTATATTCATAGATAATTCCTCGTAACTTGATGTTCTGATTTATTTTCCGCCACCGGCTGGGCCGCGGCTTCTATTAGATGAGCCAGCCCCTCGAACCGAGGATGTAGACCTTGATGTATTTCTACCTCCGCTACCAGCAGCGATGACATCGGATGGATTACGTCTGGCGTAGCTGCTGTTTCTATAGCGCGCATTGCTATAGGTACTGCTACCATAAGTTCCATATTCATCCTGCTGTCCGTAGTAAGGCTTATTTCGGTTGCGCTGGTTATAAGCAGACCAATCATCATAGCGGTAATTACGCCCACTCCCTAACAGGTCTCCAAACAGACGATACATTCCATAATAATGCCAGACTGAATGACCGTTACTCTGCCTCCATTCTCCATACTGATTAGAGCCCGTAGCCACGCCATTAACCATAGTTGGTTCTGCGATTGTTGCCATCCCTACCGGCTCTGCTGTTTTGATCATGTCTTCGCGGAAATAACCATAAGGCTTGCTCTCTATCGCCATACCCAGATCTTGCTGATGCAGCCAGAAATCATTCTCGGAAACCTTTACCCAGTCGGTTTCTTTACCTTCTCCATTGTTAATCAGCAAATATTTATGCATTGCCTGGACCTGCAATTTTTCTATCCAGTAATCAGCCTCTTCATCTCCATAAGGAAATTGACGCTTTTTATCTAACTTTAAGGCTCCCCATGCCTTCGCAGTGACGTTGACTTTAAAGCTTTCTCCGCCCCAGCTTGATCGTAACTCAGCTATCGTATCCACAGTGATCGCATCAAAATAATCAAAGGTTTCCGCGTCGACCTGTACAGCAGGGTAGCGATAAGTAGTACCGTTACCGCATCCATCTGAGTTACACCAGGAAGCGCGACCAATGACCACAAAGTAGTCTATACGTTGATCCGTCAACACTTTAGTGTAATTGCTGTCCAGCTCATTTAACTTGCCATCGAGCGTTTTTTTATAGGATGTCATTTTTGCTAATAACCCAGTCAGCTTAAGCGCTGAATCTCCAAGCAGGGCATAGTCTGCTTTACCTGAAGAAACCTTAGTGAATTCATGACTTACCAATCCCTGTGCTAGCTGGCTATCTCGGTTTATTTGCTCAGCCTTCTGCAGCCGTTTTTTAAGATTATCTGACTTGTGACTGTATTTTTCACTCAAACTGCTGACTCTGGTTTTTAACTGCCCAAGCATCATTGAAATAGATTCGGCATCAGTACTAGCCTGATTATTAATTTCGCGGGCCTGCTTTTTAGTATTCAGCAAAAATTCACTGCGCCGGCTGTAATGCATTGCATTGAAATTTGAGGCTTCCAGCAACGATTTGAATTGTTTCAACAACCCTCGCATTTGCTCACTGTCTTCAGGTTTGTCTCTATCAAGTAGAGGGATAATTTTTTTGTTATATAAATCACCCGCCTCAGTGAGTTTGCTTGCTGCCAGTTTCTGATACTGAGACCAGTCTTCGCGCGTAGCATAAGGCTGGATAAACTCCCACTGATTATGCTGTTTGAGGTTAGCAAATTTTTGCCTGTGGCTGGCTAACCCCTGCTGCTGTTGCTCAAGTAATTGAGGGATCGCCTCAGCCTTACGAGTTAAATGCTCAGGCAGGCCTGAGCAGCCTACCAGATTGAGCACAAGCCACAATGCCAGTAAAATTTTTAGGATGTATTTTTCCATTATTCTTTAACTATGTTCCTACCTGTGATTTAAATGTGGTGTAGAGACAGGTTAGCGACATGCTAACTCGCATAATTTCAGTCTTAATATCGAGAAAAACTGCTTTAGAACTTCCCTGTTTTGCTTTGCAACGGGCATTATCAAGCTACAGATTCGGTCTGTAACACATGAAAAGCTTTAGCTGCCACTTTGCTGCTGGTGAATGCTTCTCGCTCTGGCCGAGCATCATCCTCTTCGTGCCAGGCTTCTATCGATAAACTGACATTGTTGTTAGATTCAAACTCGTAAATTTTGACCGGCAAACCCGCTTCTTTATCTAGTGATTTTAAGTCTATATCATCCTTAAAGAATCTTGCTGCCCAGCTGTCATCGTCATTGTAATGGTAGGCAATGCCATTATGTTTGATGACACCCTCTTCCTCATCGGCGATGTATACCAGGTCGCCCTGTTTCAAAGTAGCATTGTTAAAGCTGATATCTCTAAGTTTAATTGCCGAGTCGGTTCGATAGATTTCCAGTTCATCATCGATCTCCCACTCTATGAAGATACTGTTCCCTGTATTCAATGAGAATAGTTCATATTCTGTAACCCAGTAATCCTGTTTACGTGGTTTGAAATCCTTCCATTTAACATCCAGGTAACGATAGATATTCGTGACCTTCCAGGTCTGATCATCAAAATCGACATAACCACCTTTTTTTAATGCGGTGATATCAAGCTTTTTTTGAGCACTTTCAGGTAATGGCGTCAGTCCCCTTATAGCCGCTAACCTTTGACTGACATCTATCATAGCTGGTCTCCCTGCTGCTTTGCCTGATGCATACCTTCTGCCACCGGTGCAAGCTCTGCGCTCATATCGGCTAGACGGGCACTGGCTTCACGGGCCTTAATAGTACTGCTGGCCATGGTTTCATTGGCAGTATTTACCGCCTGCATCAACTGGTTAAACCCTTCCTCAAGTTTTTCCAGCGCTATTACAGGGTTATTATACAGGTCGCCAACTTCTTTAGCTGCCTGGTTCACCGCTGCTGCATTCTGCGCCATCATGTCGCCCAAACCTTCCTGAAAATCTCGCACGGCCTTATTCACCGTGTCCTGTTTTGCCAGCGCAGCCTGAATCCTTAATGCATTAGTCATTACCATCGGGCCTACGGTAAGTGCACTATCAATTTGCTCACTAAGTAATTCATTGGTCGCAACGGTTTGATCAATACTAATAAAAAACTGTATTGATGCCTGCTCCATAGTTCGAAGATCACGCACACGCCGAGCTGCTTTATTCTTTGTACTGGCCAGCTTTTGCACCTCCTGAACATCTGAGGTATCGACCGTACTCTCCATTTTTTCGATCTCGGCTATGAGCAGCTCACCCACCTTGATATCAGCCACAATTTGATCCTGAGCTGCCTTGATTTCATCATATTGATGCTCAAGATCAATACTGACCTGTAATAAGTCATCCTTACCCGCTCGTAAACCATTCAAGATGCCATTCACATGCTTTTGCATAGGTTCGTATTTTCGGATAAATGTTGAGATGGCCTTACGCTTTATGCCAGATGGCATCCAGGAAAACCACCAGGAATTATGCAATGAGTGGGGGTTTAAGTCATCCATTGCGGAACGCAATTCTAGCAACTTTTCACCGGTGGGCGATTTCCCATCTAACCCTTTTAACAGGGAACCAACGCTTTGGGACATTAAGTCATTGGCAGCCGCCATTTTCTTTTGTGATCCCGCACCAATATCATCTAGTACTCGCATTAATGCCGGGCCAGATTTTTCCTTTACCTGGACAAGTAGATGGTTCGCCCTGTCTTTAACCGTATCTACAGTATTTTTTTCACTCATTGTTATACCCTTAAAAGTTAAAACGCTGTTTTAGAAATTTAGCCCTGGAATCGAAGTCTGAAGATTTTCGAGTAGCTAAAAGTTCGATTACTTCATCCACCTCTTTGATCATCGCTTCGATACCTTCTGTGACTGAACGAATCGTATCTTCTGATTCACGCTGCTCGATTTCAAGCGCCAGGTAGGGTGTGACAGATTTTTCAGGGAGGTATTCCACAGCTATACGATTAATCACCCAGGTCAACTCTCCATCAGGATACTGCAGATTAACGTCAGGAATGATGCCGAGTAATCTGTCTATCAATTGTTCATATTTTTCCAGCACGACTCCCTGAGCGCCCATCTTTCTCAAACGCAAGTTACAATCAAGCAACTGTTCCTGCGCCTGATCAGTGGGGTCGGTAACCGCTGACTGCTTGTTTGACAGATCAGGTTGATCCTTTTTTGCAGGCTTTTTAAAGAAAAAGACCACAGCGACAATTGCCGCTAAAATAAAAACTGTGATTATAATTGATGTCATTAGTATTCCTGCTTACTCCTGTACGTTTCTATAAATACTCAGATGATGTTTATCTATCATGGATAGTTTGAGACAAGCTTAAGACAGTATTGTGGCAAGGTTAACAATATTGTCGAGTAATAAATATAATTAACCAGTAACCATTTTGAAAAGCCCATTGCTCAGGTAAAACCTGATTGTTTATTCTATCAAATTCTGCCGTTATATACCTGTGTCGTATCATAATCTCTAATTACTGTGAATACTGAGTATCCTCTTCATCAGTCAGCTACCGAATTTCACTCAGCAATATACCGGCGCTACATTCGTAATGCTATTACTGGTAAAACAATCATATCTGAAACTAGCCGTTGCTTTAGCTGAGAAAGGTATTATGACTGAAAACAGTCTCTATCTTTGCAGTCCGCTTATTGGAAGCGATTAATATTAACCCGGCGCTGAGTATTCTGCGAATCCGGATAAGGCTGGTTTCAGCTTTTGATGAAGAGCTGTAAGCGAATCATCTGCCTATGATTACCGATTAGTAGCGCTTTTACCCCTTGAGGCATCACTGATCAATCTGGTTATTTTATTCCGCCTATCATCAGACCAAAGATTTCACCAAAATCTCATAGAAGTCACCTTACTTTGATCATCCCAGGTTCTCTAACAGGGTGGTTTAGAGTATATT
This sequence comes from Gammaproteobacteria bacterium, assembly GCA_050292965.1. Classification (GTDB taxonomy): domain Bacteria; phylum Pseudomonadota; class Gammaproteobacteria; genus JACNJF01. Next base: position 71,537 of record JBNKMF010000009.1, on the reverse strand, counting down.
AATAAGCTTATTTATAATTAATATACCACCTGCCTGGTAGCTAAATACCCCTTTATGCAAAAACAGTTAAATTATTTCCACCATAAAAAGTAGTGTTTTTAGTAGTAAAATAACAATCTGTTTTTTAATTTGACAAACCTTTTTCCCTGTGCCTACTATCAAATCAAATATCAATAATAAATGTATTAAATTATAAAAATTTCAAAGGGGAATCAAAATGGGGATCACACTAAAACAAGGGTCAAAACTTGCCCTAATATCCGTAATTTTCACTATTATTTTTTTAAAACCCGCACAGGCCGTTCCAGCCTTTGCCAGACAAATGGGAACAACCTGCGCCGCCTGCCATTTTCAAAACTTTCCTGCTTTAAATTCATTTGGACGAATGTTTCGCTCCAACGGGTATACCATGCAGGGTGCACAATCCATGATTCAGGGCGATGGCTTATCATTACCATCAACGCTGAATACTGCGTTAATCACAAAGATTCGTTACCAGAATAAAAAATCCAGTGATCGGGGAGAAATTCAATGGCCCGATGAAGCCGGAATATTGATTGGTGGTCGCGCAGCAGAAAGGGTTGGATTTCTGATCGAGTTAGGACAGGGGCCTTTACCGGTCGATGTAAATACTGGAAAAAATGCCATCACAGGAGATACCAATGGTGATGGTATAAAGGACCCCGGTGAGGACTGGGTTATTAAAGGAAATACTGAAGGGGCTTTCCTGTCGAGCAAGGTACATTTTATGGTTGGTGATAACTTTGCCATCATCCCGTTTTCTACCGATGGCCTGGGTGTAGGGTATGGCTATGAGATGCTCAACACGGGTATTCAACGTTCTCAGCGCCCTATCGAAAACCGTAAAGGGTATAGCGCCGCACAGACACTGGGCACCTCTTCCGGGGGGGCAACTGGTGTCGCTTTTGTGTATAAGACTCCAGAGTTATTTGTAAACTATTCTCACTGGTCTCCGACCTGGGGTAACGTAAACGCAGACATATTTGGCGGCCTGGCACACTATCTAAGAGCAGGCTATATGCCAAACATAGAGGGCTGGGATACCGGGTTTGGTATTAACGCCATGTCTGGAAGTGTTAAATCAGGTGCGGATGACCCGGCGAGCGAAACCTTTGTCGATAGCTGGGGGATAGATGCTCAGGCGCAGGGGTTTGTGGGTGACATGACACTGGGGATCTACGCCAGCTACGCTGTAGCTCAAAAAGGTACCACAGACGAACCCAACTTTTACAATCCAAGTACCACAGATGATACTTCCTCTTTTGGGCTACTTACCAAGCTTGGGATTAGCTCCAAAATATCGGCTTATCTAGCCTATGCGGCTCTGGATGCAGAAGGATCCAGTAATTCCTCAAATACTGTAGGTGTTCAATACACGCCGTCTCAAAATATCAAGCTGGAAGCCTTTACCGTCAGTGAATTCAATAGTAAAGACGACTATTCAATGTTGATGCTTTTTGCTGGATTCTAAAAAATAGATTCAGGAAATTATTAAATTTGAGAAGGTGATGATATCTACTTCACCATCTCACAGACGAGGATAAAAACATGAAAAAAACAATAATATGGCAACTTGGCACACTATTCATTGCAGGCATGCTTAGTTCTTTCAATGCCCTGGCAGACTTTTCAAAAAGCTTCGAAGGCTATGGACTATACAAGGCCCATTGTGTCATTTGCCATGGTGAAGATGGAACCGGAAATGGTCTACTGGCTGACAGACTGGAAACCAGACCCGCTAATTTAACCAACCCATCACTGGCGGAAAAACGAGACCATGAAATTTTTCAGATTATTGAAGGGACAGCACCTCATGGCAGGGTTTCAGAAAACATGCCACAATGGGGACTTGCCATCCCACAGAATCATATTGAATCGCTAGTCTACTACGTGCGATACCTGAACAGAACCAAACACCCCGCCTCTGGTAATCCTATTAGAGGAAAGCAGGTGTATGACGCTTATTGTACTGACTGTCATGGCAAAGATGGCAAAGGTGGGGGTACACTGGCAAAGGTCTATCATATGAGACCCGCGGATCACACCAATCCCATGGAGATGAATAGAATGAACAATAATGAACTCCGGGATTACATAAAAACTGGCGACGATATTACTCTAATGCCAGGCTGGAAAGGTGAATTGAACGACGAGCAGATAGACGATATTGTCAGTTACATACGTTTACTTTCTGCCAATGGGAAAGAATAAGCCCGGCCATTAATTGTGACTAGAGTTCCTGAAGAATTCTTTGACGAATTTTCTCAAACTCACTATCGCTAATTAAGTTTTCATCTCTAAGCGCCTGCAATTGTTGCAGGCGCTTTTTTATGGGGATAGTAGAAGACTCAGGCAGAACAGTGGAAGCTTGAATACCCTGCTCACAATTTAATTTTAAAGCCAACCCCTGGCTGATCATTGCTGCATTAACCATGAGTGTTTTATCTTCGCAGCCTTCATGCTTCAAGGTGATACGCCCATAATCATCAACCTGGTCTGCAGAGAAAGTCACTGGAAAAAATAGCCGTGTATTAATTTTAGTTGGTGTTACCCCTTTCTCTTCCTGCATAACAAAAACAGCAGCTCCCGAAGGTGTAGTGGTGACCGTTAAATAGTCATTATTTTGCGGGAACAAGGAGTTTCCGCTACAGGCTGAAATCGATAAAGCTGTGACGAGTGGGATTATGATCTTGATATTCATTCTCATTTTTTGGCCCTTTATTACCTTAATTCTGGAGTTTAGAGAACAACGCTTTATTTAGTCTGGTTATTCCTGAGCTTATTTTAGTATTTCAATAAATGTCGACATAATCAGACGACACTTTCGTGCTTATATAAATGGACATTTGAAAAGCCCGCAAGAAATAAACCGATTGCTAAAAACGTGTTACCAGAGGTTTTAACCTATACCAACTCAATTGAAAAGCCTTCAGGTTAAATCACTCGTTAATGTAAATAGACTCGATAGTCTAAATCAAACTTATACATGACACAGAAATAATGGAATATACTTTACTGACTATTCTCGGTTAATCTTATCGGACAAAGTTCTGGAAGTATATTTGACAGCCTGTAATAATATAAAAAGCGGATCAAAAAAATTAAAACCAACAGGGAATCCATGAATAACAATTCCTTATACACCCCACCCAAAGCCGATCTGAAAACCGCTCAGGAACTACCTGTAATCTACAGCAGCAGTATTTTTACCGCCACCAGACTTAAACTGTTTGGATGGATATTTGTTTTTCAATTAATCGTGTGGGTACCTTTGCTAGTATTCGATTTAATCAGTGAAATGACAGGAGCCCTTAATCCATACAAAAACATCATCCAGATAGTATCTTTGCTAGACACACTCATCTGGTGCTTCCTGATGATTATGATCAAAAAATTCCTTAACCTGAGGTTTGATTTTTATAGAGTAGATTTGCTCATAAATATTTTGATCATTATATCAGTAATGCTGGAGATTATTTCTTTTACCTCGTTAACCCAAGAAGTTATTGCGGGGTTTAAACTCGAAGATATACTTACTTTCGCGTTATTTCTGCCTTATGGGCTGGTGACATTCCTGAGCGGAAAACAGTTGTTAATATTAGCCGACAGATTTCCTTACCTACAAGGGCTTTCATGGCTAAGTATGATATCAGGTATTTTTACAGCGACTGTCGTATTAGCTGTATTCTCTATCCCTCTAGAAATCGTGATGGATCTTTTCATAGCCCTGATATTTTTTGAAGCAGCACGTGAACGCCGCGATTGGCAGGCTGCTCAATAAAGCCGTCTAAAATTAATTTTTACGCCGAGAACGAGAATAGATACCGCCCAATTCGGTGATACCTATTCCCATCTATTGCTGGGTGAAAAATAAATACCTTAACGCTTAATCATTAAGAATCATGTATCCTAAAAATTACTGATTGCAGGTATAGCGACTGCAGCCACAATTCCGATCAAAGCTATGATGGGGAAAAACAACCCCAGTATTTTCACCCCCAGAGTATTTTCATCAGGTGCGGCACCATAATCATTGACACCATCGGTACCCGGACCAAAAATCATATACAGCGCAAGTAACAAGTTGGCAAGCGGAACGATAAATAACAGCATCCACCAGCCACTGCGATTCAAATCATTCATCCTGCGCCTACCAAACGTAAAGACTATTACGAGCAGCGCAATATAGATCACAGACATAATAATAATCGTAAACACAGACAAATCAGGCATGCCAGAAGCGTCTACTCTCAGGAGTCCAAGAGCCATAATGGAAAGAACTATAGCTGTAAACACCAGATACACACCGGTAAGATAAGCCAGATAACGTAAGCGTCCGATACGTCCGCTAAAGCTAAAGACACTTGGTTGGTAGGTTTCAGCCATATCAACGGCCAAAGATGCATCGGGGGTAGTATAGGGGTTTTGATCAGTCATAAAGGGTTCCTTTTATATTTAAAATTTATGAGTGTTTTATTCCGTCTTTGCACAAAAAAGTGCAGTCCATATTTAAAATATTCTAACTACCGAAAGATAGCAAATGAAAGCATGCTTTTTTTCTAAAATATTCCACTGCGTTTTAGCGCCATATATTCAGTCACCAAAGCCGAATGCATAGTCGAAGGCAAGGTATCGACCACAATTACATTATCGGATCTTAGTTCGGTTAGCATGGCTGCCTGTTTTTGTTGATGATTAACTGCACCGCAAAAGCTCAATGCATCACCCAGGGATATGACTTCCATATCCTGCGCATCACGAATAACCTGCTGGCGCATACTCGCCACTATGACCAGATGATGACGCGACAATAGGCGCACCGCCTGGGTTAGATCATCTTTATCTTCTGGCTCTAGCGAAGAGATTAATATCACCAGAGATCTTTTACTGTGCCGATTAATCAGTTGCTGACTGACGTCAATAAAATCGCTAGTTTCGATTGAGCTATCCAGGTCATAGATTTGTTCCAGCAGCTGAGCGATCTGTCCACGGCCTTTAACCGGGGGAATCCATCGAGACTGTCCTGCAAAACTCAACAGGCCAACACCATCTCCCTGACGCAGCGCGATAAATGCTGATAGTAATAATGCATTCAAAGCATGATCAAAATGGCTGATATCACCTTCTCGTGCGCGCATACGACGCCCGCAATCGAGCATAAAAATAATCTTCTGATCTTTTTCTTCCTGATATTCTCGCGAGATAGGACGATGAAATCTCGCGCTTGCCCGCCAGTCAATCTGGCGTAATGAATCACCCTCACGAAAATCCCTTAACTGACGAAAATCAGTGCCTTCACCTCGACGCTGATTCAGATGGACACCAAGGTCTGCATACAACTGTTCACTGTTAATCACCGATGAACGAAACAGGGGTTTGTAATTGGGATACACCTTGCTTTGCTGCGGCTGAGCATAGTAGAAATTCTTTTCCCAAAGTTGCATGCGCGAGATAACCCGGCAACACACCTTTGAGAATTCGGCAGGGCCACGCCGGATAGCCATGACATAGTATCGTACATCAGCGAATTCACCTGGCCTGATGTTCAGCTTCACAGGTAAACCCTGAATCTGCAATTGTGTGGGCGGACTATCGCTGACTGCCAGTTGAATAGGATGCCCCGATTGATTGCTAACACGCAGCTTAACCGCCTGCTTTACCCCAAGCGCCAGATGCGATTCCAGACTGCGCTCCACCGTTAACTGAGGGGGAATACGTAGCGCAAGGGAATCTATCAGACTGATAACTATCAGCAGCATGAAGTAGCCCCAGAAAACAAACCCTAGCTCAGCAGCAAATGGCCACTGCAGGATATTAGCTATTACGCTAAACAGTGCAATCACCAGCCACAACAGGGCTAGCTTAATCAGCTTGACGGCAGGTCTCATGAACGTGGTGCATTAACCTTTTCAATCAAACTGCACAGTACTTCATCAGCTTTCAAACCGTCAATTTCCACTTCAGGAGAAAGTATGACGCGGTGTCGCAGCACTGGTAGTGCGATAGATTTAACATCATCAGGGGTAACAAAATTATTGCCATGGATGAGCGCTAAAGCCTTGGCGCAGCGTAATAATGCAATACTCGCGCGCGGCCCGGCACCATGACGCAATAGCGTAGTTGTCCGTGTCTCTCGCACCAGATTAACAGCATACTCGGCTACCCGTTGATCAATTTCTATCTGGCTACAATACTGCTGAGCAGTCACCATATCTATCAGGCTGGCATTTTTGACTTCCTCTCCGGCAATGGACTTCGCCGCATAGCGTGTTGCCAGCATCACCTCGTTATCAAGTGCGGGATAGTCGATTTTTATCTTGATAATAAAACGATCCAGCTCTGCTTCGGGTAAAGCATAAGTACCTTCCTGCTCGATAGGATTTTGTGTGGCCAACACCATAAAGGGATGATCTATCGGCATAGATTGACCATCCAGAGTAACCTGATATTCCTGCATCACTTCCAGCAACGAGGCCTGAGTTTTAGCAGGTGCTCGGTTTATTTCATCGGCCAGTAACAGGTTGGTGAATATAGGCCCACGTTTAAGCACAAACTTACTCTTTGCCATATCAAACATCACATGCCCTGTGACATCGCCTGGCATCAGGTCAGGGGTAAATTGTATCCTTTTAAAAGCGGCTCCAATACCTGATGCGAATGCCTGCACCAGAAGAGTTTTACCTAGCCCAGGTACACCCTCTATCAGCACATGTCCCCCTGCCAGCATCGCAACCAATATCTGATTAACGACATCCGACTGTCCGATTAACCTCTGGTTGACATGCTCCTTTAGCGCAGCCAGTGAGGCAGAGATGGTTTCCTGAGAAGTGCCTGTATCATTCATAATAAATTCTCAATTTGTTTTAATAATCGTACCGTCTGTACGAATGTTATTTCATTGTGTTGTGTTGAATTAAATGCCTTTTCCAGTGTTTTTAAATCTATCTCACAGTATTGGCTGATAAGCTGCAACTTATCGTCCATTGAGCTGGCGCGGTTTATCGCAGGATAGGCGAGCGTGGCGCGGCGCATTACTTTATTGCGCAATGGTGATAACAGATGTACTGTCGCTTTACGATGCCATAAGTAGTTAGCGGTCGCGGCAAAATGCACGCCCAGAGAGCGCGTAGCAACAGAGTCACTGATTTCTATACGACCAAAACGATGATTTAGATGCCAGAGTAACAGCAGTACCAGTAGAGCCAGAGCAATCAGAAATTCACTTGCGGAATCAACTGCCAGAGCCCACAGGCTCGGCCTGTCCACCGGCTTGAAAAGAGCAATACTTCCCCCCCTGGAAATCAGCATCCACAGTAAAAAAGCATGATCAAACTGATGTATGCGCCGAGATGTCCAGATACCTGGATCTGAGAGTACTGTTAACAGCCCATCGCCCACTTCAAACTGCATCATATGAACCCCATGTTCAGATGAACTCCAGCTAAAAGGCCGGGATTCCAGCTCATCCTCTGATCTACTATAAAAAGCCGGATGGGTTAAAACCTTTTGCCCATTAAAGGCAATTTCCAGTACGCCAATATCGTCACCAAAATCTACCTTAGTCATCACTCCATCATCAGAAAACGACTGTGCAATTTCCTCGGGTGTCATACCCTGATCAATTTTTTCATTATATTCGCGCATCTTATCGCTTAAAGATTTTTCCTTTTGTTTGTTGCTTTCTCCATCAGCAGAACTCTTATCAGACTTTTCTTCTTTGTACCTCTCCACACCTACATCGAACCTGTCCAGTAACAGATCACCTTCCTGTGATACAGAGCTCGCAGCAACAATTAGATTACCGCCCTGCTCTAGCCACTCCAGCACTTTTTCCAACTGACGAGAATTGGCCACCTGATTAACATCGGTAATTATTACCGTGCTCACGCCTTCCAGTTGATCCAGTGTCATCAGGCTTTCTGCCTGTTTCACCTCAACACCTACCTGTTGCAGAAAATACTGCGCGGCCAGATAGGGGTTGCTCAAAGCCTCGGATGACCAGGGCGTTTTTTCGTTTTCCTGATAAAACTCGATACTGGAATAAATAAACCACGCCAACACTGCAGCAAGGCCAAACAGCAGCAGGGCTTTCACATGAAGATTAATCGATGACATTCGACATCTCCCTGGGCCAGGTTTTGCACAGTGCCTCAATCGACTGTGTACTTGGTAGCCTATGTCCATAAGCCAGGTAACACCATGCCGCAGTGATTTGCTCAAAGTACTCACTCAAGGACTGCACGCCCTGTTTTTTTACCAGAGCTGCGCATTCTGCTTCGGTATGGCTGGGCTTGAATGTTAACTCATAGTGTTCGATCAGATGCGACAATGCCGCACGATACAGTAGCCCTAATGATTCTCGATGCTGACTTTTATTCCATAACTGCAGAACCTGGCTCGGGACATCATCGGGCAGGCTTTCCGGAGTCACATCAAGACCAAACATAAGCTCGGGTTTATTGATACTACGTTTTTCCGGTTTCAGGCTGGAGAGTGGCCCGCGATAGCGATACAACAGATAGCCCAGCAGGGAAACAAAAGTAATAATAAGAATAATCTTGATCCAGGCAGCGGGAGAAAATAGCCTGTCTTTATGATCATTATTAGCAGACCAGTCGAAGTTGGCTAAAAACCAGTCAACCAGATCAATAAGCCACTGTGGAATTTTATCCTTATTTTCTTCAACCAGGTTTTTAAAGCGCCATTTTTCTACACTTACTTCACGACCAAAATCCTCTCCATTAAGGATTTCATTAATGCTCTCTCTGGCAGTTTGCCGATTATAACCATCCACCGCATAACTACTGGAAGGCAGTCCAGACAGTAGCAGGGTCAACAACAGGGCCACGAGCGTCAGCCCATTTAATTGAGCCGTTGAGCGCTGTTTACGAGCTACCAGATTGCGAAAAGCAATCTCTATGTCCCAGGCTTCCAGCTCAATACGACGATTCAGATAAAGCGCAAATCCTGCCATTGTATAAAATGGCATTACAGAGAAGATCGCAGTAAATGCGCACAGTGTATACAGCCATTTCCCGATCAGGGTTAATTTATTGGCTGAGTCAAAAATTTCGAGCCCGAAATCATCTGGCACAAAAAAAAGCATGCCTGAGAACAGACCCAGGCAAACGATCAATTCGAACATAAAACAGATAATTTGATTACTAAACGCAATGTCGATGCTTCTACCGTGCAGTACGCTAAGACGTTGCTTACGCGGCTTACCCTTTAGCACTTCAAGTACCGTGACTGGAGCGCTATAAGCACGCTGTAATGAAAACCTGCGCCATAATAGCCAGGCTAGCACATCGTTAAAATAAACCGATCTTATCTTCGCCAACACTTCATACAGCGTTATTTGTTCTCCAAAGATTCTCCGACTGCTGAAGTAAAGCGGTAACCGTTCCCAGAAGGGTTTTAACCACCAGATAATGAAAAGTGCAATAAAGGGTTTATCAAAAAAGATAATCGATAAGGGAATGAATACAATCAGTGCAGGCAATAGCCCACATAACATCAGCGTCAGCCACCAGGCACGCGCCATCAAAAAACCCAGATCTAGCGCCTGCCAGCCCGATCTTACGTTAGCACCTATTGCTAACTTATCAAGATTCAAAACGTTTACCCGACAGACTGTACAGGATCACCAGTAACCAGAAAAAACCGCCCACGCTATATTTCACGGCTATGGGAATGGTGCTACTGGAAGACCAGAAAGCTTCTAAAAAAGCGGCGATCACCAGCATCAGGATCACACCATACAATAAGGGGATAACCTCTAACCCTGCTCTGCGCAAGGCGCTTACTCTAGCAAAGGGGCCAGGATTGACAATTGAATAGCCCAGCCTGAGGCCCGCAGCACCACTGAACACGATAGCGGTTAATTCAAAAGCGCTATGACCGACGACAAAGGGATAAAAAGTATCTATAAAATCCAGCCGTGTCAGATGCCCAGCCACGCTGCCGACATGTAATCCATTGTAAAAAAGCACCAACAGAGTCCCTACTCCCGCCAGCAAACCACCGGCGAAACAGCGAAATGAAATACTAATATTATTCAGGACATAAAAACCAAACATATATATATCGGTATCAGACTCGCGTTCGCGACCCAGCTTGCTTGCCGAAGCATCATACATCTGCTCTAAATCTCGCACATCCTGAGCGTCCATGATGCTATACACCGCCACATCATCCAGGTAAACCCAGAGCCCGGCTATCAGGCCCGGTAATACAAACATCAGCAAGGATGCAATGATAAAAAAGCGCTGCTGATAGATGGCATGAGGGAACAGACGCGTCAAAAAAGAAAACAGATTCAGCCGTCCGCCCTTCTGGTATCGATAAAGTTCACGATATAAACGCAACACCAGTTTATTTAAACGCTCAATTAACGCCGTATCATACAGCCGTTGTTTAGCGAGAGAGAGGTGCTGACACAGCAGCATATAGTGATCTGAAAGCAGGATGCTGTTGTGCTCACTGGCTGGGTTATCCAGTGACTCTTCAATCACTTGCCAGGTGTGCTGATGTTGTTTTTCAAACGATTGCTGTTTCATGCAAAAAACCATATTTGAATTGCGTTCAGGTTCATTGGACCCCCAGGAACCAGGCACCGATGCGGTGTAGTTGGGTGACCTTATCGTCATCCTTATTATGCGTGATACCATCCAGAATACTGGCGAGTTCCTGTTGGCGCGCAGTGGACAGTTGCTGGCTTCTGTGTAAAAAATCGACAATTGCGGTTTGCTCATTGCGCAGCAGAACGGTGGGTGGGGCCAGAGGTCGGATATCATTGATGCTAGTTGGCCTTGCGGTTTCCTTAACGCTAATTACCAGAGTGCCTGCTGCCAGATCACCCAGGCGTTGAAAGCGACCATTGGAAACCATAGTAACTAATCCGGCCATGTAGCAAAAAGGCAGGAAATCGACACTACGTAGCAAATTTCTCAGCATCGATGTACCGAAGGTGACAGGTGTCAAATCATCGTGTACCACGCTGATGCCCATCATCTTTTTGCCTGGAGTCTGCCCACGCCTGAGCACCTCAAAAATCACGGGATAAAACCATTCGATTAGAAACAGCGTGATATACCAGAAACCAGTGCCAACTTTGCCAAAAGGAATCATCGCCAGCCCCAGGATAACGAGAACTATACCACGGATCGCAAGATCAACTACGAACGCCAGAAAACGCGGAATGGGTCCGACCAGTTGCGCTTCAAGCTCTATGCCTCCGGGAATCTCTGCCCGGTAGTTAGTATCCAGCAACGAGAGACTCTCTTATTCCGCCAGCGTATGGCCTTCAGCGCCAAACAGCTTGATATGGACCATCGACATGGTAAGCACCGACCAGGGAAGGACCCATATATAGGCTATACCCAGGGTAAAAATCGCCAGCGTATTGAACAGCAGAAGTATCAGCAGCAATCCGGATATTGAAAACCATTTGTGAGTCAGGGCTTTACGCGAAACCTCCAGTGCCTGCCAGGGGGACATGTTTTTCTCAACAATCAGAGGCAAGGCATACATGTACGCCACCATTAAATAGATACCTGGAATTATGAACAATAATAGACCCAACATAATCAAAAGAGTCATCATGATATAGCATAAAAGCAAGGCAGGAATCTTATGGAAGTACTGGAACACCGCGCTAGCAGAGCTGGGTTTATTTGCAGCATGTCGAATCCCCATAATATGAATCGCCAAGAACATTGGCATAGTTGCAATAGTGGCAACTATCTGCAACAGCTGAGCAATGAAAGCGGCGGTATCTTTATCTACCCCCAGGGCAACCAGACCTATGCCAATGGGAATAACGAGCAACGCAGCGATGATAGCGGCGATAAAATAAAGCAGGAATGAAATATGACAGAGCGTTTTAAAACCTTTCAGGTTTTTCCAGGCCTCACCCAGAGTGCCGGTCATACTGATTTCTATACTCCCGGCAACAGCCTGTTCAGGCGAACCACCGATACGCTCACTCGAGGAGGTATTATCAAGATCAGATTGGGGGGTAGAATAGATATTGTTCATACGAACTCCATGTATATTTTAATTACCATACGCCGCCCATCCTATAATAATTTTACTCCGACATACAAGCATGATTTTTTGATAGCTGGTATGGCCCGGTGAACACTGAAGATAGTCGGTAAAAACCGCCCTTTGTGATATCAGCACCTTAACTATCGCTAAAATTTTGTATTGAGATTAATGCCTGCTTGATCTTCTCAATATCCAGATTTTCTATCAGAGTGAGTAACTCAGGGTATATCGTGCCATGATATCCATAACCACCATTTTTCAATTCGTCTATTGCCTGAGCTTTAGACCAGTGGTTGAAAATAATTCGATAAGCAGCAATGGTTACACCCGTTCTATCTGAGCCATGCCAGCAGTGTATTAAGATGGGGCCTTTTCTATTATTGATAACCTGCATAGCTTGAATGATCTGCTCCTGTGTGATGGCACCCGTTTGCATTTTAATTCTGTGCAGAACAAATTTATCATTCCCAATTTCACCTTTATCGCTATGATACTCCCTTAAATTCAACACTTCCTGAATCCCAAGGGCCACCAGGTTTTCGATATCATCATCGTCTGGTTGCTCTGATCGATATACACCTTTATCAACCTGATACAGATTATCAAGCCCCGTTCCTATGATCGGTTTCCCCCAGTTATCAGGTCTTAATCTTGGCTCTGCATCAGCGCTAGCAGAGATAAGCAGTAAAAGAATTATCAGGTATCTGGTCATTTAATTTTCCATTTAAACAGTTTCAGCTGTTACAAACTGGGTAGAGTCTGAAGCCATATTAGCAACATTTTGCATGATGAAAAGTCCAATGTTCAGGTAAAATCATTATTTACTTTTCAAACCCTGCTGACAGTTAGCTGTTCAGCTTTAAGGACTCAAATAAATTTACCGTGAATTCTGAACAAGCTCTTTATCAGCCAGTCAGCTGGCAGAAAATCATTCAACTTGCGCGTAGCCATAAGAAAAATCTAATCATGGCGCATATCATCGCGATTTTTGCTGCAATGATTCTGGTACCTGTACCGATGCTAATGCCATTGCTGGTGGATGAAGTCCTGCTAAATAAGCCTGGCATCATTGTCGCCACGCAAAAGATTATATTTCCTGAATCCTGGCATGGCCCTGCGTTATTTATAATCAGCATCATGTTGCTCACTATTTTGCTGCGCCTGATTGGTACCGGCTTATCCGTATGGCAAACGCGTGAATTCACGCTGGTTTCAAAAGATATTACTTACCAGTTACGTAGCAATCTATTACATCGTCTACAAACCATCTCAATGGCTGAGTACGAGGTACTGGGTAGCGGTGCCGTTGCCTCACATCTGGTTACCGATATCGATACTATCGATCAGTTTATCGGTAGTGCTCTGAGTAAATTACTGGTCGCGATTTTGCTGGTGATAGGCATTGCGATTACCCTCTTATGGATGCACTGGCAGCTGGCCCTGTTTATTCTGATCATGAACCCCATCGTGATTTATTTTACTACGGTGATGGGTAAAAAGGTTAAGGAATTAAAGAAACACGAAAACTCAGCGGTAGAGCTATTTCAGCAATCACTCACCGAAACCCTGGATGCTATCCAGCAGATACGGGCAAGTAACCGAGAACGCCATTATCTGATGCGCGTGATAGATAAAGCACGTGCTGTAAAGCTTAATTCAGCCAGCTTTAACTGGAAAAGCGATGCTGCCAACCGGCTGTCTTTCTTTGTGTTTCTGATGGGCTTTGAGGTTTTTCGTGCGGTGAGCATGTTGATGGTAGTGTTCTCCAGTCTGAGTATTGGTGAGATGTTCGCAGTATACGCTTACCTGTGGTTTATGATGACGCCAGTACAGGAAATTCTCGGCATACAATACAGCTATTATTCAGCCAATGCCGCGCTACAGAGATTAAATCGTATCCTGCAATTAAAACAGGAGCCAGTATATGCACGTATCATCAACCCGTTTGAACATCACAATACCGCCAGCCTGAAGATTGAAGACATCCATTTCGCCTATAGCAATGGTGACACAGTGCTAGATGGGGTATCACTGGATATTCATGCGGGAGAAAAAATAGCTCTGGTCGGAGCCAGTGGCGGTGGCAAATCTACACTGGTTCAGGTTATTCTGGGGCTTTACCCACCTGCTCAGGGGCATATCTATTTCAACGGTGTACCAGTTGAGCAAATCGGTCTGGATATTGTCAGAGAGCATATAGCCACCGTACTGCAACACCCAGCGCTATTTAATGACACGATACGCAGCAATCTGACTATGGGCTTATCTCTGAGTGACGACAAGCTGTGGCAGGCGCTGGAAATTGCTCAGCTTAAAACCACTATAGACGAATTACCCGCCGGGCTAGATACTATCGTTGGTCGCAATGGCATACGCCTGTCTGGCGGTCAACGCCAACGTCTGGCCATTGCGCGTATGATTCTCAGCGACCCCAAAGTGGTAATTCTTGATGAGGCGACTTCAGCACTGGATACCCAGACCGAAGAAAGGTTGCATAGTGCCATGCAGGATTTTCTAAAGGGTAGAACCACGCTGATCATTGCACATCGCCTCAGTGCTATAAAACAGGCTGACAGGGCCTATGTGTTTGATGGTGGGCAGGTAATCGACGAGGGTCATCACGAAGAGCTGGTTAATCGGGATGGCCTGTATCAACAATTGTATGGCGAAAGGCAGCAATAAAACGAGGTTAAAAATGATCAGTTGTCAGACTCATGATTATATTGAAATAGCCTGTCTGTATGGTTTTCAGATCCGTCTGCAATTAACTGACGGCTCAACCCTGCAAGGTAAAGCCATCACCACAGAAACAAGCTCGGGAAAACAGGAATGGTTAATCCTCCAACAACCCACAGGCAAGATTCAGATTGATTTGATGCAGATCAAAAGCATGCAATCACTCACGCCCAATAGTCATTTCGAACAGATAAATTTCTAAGCGCGATAATCACGAACCAAAGATAGCACTTTGTCTAACTGGTCGAATGGCGTGTAAAAGTGAGGCGATAGACGAATACCTCCCCAGCGTGGAGCGCATAGTACCGCATGATTAGTCAGCATTTTATGTAACATTGTAGCTTCTATGCTGCGATGCCCGAATGTCACTATCCCGGACAGGCGCTGCTCGGTGGCATCAGTGAATAACTCAATATCATCAATGGTTTTCAAACCATCAATGAGATACCGGGTCCGGTCAAGCACCTTGTCTCCAATTTCCTGCATACCACTATCGAGCAATAGCTGAAGACTAGCATTCAAGGCATGTATACCTAACATGTTTGGACTGCCACATTCAAAACGTCTGGCAGTGGTTTCGATTGCAAAATCCTGCTGACTGTAATCGGTGAGTTTCTCTGTCATACGCCAGCCATACTGACAAAGAGAAAGCCTTTCGAGCACGTCTCTGCGAACATAAAACAGACCCAGTCCTTCAGGTGCCAACATCCATTTATGCCCATCAGCTATTGCAAAATCAGCACCTATCGCCTGCACATCAAACGGTAATGCGCCTATCTGTTGAATCGCATCCACGCAGAACAGGATATTGTGATCCCGACAAAATGAACCCACCTTTTCCAGATCCATCCGATAGCCGTTATAGTATTGCACTGCACTGATAGAGATCAGCTTCGTTCTTGCATCGCACAGTTCAAACAAGGCTTGCTCAGGGTCATCCTGACCCTGCATATCCAGCTTGCGGAACTCTACCCCTCGATGAACCAACGAATCCCATACAAAGCGATTAGAGGGAAATTCCTGCTGAATTCCGACCACATTATCGCCCTCTTCCCAGTTCAGACCATAGGCAACCAGCGACAGACCTTCAGATGTATTTTTTACCAGTGCGATTTCATCCACAGAACTCGCGTTGATGAGCGTCCTGATGTTTTCGCGCAGCTGAGTTTCAACATCAAGCCACTTCAGGTAGTCCAAAGATCCCTGGCTGGCATTTTCTTCTGCAAACTGCTTAACCACGTCAGCGGTTTGTTGTGGCCAGGGCCCAACCGCAGCATGATTGAGGTGAATAAGGTTATCGATAACTGGAAATAAGTGATTCATAATCTAACCAGAGTATTGTTAAAACGATGGGGAACTATAACAGCTTTAATTTCAATCCTTCACCGTCAAGCCATATAATCACTCACTATTTTTCTTCGTGTCTTTTGTGCGCTTCATGGTTTATTCATTAACCACGAAGCACACGAAAGTAAAAGGATTTTTTAAAACCTTGCTGCGTTGATCAGCATATGCGCATAGATACTGGCGGCATAACCGAGGGCAATCACCGGCATCCATTTCAAATGCCCGAAAAAGGTGTAATACCCCCTGGCCTGCCCCATCAATGCGACACCAGCCGCTGAACCGACTGACAACAGACTACCACCAACACCAGCCGTCAGGGTAACCAGTAACCACTGCCCTTCTGCCATATCCGGATTCATCGTTAATACGGCAAACATGACCGGAATATTATCTACAATGGCTGATAATATTCCGACCATCACGTTCGCATTCGTAGCACCCAGATCCATATACATAAATTCAGAAGCTAGAGCCAGATAACCAATTAAACCCAGACCTCCCACACACAGGATAACCCCATAAAAGAAGAACAGGGTATCCCACTCGGCCAGCTTCACCTTGTTGAAGATATCAAAGTAATCATCAGTGGAAACATCATCCATTGATTGAATGCCTGTTTCATGTTCAACAATATTTATATCAGCATGGTTTTTTCCATGCTTCTTCTTTTTCAGGTAATAACCAAAAAACATCAGGTAACTCAGGCCAGTCATCATGCCGGCTACCGGAGGCAGGTGTACAAAATTATGGAAGCTAACGGCAGTTACTATGGTCAGAATAAACAGTACAACAATGCCAACTGCCCCCGATTTCATTTCCACTTTTTCATCGAGTACATCGGGTTTATCGTTGGATACGAAAAATGACATGATAACGGCAGGTACGGCAAAGTTAACAACAGATGGTATAAATAGTACGAAGAAAGTACTGAAATCTATAATCCCTTTCTGCCATACCATCAAGGTTGTAATGTCACCAAAGGGGCTAAAAGCACCTCCTGCATTAGCCGCCACAACGATATTGATACAGGATAACAGGATGAAGTTTTTATTGCCTCCAGCTACTGATAATACCACCGCACACATCAACAAGGCAGTAGTCAGATTATCGGCTATGGGTGAGATGAAGAATGAAAGAATACCTGTAATCCAGAACAGCTGGCGTAAGGTAAATCCTTTGTTGACCATCCAGGATTTGAGCTTGTCAAATACCAGTCTTTCTTCCATCGCGTTAATATAAGTCATAGCAACCAGCAGAAATAAAAACAACTCCCCATATTCAAGGATATTGTGTCGTATCGCAGTTTCAGCAGTATGTGTATCTCCATGTTGGCTATAGACGATAGCCAACAGCAGCCAGATCAGGCCTGCAGCAAAAATGACAGGTTTAGATTTCCGTAAATGTATAAATTCTTCCATCATTACCAACGCATAAGCGCCAACAAAGATAATGATAGAAGTGATGCCCACCCAATGATTAGTGAGGTCGAGCTTCTCTCCTGTAGCAGTCGACGCAATACTGATGGAAGGAATCATAATGCCTGTGAATAAGACACACAGGGACCAAAATGAGGCTAGTCTGAATTTCATAGTTTCTCCTTAGTTTTCAAATCCCGCCAGTCCCGGGTATTGAGAATTATTATTTAGATGAGCTATTTATCAGATAAATACTCATGTGTAATCAGTTAAAACTTCTATAGTTGTTATAGAGGGAGCCTCTATTGCAGTAATACTTTGGTATCAGTCCAGTACATGACTAGCCTGTAAATCGGCGTGATAAGATGACCGCACCATTGGCCCGCTGGCAACCTGATCAAACCCAATCTCATAGGCGAAGGATTCAAGCTGTTTAAATTCATCAGGGGTCACGTAGCGGTCTACTGCCAGATGATCGCGACTGGGTTGTAGATATTGTCCAAGCGTTAGCATATTAACATCATGAGAACGTAAATCACGCAACAGCTGCTCAACTTCCTGCATTTCCTCACCAAGCCCCAGCATGATACCCGACTTTGTAGGTACATCTGGATGCAGCTGTTTAAAGCTTTTCAGCAGATCAAGCGACCATTGATAATCTGCACCGGGTCGGATTTTTTTATACAACCGGGGTACCGATTCCAGGTTATGGTTGAAAACATCGGGTACTGACTGACTGAGTATGTCCAGAGCAATTTGCATACGTCCACGAAAGTCAGGTGTCAGGATTTCGATTTTAATGTCGGGATTGAGCAGGCGTGTTTGCCCAATGCAATCAACAAAATGCTGGGCTCCACCATCACGCAGGTCATCCCGGTCTACCGAGGTCAGCACCACATAACTCAGCTTCATATTCTGAATAGTTTTAGCCACATTATAGGGTTCATCCTTATCCAACGGGTTGGGACGCCCATGCCCCACATCGCAGAATGGGCAACGTCGGGTGCAGATATCGCCCATAATCATAAAGGTCGCCGTACCCTTGGAGAAACACTCTCCCAGATTAGGACAGGCCGCTTCTTCGCACACGGTATAAAGATTATTTTCACGCAAGGTGCTTTTCAGTTGCCTGACGGTTTCACTGGTAGGCGCTTTTGCTCGAATCCAGGATGGCTTACGTGCCAATGTTTGTGCGGGCACCACCTTAATCGGAATGCCTGCTACTTTATTGGCACCCTTGAGTTTGACGCCCTGCACTACCTTTTTATTTTTGCTCATAGCCTATGGTTTTAATTAATTGGGAACATAGCTGCTGTTCTACCTGTTGCCGAGAAAACTCAGGTGTAAGGTCAGCCAGCTGAGTAACGGATAAATCTTTATAGCCGCAGGGATCAATACCCGAGAAGGGCGTCAAATCCATATCCAGATTCAGACTCAGTCCATGATAGCAGCAGGCCTTGCGAACACGTAACCCCAGTGCAGCAATCTTTGCTTCACCCACATACACACCGGGGGCATCTCTACGCGCATGAGCATCGATGTCGTAAGCCTGTAATAGATTTATTACCGCCTGCTCCAGACTCATCACGAGTTTACGAATGCCTATGCCCAGCCGATTCAAATCGAGTAGAAAATACACAATCAACTGGCCCGGACCGTGGTAGGTTACCTGACCGCCCCTGTCCACCTTCACCACGGGTATATTGCCTGTGTTAAGCACATGCTCTTTGCGACCGTTTAAGCCTTGGGTATATACGGAATTATGTTCAGTAAGCCAGAACTCGTCACGTGTTTTGGCATCGCGTTGCTCGGTAAACTGTTTCATCGCCTGCCACACAGGCTCGTAATCAGTACGTCCCAGATGCTGAATATCGGGTAGCTGCAAGGACACGGTAAAGCGCTATAAAGACATCACGACATGCTCACTGGCAGTCAATGATTGATAGATATCATCCAGTTGTTGACGACTATGGGCGGTAAAAGTAATGGTCAGAGATTGATATTTGCCCTTAGAACTTTGATTGCGATGCACGCTGAACTCGGTAGATTCTGGACAATGCGCAGCAACCAGCTCCAGCACTATGCCTTCGAAAGACTCGTTATTCAAACCAAAAACCTTGAGTGGGAATTCGCAGGGGAATTTTAACAGGTCGCTTAAATCCTGATCGGAAGATAAATCCTGAGCCATTACTCTCCTCGCATAACTGATTTTTTAAAATCCTGATACAGATCGATCAGTTGCATCCACATAGGACCAGGAACACCTTTGCCCACCTTATGCTGATTGAGAGTAGTCACAGGCATAATTTCACGCGTAGAGGAAGTCATCCAGATTTCATCGGCATCGTGTAATTGATCTTCGGTAACCGGCATTTCACGTACCAGAATTTTATTTTTGGTACAGATTTCTAGAATCAGCTCGCGTGTAATGCCGCCCAGCATATATCGAGTTTGAGGTGGAGTGAAAATAATATCGCCCTTGACGACGAAGAGATTGCTTGAGGTACCTTCTACTGCCAGACTATCACGTATCAGTATCGCTTCTTTAGCGCCCGCATCAATCGCCTGTTGTCTCAATAGTACATTGGGCAAAAGGTTGATGGACTTGATATGGCAATCCATCCAGCGGTTATCATCCAGAGTTATCGCCCTAATCCCCTTAGTATCCTTATTTTGCGAGGGATAGTCTAAGGCCTGACACATCACCAGCACTGTAGGTTTCATGTCACGATCGTAGGCTTGATCTCGAATTTGCATCACACCACGAGTAACTTGCAGATAAATAAAGCCATCACCCTGATGGATATTATTTTCAATCAAAGAGCTGAATATATCGGGCATAGTGTTTTCACATTCTGCGCAACGCATATCTACAGCTTGCAGGCTGCGTTGCAAACGTTGCATATGCTCATCCACACGGAAAACTTTTCCGCTATAAACCGGCAAAACTTCGTACACCCCATCGCCAAACATAAAACCTCTATCCAGCACTGGAATAGAGGCAGTTTCGGCAGGTACATAATTTCCATTTAAATAAACTAGATCCATATCAGTGTCCTGTGGCCTATTCAAAAAGTAGTTTGATGCTATCGATAGCTTTTTGCACGATACCACCATCATTAACCGCCTGCATAGATACCAGCGGTTGAGAAATGATGACTTCGTCATCCAGCTTAACCTTTAACAGTCCAAGCTCCTGACCCAGCGCGATAGGCGCAGAGATACGTTGATCGATCTCTATAGAAGCATCCAGGTTCTTATAGCGTCCACGCGCAATTGTGACAAATACATCCTGTTGCAAACCCAGAGAAACCTGCTCCTGGTCGCCATACCAGACACGCGCCTGCTTGAGTACATCATTAGCACGATACAGTTTCTGGGTTTCAAAGAACCGAAAACCATAGTTTAGCAGTGTCTGGCTATTCTGCGTGCGCGCTTTATCCGAATCGGTGCCCAGTACCACGGATATCAGACGCATATCATCGCGTTTGGCTGAGCTAGCCAGACAGTAACCCGCAGCTTCAGTATGTCCTGTTTTCAGCCCATCTACCGACTCATCGCGCCACAGTAAACGGTTGCGATTAAACTGGCGAATATCGTTGAAGGTATATTCCTTCTCACGGTAAAAAAGATAGGTTTCAGGAAAATCACGAATAATCGCCTGACTCAATAATGCAATATCGCGCGCAGTACTATAATGTTCTTTATGTGGCCAGCCTGTGGCATTCTCATAGTGAGTATTTTTCATGCCCAGCAAAGCGGCCTGATGGTTCATATACTCAGCAAACGCCTGTTCAGAACCAGCAATATGCTCTGCCAGAGCTACTGTAGCATCATTGCCCGACTGAATGATCATACCCTTGACCAATTCTTCTACCGACACCTGCTTACCCACTTCGATAAACATCTTGGAACCCTTCATGCGCCAGGCTTTCTCGCTTATGGTCACCATGTCGCTCATCTTGATGTCACCTGCTGCCAATGCTTTATCCACCAGATAGGCAGTCATTAGCTTGGTGATACTGGCGGGTTCAACACGTTTATCAGGGTCTTTCTCCGCCAGCACCTTACCACTGGAAAAATCCATCAGGATAAAACTATCCGCAGCCAGTTCAGGCGCCTGAGGAATAGGTTTTACCGCTGCGAACAGGGGCTGACTTAGGAACCATAAAAGTGAAACAAACAGGAGTTGAATAATATTCATAGAGGAAAGATAACTAAATCGGTTGTGTATAAGATTAAAAGAATGGATTGTACCTTAGCTGGGTAGGAAATTAACCCCCTCAGCTGCTATGCCTTGTGCAATAATGCATTTCCAGTGGATTAATTCTCGCCCACTACAATCCTGACGTTTTGGTAACCTTTGCGTAGTAATCGTTTCTGCACAGATTCTGCTTCATTCACGTCCAGCAAAGGCCCAAGCCGCACACGATAAAATGTGCCTGAGCCCGTATCAATCGAAGATATTATAATTGCCTGTTCATTCTGCGCTTGCAACTGGTTACGCATATTAATCGCATTAACTTCACTACCAAAGGAGCCTAACTGTAGAAAGATTTCTCCTGCACTATCTTCAACCGAGGCAGTTTGTAACGGAATAGCTCGAACCGGCGACCGTGGTTCGGTAGCGGCGGATTTATGATCGGTTGCAGTTAACGCAGTAATCTCCACCCGAGCGGTACCGGGTCCGATGACACCTAGTTGTTTAGCGGCTGCCTGGGATAAATCGATAATACGATCATTAACGAACGGCCCCCTGTCGTTGACCTTAACCACCACAGTCTTTCCATTAGTTAAATTTTTCACCCGCACCATAGTCGGTAATGGCAGGGTTTTATGCGCAGCAGTCATCGCATGCATATTGTAAGTTTCACCGCTGGAGGTTCTTTTACCATGAAAGTCCGGGCCATACCAGGAAGCCGTGCCACGCTGTACAAAGCCCCGCGCTGAGCGCATCACGAAATAGCGTTTTCCAAAAACCACATAAGAGCCTGGGTTTCCATATTTCGCCTTTCCTGAGGCATCCAGGTCGATATTCTCAGTACCTGGCGTGCCCCCTGAGCTACCGCCCATCGGTACACCAAAAGTACAGCCAGACAGGATAAATAACGTTACCAGAACTGACAGTAAGCGCATTGTTATTCAACACCCTGCTTCAGCTTCTGACTAAGCTGATAAACTGCCATCGCGTACAAAGGTGAATGGTTATAACGCGTAATTACATAGAAATTCTGTAACCCTACCCAGTATTCAGTGTGATCTTGCTGCTCAAACTTTAACAGTGCAACCTTCAGATCACCGTCTAGCGGGGTTTTGCTTTTAAAGCCAGCGGCACTTAAATCTTTCCAAACGTGATTGGGTTTCATTGCTGGTTCGATATCTATTTTTGTTTTTTCCTTCTGTAAGCTGATGGGATAGGTAATCGGCTGACCTTCAACCCAACCGTGCTTTTTAAAGTAATTGGCGACACTTATCATAATATCCGCCAGACTATCAAACAGGTTCGCCTTGCCATCACCGTCGCCATCCAGCGCATAGTTTCGATAACTGGACGCGATAAATTGCGGCATCCCCATCGCACCTGCATAGGACCCCATAACTGCACGTGTATCCAGTTGATTCTCCTTACTCAGGATCAGGAACTGTTCCAGTTCTCGGGTAAAAAACTCAGCGCGCTTTGGGTAATCGAAAGCAAAGGTAACCAGCGTATCAAATACCGGAGACTTCCCCTTATACACCCCATAAAATGTTTCTACTCCAACGATAGCGACGATAATTTCAGCAGGAACCTTAAAAGTTTTTTCGACCTGACTGATTAATTCTCTATTCTCTTTCCAGAACTTTATACCCGCATTAATACGCTTATCGGTCAGAAAAATTTTTCGATACTGGTGCCATTCCAGTTTTTCTGCTGGCTTATCCATGCGTTCGAACAGGTCGCGTTGATTTTTAACCTGTGAAAACAACTCTATCAACTCTGCCTCGCTATAATCACTAGTAGCGGCCACCTTGCGGATAAAGTTCTCAACGTCAGCACGATAGCGGTAATCGCCTTTATCTAATTTTGTCGCCTGTACAGATAATGGCAGTAAAATCATTGAAAACAGTAAAATTCTTAACATTCTGGCTCCTTCGGGCCCAAGCTTCTATAGGAAAATTCCTATCGTAAAAAACGTTTGGCTGATCCGACAGCCATAATCATGCCGAACCCAGCCATCAGAGTCACCATGGAGGTGCCTCCGTAACTCACTAAGGGTAAGGGTACACCAACCACTGGCAACAATCCTGTAACCATGCCGGTATTTACAAACAAGTAGACAAAAAAGGTTAGACTTAGTGCTCCAGCGAGCAGTCGGCCGTAGTTATCCTGAGACATAGAGGCGATAAATAAGCCACGATAAATAATCAGCAAATAAATCAATATCAGAAATAAACTACCGAACAGTCCAAATTCTTCACCAAATACGGAAAAGATAAAATCAGTCTGGCGTTCAGGTAAAAATTCCAGCTGCGATTGGGTACCATTCAACCAGCCCTTACCGTATACCCCGCCAGATCCTATGGCGATTTTGGACTGAATAATATGGTAACCAGAACCCAGTGGATCAGATTCAGGATTGAGCAAGGTCAGTATGCGTCCGCGCTGGTAATCATGCAGCCCAAACTTCCATAGTAAGGGAGCCATCGCTGATACGACCAACCCCAGAATAAAAAAGATTTTCCAGCGCACGCCTGCGAGAAAGAGCACAAAATACCCAGCACTTGCGACTAGCACCGCAGTACCCAGGTCGGGCTGTCGGGCAATCAGTATGACCGGGATTAATACCAGCAAAGCAGAAACGGTTAAATCCTTCCAACCCACGGGTAATACCTTTTCCGATAGATAAGATGCCACCATCATAGGCATTGCCAACTTCATAAACTCTGAAGGTTGAAAGCGTATAAAACCAAAATCCAGCCAGCGTTGCGCACCCTTACCTATTTCACCAAATACCATAACAGCAACCAGCAATATCACTCCAATCAGATAAAACCACAGAGATAGTTTTTTTAGTACGCGCATTGATATATTGGCAATACCTATCATCAACACAACCGCCAGAGCCAGTCGCGTAATTTGCCTTATCATAAGGTCAATATCACTGCCACTGGCGCTAAAAAGAATAACTAGTCCACAACTGGACAGGATAAACAGCAATAACATGAGTACTGGATCAAGCCGAAACGCATCCAGTACACGACGCGAAATTGATTGCTGGTCATTCTCTGTATAACGATCCATTAGTTACTCGCCTGTGATTGGTCCTGTTCTGGTTTTATTAATAAATAGGCATCCATGATCTTGCGCGCAATTGGCGCTGCTACCGAACTACCATGCCCGCCATTTTCGACCACCACCGATACGGCTATTCTTGGGTCTTCAACAGGGGCAAAAGCCATAAATAAGGCATGGTCGCGTAACTTCTTCGTCACATTCTCTTCTTCGTATTCTTCATCCTGGGCAATACCAAAAACCTGTGCAGTACCAGTCTTGCCAGCAATTTTATATTGAAGTCCCCTGGCGATTCGGTGTGCGGTACCGCGTACATTATGTATCACATTCGTCATGCCTCGTACGACGTGATCCCAGTTGAGTTTTTTCTTTAACTTATATTCACTACTAAGTACCACTTCGACAGGATGATCTGTCTGATCGACCGGGTTTTCTATGGATTTCACCAGATGGGGTTTATACAGCTTGCCCTGCATAGCCAAAGCTCCAGTAGAACTACTTAACTGTAAGGGTGTAACCAGTAAAGCTCCCTGGCCTATACCCGTGATTAAAGTTTCACCTGGAAACCAGGGCATGCCTCTGGCATTGCGTTTCCACTCTCTTGAAGGCATTAAACCCGGACGTTCACTGGTGCTATCAATCCCTGTACGACTACCAAATCCGAATTGTTTCATAAATTCTGACATGCGATCTATGCCCAGGTTGTAAGCAAGGTCATAAAAGAAAACATCACAGGATTGGGTAATCGCCCCCTCTAGAGTCATATTCCCATGCCCCCACTTTTTCCAGTCACGGTATTTACGCTCATCGTTTGGCAATTGATAGTACCCCCCACAAAAAACCTTGTGACCAGGCCCTATAACATTAGATTCGAGGCCCGCCAGACCGAAAAACGGTTTAGTTGTTGAGCCGGGCGGATACTGCCCTGTGATCGCGCGATTAAACAGCGGGCGTTTGGGTGAGTCGCGTAAGGCACTGTAATTAGCTATACTGATACCATTTACAAACAGATTCGGATCAAAGCTTGGCATGCTTACCAGGGCGAGGATTTCGCCATTACGCGGATCAATCGCCACCATAGAACCCTTCTGACCGGTAAACAGGTATTCCGCCAATTGCTGTAGTGATGAATCTATAGTCAGGTGCAGATTTTTGCCTGCCTTCGGTGCCTGCTCGTCCAGTACCCGCAAAGTCCGTCCCGAGGCATTCACTTCAACGCGCTGATAACCCACCTCGCCGTGTAACTGGTCTTCATAGTATTTCTCAAGCCCCAGCTTACCGATATGACTGGTACCTGCATAATTCGTTTCATCTAACTTGACCAGATCCTTCAGATCAATTCGCCCAACATAACCCAGCGCATGCACAGCATGCTTACCCAGGGGATAATTACGCGTCAGACGCGCATTGATTTCCACACCAGTAAAACGGTGAATATTAACCGCCAGTACAGCAACTTCTTCATCGCTCAGATTGAGTAACAGAGGTACCGATTCAAATGATCTTCTGCGTTTGCTGGTTTCACGAAATCTTTTGACTTCCTGATCGGATATCTCGACCAGCTGTCTCAATTGCAGCAGGGTTTGATCGAGATTGTCCACCTGCTCTCGAATAATTTCTAATCGATAAGCGGGTAAATTATCTGCAAGCACAATGCCATTACGGTCATAGATCAGTCCGCGCGTAGGAGGCAGCGCTTTGAGGCTGACTCGATTTGACTCGGATAAGGTGGTGAAATGTTCATGATCAACGACCTGTAGCACATACAGACGCCCTAGCACCACCATCATCAACACAAAAACAATCAGCGCCGCTGCAATCAAGCGGTTCCTGATCAGTCTGGTTTCCAGATAATTATCCTTGAGTTTTTCTCGGTAGGCCATCAGCAGAAGATGTCCAGTGGATACGGCATAAAATGATA